>NZ_JBXARF010000009.1:0-298357 GCF_058807955.1 Comamonas sp. GW821-FHT11H03
GTCCTTGAGGCTGCCGCCAAAAGTGCCGATGGCCGTGCGCGCGGCGCTGACAACGAAGATGTCTCTGGTGCTCATGGTTTGTCTCCTGCATCGCGTCGGCAATGCTTGTGCTTGAGTGATTTAAAAAATGAATGAGAGCAACCGCATTCATCGCACAGAGTATTCTGCAGTACTTGCTGCAGTGCAACATGTCTCATTGTTGACGCTGCCCTGCTGGGGGGCGATGGTTTCACGTGAAACCCTTGAGCCGCCTCAGGCCGCTGCCCTGCGCCGGCTTCTCGGAGTGGGAGCCCTGGGTTCGTGATGGGCCGGCGTCAGGTCGGTGTCCGCGCTGGCCAGGTCGTCGAGGATGGGGCAGTCAGGCCTGTCATCTCCATGGCAGCAATGCACCAGAGTCTGCAGCGTGCGCTGCATGGACTGCATGGCGGCGATACGCTCGGTCAGAGTGGCAATGTGCTTTTGCGCGATGGCCTTGACCTGGCTGCTGGCACGGCCCTGGTTCTGCCACAGGCCCAGCAGGGTGGCGATCTCGTCCATGGAAAAGCCCAGATCGCGCCCGCGGCGGATGAAGCGCAGCGCATGCACATCGGCTTCGGTGTACTGGCGATAGCCGCTGTCGGTACGGTGCACGGGTGGCAGCAGGCCCAGTGACTCGTAGTGACGCACCATGCGCGCAGAAACCCCGGCGCGGCGTGCGGCCTCGCCGATGACGACAGGCCAGTTCTGAGCGATTTTTTGTGTCGCTGGGTGGTTGGGCATGGATGATCCTGAAAAAAAGCGCCAGCGGCCTTCTGGCGGCTTGCATGAGGTGCTGGCGCGGTGGGAGAGGCTGCGCTCAGGCTACCTTGTAGCCCTCTTCGGCAATGGCGGCTGCCACGGCCTCGCGGCTGGCGCCGGTTTCGACTTCCACTCGATTGGCGGTGCGATCGATCTTGATCTGCGCCTGGGCATCGACGCCCTGGATGGCATTGGTGACGGCGCGTTCGCAGTGGCCGCAGGTCATGCCTTGAACTTCAAAAACTTGTTGCATGGATGGCTCCTTCAGAAGGTGAGTCGACCGGGCTGGCGGACTCCATGTCTTGAATGGTTAACCCTAACATCATGGCAAGGTCAAGCCTTTGATAAGACATGAAGCCGGCAGGGTTGATAAGCCGCAAAGACTGCCGATAAGAACTTGTCATATTGCAGATCGCCATGGCTTGGGCATCGCAGTCACGGGTTTTTTTGGATGCCGGTGACAATCTGAAACAATTTGCAAGTTCTGGCCCGACAATGCCAGTCGTTCAAAGTGGAGAGAGATTCATGAGTCTGTTGGAAATGATGCGGGGCTTCACCATCCGCACGCGCATGATGGGCGCCATTGGTGTGGTGATGGTGTTGCTGGGCTTGCTGGGGGGTGCTGGGATGTTGGGCATGTTCCGCATCCAGGACATGAGCCAGGAATTTTTGAGCAACGCCTTTGTCAAATCGGGCCATATGGCGCAACTGCGCACCGAGCTGGGTGGCATCCGCTCCAGCGAGAAGGACATGGTCATCCAGTACGAAAAGCCCGAAGAGGTGCGCAAGGCCTATCAGCAATGGGTCATGTTCATCGACAAATCCAAGGTGACATTGGGCAAGTTCGTGACCGACCCGAACGCGCAGGACGCACAGCTGACCAAGAGCATCATTGGGCACATCGACGCTTATCGAAAGCTCTTCGAGCCTGTGGCGCGCCAGCTGGAAGCCGGTGGCTATGACTCGGCCACCACAGCCAACCGCATGAGCGGCAAGGCTCTGGCCGAAGTCATGGAGGCCGACAAGCTGCTGGCGCAGCTGGACAACTTGCTGCGCCAGCAGGCCAATGCACTGGCCGCAGCCGAGCGCGACGTGGCCGACATGACACGCTGGATGTTTGTGGCGGCCGTGATCCTGGCGCTGGTGGTGGTGATTCCGCTGACTTTGCTGAACATGCTGTCCATCTGCCGTCCGCTTGAAGTGGCCCGTCAGATGGCACTGACGATTGCCGGCGGCGATCTGTCGCACAAGGTCGAGGTCAGCGGCAAGGATGAGCTGACGGATCTGCAGCGTGCGCTGGACCAGATGCAGCAATCGCTGAGCACCACGGTGGCCCAGGTGCGCGATGCCAGCGGCAATATCGCCACCGCCAGCCAGGAAATTGCCACAGGCAATCAGGATCTGTCGGGCCGCACCGAACAGACGGCCAGCAATCTGCAGGAAACCGTCGCGTCGCTGGCTCAGCTGACGGCCACGGTGCAGCAGACCGCATCGTCTTCGCAGCTGGCCAACCAGCTGGCGGCCTCGGCCTCTTCGACGGCCGTGCAGGGCGGCCAGATCGTCGGCCAGGCCGTCAACAGCATGCAGGAGATTTCGGCCTCCAGCCGCAAGATCGGCGACATCATCGGCCTGATTGATTCCATTGCTTTCCAGACCAATATCCTGGCGCTGAATGCCGCTGTGGAAGCGGCCCGTGCCGGCGAGCAGGGCCGCGGTTTTGCCGTGGTGGCGGCCGAGGTGCGCAGCCTGGCCCAGCGTTCGGCCCAGGCTGCCAGCGAGATCAAGTCGTTGATCAACACCAGCGTGCAGACCGTGGATGTGGGCGCGCGCCAGGTCGAGAGCGCAGGCAAGGCCATGCAGGAGACCGTGGACAGCGCACAGCGTGTGGGCGACATCATTGGCGAGATTACGGCGGCGTCCAGCGAGCAGTCGCTGGGCATCAGCCAGGTCAACCAGGCCGTGGGCGATATCGACCGCATGACCCAGCAGAATGCGGCACTGGTGGAAGAGTCTGCCGCCGCCGCAGAATCGCTGCGCGAGCAGGCGGCGCGACTGGCGCAACTGGTCAGCCAGTTCAAGCTGGCCGGCGGCGCGCTGCATGCCGTCCAGCGCAGCCCCAGGACTGCCGCACATCCCGGTATGGCGCCTGCCCAGGCGGCTTTGCCGGGCCACAAGCAGCAGTTGCTCGAACAGGCCTGATCCTCAGGCGGAGCACGCCCACAAAAAAGCCCGGATGCTGTCCTGCACCGGGCTTTTTTCTTTCGTTCAACAGCTGCTGGCGCAAGCGTCGACAGGGCCTGCAGCCCGATCGCGCTTACTGGCTGGCGAGCGCAGGGTAGTCGGTATAGCCGTCGGCCCCGCCGCCGTAGAAGCGTTCGCTGTTCCAGGCATTGAGCGGCAGATCGTCGCGCAGACGGTGCACCAGATCGGGGTTGGAGATATAGGCCTTGCCGAAGGCCACGATATCTGCATAGCCGCTTTCCACCGCGCGCGTCGCCAGCTGGCGGTCATAGCCGTTGTTGACCATCCAGGCGCCCTTGCCGCCCGCTGAGCGATAGGCCTGCTTGAGTGCCTGGTAGTCGAAGGGACGATCCGCCAGCTCGCGCGGACCGCCGGTTGCGCCTTCGATCACGTGGATATAGGACAGGCCCAGCGGCGCGAGCTGGCGCACCAGATACTCGAACAGCGCCTGCGGGTTTTCGTCCACGATGTCGTTGGCCGGCGTGACCGGAGAGATGCGGATGCCGACCTTGCCGGCACCGATGGCATCGGCCACGGCGCGCACGCATTCCAGCACCAGACGGGCCCGGTTCTCGATGCTGCCGCCGTAGTCGTCGCTGCGCTGGTTGGTGCCGGTCTTGAGGAATTGGTCGAGCAGATAGCCGTTGGCTGCATGCAGCTCCACGCCATCGAAGCCCGCCGACTGCACGGCCTCGCGCGCGGCGGTGGCAAAACTGTGAACAATGCCCGGCAGCTCCTGCTGCTCAAGTGCACGCGGCGCCGAGGTGGCGACAAACTGGCCTTGTCCCGTCTCGCGGTCGATCACAAAAGTCTTGGAGCGGGCCGTCAGCGCCGACGGCGCGACCGGTGCCTGCAGCTCGGGCTGCAGCACGGTGTGGGAGATGCGGCCCACATGCCAGAGCTGGGTGACGATGCGCCCGCCCTTGGCATGCACGGCATCGGTGACTTTCTTCCAGGCCTGCAGCTGCTCTTGGCCGTACAGACCGGGTACGTCGGCATAGCCCTGTCCCTGGTGGCTGATGGCCGTGCCTTCGCTGATCAGCAGGCCGGCAGAGGCGCGCTGGACATAGTAGGTTTGCATCAGCGGCGTCGGTATCGCGTCGGGAGCGCGGTTGCGCGTCAGCGGTGCCATGGCAATGCGGTTGGGCAGGCGCAGGCTGCCCGCTTCAATCGAGTCGAACAATGAGGTCATGCAGAACTCCAGATGAAAAAAGCTCGGTGGGTACCGAGCTTTTGAGTTTGCATGGGTGTCGAAGAACTTACTTGAGCAAGCCTTCTGCCTTCATGGCCGCCTGCACTGCGGGGCGCGCCAGAATGCGCTCGCGGTAGGCCTGGATGTTCTCAAGCTCGGAGATGTCCAGGCCCACAAACTGGGCCCAGCCCGTGACCGTGAAGAAGTAGGCATCGGCCACGGTGAACTGGTCGCCCATCAGATAGCTCTTGTTGGCGAGTTGCTCGTTGACCCAGGCCAGGCGCTTGAGCAGATTGGCGCGCACCAGGGGCTTGTAATCCTCTGGCGTTGCAGGATTGAACAAGGGGCCGAAGCCCTTGTGCACCTCGGTGCTGATGAAGTTCAGCCATTCCTGCAGGTGGTAGCGGGCCACCGTGCCGTTGGCGGGCGCCAGGTTCTTCTCGGGGGCCAGGTCGGCCAGGTATTGAACAATGGCCGGGCCTTCGTGCAAGGTGTCGCCGTTGTCCAGCACCAGAAAGGGCACATAGCCCAGAGGATTGATGCCGTAGTAATCCGTTCCGTCCTGGAGCTTGTGGCTCTTGGTGCTGACCATCACAGTTTCATGCTGCAGGTCTGCTTCATGCAGCACGATGTGCGGAGACAGGGAGCAGGCGCCGGGGCTGTAGTAAAGCTTCATGATGAGTGGCTCTCTATGCAATGAAAAGACAAGCGCCCATGCTAAACCGGTTGCATGTCGTATGCCTATGCAGCCGACAGCAAGTAGTACGTATCCGTGGGGGATTGCTCAGCCCAGGCGCCCTGCAGCCCACAGTACCTGCTGCACCAGTGCCTCCATGCCTTGCTGGTTCTGGGCGCGCACCAGATGCCCCTGGGCATCGAAAGCCTCGCCCGCCTGGCTCACGGCATGGCTGCGCGGTGCCACCCAGCATTCCAGGTTCAATAGCAGCGCAGCGAGGTGAGACTGCGCTCTCAGGCCTCCAAGACCACCAGGCGAGGCACTGGCCATGCCGACGACCTTGTTGCGAAACGGCAGGACGCCATCGGACCACTGCGCATCGCCCTTGACCGGGCTGGAGGCCCAGTCGATCGCGTTCTTGAGCAGGGCAGGGTAGCTGCCGTTGTACTCGGGGCTGCAGACAATCCAGGCAGCATGGCTGTGCATGGCTTGCTTGAGGCGAATGACATCGGCCGGAGTGCCCTGGGCTTCGAGGTCGGCGTTGTAGAGGGGGATGTCGTAGTCCGACAGCTCCAGAAGGCTGGGCTCTGCGCCTTGCTGCCGGGCGATGGAGGCGGCCACCTTGGCCAGCTTGCGGTTGTAAGAGTCTTGGCGGGTGCTGCCCGCAAAAATGAGGATTTGCATGCAGGCATTGCAGCACAGAGCGATTGCACTTTTCATGCGTAGGCAGGGTGATCAGGGCAAACAAGTAGGCCGTAGCTCTGGCTGCCATGTTTCACGTGAAACCCCCCTGGCAAGGCATTGTTGCGCCAATGGTGGGAAAATTGCAGGTTCCCCGCAGGGCTGGACATGGCGCGAAAACATGTCCGCCTGCCATGAGAGCCGAGGCATGGTTGCTTCGTGCAGGGGCAAGGGCCGGGCTTGGCCCGGAGCAGAAATATGTTGTACCCACAGGAATTTGACGTGATCGTGGTCGGTGGCGGCCACGCCGGCACCGAGGCTGCGTTGGCCGCTGCGCGCATGGGCAGCAAGACATTGCTGCTGACCCACAATATCGAAACCCTGGGGCAGATGAGCTGCAACCCCAGCATCGGCGGCATCGGCAAGGGCCACCTGGTCAAGGAGGTCGATGCCCTGGGCGGTGCCATGGCTCTGGCGACCGACAAGGGCGGCATCCAGTTCCGCATTCTGAACAGCTCCAAGGGACCGGCCGTGCGTGCCACGCGCGCCCAGGCCGACCGCATTCTGTACAAGGCCGCGATTCGCGAGATGCTGGAAAACCAGCCCAATCTCTGGCTTTTCCAGCAAGCCGTGGATGATCTGATGGTGGAGGGCGACCGCGTGGTCGGTGCCGTCACCCAGGTGGGTCTCAAGTTCCGCAGCCGCACCGTGGTGCTGACCGCAGGGACCTTCCTCGACGGCAAGATCCACGTGGGCCTGAACAACTATGCCGCAGGCCGTGCGGGCGATCCTCCGGCCGTGAGCCTGTCGGCACGCCTGAAGGAGCTCAAGCTGCCGCAGGGCCGTCTGAAGACCGGCACACCCCCGCGCATCGACGGCCGCAGCATCGATTTCAGCCAGTGCGAGGAGCAACCCGGCGATGGCATGCCAGGCGGCGTGAACGAAGGGGAAGTGCCCGTGTTCAGCTTCATGGGCAACCGTGCCATGCATCCCCGCCAGATGCCTTGCTGGATCACGCACACCAATGCGCGCACGCACGAGATCATCCGCAGCGGCTTTGACCGCAGTCCCATGTTCACCGGCAAGATCGAGGGCGTGGGTCCGCGTTACTGCCCCAGCGTGGAAGACAAGATCAACCGCTTCGCGGACAAGGAAAGCCATCAGATCTTTCTGGAGCCCGAAGGCCTTACCACGCACGAGTTCTACCCCAACGGCATCTCCACCAGCCTGCCCTTCGACATTCAGTACGAACTGGTGCGCAGCATGAAGGGGCTGGAGAACGCCCATATCCTGCGCCCCGGCTATGCCATCGAGTACGACTACTTCGATCCGCGCTCGCTCAAGAGCAGCTTCGAGACCAAGCAGATCCAGGGTCTGTTCTTTGCGGGCCAGATCAATGGCACGACCGGCTATGAAGAGGCTGCCGCCCAGGGTCTGTTCGCGGGCCTGAACGCAGCGCTGCAGTGCCGTGGCGAAGGCCCCTGGATGCCGCGTCGCGACGAGGCCTATCTGGGCGTGCTGGTCGACGATCTGATCACCAAGGGCGTGACCGAGCCCTATCGCATGTTCACCAGCCGCGCCGAGTTCCGCCTGCAGCTGCGCGAAGACAATGCCGATATGCGCCTGACCGAAGCGGGCCGCCAGATGGGGCTGGTCGACGATGCGTGCTGGGATTCCTTCAGCCGCAAGCGCGATGCTGTTTCACGTGAAACAGAGCGCCTCAAATCCACCTGGGTGAACCCGCGTGTCGTGGCTGCGCAAGAGTCCGAGCGCGTGCTGGGCAAGGCCATGGAGCGCGAATACAACCTGTTCGACCTGCTGCGTCGCCCCGGTGTGGACTACGACAAGCTCATGGGCATGAACCAGGGCAAATACGCCAGTGCCGATGTGCAGCCCGAGGCTTTGGGCGAACTCAGCGCTTCCGTGATCGAGCAGGTGGAGATCGCCGCCAAGTACTCTGGCTATATCGACCGCCAAAAGGATGAAGTGGAGCGAGCCGCGCATTTCGAGCGTCTGCGTCTGCCGCTGGACTTTGACTATATGCAGGTGGCGGCGCTGTCCTTCGAGGTGCGCCAGAAGCTGCAAAAGCACAGGCCCGAAACCCTGGGTCAGGCCTCGCGCATTTCGGGAGTGACGCCGGCAGCCATCTCGCTGCTCATGGTGCATCTGAAAAAAGGCGGCTTCAAGGGCTTCGCCACTCAGAACGAAGAGGCTTCCGCATGAGCCAGGTTTTGCGTACCCAGCTGGAGCAAGGCGTTCAGGCACTGAAGCTGGAACTGGCCCCGGCCCAGATCGATCTGCTGATGTCCTTCATGGATCTGCTGCAGAAATGGAACAAGGTCTACAACCTGACGTCGGTGCGTGATCCCCAGGAGATGCTGACGCATCACCTGCTCGACAGTCTGGCCGCCGTGCCCGCCTTGCTGCGGCATGTGAACCAACTGCCGGTGCAAGAGGGCAAGCGCCTGCCGCTGCTGGACGTGGGCTCCGGCGGTGGTTTGCCCGGTGTGGTGTTTGCCATCTGCTGCCCGCAGATCGATGTGAACTGCGTGGATACCGTTGGCAAGAAGGCCGCTTTCATCCAGCAGGTGGCGGCATCCTTGCGACTGCCCAATCTGCGCGGCATTCATGACCGGGTGGAAAACCTCAAGACCCGCTATCCGGTCATCAGCTGCCGCGCCTTTGCATCCTTGGTGGACTTCACCACCTGGTCGCGCAAGGCTCTGGCCGAGGGCGGCATCTGGTTTGCCATGAAGGGCAAGCACCCCGATGAGGAAATTGCTGCGCTGCCTGCCGATGTGAATGTGTTTCACGTGGAACCATTGGCCGTGCCCGGCCTGGATGCCGAGCGCTGCGTCATCTGGTTGAACATTAAGTAACCCCCTGAGCGGCGTTGCCGATTCCCCCTGGAAGGGGTGCGACGCCTTCGCCGCAGGGCGGCGGGGCCGCCGAGGCCTTTGCTCGGCGTCCTCGACCTGGGCCGGCATGTCGAAGTCACCGGCCACGGTGGAAACCGTTTTTTTTACACACCGTATCGGACAACATCTGCGCAATGCAGATGCGCCGGTCATGGCCCTCGCATAAACTTGCTGTTTTCCATCGCGCAGGGTTTGAATGTTTGGCATCTCTGATTACGGCGCTTTTGCAGCTGCCGTTACCGTTTTCTTGCTGATCCCTGGACCAGGCAATCTGGCCTTGATTACCTCCACGGGCAAGGGTGGATGGAGAGCGGGCCTTGCATGCTGCCTGGGTGTGATGGCTGCCGACCAGGTGCTGATGTGGCTGGCCGTGGCAGGTGTGGCGGCGGTGCTGGCCGCCTACCCGGCGGCCTTCCATGCCGTGCAATGGGTGGGGGCGGCCTATCTGGCCTGGCTGGGCTACAAGCTGCTCACGGCCAGGCCCGGCGATGCGCCGGCCATTGAAATCCAGCCGCGCCAGTATTTCCGCCAGGGTGCTCTGATCACCCTGATGAACCCCAAGGCCATTGTGTTCTACATGGCGTTCTTTCCCATGTTCGTGGACCCGGCCCGGCATCAGGGCGCCATCACCTTTGGCGTGATGGCTGCCACGGTGGCGGCAATTACCTTTATCTACAGCTTCATCGTGGTGACGCTGACCACGGTGCTGGCCGAGCGCTTGCGTGCCAATCCGGCCGTGGTGAAGTGGCTGGAAAAAACAGCCGGTGTGTTTCTGATCGGTTTTGGCCTCAAGCTGGCCGCCAACTAAAAGAGAAGTTCAATGGCCAAAATTTTCTGCGTTGCCAATCAAAAGGGTGGAGTGGGCAAGACCACGACCACGGTCAATCTTGCCGCCGGTCTGGCCAAGGTCGGCCAGCGTGTGTTGCTGATTGACCTGGACCCCCAGGGCAATGCCACCATGGGCTCCGGCGTGGACAAGCGTGCGCTGGAGTTGACCGTCTACGACGTGCTGCTGGAAAACGCCAGCGTCAAGGAAGTGGCCCAGAAGTCCGAGCAGGTCGGCTATGACGTGCTGGGCGCCAACCGCGAACTGTCGGGTGCCGAGATCGAGCTGGTCTCGCTGGAGCGCCGCAACGAGCGTCTCAAGACCGCTCTGCAGGCCGTGGCCGCCGACTACGACTTCGTGCTGATCGACTGCCCGCCTTCGCTGTCCATGCTGACCTTGAACGGTCTGTGTTCGGCGCATGGCGTGATCGTGCCCATGCAGTGCGAGTACTTTGCACTGGAAGGCCTGACCGATCTGGTCAATACCATCAAGCAGGTGCATGCCAATATGAATCCCGAGCTGCAGATCATCGGTCTGCTGCGCGTGATGTTCGATCCGCGCACCACGCTGCAGCAGCAGGTCAGTGACCAGCTCAAGGAGCATTTCGGCGACAAGGTGTTCGATACCGTGATTCCGCGCAATGTGCGCCTGGCCGAAGCCCCCAGCTACGGCCTGCCGGGCGTGGTGTTCGATGCCTCGGCCAAGGGCAGCAAGGCCTTTGTCGAGTTCGCCGAAGAGATGGTGCGCCGCATCAAGAAAATGTGAGTGTTTCACGTGAAACAGCTCCCCGTCTTCTATCCAGCCATCGCCAATGGTCATGACCTCTGAAGCACTGAACCCGCAGCATGTCTGGCTGCTGCCCGGCTGGCAGAACTCCGACCCCGGCCACTGGCAAAGTCTGTGGCAGGAGCGGTACGGCTACCAGCGGCTGGAGCAGCACAGCTGGCAGCATCCGCTGCGAGGTGACTGGAGCATTCGCCTGCAGGAAACCGTGCTCGACGCTCCGGCTCCCGTCACCCTGGTGGCGCACAGCCTGGGCTGCGTGCTGGTGGCCTGGTGGGCGGCACATTCTCAAGTAGCCAGGAGCAAGGTGCGCGGTGCGTTGCTGGTGGCGCCGGGCGACACCGAGCAGGAGAGTCTGCGCGGCGTCTTGCCGGGCTGGTCGCCCGTGCTGCTGCAAACGCTGCCCTTCCCGTCGATACTGGTGGGCAGCGAAAACGACCCGAACTGCTCTGTAGTACGCGCCCAGGCCATGGCTGAGGGCTGGGGCAGCCGCTTCGTGAATGCGGGTGCCGCAGGCCATATCAACACGGCCAGCGGACTGGGACTGTGGGAAGCCGGGCATGAGCTGTTGCTCTCCCTTTAAAGAAAGAATTCAGCAATGGTGACTAAGAAACCCAAGGGCCTGGGACGTGGTCTGGAAGCCCTGCTGGGCCCCAAGGTCAGTGAAGCAGAGCAGGCCGCTGCGAGCGGGTCTCAGGCCAATCTGCCGAGCACGCTGGCACTCAATGTGATGGTGGCCGGCCAGTACCAGCCGCGCACCCGCATGGACGAAGGCGCCTTGTACGAGCTGGCCGAGAGCATCAAGGCTCAGGGCATCATGCAGCCGATCCTGGTGCGCCAGCTCTCCAGGGGCGACAACGCCGGCAAGTACGAAATCATTGCCGGCGAGCGGCGCTTCCGTGCCGCGCATATCGCGGGTCTGTCCGAGGTGCCGGTGCTGGTGCGCGAGGTGCCCGACGAGGCGGCGGCGGCCATGGCGCTGATCGAGAACATTCAGCGCGAAGATCTGAACCCGCTGGAAGAGGCGCAGGGTCTGGCCCGCCTGGTCAAGGAGTTCGGCCTGACCCACGAGCAGACCGCGCAGGCCGTGGGCCGCTCGCGCAGCGCTGCCACCAATCTGCTGCGCCTGCTGAATCTGGCCGAGCCCGTGCAGACCATGCTGATGGCCGGCGATATCGACATGGGCCATGCGCGGGCGCTGCTGACGCTGGACCGGGCCACCCAGATCACGGCAGGCAACCAGATCGCGGCCAAGAAGATGTCAGTGCGCGAGGCCGAGTCGCTGGTCAAGAAGATCGGTGCCGAGTTCAATCTGACGCGCCAGAAGGCCAAGAAAGATGGCAAGTCGCGCGATGTGAAACGCATCGAGGAAGAGCTGTCCGACCTGCTCACGGCCGATGTCGAGGTGCGCATCAAGAAGACCGTGCGCCGCCATGGCAAGCAGCAGGAAATGGGCGAGATCGCCATCCAGTTCGGCTCGCTGGACGAGCTCAACGGCCTCATCGAAAAGCTGCGTGGTGAAGCCTGAGTGCCTGACCACGCCAAGGCTGATTCTGCGGCAATGGACGCCGCAGGATTTGCCGGAGTTTGCCGCGCTCAATGCGGACACGCAAGTCATGCGCTACTTCCCAAGCGTGCTGGACAGACAGGCCAGCGATGCCCTGGCCGCCAAGGCCGAGGCGTTGATTGCCGAGCGTGGCTGGGGATTCTGGGTAGCGCAGGATAGAGCCACCGGGCATTTGGCAGGAATGATTGGCTTGCACACTCCCGCAGCAGAGCTACCGTTTTCGCCCTGCGTGGAAGTGGGCTGGCGGCTGGCCCGGCCATACTGGGGCCAAGGGCTGGCGACAGAGGGCGCAAAAGCCGCGCTGGATTTTGCGTGGAATGAGCTGCAACTGGATGAAGTTGTGGCCTTCACGGCGGTGCCGAACAAGCCCTCACAGGCCGTAATGCAGCGCCTGGGAATGCAGCCCGATGCGCAGACATTCATGCACCCTGATCTGCCAGCCGGACACGCGCTGGCTGAGCACTGTCTCTACCGTATTCGCCGCAGCTGATGTTGCAAAAAAGGGCATCCAGATGGATGCCCTTTTTTGATTCCGGTGCGGTGTTCTAGCTGCGATAGCCGGGGTCGATTCGGTCGAGCTTGCGCAGCAGGGCGGGCCAGGCAAACTGGCCGCCCATGCCGCCGGTCTGCACCTTCATGGCATGGGCGATGCCTTGCAGGATCTGCGGGTCGACCTCGGTGAGTTCGGTGCCGCCGGACTGGGCCGCGATCTGGATCTGGCAGGCGGACTCGAAGACGTACATGGACAAAAAGGCATCGGCAATCGTGGGGCCGCAGGTCAGCAGGCCGTGGTTGCGCAGCATGAGGAAGTTGGCCTCGCCCATGTCGGCCAGCAGACGCGGCTTCTCGTCCTCGCGAAAGGCCACGCCTTCGTAGACGTGATAGGCCAGCGACCCCAGGACAAAGGTGCTTTGCTGGCTGATGGGCAGCAGGCCGTTCTTCTGGGCCGCCACGGCCACGCCGGCGCGCGTGTGGGTATGGATCACGCATTGCGCGTCGGCGCGTGCCTCATGCACGGCGCTGTGGATGACGAAGCCGGCCGGGTTCACGGGAAAGGGCGAGTCCATGAGCTTGTTGCAGCCCAGGTCCACCTTGATCAGCGAGGAGGCGGTGATCTCGTCAAACATCAGCCCGTAGGGGTTGATGAGGAAGTGATGCCCGGGGCCCCGCAGCCGCGCGCTGATGTGGGTGAAGACCAGATCGCTCCAGCCGTACAGTGCCACCAGCCGGTAGCAGGCGGCCAGGTCCACGCGCAACTGCCATTCCTCGGGGCTGACCAGATGCTGCACGCTGGGGATGTTCAAGGGCTCTTGGCTCACGGGCGACTCTCCTTCATCGTTGGTCCGATGAATGTAGACATTCGTGCGCTGGCGGTCTGTTGGCTAGGCGACAGAACCCTGCAAACGCGGGCGAGGCCGGTACGGATCAGGCGCGGTGGCAATACCCCTGGGAGATATTGGCCCGGGTCTGGAAAATAAAAAAAGGAGCTTGCAGCGCAAGCTCCTATTGATTTTCAGATTGTTTCTTTATTGAAACTGAATCGGATCAAGCGTAAGCAGCTATCAAAAGCGCTTACTTGATCTGGCCACGCGACAGGTCCTGGATCATGCGGGCGGCCAGATACAGGCGCGGTGCGATGGTGTTGAGCTGCACATATTCGGCATCGTTGGAATGCGCGCCATGGCCCGACAGGCCGAAGCCCTCGATCACGCCGCCCTTGGCCTTGAGGGCCGCAAAAGCCGCATCCGTGCCGCCGCCCGTGGCCTTGTCCATGACCTTCATGGGCAGCTTCAGCTCCTGCTCATAAATGCCCTGGGCATGGGCCGCCAGCTTGTGCGCCGTGGCATTGGCCTCCAGCGGCGGGCGGCGCACTTCGAACTTCAGCTCCACCTTGCTGGCGGGGAGCAGCTTGTTGCCGATCTTGTCCTGCATGGCTTTTTCCAGCGCCGTGAAGTCGGCCACGCGCAGCGCGCGGGCATCGGCCTGGGCCGAGGCTTCGGCGGGAACCACATTGCGGTTGGTGCCGGCCTTGGACACCGTCCAGTTGAGCTTGAGGCCATCCTGGGGCTGGGACAGATCCTTCATCTGCAGCAGCTGATGCGAGAGCTCGTACAGCGCATTCACGCCGTCTTCGGGCTTGGCGCCGGCATGCGATGCCTTGCCGGTGACCTTGAGGTAGGCGGCGCCGATGCCGCTGGTGGCCAGGCGCAGGCTGCCGTCGGTGCCGCCGCCTTCAAAGCTGAACACGGCGTCCTGCTCGGCCCCCAGGCGGATGATGGTGCTGCGTGCTCCGGGCGAGCTGATTTCCTCGTCGCCGTTGATCAGGACTGTGAGCGTGCCGTAGTCCTCGATGCCCAGCTTCTTGAGCAGGGGCACGATATGCATGATCAGGGCCACGCCCTGCTTGTCGTCGGCAATGCCCAGGCCATAGGCCTTGTCGCCGTCGATGCGAAAGGGCTGGTCCTTGAGCATGCCGGGCAGATAGACGGTGTCCATGTGCGCGATCAGCATGATGCGGCTGCTGCCCTTGCCCTTGAATTCGGCATGCACCATGGGGCCGACTTTCTCGGGCGTGTCATCGAGGCGGTAGATGTCGCTGGGCTCGATCACCTCGACCTTGCCGCCCTGCGCGCGCAGCTTGCCGGCGATGTACTCGGCAATCTTCTTCACGCCCGCTACATCCTTGCTGCCGGACTCGATATGCACCAGATCGCGCAGTGTATCCAGGTAGGGCTGCTGCTCCTTTTTCGCATGCTCCAGCCATTCGGCCTGAGGGGCAGCCTGGGCGGAGCCGAAGGCCAGCACCAGGGCCAGGGGCAGGGCGCGCAGCAAAGGGGCAGAGGGCGTGTTCCAACGCATAGAAATTCTCCTTGAGGGGGCGGACCGCTCCCGGATAGGGCCGCGGCAAGACAAGGCGGCGTGATGCACCGCTCAGGCAATTCAGCTTAGCAGCCGTGTTTGCGGCCTCAGCGCTGGGGGACTAGGGATAAATACCAGGACCACTTGATCTCTCGCGTCGACAAAAAAGCCCTGCAGCTTGCGCGCGCAGGGCTTGGTGGGTTGCGCCTGTTGCTCAGGCAGCTGCCAGTTGTGATTTGGTCTTTTTGCTCACACCGTCGCCCACGATGACGGCCGAGACCACCGACAGCACCAGCGCAATCGCCGAGCCATAGAACACTGCGTTGGTCATCTGGTGATCCAGCATGTAGCCAAAGACCGGCGCGGCCAGGCAAAAGCCCAGATCGAGGCCGGAATACACAGTGCCGTAGACACGACCCGTGGCGCCGGGGGGCGCTGCGCGCTTGATCAGCATGTCGCGTGAGGGGCCGGCCAGGCCCGTGCCCAGACCGGCGACAGAAGCCACGACCACCGCCACCATGCCGGGCAGCCAACCCGTGCCAACGACAAACAGCAACAGGCCCGAGCCCAGCATGCAGATGGAGATCACCTTCTCCAGCCGCTGCACGCGGCCGACCAGAAAGCCGCCCACGACCATACCGGCAGCGCCGCACAGCATATAGCCGGTGACGATCAGCGCCGTCACGGAAAGCGGCAGGCCGTACATGGATTGCAGGGCCGGGCTGGCAAAGCTCTGGATGGCGCTGAGCGCGCAGGTGCTCCAGAAGAAGAAGGAAAAGCACAGCCACACCGATGGCAGCTTCATGAAGGCCATGGGGTGTTCCTGAGGTGCGGCCATGGCTGCGGTGGCCGGCTTGGCACCCGCACCGGCGGATTCGGCGCGATCATCGAGCGCATCGTGGTTGAAGACCATGATGGCCAGCACCACGGCTGCGCACAGGGCTCCGCCCAGGCAGGCCAGACGCCAGGAGCCCGTGGCCGTGGTGATGCCCGCCATGAACAGCGGTGCCAGCGCCCAGCCCAGATTGCCGGACAGGCCATGCACCGAGAACGCATGACCTATGCGCTGCTGCGACACGCGCTTGTTGAGGATGGTGAAATCCACGGGGTGGAAGGGCGCATTGCCCAGACCCGCAAAGAAGGAGGCAGCCAGCAGCATGCTGTAGCCCTGGGCCGTGCTGGCAATCAGGCCTGCCACCACAAAGCTGCTGAGGGCGGCAAACAGAATCGGACGTGCGCCAAAGCGGTCCACCGCAAAGCCGGCCAGTGCCTGGCCGGTGCCGGAAACAATGAAGAACAGCGAGACCATGACGCTGAGCTCGGCATAGCTGTAGCCGAAGTCCTTGATCAGCCAGGGAAACAATGGCGGCAGCAGCAGATGGAAAAAATGCGACGAGCCATGGGCCAGGCCGATGAGGCTGATGGTGCGCGCGTCACTGCGCAGTGTCTCTGGCGCCTGATTTTGAGGTGTTGTGGAGGCAGGGCGGTTCATATGTCGCATCTTAGGCAGACTGCTCGCGTCTTGTATGCGATAGTCTGCCAATTGCTATCGCAATCCAGCCAAACCATCATGTCCAGCCTCCACGACCCCGAGCCCCTGCGTGCAGGCAAGGCCACCGCCTATGTGGAGACGCTGACCCCCCATCTCTACATACCCACGGCACAGCGTCCGGTGCGCGCCAAATGTCGCTGGCTGGAGGCCGACACCCAGGTCAAGCCGCACCGTCATCCCTGGGGGCAACTGGCCATCTCCACCGCGGGCACCATACGCCTGACGGTAGCGCAGGGCACCTATATCGTGCCGCCGTCCCGCGCACTGTGGGTGCCGCCCGGCATAGAGCATGCGGTGACCATGGTGGAAAGCGCCGATCTGCGCACGCTGTACTTCTTCCAGACCCATGGGCGTTGCGGCCCCGATGTCAGTCCCGAGGAAGAGGCGGCCTGGCGTCAATGCCGGGTGCTCAATGCGTCGGATCTGCTGCGCGCCGTGGTGCGCGAGCTGCCCACGCTGCCCGATGACAGCCTGCAGCGGTCCGAGCAGGACAGGGCGCGCGAGCACCATTTGAGCCAGCTGCTGCTCGACGAGCTGCGCCGTGCCAGCGCCGTGCAACTGGGCGTGAACCTGCCCCAGGACAAGCGCTTGCGCCTGCTGTGCGAGGCCGTGCTGGCCGACCCGACGCGCAACGAGACGCTGGAGGACTGGGCGCGCGATACCGGGGCCAGTCCGCGCACCGTGGCGCGGTTGTTTCGCCAGCAGCTGGAATGCAGTTTTACCCAGTGGCGCCAGCAGGTGGTGCTGGCCCATGCCGTCAGCTTGGCAGCGCGCAACTGGCCGATTCAGCGCATTGCGGCCGAGCTGGACTACAGTCCCAGCGCCTTCAGCGCCATGGTGCGCCGCACGGTGGGCATGCCGCCTGCGCAGTTCTTCGGCATGCACACCAAAGTCATGGCTGCCGGCGATTGATTCGATAGCGCTGCAGGGCTTCTCGTCCCGTATCCGGGGGCCTGCGGAAATTATTTGCAGCGACATGGAATGAAAGCAGCAGGCCTGCGCTCTTTATCACCATGATCTTCTCCGCCGAGTCGCGCTACAACCAGTGGGTGCGCGAGCATTACCGCTTTTTGCTGCGCAGCGCCTGGGCGCTGACGGGCTCGCGTGCCACGGCCGAGGATGTGGTGCAGGATTGCTTCACCAGCGCCTGGCGCTTTCGCCACCAGCTGCGCGACCAGAGCATGGCCAGGGCCTGGCTGTTCCAGATCATGCGCCGTCATGCCTTCAGGCACTTCGATCCTGTGCAATCGCAGACCGAGTCTCTGGATGAAGCCGGCGAGCAGGGCGTGAATCACCACGATGCGCTCGATGCGCAGCTGGACGTGGTCAAGGCGCTGAGCCGCATTGCCCCGATCCATCGTGAAGTGCTGGTGCTTTACTACTTTGACGACATGCCCACGGCCCAGATGGCCGAGGCGCTGGATATTGCACCGGGCACCGTGCTCTCTCGCCTGGCGCGGGCCCGTGAGGCGCTCAAGACGGCACTGCAGGAGCCTGCGCGTCGTCCCGCAGGGGCCACCACCGAATCTTCCGCAGCTGCCGGCGTGATACCGCTGAGAAAGCGCGCACCATGAAACACCAAGACCGCCCCGAAGACACCGATTTCGACCTGCGTGCCCGTGCCGAGCTGGCGCTGGCTTTCGAGCCCGGCGAGCCGCCGACCCATTTGCTGCGCCACACGCCCTGGTACGCCCGTCGTGGCCTGCATGCGCTGTGTGCAGCCGTGATAGTCGCCAGCGTCGCTGCGGGCAGCGTGCTGAGCCTGCGCCCGTCGCAGCTGGTGCGCTCGGCCATCGAGCATGAGTACTACGAACGCACGCTGCGTGGCCAGTTCATCCCCGAGGCCGAGATTGCCAGGCATATGGACTGGCCTGCCGACCAGAAGCTGCCTGGCTATACCCAGCTCATGCGGCCCTGCGATATCGACGGCAGTCGCGCCTATCACCTGACCACTTTTTTTGAAAAAGGCGGCATCGTCACCGTGCTGGCCTTCGAGCAGCCCCAGCGGATTGCCGATGGCCAGGGCTGGTGGGCCAACAGCTACTGGCAGGTGGTGCGCTCGCGCGAAGGTCGCCCGCTGGTGCTGATCGCACAGAAGAAACAGGCACTGGCCGTGGCTTCACGCGCTCTGGGAGCCCCTGAGAAAGCCGATGGCTGAACCGGATTTTTCGCGCTGAGCATTCACCACAATTACCAAGGAGACACCATGCAACAACCCCCATCCCTGCCACGTCGTCGCCTGCTCGCCGGTAGCGCCGGTGCGCTGGCTGCAGCCGGTCTGGCCAGCTTCCAGAGCCAGGCCATGGCACAGGTGGCTGCGCCCGCCGCCAAGCCTCTGCCAGGCTACGCCAGCTTCAAGAATGCCGATGCCGTGATCGTGCACAGCTCCACCACCATCGAGACCAAGCGCAGCGCGTTTGGCACCGGCGTGGTCACGCCCACCAGCCAGCTTTATGTGCGCAACAACCTGCCGACGCCGCCGGAGGCCATCGTGGCCGACCGCGATGCATGGGTGGTGCAGATCGATGGTGTGAAAGAGCCCAGAAAGCTGAGCGTGCGTGAACTCAAGACCATGGGTCTGGAGACCGTGACCATGGTGCTGCAATGCTCTGGCAACGGCCGCGCCTTCTTCCCCTCCAAGCCCAGCGGTACGCAATGGACGGTGGGTGCTGCTGGTTGCGTGGTCTGGAGCGGCGTTCCCGTGCGTGATGTCGTCAAGGCCCTGGGCGGCGTGGCTGACGGCATGGTCTACATGACGGGAACGGGCGGAGAGGCGTTGCCCGCAGGCCTCGATCCCAAGAGCGTGCTGGTGGAGCGCTCCGTGCCCCTGTCGGCCATGGAGGACGCGCTGCTGGCCTGGGAGATGAACGGCGAGCCCGTGCCTTTGGCCCATGGCGGCCCGCTGCGCCTGATCGTGCCCGGCTACACCGGCGTGAACAACATCAAGTACATCAAGCAGCTGGCCTTTACCGTCAAGGAAAGCGAAGCGCACATCATGTCCCACGGCTACCGCATCTCGCCTCCGGGCAGCAAGGGCGATCCCAGCCAGCCTTCGGTGCAGGAGATGAGCGTCAAGTCCTGGATCAACAGCCCCATCCCCGAAGACGGCAACCAGGCTCCTGGCCTGGTGCAGATTCAGGGCGTGGCCTTCGGCGGGATGAACGCAGTCAAGAGCGTGGAGGTATCCATCGACGGCGGCAAGAGCTGGAAGCAGGCCCGTCTGGTAGGCCCCGACATGGGCAAGTACGCCTGGCGCCAGTTCGTGCTCCAGGCCCAGCTGCCCAAGGGCACTTACCAGCTGGCCAGCCGCGCCACCGACGTCAAGGGCAATGTGCAGCCCGAGACGCGCGGTGAAAACCAGAGCGGCTACAACAACACCAGCTGGGCCGACCACGCCGTGACGGTCACCGTGGCCTGAGCGTCGCAATCACTGCCCATGCCCTGTGCCGCAAGAAGGGACGCAGGGTATGGGATCCAACCCCGATGCATCGCATTTCTCCAAGAACAATGATGAAGACAAACCACACCCTCGCCGCCCTGTTGTTGACTGCCTTTGCGGGCACTGCCGCCCATGCCGATCAGGCTGCCCAGATGGCGCGCGGCAAAGAGCTGTTCACCACTGCAGCAGTCCCTGCCTGCGCGGTGTGTCATACCCTCAAGGACGCCGGTACAGAAGGTGCCATAGGCCCGGTGCTGGACGAGTTGCAGCCCGATGCGGCCCGCGTGGCGCGCGCTCTGAAGGACGGCATCGGCTCCATGCCCTCCTTCAAGGCCACAATGAGCGAAGCCGATATCGCTGCCGTTGCCCTTTACGTGAGCAAGGCCAGCGGCGCAGCCAAATAAAGCGCCTCAGCCGCGCTGCGCGCCATCCAGCGGCATGGCGTAGATCCATACCGTGTGGCGGCTGTTGCCTTGCAGGCATGCCGTCGCTTCCACGCCGGGCAGTTGGAAATCCAGGCTCACCAGCCAGCTGCCGGGCTGCATTTCGGTGGCCGCCTTGACAGCGGCGCGGCCCATGCTTTCGGGCCGCTGGAACAGATAGACCAACTGATAGCCGCTCCAGTCGGCCAGCCAGATATCGCCACGCCGCACGCGTGCCCAGGGGCAGCGCAGGGCGCATGCAATCGCCAGTGGCCAGCTCCACTCCAGACCATGGAGGCGGGCCTGCGGCAGCGCGCTGCGCAGCGCGCGCAAGCCATCGCCCATGCCGCAGCCGGCGTCCAGCACCAGTGCCTGTCCCGGCAACTGCACGACCTCTGCCAGCCCTTTGAGCGCATTGAACGGCGTTGGAAAGACCGGCGCATCACGCCAGGCATTGAGCGGGTAGATCAGCAGCAGCAAGCCCAGAGGCAGCAGCCAGCCCCAGGCTGGCAACTGGCTGGCGCTGAGCACCAGAAACGACAGCGGAAACCCGGCCGCAATGATGAGCCTGCGCCACCAGTTGGGCCCGCAGAGACTGGCCGCCGTGCTGAGGCTGCCGGCGACCAGCAGGGCCAGCCACCAGGGCAGCAGGCGCGCCAGAGCCGCAAAGATCCCCCAGGCGAGCAACCAGACGAGCAATGCAGGCAGAGGCCAGGTCGAGGCAAGCCATTTTTTTGTCATGAGTTTTGAAATGTATCCGTCATACACAGGCTCCAGGACGCCGCAGCGCAGACAAGGCCTTGTCGGGATTTTGCATTTTGTTCGGGATACCCCTCTTTGGTGGGGTATGCGTGTTGTCAACTCGTCGTAAAAATTACTGATTTTTGCTTATGTATACTTTTCGGCTTTCAGCGGCTGAGAATTCAGAGGAGACATCCATGCGCCTGCTTGCCCCCGCCTTGTCATTGGCGGCTCTTGTATTGACAGCATGCGCGGTACAGACACCGCAGGAGCAGTTGGCACCTGCTTCGCCCACCGTGCGCCTGTGCGAAGGCAATAACTGTTCCGAACTGCCGCGCAATGTCGCGACTTTCCGTGGCGAGCCCGTCAATCCCGAGGCGGAGCGCCGCCTGGCGGCACTGGTGCAAAAAGCCGAAGCCGATCCTCGCGCCGCCTATGACCTGGGGCTGCGCTATCTGCGCGGCGATGGCGTGGAGCGCAACAGCTATCAGGCCATCGAGTGGATGCGCAAGGCCGGCGATGCCGGTAACGGTCAGGCCCAGTTTGCGTTGGGTCGTCTGTATCTGCTGGGCTTTGAGGAAATGGGCCCGGATCCCGCCGAGGCCGAGGCCTGGCTGTCGCGTGCTGCCGCCAAGGGCTTCAAGGAAGCCAAGCGCCTGCTGCCCCAGGCGCAGGCCGCCAAACAGAATGCACATGCACGCTATCAGGCCATCGAGGACGAGCGCAAGTCCTGGAACGGCTGGTATGTGGGCGCGCCCTACTACATGGTGTGGGGTTCGTCGGGTTGGTATTACCGCTGAGGCGCTGTGAGCGCCGCGGCATTTTTTATTTTTAGAAAGCATCACACTATGTCCAAGAAGACAACGCTGCGTCTGGCAGCCATCGCATCGGCCCTGGCACTGGGCGGCTGCGTGACCCCCGGCGGCGGTACCATCTCCACGGGCACGGCCCCCACGGCTGCCACCGGCGCAGCGGGCGGCGCAACCAGCGTGAATGCGAACCCTACGCTGGAGCGTTGCGATGCCCCTCTGGGCACCCTGGCCGTGGATGACGGTCGCGGCAAGGAGTGGTATGCCAGCTTTGGCGCTGCCACCAAGATCACGACCATCGAGCCCCTGATCCGTCTGGCCGTGCAGCAGTCCAACTGCTTTGTGATCACCTCCGTCGGCAACAACCGTACCGAAAGCAAGATGTCGGCGATCACCGACAAGCAGCGCAACTCCGGTGAATTCCGCGCCGGCTCCAAGCAGCAAAAGGGCCAGCGCGTGGCTGCCGACTACTACATGGAGCCTTCCATCATCATCGACAACGATGCAACCGGTCAGCTGGCTGCGGGCGTGGGCGGTCTGTTCGGCAATGTGGGTACGCTGATCGGCGGCGCCATGCAGAGCAAGGCTTCGGTGGTGACGCTGAGCATGTTCGACATCCGCTCGGGCGTGCAGATATCCATCTCCGAAGGCAACTCCACAGCCACCAACTTCGGCGCAGCCATGGGCGCGTTCGGCGGTGGCGTGGGTGGTGGTCTGGGCGGCTTCTCGCGCTCACCCGAAGGCAAGGCCACGGTCGCCGCCTTCATGGATGCCTACAACAACATGGTGATCTCGCTGCGCAACTACAAGGCACAGGAAGTCAAGGGCGGCCTGGGTCGCGGCGGTCAGCTCAAGGTCGGCAAGTAAAGCTCTCGATCCGAGAACAGAAAAGGGCCTGCAACTGCAGGCCCTTTTTTCATGGTTTGCGCGTCTTCAGCAAGCGCCTCTAGCGCTGCTTACTGCAGCTGAAAGATCTTGCCCGGGTTCAGGATGTTCTTGGGGTCCAGAGCCTGCTTGATGGCGCGCATCATCTGCACCGCACCAACGCCAGCTTCCTCCAGCAAAAAGCCCTGCTTGTGGATGCCGATGCCGTGCTCGCCCGTGCAGGTTCCGCCCAGTGCAATAGCGCGTGCCACCAGCGTGTGGTTGAGTTGCTCGGCCTGCTGGCGCTGGGCTTCGTTGTCTGGGTCGATCAGATAGCCGAAGTGGAAGTTGCCGTCGCCCACGTGGCCGACCAGGAAGTAGGGGATGCCGCTGGCATCGGCTTCGGTCACGCACTCCAGCAGCGCATCGGCCAAGCGGCTGATGGGCACGCAGGCATCGGTGGTGATGCAGCGGCAGCCGGGCACGCTGGAGACGGCCGCGAAATAGGCATTGTGGCGCGCGGTGAACAAGCGCGTACGGTCTTCGGGGCGCTCGGCCCATTCAAAGGCATTGCCGCCGAATTCATGGGCAATGTCCTGAACCATCTCGGCCTGCTCCTTCACGCCCGTGGGCGAGCCGTGGAACTCCATCAGCAGCATGGGCTCTTCACGCAGGGTCAGCTTGCTGTAGGCATTGACCATGCGCACTGAATTCACATCGACCAGTTCCACGCGGGCGATGGGAATGCCCATCTGGATGGTCTGGATCACCGTGTGCACGGCGTTCTCGATACTGGAAAAAGAGCAGATGGCTGCGCTCACCGCTTCGGGCAGCGGATAGATGCGCAGCGTGATCTCGGTGAAGATGCCCAGCGTGCCTTCGCTGCCCACCAGCAGGCGGGTCAGGTCGTAGCCGGCGGCACTCTTCTTGGCACGGTTGCCTGTGCGCACCACTTCGCCGCTGGCCGTCACTACCTCCAGGGCCAGCACGTTCTCGCGCATGGTGCCGTAGCGCACGGCATTGGTGCCGCTGGCGCGGGTCGAGGTCATGCCGCCAATCGAGGCGTCGGCGCCGGGGTCGATGGGAAAGAAGAATCCGGTGTCCTTGATGGCCTCGTTCAATGCCTTGCGCGTGATGCCGGGTTGCACGGTGATGGTCAGGTCTTCGGTGTTGACCGAGAGCACGCGACTCATGCGGCTGACGTCGATGGTGATGCCGCCTTGCACGGCCAGCAGATGGCCTTCCAGCGACGATCCGGCACCGTAGGCAATCACGGGCACGCTGTACTGCTCGCAGAGCCTGACGGCATCCTGCACGTCCTGGGTGGATTCGGCAAACACCACGGCTGCCGGAGGGGGCGCGGAAATCGCGCCTTCGTCGCGGCCGTGCTGCTCGCGCACGGCCAGCGCCGTGGAGCACTGGCCGCCGAAACGTGTTTGCAGAGCCTGCAGGAATTCTTCGGGGATGGGGCGCTGCACGAAATCGGGCTGCAGCGAGGTATGGGCAACAGGTGCGTTCATCGGGGTCTCCAGAGGAGAAAAAGAATACCACCTGGCCCGATCCGGGCGTGTACGTATTGGGTACTAGGCCATGCCGCTCAAGGTCGCAATCGCCAGGTTGGCGCATGCCCATTGGAGCTGGCAGAGATCGCGGTTTCGGCGTGGCGCAGCCGTCTGCCGCGAGCACATAGATAAGTTGCGCCCTAGCTAATGAGAAATCAGTGTTTAGGGTTTGCTCCTGGCGTGCCTATATTGACAAGCCTCATGGCGTGCGCTGCAGAGCTCGCTTCAAACCAAAAGCAGTTCGGAGGGCGAAGCTATGCGCGATAGGGGTCGCAGATCATTCATACAGGGGCTGGCCGGGATGTCGGCGGCAGGCATGCTGGGCGCTGCATGGCATGTACGTGCGGCGCAGACGCAGGACTGGCCGGCGCGGCCCATCAAACTGGTCGTGACCTTCCCGCCCGGCGGCTCCAGCGATATCGTGGCGCGGGTGCTGGCTCCCGCGCTGGCCGAGAAGCTGGGCCAGAGCGTGGTCATAGACAACAAGCCCGGTGCGGGCTCGTCTATTGGTGCGCAAATCGTGGCGCACAGCGCCAATGACGGCTACACGCTGCTGGTATCCAATTCTGCGGCGCTGTCGATAGCGCCATCGCTGCTGCAAAGCCCTGGCTACGACCCCTTGCGCAGCTTCGAACACCTGGCCTATATCGGCGCCGTGCCCACGGTGTTTGCCGTGCATCCCTCGGTGCCCGCCAACAGCCTGAGCGAGCTGGTGAGCTGGATCAAGGAGCAGCCTGCCCCGGTGGCCTTTGGCAGCGGCGGCGCTGCCTCGGTGGGGCATCTGGTGGGCGAGCAGTTTGCGCAGACGCTCAAGCTGTCCATGGAGCATGTGCCTTATCGCGGTGCCGGTCCCATGCGTGCGGATCTGCTCAGCGGCCATATCAAGCTGGCGATCGACGCCTTGCCGCAGAAC
The DNA here is from genome assembly GCF_058807955.1 of Comamonas sp. GW821-FHT11H03. NCBI lineage: Bacteria > Pseudomonadati > Pseudomonadota > Betaproteobacteria > Burkholderiales > Comamonadaceae > Comamonas > Comamonas sp. GW821-FHT11H03. Next base: position 24,823 of record NZ_JBXARF010000009.1, read on the forward strand.
ATCGCGCTGCACAAGCAGGGCCGGCTCAAGCTGCTGGCGCTGACATCGCCTCGCCGCGTAGCGCAGGCACCGGCGGTGCCCAGCGTGGCCGAACTGGGGCTGGCACAGCTGGTCTCCGAAAACTTCGTCGGCATCTCGGCACCCGCCGGCCTGCCCAGGGCGCTGGCCGAAAGAATCGCCGGCGCGGTGCGGCAGATCAGCGCGCGTCCCGAGTTTGCACAGACGCTGCAAGCCCAGGGATTCGTGACCCGGGACATGGAACCCAAAGCCTTCACCCAGCTGATTGCAGACCAGCATCTGGCCTGGGGCGACATCGCGAAAAAGACAGGCGCAAAACTTTAACCAGCCAGGACAACGATGAGCAGCGACAACCTGTATTCACCCCGCAAGCCGCGCTATGCCGTGGTGCTGTTTGGCCCCGAAGGGCAGGGCAGTTTCAATGAGTCGGGGCTGCGCGGAGCCCACAAGGCAAGAGATGCCGGCCATGAGGTCGATGTGCTGTGGGTGGCCGGCCAGTCGGCGCAGCAGCGCGCCGCCGAAATGTCCGCATTGTGCGGCGGCCGCTATGCGCTGATTCTTGCGCATGGCGGTCAGGGTGACGGTCCGGTGCAGATCCTGGCCGAGCGCTGGCCCGAGCAGGCTTTTGCGGTCACGCAAGGCAGCTGGGCGGCACCCAATGTGGCGCGTTACGAGGTGCTGCAGGAGCAGTCGGCATTCCTCGCCGGCGTGCTGGCCGGCCAGTGGAGCAAGACGGGCAAGGTGGGGCATTTTTCGGGCGAGAAAGTGCCTCCGGGTCTGCGTGGCCGCGCGGCCTATGCGGACGGTCTCAGGCGCGCCGGCTTCGAGGGGCCACTGGTCACCCAGTTCTGCGGTCACCAGCATCGCCCGGGCTGGGCCCGCACCTGTGTCTCGGCAATGGTCGAGCAGACGGATCTGGACATTGTGTTTGCCATGCTCGATGGCGGCCGCCCCGGCGTGACGCAGGCCTGCCGGGCGCATGGCGTGGCGCAGATCGGCAATGTGCTGAACTGGGTGGAGCGCGACCCCGAAGTGTTTGTGGCCTCGGCGATCTGCGACTCCGGCGAGGCCTTGTTTCGCGCCGTCGAGGACCATGCCCGGGGCCTGCTGCCGCTGGGTGGCTATCGTGCCTTCGGCCTTGAGGAGCCGAGCCTGGTGCGGCTGGAAATGGGGAGCCGGGTGAGTGCTGCGCAGCGCAGCCTGGTCGAAGATTGGGCGCAGCGCCTGCTGCGCCGCGAGTTCGAAATTCACCTGGACTATGCCGGCGCCGAGTTTGCCTTGCCGCAGGAGGAAATCAGCGCTGCGGCGTGATCAGGAAAGCGCCGCGACAAGGGCTCAGTACTGCTGAGCGCCCTTGTCGAATTCGGCGCGTGACAGCTGGCCGTTGCGGTCGCTGTCGATCTCTTCGAAGCGCTGGGAGATGACCGGCAACTGGCGTGCTTCCTGCGCACTGAGCTGACCGTCGCGATTGGCATCGGCACGCTCGAAGGCCGCCTGCACGCTGTTCTTGGCGGTGGGGGCCTGCTGCACGCCGGTGGCGGAGCCCGACTGCACGATGCGCACAGGCTCCTTGTTGTTGCCGGCGTTGCCGCCGCCGGTCTGCGCAAAAGCCATGCCCCCGCCCAGGGTGAGCGCAGAAAACAGCACCACGCTGACGACTTCGAATGACGAGACCTTGCAGTTCAGCAGATTCTTCTTGTTCATGAATGGCATTCCTTCTCTATGCGATAACAGGAGTGCATTGCACCCTGTGAGGCGGCAAAGGGCCAGCATTTTTGCCTGCTGTTGCCTCAGACTACATTTGCCTGCGGGCTGTAACGCACAATGGCGGCCGTATCTGCGGGCCGCGCCGGCCCCGAAAAATTCGCAGCTTTGACAAGGGATGACCCATGGGCAACCGCCTCACGCAAATCGCCACCCGCACCGGAGATGACGGAACCACCGGCCTGGGAGACAACACCCGCGTTTCCAAGAACAGCGGACGCCCGCATGCCATGGGCGATGTGGATGAGCTGAACTCGCATATCGGTCTGCTGCTGTGCGAGCCAATGCCCGAGGATGTGCGCGACCTGCTGATCGACATCCAGCACCAGCTGTTCAATCTGGGCGGCGAGCTGTCCATGCCGGGCTATGAGCTGCTCAAGGACGATGCACTGCTGCAACTCGACAACGCGCTGGCCCACTACAACGCACAGTTGCCGCGTCTTCAGGAGTTCATCCTGCCGGCCGGCACACGCGCTGCTGCGCAGGCCCATGTATGCCGCACCGTGGCGCGCCGTGCAGAGCGCCAGGTGGTTGCGCTGGAGCAGGCCGAGACCATGCGAGCCGCTGCGCGCCAGTATCTGAATCGCCTGTCCGATCTGCTGTTCGTGCTGGCCCGCGTGCTCAACCGCATCGACGGCGGCGACGATGTGTACTGGAAGAGCGAACGTCTGGCCCGCAGTCAGGCCGACGACGCTCAGGCACCAGACGCATGAACTACTGAGGTGAAATCAGGAGCATGTAGCGCTTGTCATGTAACGACATCAGCACCAAATGCATCTGATATTCAGGAGGGAAAAGCGCTGGCAGCTCATCGATCGATAGCGAGCAGGCCACGACTCACGCAAATCCGGATTGGGCATGGTGTTTGGTCAACAGACATGCCCGTTTGTATCCTTGTCTGCCTAAGTCCTAAAGACAATCGATTCCGGGCGATCAGCGCGCCATTGCCTGCTTGTAGATGCTTTGCTTGGGGCTGGCCATCAGGCGGCGCAGCATGGGCTCGAATTCACTCAGGGGCAAGGTCTCGGCCCGGGGATCGAAAGCCGGGTTGTCGTAGAGCTCGCAGAACTCGGCCGTGCGCTGGTAGTGCGGGTGCTCGCGGAACTGCTCGCGCATATCCCTGTCCAGGCCGATGTGATGAAAGAAATAGTGGCCCTGGAAGATGCCGTGATGCTGGACCATCCAGTGGTTGGCCTCGCTCACAAAGGGCTGGAGAACTGCGGCGGCAATGTCGGGGTGGTTGAAGGACCCCAGGGTATCGCCAATGTCGTGCAGCAGCGCGCACACCACATACTCCTCGTCGCGGCCGTCGCGCAGCGCGCGCGTGGCGGTTTGCAGGGAGTGGGTATAGCGGTCCACCGGAAAGCCGCCATAGTCGCCCTCCAGCAGCTTCAGATGGGCCATCACCCTATCGGGCAGACCGCTGGTGAAGTGTGCAAATTCACCGCCGATCAACTGCCAGTCTTCACGCGTGCTGTCTTGCATGCGCAGAAATTTCGCCCGTGCATTCATGCCATGTCTTTCGTGGGTTATGGTGTGTTGCACTGTAGGGCGCTGGCGGGAGCTGGGCTGTCAAGGGCATGACATGCAGCCGCAGCGCGGATGCGCGAATCCTGTCTGCCGTCCACAGGGTTCGCGAGGGCTTGAGGCGTCAGTAGGTTTCCAGATGCAGACGTCCTTCGCGCTTGAGTCTTGCGCCCAGCTCCTCCCAGCCCAGGCCTGCTTGCTGGGCCACGTCGCGCAAGGCCAGCACGACGCCGTCCTCCATGCTTTTGAGACCGCAGACATAGATATGCGTGTTGTCGTCGCGCAGCAGCTCCATGAGATCGGCCGAGCGCTCGCGCATGGCGTCCTGCACATAGCGCCTGGGCTGGCCGGCCACGCGCGAGAAGGCGAAGTTGATGTCGATGAAATCCTTGGGCAGGTTTTGCAGGGGGCCGAAATAGGGCAGCTCCTGAGGTGTGCGCGCACCGAAGAACAGCAGCAGTTTGCCGCTGTCGAACTTGCCGCTCTTGCGCAGGCGGCGGCGCCATTCCGTCATCGCGCGCATGGGCGCGCTGCCCGTGCCGGTACAGATCATCACGATGTGCGAGCGCGGGTGATTGGGCATGAGAAAGCTGCTGCCGAACGGTCCTATGACCTGTACCTTGTCACCCACCTGCAGATCGCAGAGATAGTTGCTGGCCACGCCGCGCACGGGCTGACCCTGGTGATCCTCGACCACGCGCTTCACGGTCAAGGCCAGATTGTTGTAGCCGGGGCGCTCGCCGTTGCGGGCGCTGGCAATCGAGTACTGGCGCGCCACATGAGGCTTGCCGCCGGCGTCCACACCCGGTGGAACAATGCCCAGCGACTGGCCTTCGAGCACCGGGAACGGCATGGTGCCGAAGTCCAGCACGATATGGTGGGTCTCGTTGTCGAAGCCGGCTTCCGTGCAGTTCAGATTGCCCACCACCGTGGCCGTCACCGCAGTCTTGGGACCATGCAGATTGGTGTAGGCATGGGCGGCAGACCAGGGCGGTGTGGTGGCGCCATAGCTGGCTGCGCGAAAGACTTGCGCAGCGCCGCCTTCGGCTAGGCTCGCCGCGGCCGCGATCACGGCCTGGGCCTGGCTCAGATCCTGCACATCGCCGGCATTCTCGGCCGTCTGCGCGGCGGTCAGCACATCGGCACAAAGCTCTTCGGGCAGGCTCTCCCAGCCCAACTGCTCGGTCACGCTGTAGGGCTTGCTGGCCGGCACCAGACGCCAGTTGTCGATGGAGCCGGTAGGGCAGGGCGAAATGCAGTCCATGCAGCCGTTGCACTTGTCCGCCATGACCACGTAGTTGTTGTCGTCATGCGTGATGGCATCCACGGGGCAGGTCGCCTCGCAGGTGTTGCAGCGGATGCAGATTTCCGGGTCGATCAGATGCTGCTTCAGGATGCCGTTTTCAATCAGCGTGATGGTGCTCATTTTGTTCTCCAAACCAGGGCAACCCAACTCAGTGACATCGAGCAAGGGCCGCCCTGCCGCGAGGATGTCGTCCCCCTCGGGGGAAGCCGCGTAGCGGCTCAGGGGTCACCCAAACTTCACGTACTCGAAGTCCACGGGCTGGCGATTGATGCCCATGACGGGCGGCGCAATCCAGCCGGCAAACTTGCCGGGCTCCAGGCATGGCTTCATCAGCGATGCGACAAAGTTGCGGTCGTCGTCGCTGGCCAGCCACTCGTTCTTCCTGGTCAGCCATTCCTGCTCGCTCAAGGGGCGTCCGTCGGGGCTGACGCGCACGCCTGCCAGCGCGCCGATTTGCCGGTTGAAGGCCTTGTGCGGCACCGTCAGGCGAAAGTCGATGCCGGCCTTTTCCATCACCTTGTTCCAGCGGCCCACACCGGCATTGCTGTCCTTGATGTAGTCGTCGCGCAGCACCTCGTTCAAGGCGTTGAGCATGGGCACCTCCTTCTCCTGCAGCTTGCCGTCCACCACTTCCAGCACCTTGTAGTTCTGGTCGTGCAGCTTGTGGTCGTCCTCGCGCTTGCCCTCTTCGTAGCGGCCCTTGAGGCCCGAGCTGTAGAAGGTGGCGGCATTGCTCGACTGATCGGCGCCGAACAGGTCGATGGTCACGCTGTAGTGGAAGTTCAGATAGCGCTGGATCGTGGGCAGATCGATGACGCCCGCGTTGCGTAGCTTGTTCACATCGTCGGTCTTGAGCTCGTTCATGACCTGGCAGGTACGGGCCAGCACGCGCGAGACGCCGGACTCGCCGACAAACATGTGGTGGGCCTCTTCGGTCAGCATGAATTTGGTGGTGCGCGCCAACGGGTCGAACGCGGACTCGGCCAGCGCTGCGAGCTGGAATTTTCCGTCTCTGTCGGTGAAGTAGGTGAACATGAAGAACGCCAGCCAGTCCGGCGTTTTTTCATTGAAGGCGCCCAGAATGCGCGGGTTGTTTTCATCGCCGCTCTGGCGCTCCAGCAGGGCCTCGGCTTCCTCGCGTCCGTCACGTCCGAAATGCTTGTGCAGCAGGTAGACCATGGCCCAGAGATGGCGACCTTCTTCCACATTGACTTGGAACAGATTGCGCAGGTCGTACATGGACGGCGCGGTCAGGCCAAGGTGGCGCTGCTGCTCCACCGACGCGGGCTCGGTATCGCCTTGCGTGACGATGATGCGACGCAGGTTCGCGCGGTGCTCGCCGGGGACGTCCTGCCAGGCTTTCTCGCCCTTGTGATCGCCAAAATGAATGCTGCGTTCCTGATCCGCCGGGTTCAGGAAGATGCCCCAGCGATAGTCACGCATCTTGACGTGGCCGAACTGCGCCCAGCCCTGCGGATCCACGCTCACCGCGGTGCGCAGATAGACCTCGTGGTTGGTCGATCCTTCGGGGCCCACGTCGTCCCACCAGCGGATGAAGCTGGGCTGCCAGCTCTCCAGGGCGCGCTGCAGCGTGCGGTCGCCGCTGAGGTCCACGTTGTTGGGGATTTTCTGGCTGTAGTCGATGCTGCTCATCGGATGTCTCCTGTGATGTTTTGCCGATTCATGAAGCCGTTATTCGCTGTGAAACTGGCGCGGCCCAGGGCGAGAAATCTCATACCCTGTTGAAATCGAAGCCGGCTTTCTGTCCGGTGCCGTAAAGCTTCAAAGCGCCTTTTTCACCGACCGCATTGGGGCGGTTGAAGATCCAGTTCTGCCAGGCAGACAGGCGTCCGAAGATGCGTGTGACCATGTTTTCCTGGCTGGCAAAACGCAGGTTCGCTTCCAGGCCCGTGAGCGCATCGGGCGACATGGCGGCGCGCTCTTCGATGGCGATGCGGATCTCGTCTTCCCAGTCGATATCGTCAAGCGCGGCGGTCACCAGTCCGAGCTGCTGCGCCGCATCGCCGTTGAGCGGCTTGCCCACGGCAGCGCGCGCGGCCTCAAGCGGCCCGGACTCCTCGTAGAAGCGCCGCTGCAGGCGGCTTTGATCGTTGACCAGCGGCAGCAGGCCGAAGTTGAAGGCATCGAGCTCGATCACGGGCTCGCGCTCGGGCTCGTCGGGCAGCACAAGCATGTAGGCGCGATCGGCGCAGAAGACCAGCTCGGCCAGCATGCCGGCAAAGCAGGAGCCCGGCTCGATCAAGGCGAACAGCGAGCGCGACGACACATCAAGGCGTGCAAAGGTACGGCGCAGCAGGCCTGTGGTTTGCTGCACCAGCCAGTGATCGCGGTGCGCCACCAGGGCCTGGCCGGCTGCCAGCACGGCGCGCGCATCGCCCTCGGTCTTGAGAATCCAGGTGCCCACATCGAGCTCGTTGGTGCGCAGGTGCAGGATGGCGTCGTCGAGCTCGCGGCCCATGGCCAGCGGCCACCAGGCGGCACCTGCGCTTTCAATGGCTTCAAGGCTGCCGGGCTGCTCGCCCCGGGGAGCCTTGACCGTGATGGTGGCGCTGCGCTTGCTGCGATCGATCCGCACGCTGACATGGCGATAGTGCAGGCCGTCCGGGCTTTGCTCGCGCTGCAGCCTGGCCAGCGGTATGCCCTGGGCGCTAGCCGGGCGCGGGCTGCTTTGACCCAGCGCTGCGGCACGTTGCTGCACCACCTCGGCAAACTGCGCGGGCTTGGCGATCGCATCCACCAGTCGCCAGTCCACGGCACGCTGGCCGCGCACGCCTTCCACACTGGTACAGAAGATGTCGGCCAGGTCGTGGCGCACATGGCGCTTGTCGGTCACGCGCGTCAGCCCGCCCGTGCCGGGCAGCACGCCCAGCAGAGGAACCTCGGGCAGCGATACCGAGGAAGAGCGGTCGTCGATCAGCACGATGTCATCGCAGGCCAGAGCCAGTTCGTAGCCGCCGCCTGCGCAGGCGCCGTTGATGGCGGCGACGAACTTGAGTCCGTCGTGCCGTGAGCTGTCCTCCATGCCGTTGCGGGTCTCGTTGGTGAACTTGCAGAAGTTCACCTTCCAGGCGTGGGACGAGACACCGAGCATGAAGATGTTCGCGCCCGAGCAGAAGATGCGGTCCTTGCCGCTGGTCACGATCACGGAGCGTACCTGCGGGTGTTCGAAGCGGATGCGGTTGAGCGCATCGTGCAGTTCCACATCCACGCCCAGGTCATAGCTGTTGAGCTTGAGCTTGTAGCCGGGGCGTATGCCGCCGTCTTCGGCAATGTCCAGCTTGAGCCGGGCGATATTGCCATCCACTTCAAACGACCAGTGCCGGTACTGGCTGGGGTCGGTGCGGTAATCGACGACGGTTTGCTGCTGCATGCTCGGCTCCTGCTGAGATGAAAGATAGTGCAGTTATTGACTGGGTGCAGGCACAATTATGCAGATATCTCAAAAAAATGCACGCTGTTTTAGGCACTATGTTGCATGTTTTGAGGTAACTAAGGGAAATCCTTAGCGGTTCGTCCGTCGCAGCATGGCGCTGAAATCCAGCGTTTTTGCCAACAGGCCCCTTCAAATAAAAGGATTGAAGCTATCAATTGGAGAGCGATTGGTTCAGAAGCCGCTGATCTGCAAACCCAGCACTGGCGCGGGGTGATGGGCTGCTTGCAAAATGGATCCACCATGCTGACCTTTGCAGATATCCAAGCCGCCGCTGCGCGCCTGAATGGCGCCGTCCTTCAAACCCCTTTTGTGGAATCACGCACGCTCTCGCAGATCACGGGGGCACAGGTCTATCTCAAGTTCGAGAACCTGCAGTTCACTGCATCCTTCAAGGAGCGTGGTGCGCTCAACAAGCTGCTCATGCTCAGCGATGCCGAGCGCGCGCGCGGCGTGGTCGCCATGAGTGCGGGCAACCACGCCCAGGGCGTGGCCTATCACGCGCAACGTCTGGGCCTGCGTGCCGTCATCGTCATGCCGCGCTTCACGCCCGGCGTGAAGGTGGAGCGCACGCGCGGCTTCGGCGCCGAGGTGGTGCTGCATGGCGATACCCTGGCCGAGGCGCGTGCCCATGCCTATCAGCTGGCGCAGGAGCAGCAGCTGACCTTTGTCCATCCCTATGACGACGAGGCGATCGCCGCCGGCCAGGGCACACTGGCGCTGGAGATTTTGCAGGCCCAGCCCGATCTGGATGTGCTGGTCGTTGCCATTGGCGGCGGAGGCCTGATTGCGGGCATTGCCACGGCGGCCAAGGCCATCAAGCCCGAGATCGAAATCGTGGGCGTGCAGACTCAGCGTTTTCCTTCCATGGTCAACGCGCTGCGCCACACCGAGCTGCCCATGGGCACATCGACGATTGCCGAGGGCATTGCCGTGACCCAGCCCGGCGTCATCACCCAGGAGGTGGTGCAGCGCTGCGTGGATGACTTGCTGCTGGTGGACGAAGGGGATATCGAGCAGGCCGTGCTCATGCTGCTGGAGATCGAGAAGACGCTGGTCGAAGGCGCGGGTGCGGCAGGCCTGGCGGCGCTGCTGCGCAATCCTGAGCGATTCAAGGGCAAGAAGGTGGGGCTGGTACTGTCGGGCGGCAATATCGATCCGCTGTTGCTGGCAGCCATCATCGAGCGCGGCATGGTGCGCTCCGGTCGTCTGGCGCGCATCCGCGTCAGCGCGCGCGACGTGCCCGGCGTGCTGGCCCAGATCACCGCCACCGTGGCCGGTGCCGGTGCCAATATCGAGGAAGTGCATCATCAGCGTGCCTTCACCATGCTGGCCGCACAGAACGTCGAAATCGAATTCGTGCTGCAGACCCGCAACCGGCCTCATGTGGAGCAGGTGCTGCAGGCACTGCGCGCCGCAGGCATGGAGGCAGCCCTGGTGTGAAAGCGGGGCCGGCGGCGGGGTTCAGGCCGGCAAGGATGCTGCTTTCTTCATGAGCGGCGCCACCAGATCCATGGGCAAGGGAAATACCACGGTCGTGTTCTTGTCTGCGCCGATCACGGTCAGCGTCTCCAGATAGCGCAGCAAGATGGCCTGAGGCTCCTGCGCCAGCACCTTGGCCGCCTGGAACAGTTTTTCAGAGGCTTGCAATTCACCCTCGGCATGAATCACCTTGGCGCGGCGTTCGCGCTCGGCCTCGGCCTGGCGCGCGATCGCCCGGATCATGGATTCGGTCAGATCTACCTGCTTGATCTCCACGTTCGAGACCTTGATGCCCCAGGTGTCGGTTTGCGCATCCAGCGCCTGCTGGATGTCCAGGTTCAGCGATTCGCGCTCCGCCAGCATTTCGTCGAGCTGATGCTTGCCCAGTACGGAGCGCAGCATGGTTTGCGCGAGCTGACTGGTGGCCTCCAGATAGTTGACCACCTGGATCACCGCCTTTTCCGCATCCACCACGCGCAGATAGATCACGGCATTGACCTTGACCGAGACGTTGTCGCGCGAGATCACATCCTGCGCCGGGACCTCCAGGACCACGGTGCGCAGATCCACCCGTACCACCTGCTGAATGGCGGGAATGATGAAGATCAGTCCCGGCCCCTTGACCTGCCAGAAGCGCCCCAGCGTGAAGACCACGCCGCGCTCATACTCGCGAAAAATCCGGATCGACGCCATCCCCAGGCCAATCACCAGCATCAGCAGGATCAGCCAGAACAAGAAAGAAGCGCTAACCATAGAAGCCATCCTTTCAGCGAGGAACTTCGGCGCTGCGATCTGACGCGGAACAGTGCGCATCGATTTCGCAATCGGCGCCGGGTCGTCCGCAAGCTCAGCATATGCTGTTGCACTGCCGAGTGCAGAACTTGTCTGCGCATGGTCGACATCGAAGAAGTGCTGTTCGCCATTGGCGGCGCATCGGAGGCGGGTCTGAGCGCCAAGAGCTGCTATGGCTTTCCCTGAGCCATGTCGCCAGGGCTGTGCCTAGAATGGCTGCAGAGCTTGCTTGTTTCACCGCCTGCTTTCAGGAGGAGCATTGATCACATGTCAGATGATTCCGCAGTGAACCACGAGGCACATGACGCGGCCGAAGCCGTTGTGCCCTACATTCCCATCATCATTCCCGCCGCTGGCGCCGTGATGATGTTCCTGCTGGCCTTTATCGCCGTGAACATGGCCTAGGCATTCCAACCTTCTCGAGCCCAACCCCGCGACGCGGGGTTTTTTTACGTCTGTGCAGGTGATGAATGAATGTCAAATGCATATTCTGATGCACAGAATGCATAGATATTGCCGGTGATTTGCTGACAAATGCAAGGCTCCTACCTAAAATCGATCTCCCGCTGTTATTCAAAACAAGGTTGTTTTGACTATTTCAGACGGATTTCAGGCGCCAACAAGCGCTAGGGAAAGCAAGCGAGACACCTTCAAAAGCCTTTTTTCAAAGACGCAGCCGGTACGGACTGCAGAGGATGCTTCTTTGAAAAATTGGTTTTTTAATTGAAGGACTTCCCCATGAACGCCGCTGTGCAAAGCCTGAACATCCAGGCTCCCGACTACGTCAAGAACCCCAAGCTCATCGCCTGGGTTGCCGAAATGGCTGCGCTGTGCAAGCCCGCCCAGATCCACTGGTGCGACGGCTCGCAAGCCGAATATGACGCGCTGTGCCAGCAGCTGGTGGATGCCGGCACCTTCAAGCCCCTGGCAAAGCGCCCCGGCTCATTCCTGGCCTGGACCGATCCTTCGGACGTGGCCCGCGTGGAAGACCGCACCTATATCTGCTCCGCCAAGAAGGAAGACGCAGGCCCCACCAACAACTGGATGGACCCTGCCGAAATGCGCGCCACGCTGAACCCTCTATTCGACGGCTGCATGGCTGGCCGCACCATGTACGTGGTGCCCTTCTCCATGGGCCCGCTGGGTTCGCCCATCGCCCACGTGGGCATCGAACTCTCCGACAGCCCCTATGTGGCGGTCAACATGAAGATCATGACCCGCATGGGCAAGGCCGTGTATGACGTGATCGGCACCAGCGGCGAGTTCGTGCCCTGCGTGCACACCATCGGCGCACCTCTGGCTGCAGGACAGAAGGACGAGACCACCTGGCCTTGCAGCAAGACCAAGTACATCGTCCACTATCCCGAAACCCGCGAGATCTGGTCTTACGGCTCGGGCTACGGCGGCAACGCTCTGCTGGGCAAGAAGTGCTTTGCACTGCGTATCGCCTCGACCATGGGCCGCGACCAGGGCTGGCTGGCCGAGCACATGCTGATCCTGGGCGTCACCAACCCCGAAGGCAAGAAGTACCACGTGGCTGCGGCCTTCCCCTCGGCCTGCGGCAAGACCAACTTCTCCATGCTGGTGCCGCCCAAGGCCTTCGACGGCTGGAAGGTCACGACCATCGGCGACGACATCGCCTGGATCAAGCCCCAGGCCGACGGCTCGCTGCGCGCCATCAACCCCGAAGCCGGTTACTTCGGCGTGGCTCCCGGCACCAATATGCTGACCAACCCGAACTGCATGTTGAGCCTGGACAAGAACGTGATCTTCACCAATGTGGCCCTGACCGATGACGGCGACGTGTGGTGGGAAGGCCTGGAAAAGGATCAGGGCAAGCTGCCCGATCACCTGATCGACTGGCAAGGCAAGGACTGGACGCCCCAGATCGCCAAGGAAACCGGTGCCAAGGCCGCTCACCCCAATGCCCGCTTCACCGTGGCTGCCACCAACAACCCCGCGCTGGACGAAGCCTGGGACGATCCAGCCGGCGTGAAGATCGATGCCATCATCTTCGGCGGCCGCCGCTCCACCACCGTGCCTTTGGTGACCGAAGCACGCGACTGGACCGAAGGCGTGTACATGGCAGCGACCATGGGCTCCGAAACCACGGCCGCCGCCTTTGGCGCGCAAGGCGTGGTGCGTCGCGACCCCTTTGCCATGCTGCCTTTTGCCGGCTACAACATGAGCGACTATTTCCAGCACTGGCTGGATCTGGGCGCCAAGATCGAAGGCCAGGGCGCAACCCTGCCCAAGATCTTCACCACCAACTGGTTCCGCAAGAATGCCGAAGGCAAGTTCGTCTGGCCCGGCTACGGTGAGAACATGCGCGTGCTGAAGTGGATGATCGACCGTCTGGAAGGCCAGGCCCAAGGTCAGGAAACCGCCTTTGGTATTGCGCCCCAGTACGCTGAAATCAACTGGAGCGGCCTGGACTTCAACGCTGCCCAGTTCGACAGCGTGACCAATATCGACAAGGCTGCCTGGGCCGAGGAAATGAAGCTGCACGGCGAGCATTTCGACAAGCTGGCTTACAACCTGCCCAAGGCCATGCTGGATACCAAGGCTGAGCTGGAAAAGCGCTTGAGCGCTTGATTCTCCCCTGAGCCGCTGCGCGGCTTCCCCCTGGCCGGGCGCCTCTCTCTCTCTACGCGCTTGGCGCTATGGGGGGGGACGACACCAGCGCGGCGGGCGGCCCTTGCGCGGTGTCCCTGACTGAGACTGTGCACATTAAAAAAGCCCTGCTGATTTTTTCAGCAGGGCTTTTTGTTTGCTTTTATTTTGGTAGCTGTAAGCACTTTCTGAATCTGGGATAGAGGCTTGTTTGACTCAAAAATCTATTCCCCCATGCAAAAAGCCGCTGCCCACAAGGCCAGCGGCTTTTTCGGGAAGCGGTCCGGGCGCTCAGCGGCTCTGGCGATCCATGGCACGGGCCAGATCGGCCATCAGGCGGGCATCTTGCAGAGCGGCGTTCCAGACGCGTTCATCGGCAGCAGCTTGCTGGCGGCTCTTGACCCAGGCGCGGTAGCCGGTGCGCACCAGATTGATGGCGCGGCGCACGGGCTGGGAGAACAGGGCGATGCTGGCGAAAGCCATGGCCCACAGAACCATCCAGGCGGCCATCATATGACCGTCGCTCCAGGTCTCGGTCGCCTGGAAGACGCCGGCGGCCAGGGCTGCCAGCACCACGGCCAGCACCATCCAGTACGACCTGGACTGGGATTGCGCCTCGTGTTCGGCGGCAATGGCGGCCATGCGTTCATCGCTGGCTTGATAGATACGCACCACACCAGGGTGCTCGACACAGTAGGAGTTGTAAATGAAGTTGCTCATGGCAGTTAACCCTTTGACCCACGCTTTTGGCGAATTGCCCGGGGAATAGGTGTAACTATAGGGATTACCCTATGTGTGTTCAAATTTATATTTTGAATCTGTAGCATTCACGGCAGTGATGTATTGGGTGATGCCATGTCTTTGAACTTTCGTTCTCTGGATCTCAATTTGCTGCGCGTCTTCGATGAGGTCATGTCCGAGCGCAGCCTCACGCGCGCGGCGCACAAGCTCAGCATCACCCAGCCGGCGGTCAGCAATGCCATGCGCCGGCTGCGCGAGGTCCTGGGCGACGAGCTGCTGGTGCGCCAGGGACAGGGCGTGGAGCCCACGCCGCGCGCCCAGGCCCTGTGGCCGGTGATACGCGAGGCCCTGCAGCACCTGGAAGGCGCACTCGCACCCGACGAGTTCGATCCCGAGACGGCCGCCACGACTTTCGTGATCGCCATGGCCGATGCCACGGCTGCCACGCTGATTCCACCGCTGTACCCGATTCTGGCGCGCGAGGCACCGGGCCTGGGCATACGCCTGCTGCCGCTGACCACGCGCGATCCAAGGCCCTTGCTCGACGATGGCGAGGCCGATATGGCCGTGGGTTATTTCCCTGCCGTACTGGCCGATCTGACGGCGCGTGCCCAGGCCGGCGGTCTGGTGGCGTTTGACAGCCGTCGTCTGTATGAGGGCGAGTACCTGTGCGTGATGCGCAAAGGCCATCCGCTGGCGCATGTTCCGCTGACGCTGGACAACTACTGCGCGGCACGCCATATGCTGGTCAGCTTCTCGGGCCGCTCCTTCGGCTTCATCGACGAGGCCCTGGCCTCGCTGGGGCGTTCGCGCGAAGTGGTGCTCACCGTCAACCAGTTCTTCACCGCGGCGCGCGTGGTGATCAACTCCGATCTGCTGACCATCTTGCCGCGCCATTTTGTGCCCGTGACCGGCATGAGCGAGCATCTGGAGCTGCGCGATCTGCCGTTCGATGTCACGCCCGTGCATGTGGATGCACTGTGGCGTCGGCGCGGCCCGCACCCGCAGGCCTATGACTGGCTGCTCAAAACGCTGACGCGTTCGGCCGAGATCACCTTTGCCAACGGTTCGGCCCAGGTCACTCAGCATGGTTGACTAAACTAGCCACATGAAGATCCAGCTGCTGTCCGACCTGCACCTCGAAGTCCACCCCCAATTCGTGGCCCAGCCTGCCGCGGGCGCCGATGTGCTGGTGCTGGCCGGCGATATCGGCTCCTATCAGAGCAGCACCCAGGTCGACGGCGAGAACTTCGGGCTGGAGCGTTTCTCGCCACTGCCGCAATACGCTCACTGGCCCGCGCCCGTGCTGTTCGTGCCCGGCAATCACGAATACGACATGCAGGACTTCGATGAGGCACGGCTGCGGCTGCGGCGTGTGTGCGACAGGCTGGGCCTGATCTGGCTCGACCGTGAAACCGTGGTCATGGACGGGGTGCGTTTTATCGGCACCACGCTGTGGAGCGACTTCGACGCCATGGCCATGCATGAAGGCGTGAGCGATGCCACGCGCTTGCACAAGCTGCGCGAGAAGGCCTTTCGCGCCGCCAATTTCTATCTGCAAAAGACCGGCGGCAGTCGCCAGGGCGAGCCGTTTCTGGCCGCGCCCATGCGCGAGGAAAGCCTGCTGTGCCAGGACTGGCTGCGCGCCGCGCTGCAGCGGCCTTTTGACGGGCCCACGGTGGCCGTGACCCACTTTGCGCCCAGCCTGCGCAGTGCTGATCCGCGCTACGGCCTGGTGCCCGGCACAGCCGGTTTCTGCAATGTGATGGACGACTTTCTGCCTTATGCCCAGCTCTGGCTGCACGGCCATCTGCATTGCGCCAGCGACTACATCGCGCGCGGCCAGCGCGACGACGGCAGCGAATGGCAATGCCGTGTGGTGGCCAATCCTCTTGGTTATGCCCGCAAGGGAGAGCAGGATGACTTTCTGCCGGCATCGACAATTGACTTGAGCCAAGTCAAGATGCTGACTGTCCCCAGCCCTTAGGCTTGAGACATCAACAAGGAGAAATTGGTATGAAGATCTTGCTCGCTGTGGACGGAAGTGCCTACACCCAGAAAATGCTGGCCTATCTGACCTCGCATCAGGAAATGCTGGGCACGGGCCACGAGTACACCATCATCACCGTGCAGCCGCTGCTGCCGCCTCGTGCACGCGCTGCGCTGGGCAAGGAAGTGGTGGAGCAGTACTACGACGAAGAATCCACCAAGATCCTGCAGCCCGTGCTGGAGTTCCTGAAGGGACGTGGCGTCGAGGCGCAAAGCATCTCCAAGGTCGGCCCCATTGCCGACACCATCATCCATGCTGCCCAGGACGGCAAGTTCGACCTGATCGCCATGGGCACGCACGGTCACGGTGCGCTGGGTCGTCTGGTCATGGGCTCGGTCAGCTCGCAGGTGCTGGCGGGTTGCACCATCCCCGTGCTGCTGATTCGCTGATTTTCATAGCTGCTTGCGCCTTATCTGCATACGTATCAGGCATCAATCAGCTTCAAATCAAGGATGGATGAGCGTTCACAGCTACAAAAACCAAAGTACCTCCGTTTGACATCAAGCTCTCAAGGCCGCGCTGCAAAGCACGGCCTTTTTTCTTGGCTGCATCCATCATGCTTGCAGCAGTTGCCGGGCCTTGCCAAGCAAGGCCTGGCTGAGACGGGCCAGCACGCGTGACTCCAGATTCCAGCAATGCCAGAACAGCGCGATGGACAGCACATGGCCTGCTGCCACGTCGATCAGCTCACCGGCATCCAGCGCGGGCTGCACCAGCAGCTGCGGCAGCACGCCCACGCCCCAGCCGGCACGCACGGCGCGCACCTGCGCCTCGCAGCTGGGCAGCAGAATCTGATGCTGCAGCGACACAGTGCGCAGACCCAGGCAACGCGCCACGAACTCGGCCTGCATATCGTCCTTGCGGTTGAAGGACAGATAGGGCAGCTGGTTGAAGTTCTTGCGCGTCAGCCCCTGGGGCAGTCTTTGCTGCACAAACTCGCTAGAGGCCACGGCCACATAGCGCATGGCGCCCAGGGGCTGCACGACGCAGCCGCGCATGGCCTGACTCAGCGTGGTGACGCAGCCCATGACCTGGCCCGAACGCAGCAGCTCCTGCGTGAAGTCCTGGTCGTCGACCACCACCTCCAGCGGCAGGCCGCTCTTCACCAGTTCGTCCAGAGCCGTCATGGCCCAGGTGGCAATGCTGTCGGCATTGATGGCGATGGAGACGATTTCTCCGGCCAGACTCTGCCCGGTCTGCGGTGCCAGCTCCTGCAGCTCATGCGCGAGATCGGCGCGCAGCAGGCGTAGCTGTTTGGCATGCTTGAGCAGCAGCCGCCCGGCGCTGGTGGGCTTGACGGGGCGCGTGCGCTCCACCAGCACCGAACCCACCTGAGCCTCCAGCGCACGCAGGCGCTGGGACACGGCCGACTGGGTGATGTGCAGCTTTTGCGCCGCGCGCTCGAAGCCGCCTTCTTCCACGATGGCGGCCAGGCATTCCAACGCAACAGGGTCCCAGGAGCTCATGGCAATTTGATTAGCATTTCTTATGAAACTGCTGAAAATTTAATGCTGCTTTTGTTTACCCGCAAGAGTGCAGACACTGGCTGCATGAACATCATCGTCCTGGGCGCCGGCATCATCGGCATCAGCACCGCCTGGCATCTGCGCGAGCGCGGTCACCAAGTCACCGTGGTGGACCGCCAAAGCGGTCCGGCCCTGGAGACCAGCTATGCCAATGGCGGCCAGATCTCGGTCAGCTACTGCGAGCCCTGGGCCAATCGCCAGGCGCCCTGGAAGGCGCTGAAATGGATGTTCGACAAAGAGGCTCCGCTGCTGCTGCGGCCCCGGCTCGACAGCGCGCAATGGCGCTGGTGCCTGCAGTTCCTGGCCCAGTGCAATGACCGCGCCTTCGCGCGCAATGTGCAGCAGATCGTGGCGCTGGGCGCCTACAGCCATCTGGCGCTCAAGGACATGGTCCAGAAGACCGGTATCGAGTTCGAGCGGCTGGAGCGCGGCATTGCCCATTTCTACAGCAGCCGGCAGGCGTTTGCCGAGGCCGCCGAAGGCGTGGAGCTGATGCGGCAATACGGTGTGCAGCGCCGTCTGGTCAGCCGCGACGAGCTGCTTGCCATCGAGCCCGCATTCACGTCCTATGCGGCGCAGATTGCGGGTGGCACGTTCACCGCCACCGATGAGTCCGGTGATGCGCGTCTGTTCACCGAAAAGCTGGCCGATCTCTGTGCCCAGGCCGGTGTGCAGTTCCTCTACGGCCACGACATCCTGAGCCTGCAGCCGGCGCGCCGGGGCAAGCCTGCCCAGGTGCAGATTCGCGGCGGCAGCGATGGCGCCCCACGCATGCTGAGCGCGGATGCCGTGGTGGTCGCCTGCGGCTCATACACGCCGCTGCTGCTGGGGCCTCTGGGGGTGAAGGTCCCCATCTATCCGGGCAAGGGCTACAGCGCCACCTTGCCGCTGCTGCAGCCTGAAAAAGCCCCCATGGTCTCCACCATCGACGACAGCCGCAAGGTCGCCATGAGCCGCTTGGGCAACCGCCTGCGTGTGGCCGGCACCATAGAGCTGGGTGGCTTCGATCTGAGTCTGGACACGCCCACGGCCAGGGCGCGTTGCGAGATGCTGCTCAGGCGCGTGGAGGAGCTGATGCCCGGCGTCTGCGACACGCGCCTGCCCGAGCAGGGCGGCGATCCGCAGTTCTGGTGCGGTCTGCGGCCGGCCACGCCCAGCAATATTCCCTGCATCGGGGCCACGCAGGCAAGAGGCATCTGGGTCAATGCCGGGCATGGCACCCTGGGCTGGACGCATGGTGCGGGTTCGGGCAAGGTCATGGCGGCGCTGATGAGCGGCGAGCGCCCGGCGCTGGACTTCAGGTTCTGGGGCGAGCGCGCCGACGAGATGGTGCGCGGCGCGCGGATTGCGTCGGCCTGAGACAGGGCATAGGACTGCAGGACGAGTACGGGCTGGCTGACTCTTTTGCCCGGATTGACGGTATCGCTGTGTGGGGCTCTTACATACAATCACCACAGCAACTCGTCCATGCCATGACCCAGCACGACATCACTCCTGCCCTTGACACCTCACGTTCCTTTGCGCGTTCATTGCCCATGGCTTTGCTCAAGGCCCGCGAGGCTGTCATGGTGCGCTTTCGTCCCTCGCTGCGTGCGCACGGACTGACCGAGCAGCAGTGGCGCGTGCTGCGCATCATGTGGGTGGCCGACAGGCGCCTGCGTCCCATGGAGCTGTCGCAGCTGACCTTCATCAGCATGCCCAGCCTCTCGCGCCTGCTCAAGACGCTGGAAGGGCGTTTGCTCATCAAGCGCGGCCGCCATGTGGCCGACCTGCGGGGCTCCGAGTTCGCCCTCACGCCCGCCGGCCAGGAGATGGTGGCGCAGATCGTGCCGCACTTCGAGACCATCTATACCGAGATCGAGGCGCAGCTGGGCAGCGCCGAGAGCGAGCAGCTGTTTCGCATCCTCGAGCATGTGGTGCAAAGCCTGGGCCTGCCCGGAGAAGACGAGCTGGGCACGGACTGAGGCGCCGGCCACGGCACAATGCAGTCATGAGTGCTGCGATTGCTGTCATCGACTTTGAAACCACGGGCATGACGCCCGCCCAGGGTGCCAGGGCCACCGAGGTGGCCATCGTGCTGCTGGAGCAGGGCCGCGTGGTGGACCGCTTCCAGAGCCTGATGCAGACCGGGGCCTGGGTCTCGCCCTTCATCACCGAACTCACCGGCATCACCAATGCCATGCTGCGCACGGCGCCGCCCGCCGCCGAGGTGATGCGCGATGCGGCCCGCTTTGTGGGCGCTGCGCCCATGGTGGCCCACAACGCATCGTTCGACAGCAAGTTCTGGCAGGCCGAGCTGGCGCTGGCAGGCGAAGCCGCCCCCCAGCTGTTTGCCTGCACCGTGCTGCTGTCGCGCCGCATCTACCCCCAGGCGCCCAGCCACAGCCTGGGCAATCTGGCGCGCTATCTGCACCTGCCTTCCACGGGGCGTGCCCACCGGGCGCTGGCCGATGCCGAGATGGCGGCGGCCCTGCTGGCCCGCATGCAGCAGGACCTGTGCAAGCGCCATGCCCTGCCCTGGCCCGAGCATGAGTTGCTGATGCAGCTGCAACGCTGCAGCAAGGCCAAGGTCGGCGGCTGGCTGGCGCAGCAGGCCGGTCAGGGGCTACCAGCAGTCCAGACCCAGGATTGATGAAGATTTTGGCCTGCAGGTCTTTGCAATCCTGCGTTAGAAGCTATCGAAATTGATGATTCTGGCCTTAAGCCCTTACGGATTGTGACCGGCAAGGTTCAAGTTGATAATTGATCAAGTCTTGCAGATGCTTCTTTGGATCTGCTGATCTTGAACCGTGGCGCACCGTTGTGGTCGCCGACTTGAGCTCTGAATTTCGTGAACTCCGCCTTGCCTACCTCCGTCTTGCGTTCGGCCTTGCCTTTCTCGCAGCGCGAATTTCGCGATGCGCTGGGGCAATTTGCCACCGGCGTGACCATCATCACGGCGCGCAGTGCAGAGGGGCATGCGGTGGGCTCCACGGTCAGCTCCTTCAACGCATTGTCGCTGGCGCCCTCGCTGGTGCTCTGGAGCCTGGGGCTGAAGGCCAACTCACTGCCTGTGTTCCGCCACAGCACGCATTACGCGATTCATGTGCTGGCGGCTTCGCAAAAGCCGCTGGCCGAGCTGTTTGCGCGCAAGGGTGCGGACCGTTTCAGCCATACGCCGCATCATGACTCCGAGCATGGCGTGCCGCTGCTGGAGGGCTGCAGCGCCGTCTTCGAATGCCGCAATCTGCGCCAGCATGAGGAGGGCGATCATCTGCTCTTCATTGGCGAGGTGGATCGCTGCGAGCACCATACCGACCGCGCACCGCTGCTCTACCACTCGGGCCATATGCACGCCCACGGCTTCGTCAGGTAGTGCCGGCTGCCGACTGGGAACCCTACCTAGTCGGCTTGAACGATACCGATCTCCAAGGCTCGCCCTAGATTGCCTCCAGGCCTGCTGCGTCAGGCCGCAGGACAGTGGTTGCAACGCTTTGGAGACACATCATGATTGATTGCGAAGACAGGCCGGCCCACACCCAGCTCAAGGTGGCCGCGGCAAGCAGCACGGGGATCAAGTTCAGGCGCATCTCCCCCGCCATAGGCGTGGAGGTCTCGGGCATAGACCTGCGCCAGCCCATGAGCGAGGAGCAGGCGCGCGAGCTGCGTCAGGCAC
Organism: Comamonas sp. GW821-FHT11H03; assembly: GCF_058807955.1. Taxonomy (NCBI): domain Bacteria; kingdom Pseudomonadati; phylum Pseudomonadota; class Betaproteobacteria; order Burkholderiales; family Comamonadaceae; genus Comamonas; species Comamonas sp. GW821-FHT11H03. Next base: position 45,748 of record NZ_JBXARF010000009.1, read on the forward strand.
TGGTGGCGCACAAGGTGCTGGTGTTTCGCGGGCAGAACATCACGCCTGCCCAGCATGTGGCATTTGCGCGCCGCTTCGGCGAGCTGGAGCTGCATCCGGTATTTCCCCATCACCCCGACCATGCCGAGCTGGTGCTGCTGGGCGGCAACAGCAAGATCCCGGGCACCGAGAACGTCTATCACACCGATGTTTCCTGGCGCGAGACACCCTCCATGGCCTCGGTGCTGCGCTGCGTGGAATGCCCCGAGGTCGGCGGCGACACGGTCTGGATCAACATGGAGCAGGCCTACGAGCAGCTGCCCGAGACGCGCAAGCAGCAGATCGCCGGCCTGTATGCCGTGCATGACATCCTGCCCTCGTTCGGTGCGCGCATGACGCCCGCGCAGCAGGCCCAGGCACGCGGCAAGTACCCGCCCGTGGTGCACCCGGTGGTGCGTACCCACCCCGAAAGCGGCAAGAAGATTCTCTACGTCAACGAGACCTTCGTCACGCACTTTGCCAACTTCAGCTCGAACTTTGCCAGCTTCCGCTCGGCCAACGAAATTCATGCCCAGCAACAGGATCTGATGAACTATCTGCTGCGCCAGCCCGCGATTCTGGAATACCAGATGCGCCTGCACTGGGAGCCCAACACCATCGCGATGTGGGACAACCGCTCCACCCAGCATTACGCGATTCAGGACTATTTCCCGGCCGTGCGCCGCATGCACCGCGCCACGGTCGTGGGCGACAAGCCGTTCTGAGCCGCCCGCCAATCAAACTGGGTCGTGCAGGTGGTTTAACGCTGCGTTAAACCACCTGCGTCAGTCTTGTCTTGTAGAGTTCAAAGCAGCAAGCATCTGCTTTGAACCTCCCAAACAGCGAGACAGAACATGCAGCAACAAGACTTTGATTACGACTTTCTGGTCATCGGCGGTGGCTCGGGCGGCGTGCGCGCCAGCCGTGTGGCTGCCGCTCTGGGGGCCCGTGTGGCTGTGGTGGAAGCTGCCCAATTGGGCGGTACCTGCGTCAACGTGGGCTGCATCCCCAAGAAGCTGCTCAGCCATGCCGCGCACTTCAGCCAGCTGGCCGAGGAGGCCCGGGGCTTCGGCTGGCAGCTGGAGCCGCCGCGCTTCGACTGGCCCACGCTGATTGCCAACAAGGACCGCGAAATCGAGCGCCTGAACGGTGTCTACGGCCGCATGCTGGCCGGCGCAGGCATTACCCTTATCCACGGCCGAGCGGCGCTCTCGGGGCCGCATAGCGTGCTGGTGAACGGCCAGACCATCCATGCCCGCCATATCCTGATTGCAACGGGCGGAACGCCCAGCCTGCCCGATATTCCAGGTGTGGAGCATGCCATCAGCTCTGACGAGGCCTTCCATCTGCCGCATCTTCCCAGGCGGGTGGTGGTCGTGGGCGGAGGCTATATCGCAGTCGAGTTCGCCTCCATCTTCAACGGTCTGGGCGCCGAGACGACCCTGCTGCACCGCCGCCAGCAGCTGCTGCGCGGCTTTGATGCAGACCTGGGTCTGCATCTGGGCCAGGAGATGGCCCAGCTGGGGGTGAACTTCCGTTGGGAGGATGAAATTCAGGCCATCGACAAGCAGGCGGACGGCCTGCACCTGCAGCTCAAGAGCGGCGAGCAGCTGGTCGTGGACTGCGTGATGTATGCCACGGGTCGTGTGCCCCTGATCGAAGGCCTGGGGCTGGAGGCTGCGGGGGTCAAGGTCAATGACAAGGGCGCCATCGAGGTGGACCCGCATTTCTGCAGCAGCGTGCCCTCCATCCATGCCGTGGGCGATGTGGTCGATCGCATGGCTCTGACGCCCGTGGCGCTGGCTGAGGGGACAGTGCTCGCCCATCATCTGTTCGGCCAGGGCGGCAAGAGCGCTCCCGACTACGAGCTGGTGCCGACGGCGGTGTTTTCCCATCCGCAGGTGGGCACCGTGGGCCTGTCAGAGGAGGCGGCGCGCGAGCGCTTCGGCGCGGTGCAGGTTTTCCAGTCCGGCTTCAGGCCGCTGACCAACCGCATGGGGGCCGAGCCCGAGAATGTCTTCCTCAAGCTCATCGTCTCCAAGGCCGACCAGCGCGTGCGCGGCGTGCATATGGTGGGCGAGGGCGCGGGCGAGCTGATGCAGGGCTTTGCCGTGGCGCTGCAATGCGGCGCGACCAAGCAGCAGTTCGATGCGACCATAGGCATACACCCGACCGTGGCCGAGGAGCTGGTGACCATGCGGGAGCCGGTGCGCGAATGAGAAACGACCCCGCGCGTTCGCACAGCGGGGCGCCGCAATGAAAAATGGGCCTTTTCAGGCCCATTTCTTATCCATCAAGCGCCATACGCTTGAAAGAGTGAGTCGACTTCAGCCGCGTGCGGCGTCCGGCAGCTCGATCTTGACTTCCAGAACCTCAAGGTTTTCCTGGCGCTCCAGCTGTACCTTGATGTCGTTGGGGTTGATGTCCACATACTTGGAAATCACGGCCATCAGCTCTTTTTGCAGGGCCGGAAGATAGTCGGGCTTGCCGCTTTCGCCGCCCACGCGCTCGCGCGCGAGAATGATCTGCAGACGCTCCTTGGCGACCGAAGCGGACTTCTTCTTCTCTCCGAGCAGAAACGACAACATGGACATAAGGCTTACCTCCCGCCAAACATGCGTTTGAAGAAGCCGGGCTTGACGGCTTCGGTAAAGCGCATGGGTTTTTCTTCACCCAGGAAGCGTGCCACCACGTCCTGATAGGCCTCGGCCACGTCCGTGCCCTGCATGTGCACGGCAGGAATGCCCTGGTTGGAGGCCTGGAGCACGGTTTCGGATTCGGGGATCACGCCGATCAGCTCGATGCGCAGAATGTCCTGGATGTCCTCCAGCGACAGCATCTGGCCGTCTTCCACGCGATTGGGGTTGTAGCGCGTGATCAGCAGATGCTCCTTGATGCGCTCGCCCTTGACCGCACGCTCCGTCTTGGAGCTGAGCATGCCCAAAATACGGTCGGAGTCACGCACTGACGAGACTTCGGGGTTGGTCACCACCAGGGCCTCTTCGGCATAGTGCATGGCCATCAGCGCGCCGCTTTCAATGCCGGCGGGCGAGTCGCAGATGATGAACTCGAAGTCCATGGCGGACAGATCGTCCAGCACCTTCTTCACGCCTTCCTGCGTCAGGGCTTCCTTGTCTCGGGTCTGCGAGGCGGCCAGCACGAACAGGTTTTCGCACTGCTTGTCCTTGATCAGGGCCTGGTTCAGATTGGCTTCGCCCTGGATGACATTGATGAGGTCATAGACCACGCGGCGTTCGCAGCCCATGATCAGATCGAGATTGCGCAGACCCACATCGAAGTCAATCACTGCGGTCTTGTGGCCGCGCAGAGCGAGGCCGGATGCGAAGCTGGCGCTGGTGGTGGTCTTGCCGACACCGCCTTTGCCAGAGGTCACGACGACGATTTTGGCCATGTTTGCACGATTCCTTTAAGACAAATGGGGCAGGTTGATAAGGTGTCCGGTGTCTCTCTCATACCGGCTCGATAACGATGCTTTCTCCCTCCAGGCGCACCTTGGCTGCTTTGCCGGCGACTTCTTTGGGGAGATCGGTTTCAATTGTGCGGTAGATACCTGCGATGGAAAGCAGTTGCGCCTCCATGCAAGTGCTAAAAATTCTTGCGCTGGTATTGCCGCTGGCCCCGGCCACGGCGCGGCCGCGCAGAGGCGCATAGACATGGACGTTGCCGTCTGCAATGACTTCGGCGCCATAGCTGACCATGTCCAGAACCACAATGTCGGTGCCTTTGGCATAGACGCGCTGGCCCGAGCGCAGCGGCCGATCCACGATGACGGCATCGGCCAGAGGCGCAGGCACCTCGACCTCCACTTCGCGAATGATTTCGTGGATTTGCGGCTCGGCGCGGCGCGTCGGCATGGCATCGGGGGCTGCACTCAGACCCAGGGCCTTGGCTGCTTGCATCTGGGCCTCGCTGCCGCTGCGCACGGCAACCGGCACTGTGCGGTGGTTGCGCAGGGCCTCGATCAGGGCCGGAAAGTCGATTTCTTCGTCTGCTTCGCGCACCTGGCTGAGGTCGATCAGCACGGGGTCGTTGTCGAAGAAGTCCGGGTCGTCGGCAAGACGGCGGGCCAGATCCTGCGCCAGCGCCTGCATGTCGGTGCTGCGAAGCACCACGGAAAGCACCGGCAGTTGCGCGCTCTTGAGGTCAAAGCTGGGGCGCTCGGCGCCGGTCGGTTCAACAGACATGGATGGGGTCAGCGCACACCAGGTGCTCTATGAGGACGACAAAGTGTACCTGCCTACCGGCAAAAGATATGGTCACCGAGTGTTTGCACTGCAACACTTGATGCACCTCAGAGGCCTCTACCGGCGCAGCTCTGGATGAAAATACAGTCATGTCTCCAGAGCTTTTGATCCAGGGCGCCTGTGCCAGCATCACCTTGCGCCGCCCCGAAGTTGCCAACAAACTGCTGCCCGAGGACCTCGGCGTGCTGCGCCGCCAGATCGATGAGGTCAACGCCAGCCCTGCGGTGCTGGTGCTGACGCTGCAGGCGGTAGGCAAGCATTTCTGCAGCGGTTATGACATTGGCGAGATTGCCAACAGCCAGAACGAGGGCAGCTCCTTCGGCGAAATGGTGGACGCCATCGAAAACTGCCGCCCCGTGACCATTGCCGCCATTCAGGGCGGTGTGTTTGGCGGCGCCACCGATATGGCGCTGGCCTGCGACTTCCGCGTCGGCGGGGCCAACAGCCAGATGTTCATGCCTGCCGCACGGCTGGGCCTGCATTTTTACCGCTCGGGCCTGGAGCGCTATGTGACCCGCCTGGGCGTGGATACGGCCAAGCGCCTGTTCCTGAGCTGCGAGAAGCTGCAGGCCCAGGCCATGAAGGACTGCGGCTTTCTGACCGATCTGGTGGACGGCACCGATATCTGCGAGCGCGTGGTGCAGCTGCAGACCACGTTGGCCGGCATGGCGCCGCTGGCGCTGCTGGGCATGAAGAAACACCTCAACGCCATTGCCCGTGGCGTGCATGACAGGGCCGCCATCGATGCAGCCGTGCAGGCCACCATCGAGTCGGCCGATCTGAAGGAGGGCGGTGCGGCCTGGCGCGAAAAAAGAGCCGCCCGCTTTCAGGGGCACTGAGCCGAAGAAGGGACGGCATTCCTTCGCAAAGCGGAGGGGCCAGCCAGGCCCTTGCTCCGCGCCTGCCGCGTCAGGACACCGTGCCTGCTTCGGCCCTGGCCAGGTACTCCCTGGCAAAGCCCTCGTACCAGTCCAGGCAGCCGGGGTTGGCCATGGCGTCCTTGTTCACGACCTTGGTCAGGGGCTGCCCCAGCAGCAGCTTCTTGATGGGCAGCTCCTGCTTCTTGCCGCTGAGCGTGCGCGGTATCTCGGCCACGGCAAAGATATCGTCGGGCACAAAGCGGGGCGACAGCGCCGAGCGTATGGCCTTGTTGATGCGCTCGCGCAGCGCCGCATCCAGTTCCACGCCGGGGCGCAGGGCGACAAACAGCGGCATATAGCTGTCCTTGCCCAGATACTCCAGATCCACCACCATGCTGTCCAGCACCTCGGGCAGGGCTTCTACGGCGCTGTAGATCTCGCTGGTGCCCATGCGCAGGCCATGGCGGTTGATGGTGGCGTCGCTGCGGCCGTAGATGATGCAGCCGCCCTCGCCAAGCAGCTTGATCCAGTCGCCATGACGCCAGACCGGCCCCATCGCTTGCGGGCCGTCGCCGCCGCCGGGTTGGCGGCCATGACCGGCCGGATACATGTCGAAATAGCTGGACAGATAACGTTTCCCGTCCGTGTCTCCCCACAGGAACAGCGGCATGGAGGGAATGGGCTGGGTGCAGACCAGCTCGCCGACCTCGTCCATCACAGGCTGGCCCTCTTCGTTCCAGGCCTCGACGGCCGCGCCCAGCTGGCGGCACTGCATGACGCCGGGCACCAGCGGCAGATCGCGGTTGCCGCCGATGAAGGCCCCCGCAAAGTCGGTGCCGCCCGAGAGGTTGTTCCACCAGATGTCGCCCCCGCGCTCCCCCAAAGGGGCCTTCCCGGCCTGGGACGGCTCTGCGCCGCTCATCTGCCGGATCTTGCGGAACTGATCCGTGCCCCACTGCTGCACCTCGGCAGACAGCGGCGAGCCCGTGCTGCCCAGCCCGCGTATGCGTGACAGATCGCCGCAGGCGGACAGATCAATGCCGGCCTTCATGCAGTTGGCGTAGAAGGCCGCGCCCGAGCCAAAGCTGGTCACGCCGGTCTCGGCTGCGAAGCGCCACAGCGTGCCCCAGTCGGGCTTGTCCTTGCTGCCGCCGGGGCTGCCGTCAAAGATCACGCAGGTTGTGCCGCCCAGCAGGCCCGAGACCTGGGCATTCCACATCACCCAGCCCGTGGAGCTGTACCAGTGATAGCGCTCGCCCCAGCTGTTGGGCTCGTAGCTGCAGCCGATGTCGTTGTGCAGACCCTTGAGCTGCAGGGCCACCAGCACCATGCCGCCATGGCCGTGGACGATGGGCTTGGGCAGGCCGGTGGTGCCGCTGGAGTAGACGATCCACAGTGGATGGTCGAACGCCAGCCACTCGGGCTCAAAGGCAGCGGTATCAGCATCATTTCGCGCTGTAACGCTGGTGTAGTCTGCGGTGTCAGCTATCTTTATCGAGGTATTCAGATTGGGCACCAGCACCACGTGCTGCACGCTGGGCAGGCCTTGGCGCAGCTCCTGCAGGACCTCGCGGCGGTCAATGTCCTTGCCTGCGTAGTGCACGCCGTCCACGGCGATCAGCGCCTTGGGCGCTATCTGCTTGAAGCGGTCGAGCACGGCATGGGTGCCCATGTCGGGCGCGCAGAGGCTCCAGATGGCGCCCAGGCTGGCGCAGGCCAGAAAGGCGACGATGGCCTCGGGAATATTGGGCAGATAGGCGGCGACGCGGTCGCCCTTGGTGACGCCCTGCGCGCGCAGATGCAGGGCCAGGGCCGCTACCTGGCGCTGAAGCTCGGGCCAGCTCAGCTCGCGCTGCAGGCCTTGTTCGTTGCGGCTGATGACGGCCGGCATGCCGGCGGCATGGGCCGGCTGGACATGGCGCAGCACCTGCTGCACATAGTTCACCTGCGCGCCCGGAAACCACTGCGCGCCGGGCATGGTGTTGCTGGCCAGCACGGCACTGTGCGGCGTGGGCGACTGCAGGTCGAAGTAATCCCAGATGCTTTGCCAGAAGGCATCGAGATCGCTGGTCGACCAGCGCCACAGCGCGTCATAGTCGGCGAAGCTCAGGCCGCGCGTTTCACGCAGCCAGTTCTGGTACAGCCGGATCTGGGGAATATAGGGGGCGGGGTGTTGGGGGGCGCAAGACATGCCCCCAGCCTAGCGCCGCGGGCCGCGCAAGTCATTGGTGGTGGCCCCTTGGCCTGTCACCTGCGCAGCAGCGAGGTCGGCTGTATGGGCGCACACCAGCACAGCTCAGCGGTCAAACCGATAATCGGGGCCTGTCTACACCGTCAACGGCGCATGCCGGCGACCCGCACCCCATGTCCGATTTGCCCACCCGCGTGCTGGCCGTCATTCCGCCGATGACGCAGCTCAACACTCCCTACCCCTCCACGGCCTATCTGACCGGCTTTCTGCGCTCGCGTGGCATCACCGCCATGCAGGAAGACCTGGCACTGGCCCTGGTGCTGCAGCTGCTCTCGCCCGATGGCCTGCGCGCCGTGGCCCAGCGCATCCAGAGCCTGCCGATCGGCAAGCACACGCCTGCCGTGCAGTCCTTTGTCGCGCAGCAGGAGCGCTATCTGGCCACGATTGCGCCCACGATTGCGTTTTTGCAGGGGCGAGACTCCACGCTGGCCCACCGCATCGTGGGGCGCCACTTTCTGCCCGAAGGCCCGCGCTTTGCCACGCTCGATGTGTATGAGGACGAGGAGGGCGGCGATCCGCTGGGCTGGGCCTTTGGCGCTTTAGGACTGCACGACAAGGCCAAGCATCTGGCCACGCTGTACCTGAACGATCTGGCCGATGTGCTGCGCGATGCCGTGGACGAGCGCTTCGAGTTCGTGCGCTATGCCGAGTCGCTGGCCGGCAGCCAGCCCAGCTTCGATCCGCTGGCCAATGCCCTTGCGGCAGAGCCCAATCTGGTGGACGAGGTGCTGGAGCGCCTGACGCTGGAGGCCGTGGAGCGCCACCAGCCCACGGTGGTGCTGCTGTCCGTGCCCTTTCCGGGTTCGGCCTATGCGGCGTTTCGCATTGCCCAGACCATCAAGCGGCGCTTCCCGCAGATCGCCACCGTGCTGGGCGGCGGCTTCGTCAACACCGAGCTGCGCGAGCTGGCCGAGCCGCGCGTGTTCGACTACTTCGACTTCGTGACGCTGGATGCGGGCGAACGCCCGCTGCTGGCGCTGCTTGAGCATCTGCGCGGCGAGCGCGGCAGATCGCGTCTGGTGCGCACCTTTGTGCGCGGCAGTGATGACGAAGGTGGCAAGGTCCAGTACGTGAACATGATGGAGTCCGACATCGCGTTTGCCGAGGTCGGCACGCCCACCTGGGACGGCCTGCCGCTGGACCGATACCTGTCGCTGCTGGACATGCTCAACCCCATGCACCGCCTGTGGAGCGACGGGCGCTGGAACAAGCTCACCGTGGCCCATGGCTGCTACTGGAAGAAGTGCAGCTTCTGCGACGTGAGCCTGGACTATATCGGCCGCTACGAGGGCGCCAGCGCCGCCGTGCTGGCCGACCGCATCGAAGCCATCGTCGCCGAGACCGGCCAGACCGGCTTTCACTTTGTCGATGAGGCCGCGCCGCCCAAGGCGCTCAAGGCGCTGTCGCAGGAGCTGATTGCGCGCAACGCCGGCATCTCCTGGTGGGGCAATGTGCGCTTTGAGAAGACCTTCACGCCCGAGCTGGCCGAGCTGATGGCCGACAGCGGCTGCATCGCCATCTCCGGCGGTCTGGAAGTGGCTTCCGACCGGCTGCTGGCGCTGATGAAAAAAGGCGTGACCGTGGACCAGGTGGCACGCGTGACCAAGGCGTTCTCGGAGGCCGGCATTCTGGTCCATGCCTATCTGATGTACGGCTTTCCGACGCAGACCGTGCAGGACACGGTGGACGCGCTCGAATATGTGCGCCAGCTGTTTCTCAACGGCTGCATTCAAAGCGGCTTCTTTCACCGCTTCAGCTGCACCGTGCATTCGCCCGTGGGCCTCAACCCCGAGGAATACGGCATCGAGCTGCCGCCGCTGCCCGAGGGCAACTTTGCCAAGAACGACCGCCCCTTCATCGACCCCACGGGCGTCGATCACGATGCCCTGGGCGCGGCGCTCAAGAAGGCCATCTACAACTTCATGCACGGCATCGGGCTGGAGGAGGATGTGCGCATGTGGTTCCCGTTCAAGGTGCCCAAGCCCACGGTCAAGCGCGACCGCATCGCACGCGCGTTGCAGCAGAATCAATGAATTTGATAGCTGCTTGCGCATGCTGATAAACAACCTTGGGTTTGTTTATCTATCAATTTGTTGATGGTGTTGCGCTGAAAGCTATCTATTTGATAGTTTGCTCTTGTACAGCTGTTTTCCCGCGTGTGCGAGAGACCACAGTCCCCGGTTTACCAGTGCTTGCACGACCCCAGCAGGCAAGCACTGCTTGCCATAATCTGCTCCGTTTTTGATATCTCCAAGGAGCGATGGGATGGGAATGTTTCAATGGACGGAGCGATCGTCCGATGTCTTGCAGGGCGGTGGCGTCATCGGCCCCGATGAGCGACTGCCCTGGACGCAGACCGGTTTGATGGGTATCCAGCACGTGATCGCCATGTTTGGCTCCACCGTGCTGGCCCCCATCCTCATGGGGTTCGATCCCAATCTGGCGGTGTTGATGAGCGGCATCGGCACGCTGATCTTCTTTCTCATCACCGGCGGCAAGGTGCCCAGCTATCTGGGCTCTTCCTTTGCCTTCATCGGCGTGGTCAACATCGCCACCGGCTATGTGGCCAGCCAGGGCCCTGCCAACGCCAATATCGGCGTGGCGCTGGGCGGCATCATTGCCTGCGGTTTTGTCTACATGCTGGTCGGCCTGCTGGTGCAGATGGTGGGCACGGCCTGGATCGAGCGCTTCATGCCGCCCGTGGTGACGGGCGCCGTGGTGGCCATCATCGGCCTGAACCTGGCCTCGATTCCCATCAAGAACATGGCGTCGAACAACTTCGAATCCTGGATGCAGGCGCTGACCTTCGTGTCCGTTGCGCTGGTGGCCGTGTTCACGCGCGGCATGCTGCAGCGCCTGCTGATCCTGATCGGCCTGATCATTGCCAGCGTACTCTACGCCGTCTTCACCAACGGCCTGGGCTGGGGCAAGCCCGTGGATCTGAGCGGCGTGCTCAGTGCCGCCTGGTTCGGCATTCCCAGCTTTCATGCGCCGGTGTTCACCAGCAATGCCATGCTGCTGATCGTTCCCGTGGTCATCATTCTGGTGGCCGAGAACCTGGGCCATATCAAGGCCGTGACGGCCATGACGGGCAAGAACCTGGACCAGTACATGGGCCGGGCCTTCATCGGTGACGGCGTGGCCACCATGATCTCCGGCGCAGCCGGCGGCACGGGCGTGACCACCTATGCCGAAAACATCGGCGTGATGGCGGCGACCCGCATCTACTCCACGGCCGTGTTCTTTGTGGCGGCCCTGCTGGCCGTGCTGCTGGGCTTCTCGCCCAAGTTCGGCGCGCTGATCCAGGCCATTCCCCTGCCCGTCATGGGCGGTGTCTCCATCGTGGTTTTCGGTCTGATCGCCATTGCCGGCGCCAAGATCTGGGTGGACAACAAGGTGGACTTTTCCGACACCAAGAATCTGATCGTGGCTGCCATCACCCTGATTCTGGGTACCGGAGAGTTCACGCTGCGGTTCGGCGAATTCGCGCTGGGCGGCATCGGCTGCGCCACCTTTGGCGCCATCATCCTGTACGCACTGCTGACCATGGGCGAGCGCAAATCTGAAACCAAGGTACAGGCCAAGTGAGTGCCAACATGTAATCGGGGGAACATTCCCCTGACAGCAGCGCGGGGCCTTTGCCGGGAGTTCCGATATTAATGTTCCGCGCTGGTAACATTTCTCGCTGGAGATATGCCGCCCCACCCGGGCGGTTTTTTTTAGCTGGAGCATGCAATGTCCATCGCAGATCGCGTACGTTACCCAGAATTCCTCTCGCGCGTCATGACGGCCGAAGAGGCCGCCGCCCTGATTCCCCACGGTGTCAATGTCGGCATGAGCGGATTTACCGGAGCCGGTTACCCCAAGGCATTGCCCCAGGCCATAGCGGCCCGGGCCAAGGCCGAGCATGCCCAGGGCAAGCCCTACAAGATCAATGTCTGGACCGGCGCGTCCACCGCCGCCGAGTGCGACGGTGTGATGGCCCAAGCCCATGCCCTGGGTCAGCGCCTGCCCTTCAACACCGATCCCATCGCGCGCAAGGCCGTGAACTCGGGTGAGATCGACTTCATCGACATGCACCTGTCCCACGTGGCACAGCATGCCTGGTTCGGCTTTCTGGGTCATATGAACATCGCCGTGATCGAGGTGCTGGGCGTCACTGCCGACGGCCTGCTGATCCCGTCCACGGCCGTGGGCAACAACAAGACCTGGCTGGAGATTGCCGACAAGGTGATTCTGGAAGTCAACACCAAGCCGCCAGCCCGGATGGAGGGCATGCACGACATCTACTACGGCACGGCCATCCCGCCGCGCCGCATGCCCATCAACATGACGCATGCCGACGACCGCATCGGCGATGCCTATCTGAAGGTGGATCCCGCCAAGGTCGTCGCCGTGGTCGAAACCCACAAGGGTGACCGCGACAATGTGTTTGCCACACCGGACGAAAACTCTCAAAGAATAGCTGGCTACATCATCGACTTCCTCGCGCACGAGATGAAGATGGGCCGCCTGCCCAAGGAAATGCTGCCCATCCAGTCGGGCGTGGGCAATGTGGCCAATGCCGTGCTGGCCGGACTGCTGACCGGCCCGTTCGAGAACCTGCTGGGCTTTACCGAGGTGCTGCAGGACGGCATGCTGGATCTGCTGCGCGCGGGCAAGATGAGCAAGGCCTCGGCCACCTCCATCTCGCTGTCTGCTGCGGCCTACAAGGATTTCGAGGACAACATCGACTTCTACCGCGAGCGCATCATCCTGCGCCCGCAGGAGATCTCCAACCACCCCGAGCTGGTGCGCCGCCTGGGCATCATCGCCATGAACTCGATGATCGAGGCCGACATCTACGGCAACATCAACTCCACCCATGTCATGGGCACGGGCATGATGAACGGCATCGGCGGCTCGGGCGACTTTGCCCGCAACGGCTATCTGTCCTTCTTCGTCACGCCTTCGGTGGCCAAGGACGGCAAGATCAGCTGCATCGTGCCCATGTGCTCGCATGTGGACCACACCGAGCATGACACCCAGATCATCGTCACCGAGCAAGGTCTGGCCGATCTGCGCGGCCTGTCGCCCAAGCAGCGTGCGCAAGTCATCATCGACCGATGCGTCCATCCGGACTACCGGGCCCAGCTGCAGGATTATTTCGACCGCTCGCGCCAGCAGGGTGCACAGCACACGCCGCACATCCTGACCGAGGCGCTGTCCTGGCATCAGCGCTTCATGGACCAGGGCGATATGCGTGCTTGAACAGGTTCCCCCTGAGGCGCTTCGCGCCTTCCCCCAGGGGGACGACACCATTGCTGCGGGGCGGCGGGGCCGCCCAGGCCCTTGCTTGGTGTCTCTGACTTGGAGTGTGGAGGGGGTGAAAGCTGTGCCTAGTCCGCTTGGTGCTAGCGTTGTGGCACCAAGCTTGTAGCATCAAAGGACGCTCTGCAAGGAGCGTCCTTTTTTCATGCACCACAAGGACTGGTATGGCGATCTGGACCCGAGAGCTCGATCTGAAAGCGCTGAACGCAGGCAGCGCAAACACTGCAATTTCCCATCTGGGCATTGAGTTCACCGAGTACGGCGACGACTATGTGCGCGCCCGCATCCATGTGGATGAACGCACCTGCCAGCCCTACGGCATTTTGCACGGCGGTGTCAGCGTGGTGCTGGCCGAGACGCTGGGGTCGATGGCTGCGGCCTGCAGCATTCCCGAAGGCTACCGCTGCGTGGGCCTGGGCGTGACCGCCAGCCATGTGCGCGCAGGCCGCAAGGGCAGCTGGATCACCGCCACGGCGCGGCCCACGCATCTGGGGCGCACCACGCATGTCTGGGCGGTGGAGCTGCGCGATGAGGAAGGCAAGCTGACCTGCAACTGCAGCCTGACGATGGCGATCCTGCCGCCTGAGGCCGCCAAGAATGCGCGGCTGGATGCGGCTTCGTTGGGTGGGGTGCAGTAGGCTTTTGTTTGCGAGACCGCTTTGTTTTTAGTGCAGAGGCCGGGACTCGCCCCGGCAGGCGAGTTACCTTTCTTGCTCGCACAAGAAACGTAACCCAAAGAATGCGACCCGGATGTCTGCGTCCCTGCGCTTCGCTCCGGGCAAACCTGTGTCACGCAATTCAGACCGCGGTGCGGCAAAACTCGCTGTGTGCTGGCGCACTTCGCTCAAACACGTTGCCGCAAGTCAGAGCACGAAGCATTGGCACTCTTCGGTGCCAATGCCCGCAGCCTGAACTGCGTGCCGCAGGCGCAGCCAGACGGGTGAAAGCGGGATCGGACGGCCTGCGAGAGTTATGACGAAATTGGCTTCTAGCGCTTATACAGATTGCGGTAACAGCTATCAGTTTGATAAAGAAGCTCTGCTATGACCCATTTTGACGGCGCAGGTTGCCCGCAGCGAAGCGGAGGGACGTGGGCAGTAGGGGTGGTGTTCTTTGCTTACTTTCTTGGGAGCGGCCTTCCGTCACCAGCAAGAAAGTGAGTCGGCGAGGCGGGCCGAGACCCGCCCTCTGCCTCATATCAAAGAGAAGAACTCTGCCATGTAAGAAAGGCGCAAAACCTTTCCCCGCTCAAACCCCCAGCAACGCCGACAGCTTCTGCGGCTGCTGCAACAGATCCGCAGACTGAGCCTGCAAGGCCAGCCGGCCTTTTTCCATCACCACGGCCTTGTCGGTATGGGCCAGCACCTTTTTGTAGTCGCGGTCCACGATCAGCGTGGAGATGCCGGTTTCCCGAATCTGGGCAATCACGCGCCAGATTTCGGCCACCACCAGCGGGGCCAGCCCCTCGGTGGCTTCGTCGAGGATCATGAGGCGCGGGTTGGTCATCAGTGCGCGGCCGATGGAGACCATCTGCTGCTCGCCGCCCGAGAGCTGGTCGCCGCCGTTGGACAGACGTTCCTTGAGCCGCGGAAAGGTCTCCAGCACGCGCTCGTAGGTCCAGCTACTGCTGCCATCCAGGCCGGCTCTGGCGCTCATCAGGAGGTTTTCCCTGACGGAGAGATTGGGGAATACGCCGCGCCCTTCGGGGACATAGCCAATGCCAAGACGCGCCATTCGTTCGGGGGCGCAATTCGTCACTTCCTTGCCATCGGCAAACACCCGGCCCGAGCGCGCCGCCACATAGCCCATCAGCGTACGGATCAGCGTGGTCTTGCCCATGCCGTTGCGGCCCAGCAGGGCCACGGCCTGGCCCTGAGGCAACTCCAGGGAGATGCCGTGCAGGATATGGCTGTCGCCGTAAAAGCTGTGCACCTCTTGCAGGCTGAACATGGCATGGTTCGAGGCCCCGGAAAGTGGGCGCGTGCCTGTGCCGTCCCCCTCCCGCGCAGCGAGAGAGGGGGGCGCGGCAGAGCCGCTCGGGGGGTGCCTTGTTTCAAGCATGCTCTTCCTCTCCCAGATAGGCGGTGCGCACCACCGGGTCGTTGCGGATCTGATCGGGCGTACCCGTGGCCACCACGCTGCCGTTGACCATGACGGTGATGCGATCGGCAATGCGAAAAACGGCATCCATATCGTGCTCCACCAGCAGCACGGCATGCGCGGATTTGAGCTCCTTGAGCAGCTCCAGCATGCGTTCTGTCTCTTCGGCGCCCATGCCTGCCAGAGGTTCGTCCAGCAGCAGCACGCGTGGTGCTGTGGCCAGACACATGGCGACCTCCAGCTGGCGCTTGGCGCCGTGGCTCAGGCTGCCGGCAATGCGCTCGGCATGCTGTGCAAGACCGGCGCGATTCAGTGCAGATTTCGCCTGCAACATGCTGGCTGCGCAATGCTGGGCCGATTCCCAGATGCGCCAGGGCCTGGGCAGCGCCTGGGCCTGGGCCGTGAGCCGGCAGTTCTCCAGCACCGTGAACTCGGGGAAGATGGTGGTGCGCTGGTAGCTGCGGCCGATGCCGGCCTTGGCGCGCAGCGGCTGCGGCATCTGCGTGACGTCCTGGCCTTCAAGCGCAATGCTGCCGCTGCTGGCCGCTATCTCGCCCGAGAGCATGTTGATCAGCGTGGACTTGCCTGCGCCGTTGGTGCCGATGACGGCATGGACCTCGCCCTGGTGCAGATCCAGATCCACATTGTTCACGGCCACCAGCCCGCCAAAGCGCCGCGTCAGGCCGCGCACGGACATCTTGGGAGCATTGCCTGTATCAACCACGGTCTGCTCCTTGCTCGACAGCTTCTGGCGATTTGCCGGTCCGCGCTGCTGCCTTCTTCTGCCATTTGTCGTTGATGCCGACCAGGCCCTTGGGCAGCAGCGCGACCAGCGCGATGATGGCGATGCCCAGCGTCAGCTGCCAGTGGTCCGCAGCATTGCCCACGATGGCGTGCGTGCCAAGCACCTCCTTGAGCAGCACAAAGGTGATGGTGCCCAGCACCGCACCGCGCAGCGAACCCACGCCGCCCAGAATCAGCATCAGCAGGACTTCACCGGAGTGGTGCCAGGCCAGCAGCTCGGGGTTGACCACGGCATCGCGTGCGGCCAGCAGAAAGCCCGCCAGCCCCGCCAGTGCACCGGCAATCACAAAGCCTGCGAGCTTGTAGCCGTAGGTGGCAAAGCCGGCAGCGCGCATGCGTTGCTCGTTGACCCGGATACCGGCCAGTGCATGGCCGAAGCGAGAGTGACGCAGCATGGCGATAAAGGCGTAGACCAGCACCAGGGCCGCCAGCACCACGTAGTACTGCGTGGTGCTGCTTTCCATATCCAGTGCTCCGATGGCTGGGCGCTGCATCAGGTAGATGCCGTCGCTGCCGCCAAAGTAGCCCACGTCGTGCACGACGAAGAAAGCCAGCTGAGCGAACGCCAGCGTGACCATGATGAAGTACACGCCCCTGGTGCGCAGACTCAGGGCGCCCACCACCAGCGCATACAGGCCCGAGACGCCGACTGCGGCGCCGAGCATGACGAGAAAGTTGCTGCCGTCCTGGCCGGCAGCCTTCACCGCCGCATAGGCACCCAGACCGAAGTAGGCGGCATGGCCCAGGCTGACCAGCCCTGCGCCGCCCACCAGGATATGCAGGCTCAGAGCAAAGATGGACAGGATCATGATCTTGACGACCAGATCGGAGAGATAGGCCGACCACAGGGGCTGAGCGGCCGCCAGCAGCACTGCGGCGGCCAGCGGCAGCACTACCCCTACCCAGACGCTTTGGGCGCGAATGGGACGGCTCTGGCTGGTGACGGCCGGCGCTTGTGCATAAGCCTGGTTGGATTGCGGCAGCGGCGTATAGGAGGTGTCGCTCATATCAATGATCCTTGACACTGCTTGCAGAACTGGCGTGTGCCAAGCAGGAGACACCGGGCAAGGGTCGTCCCGCAGCGAAGGTGTTGTCCCCTTCCCGCATAGCGGGAGAGGGGGAAGGCGCGAAGCGAGTCAGGGGGAGCTTCATCATCTCTTTCCCATCAGGCCTTCCGGGCGCCATACCAGGATCACGGCCATCAGCAGATAGATGCTCATGCCGCTGAGCTCCTGGAAGAACACCTTGCCGAAGGTATCCACAAAGCCCACCAGCAGCGATGCAATCAGCGCGCCGGTAATCGAGCCTATGCCGCCGATGACCACCACCACAAAGCAGATGATGAGCACGCTGGAGCCCATATTGGGGTAGACCGAACTCATGGGCGCCGCGATCATGCCGGCCAGTGCCGCCAGGGCCACGCCCATGGCAAAGACGATGCGGTACAGGCGCTTGATGTTGATGCCCAGGCCGCGCACCATGTCGCGATTGCTGGCACCGGCACGAATCATCATGCCCAGGCGCGTGCGGTTGACGGTGTAGTACATCAGCAGCGCCACCAGCAGGCAGGCAGCGGCTGCAAACACGTTGTACCAGGGGTACTGCATCATGCCCATCAGAGGGAAGCTGCCGGCCAGCCAGGCAGGCTTTTCCACGCCATACACATCGTTGCCCACGAGGATGGCGCGCAGGCCTTCAAACACCAGGATCAGGCCATAGGTCATCAGCACCTGCTGCAGGTGATCGCGTTCGTAGAGAAAGCTGAAGAATGCCCATTCGAGAAAATAGCCCAGCACCACGGCCAGCACCACGCCGACCAGCAGCATGACGATGAAATGCTGGCCCAGGTACGGTGCGAGCGAGAACGCCACATAGGCGCCGATCATGTAGAAGCTGCCATGGGCGAGGTTGATCACCCCCATGATGCCGAAGATCAGCGTCAGGCCCGAGGCCAGCAGAAACAGCAGCAGTCCGTACTGAACAGAGTTCAGGCACTGCACCAGAAAAGTGGCGAGATCCACGGCAATCCTTGTTGAAGCAGGAGGCTGCAAAGCGGGGCATACAGTCCGGCGAATCGTCGATTCGCGCTGGAGACGAGGCGCTCTGCCGTGGCCGTCACCGAAGGTGCGGCAAGCGCAGAGCAGCGACGTATCCCGGGCGGCAGGGCCCGCGTCTATTACATGCGGCAGCCGCGGGCAGGGTCCGCCAGAGCCTTCACTGCCACGCTGATCTTCTTGTTTTCCTTGCCGTCAACCTTGCGCAGATAGATGTCCTGCACGGGGTTGTGCGCCTTGCTCAAGGTGAAGTCGCCGCGCGGGCTGGCAATCGTGGCTTTTTCGATGGCGGTGCGGAAGACATCCTTCTTGCCGATGTCGCCACCGGCGGCCTTCAGACCCACGGCCAGCATCTGCGCGGCGTCATAGCCTTGCACGGCATAGACATCGGGCTGCAGCTTGTAGCTCTTGGCGTAGTTGGTGCGGAAGGCCTGATCGCGCGCCGTGCCCAGTTCGTCGGCATAGTGCAGCGTGGTCAGCATGCCCTGGGCGGCCTCGCCCTGAGCCTCCAGCGTGCCGTCGGTCAGAAAGCCCGGTCCGTAGAGCGGAATGGTCTTGGACAGGCCCGAGGCGTGATAGTCCTTGACGAATTTCACGGCACCTGCCCCCGCAAAGAAGGAGAACACTGCATCGGGCTTGGCCGCTGCGATCTCGGTCAACAGAGCCTGGAATTCGACGTTGGGAAACGGCAGCGTCAGCTGCTTGCTGACCTTGCCGCCGCTTTTCTCGAAGCCTTCCTTGAAGCCGTTGACGGCCTCTTCACCGGCAGCGTACTTCCAGGTCAGGGTCATGGCATTTTTCTTGCCCTCCTTGGCTGCCACCACGCCCATGGGGTAGGCCGTCTGCCAGTTGGAGAAGGAGCTGCGGAAGATATTGGGCGCGCACATGGGGCCGGTGACTGCATCGGCTCCCGCATTGGGCACGATGAGCACAGTGCCGCTTTCCTTGGCAGCCTTGGCCATGGCCATGGCCACGCCGGAGTGCACGGTGCCGACGATCACATCGACCTTGTCGCGCTTGATGAGGCGGTTGACGTTGTCCGTGGCCTTGGCGGGATCGGATTCGTCGTCGACCTTGAAGTATTCGATCTCGCGTCCGCCCAGCTTGCCGCCTTGCTCGGCTACCTGCATGCGAAAGCCGTTCTCGATTGCCACGCCCAGGGCTGCATAAGTGCCGCTGAAAGGCAGCATGAAGCCGACCTTGATCTTCTCCTGCGCCATGGCGCTGCTGCCGCTTGCGGCGGCAGCCAGTGCGATTGCGCTCCATATTGCCCATTGCTTGCTCATGCTTGTCTCCTGCTGGTTGATGGACGAATGCCGGCTTACTCTCAGATCAACGGTTATGACTGGCTGTGGTGCTGGGGTTGGCACTGATGCACGAGCGCACTCTAACAACTTTAGGTTTAAAGCAATACCAGCGATTGCCCTAGTTTGTGACTACTGTTTTGATAGCTTCTTGCAACCTTGCGATAAGCAATTAGCGTGGTTTGGATTCCAGCTCACGCAAGCGAAAGCGTTGGATCTTTCCAGTCGCGGTCTTTGGCAGCTCATCGACAAATTCAATGAAGCGCGGGTATTTGTAGGCGGCCAGCCGGCTCTTTACAAAGGCCTTGAGTTCGGCCTCGCTGGCGCTCTGTCCGGGCTTGCACACCACATAGGATTTGGTCTTGGTCAGGCCCTGTTCGTCGGTCACGCCGATCACGGCAGCCTCCAGTACGGCAGGGTGCTGCTGCAGCGTGGATTCGACCTCGAAGGGCGAGACATAGATGCCGCTGACCTTGAGCATGTCGTCGCTGCGGCCTGCATAGGTGTAGTAGCCCTCGGCATCGCGCACATATTTGTCGCCGCTCTTGAGCCAGACGCCCTGGAAGGTGTCGCGTGTCTTGTCTCGGTTGGCCCAGTACATCAGGGCGGCGCTAGGGCCTTTGATGTAGAGGTCGCCAATCTCGCCATCGGCCACGGGCTGTCCGTCCTCGCCACGCAACTCCACCACATAGCCTGGTACAGGCTTTCCCGTGCTGCCGTAGCGTATGTCGTCCGGGCGGTTGGAGATGAAGATGTGCAGCATTTCGGTGGAGCCGATGCCGTCCACGATATCGGCGCCGAAGTGGGTCTTGAAGCGCTGGGCAATCTCTGCCGGCAGGGCTTCGCCGGCCGAGGAGCACATGCGCAGGCTGACCTGCTCGCGCGGCGGCAAGGCGGTGTGAGCCAGCATGCCTGCAAAGCCCGTCGGCGCGCCGAAAAACACCGTGGGCTGGTGTTCGGTCCAGCGCCTGAAGGTGGCTTCCGGTGTGGGGCGCTCGGCCATCAGCACCACGCTGGCGCCCACGCTCAGGGGGAATGTCAGGGCGTTGCCAAGACCGTAGGCGAAGTAAAGCTTGGCGGCGGAAAAGCAGACATCGCTCTCGCTCAGGCCCAGCACCGGCTTGCCATACAGCTCGGCCGTCCAGTAGGGGTTGGCGTGGGTATGCACCGCCCCCTTGGGCTTGCCGGTGGAGCCCGAGGAATACAGCCAGAAGCCGGGGTCGTCGCCCATGGTTCTGGCGGCATGGGCCAGCGGCGTTTGTTGCTGCAGCCAAGGCTGCAGCGGCTCGAAGGCCGGTGGCAGGCCTTGCGGTGCTTCATCAGGCCTGGCGACCCAGATATGGTTGACCTCGTGCTGCGCCTGCTCCAGGGCCTGCTGCACCACGGCAACCAGCGCGCCATTGGTGAAAATCGCCTGCGCACGGCAATGCTCGAGCATGTAGGCGTAGTCAGCTGCGGTGAGCAAGGTATTCACCGCCACCGGCACCACACCTGCGTACATGGCTCCCAGAAAGGAGATCACCCACTCGCGCATATCGTGCATGACCAGTAGCACGCGCTCCTCGCGATGGATGCCGGCAGCGAGCAGGCCATGCGCCAGGCGGCGGGCCTGCTCCTGCAACTGCGCATAGCTGAGCGTGCCCAGGTCATCGGTGTAGGCGTTCTTGTCACCGCGCGCCTGGTTGAGATCGAACAGATGCTGGGCAAAGTTGAAGGCTTGGCTGAAGTCGGTCATGGCTCATGCTCCCGTCGTTTCGGCCAGTGCCTGCAGAACCTGCGGTGCAGCTTGTATGGCGCTTTTGCGATGATAGAAATCCAGTGCCCGCAGGCCGCCGAGTTCGGAGCCGCCGCCTGCGCGGCCCGGACCGCCATGCTGGGACTGGGGCATGACATTGCCGTGGCCGGTATGCAGCTTGGCGACAGCGGGGGTGACCACATGCACGCGGCCGTGGCTGGCTGCGAGATCGGTGGCGGCTGCGGCCAGTGCCTTGTCGTCATCGCCATAGATTGAGCAGACCAGCGAGCCCTGTCCGCGATGCGCAAGTGCCAGGCCATGGGCCAGGTCACGGTAGGGCATGAGAGTGGCCACGGGGCCAAAGACCTCCATGCCATGCACGAGTGCACTGCCATCGGGGTCCTGTGCTCCCAGCAGCACGGGCTGGGCGCAGGCGGCAATCGCCGGGTCGGCATCGATCAGCGCGTTGCATCTGCCGTC
Source organism: Comamonas sp. GW821-FHT11H03 (assembly GCF_058807955.1). NCBI lineage: Bacteria > Pseudomonadati > Pseudomonadota > Betaproteobacteria > Burkholderiales > Comamonadaceae > Comamonas > Comamonas sp. GW821-FHT11H03. The sequence continues at coordinate 66,929 of NZ_JBXARF010000009.1, forward strand.
ATGCAGGGCCGTGGTGTGTTCCAGCAACCGGCCCAGGCCCTGCTGCACGCTGTCGTAGTGCTCGCGGCTGACCAGAGATCCCATGCGCACAGCCTCGTTGCGCGGGTTGCCTACGGTGATTTTGGCCAGTTGTGCACCGATGGCCTGGGCCACACCGTCGTACAGTGCTTGCGGTACCAGCACGCGGCGTATGGCCGTGCATTTCTGGCCGGATTTGACCGTCATTTCGCGCACCACTTCACGCGCCAGCAAGGCAGCAGCTTCGCTGTCCGGGACATGGCCGGGCATCAGCAGTGCGCAGTTCACGCTGTCGGCCTCGATATTGCTGCGCACCGAATGGCGGGTGATGGCCGCGTGGGAGCGGATGGTCGCAGCCGTGTCCGCAGACCCTGTGAAGGAGACCACATCCATGGGCTGCAGCTGATCGAGCAATCCGGCGGCACTGCCGCAGACGATGGACAGCGCCCCCGGCGGCAATATGCCGGCATCAATCACATCCCTGACCATGCGCTGGGTCAGCCAGGCGGTGGCCGTGGCCGGCTTGACGATGATGGGCACGCCCGAGAGCAGGGCTGGAGCCGCTTTTTCCCACAGCCCCCAGGCCGGGAAGTTGAAGGCGTTGATGAACAGCGCCACGCCACGTGTCGGAACCTGGATATGCCGTGACAGAAAAGCGCCGTCCTTGGCCAGCGCCACGGCTTCGCCGTCGCTCAGATGTCTGGCATCGTCCAGCGCTGCGCCCCATCTGGCGTATTGGTTCAGGGTGTAGATGCCGCCGTCCACATCGACGGCGGTGTCGTTTCTGACAGTGCCGCTGTTGGCGGTGGAGATCTCGTAATACGCATCGCGCCGGCTTTGCAGCACGGCGGCAATCTCGGCCAGCAGGCTGGCGCGCCGGGCGTAGCTCAGGGCGCGCAAGGCCTTGCCGCCGGTGTCGCGTGCAAAGGCAAAGGCGGCACCCAGATCAAGCCCTGTGGCATCGACACGCACCAGCTCGACCCCCAGTACCGGATCTCGTAACACACTGCCCGGGCCGCCGCCGGTTTGCCAGCGGCCTGCCACATGGTTGGCCAGTAACTCGGTCATGGGGGTCTCCTGAGGTGCCGATCTGAGCAGCATCAAATCTTTGATAAAACATGCAATATTGTGCGTGCAATCAGAAGATAAATACGAGACAATGCAGTGTCAAGCAATATATTGCATGATTCGCGTTAACCCCGACTGTTTATCATTCACGGCCTCTGAGGAGCTTTATGGATCAGTTAGACATGGCATCCGCGCTGGTTGCGGAAGGGGATGAGGCGGGCAAAAGCCCGCTGCTGCAGGCCTTGGGCGAGAGGGTGCGCAATCTGCGTGCGCGCCGCGGTCTCACGCGTCGTGGGCTGGCCTCTGCCGCCGTGGTGTCGGAGCGGCATCTGGCCAATCTCGAATACGGCACGGGCAATGTCTCCATCCTGGTGCTGCAGCAGATTGCCAATGCACTTCAGTGCAGCATGGCCGAGTTGCTGGGCGATGTGACGACTGCCAGTGCCGAATGGTTGCTGCTGCGCGAGCTGCTGGAAGGCCGCAGCGAAGCCGACTTGAAGCGCGTGCGACTGGCCGCTGGAGAGATTCTGGGTACCGCACCCATCGGCGATCCGCACCGGGCTTCGCGCATTGCCCTGATAGGCCTGCGCGGCGCGGGCAAGTCCACGCTGGGGCGCATGCTGGCCGAGCAGTTGAATGTGCCGTTTCTGGAGCTGAACCAGGAGATCGAGCGAGTGGCGGGTTGCAGCGTGCGCGAGATTTATGACCTCTATGGAGCTGGCGCCTATCGTCGTTACGAGCGTCGAGCACTCGAAGAGGCCGTGCAGATCTACAGCGATGTGGTGATTGCCACCCCGGGCGGCATCGTGTCAGACCCCGCAACCTTCAACGAACTGCTCAGCCACTGCACGACGGTCTGGCTGCAGGCCCAGCCCGATGAGCATATGAGCCGTGTCGTGGCCCAGGGCGACACGCGGCCCATGGCGGCCAACCCCGAGGCCATGGATGATTTGCGCCGGATTCTGGACGGCCGATCGGCCTTTTATTCCAAGGCCGATCATGTCTTGGACACCAGCGGCAAGAGCTTGCCGCAAAGTTTCAGGCAACTGAAAGCGCTGGTCGCCGCCTGAGCGGATTCAGGCGGGCAGGGCGCGCTGAAGTATGGCCGCAATGTCGAGCCCGGCTGGGTCGAACGCTCCGACCACCATGGCTCCGTTCTGCGCGCCCAGGCGGGTGTGGATGAAGCCATCGGCCATGGGGGCGGGCGCGTGCCTGTGCATCAGGCAGGCCTGGGCCAGCAGACACAAGTCCTGCACCAGTCGGCGGGCTTGCGGCTCCAGTGCATCAGGGGCTGCAGACAGGCGTTGGGCCAGCGATTGCGCCATTGCCGTCAGCAGGGGCCGGTCGGCAGCCATATCGCTGAGATCCTGCAACAGCAGGCGCGCGGCTTCGGGCTCGCGGCCCATGGCGCGCAGCACATCGAGGCACATCACATTGCCCGAACCTTCCCAGATGGAGTTGACCGGCGCCTCGCGGAACAGGCGCGCGACGATGCTGTCCTGCACATAGCCGTTGCCGCCAAAGACCTCCATGGCTTCGCCCGTAATCTCCACCGAGCGCTTGCAGACCCAGAACTTGGCGGCCGGAGTCATGATGCGCTTCCAGGCGCGAGCCAGCAGATCGCCTTCGGCCTCCTGCTCATAGGCCTGCGCCAGATGCATGGCGAGCTGCATGGAGGCTTCGCTTTCGAGGGCCAGGTCCGCGAGCACGGTGACCATCAGCGGCTGATCCGCGAGATGTTTGCCAAAGGCCGATCGCTGACGCGCATAGGCAATCGACTGCACGGTGGCGCTGCGCACAATGGCCGCGCTGCCCAGCACGCAGTTCAGTCGCGTGTAGCTGGCCATCTCGATGATGGTGGGAATGCCGCGCCCTTCCTCGCCCATGAGAATGCCCCAGGCGTCCTGCAGCTCCACTTCCGAGCTGGAGTTGCTGCGGTTGCCGACCTTGTCCTTGAGGCGCTGCACACGCACCGGGTTCTTGCTGCCATCAGGGCGCCAGCGCGGCACGAAAAAACAGGCATGACCGCCGAGCTCACCGCTTGCCGTGGCCATGCGCGCCACCACCAGATGGGCGTCGCACATGGGGGCCGAGAAAAACCATTTGTGGCCGCGCAGCAGATACTCGCCGCCGCGGCCGCCCTCATGCACGGGACGGGCCACCGTGGTGTTGGCGCGCACGTCCGAGCCGCCCTGCTTCTCCGTCATCCCCATGCCTATCCAGATGGATTTTTTCTGGCTCAAGGGCAGATCGCGCGCGTCGTACTCGTGGCTGAACAACCGGGCTTTCAACTGGCTCCAGAGCTGGGGCTCTTTTTGCAGCACGGGGATGGCCGCCGTGGTCATGGTGGCTGGGCATAGAGAGCCTTGCTCCACCTGGCCGTGCAGGTAAAAGCCGGCGGCCCAGGCGCTCCAGCGACCGCGGCTCAGGCTCTCAAAGGGCAAGGAGATCAGACCCTGCTCGCGATACAGCTGCATGAGGCGATGCCAGCTGGGATGGAATTCCACAGCATCGAGCACACGCCCGCGTGCGTCAAAGCGCTGCAGCTCGGGCGTATGACGGTTGGCGAGTTCGGCCTGCTCCCAGCAGTGCTTCTGGCCAAGCTGTTGCGCAAAGCGGCTCAGCGCTGGCACAAAGCCCTGGGCCTGCTGGCGCTGCAGCACTTCCTGCAAGGCCGTATCGACCTGCAGCAGATCGATATCGGTCAGCTCATCGAACTGGTTGAAGACGTCATGGGTGTCCAGGGCCTGCATGCGATCACTCCTGTGGCTGTGCGCTCGTCACAGGCCAATATAGAGCGCGTCATGGTTGACGCAAAGCGGGTTTTCAACCGCCTTGTGACCGGTGCTCAGCGCCTGCGTGCCTGCTCGTACAAGCCCATGACGCGCGGCACGTTTCCCTCCAGCTGACGTATGCGATCGGGGCCTGTCGGATGCGTGGAGAGAAAGCCTATGCCGCCTTCGCCCGTGGCCTGGCCCATCTTGCGCCACAGGCTCACGGCGGCCTGCGGGTTGAAGCCGGCGCGGGCCGCGAGCTCCAGTCCGACCAGATCGGCATCGCTTTCGTCGTTGCGGCTGAACTTGAGGCTGAGCAACTGGCCGCCCAGGCGTGCCGCGGCATTGCCGATATCGCCCAGACCCAGCAGTTGCGCGCCCAGCGATATGCCTATGCTGGTGGCCTGATTCTTGGCCAGCTGCTCGCGCGAATGCTCGCGCAGGGCATGGGCCATCTCGTGGCCCATGATCATGGCGATCTCGTCGTCCGTGAGCTTGAGCTGGTCGATGATGCCGGTGTAGAAGGCGATCTTGCCGCCGGGCATGCAGAACGCGTTGATCTGCTTGCTGCCTATGAGGTTGACCTCCCAGCGCCACTGGCTGGCGCGCGGGTTCCACTGCGCGGCATAGGGAATGAGGCGCTGGGCAATGCCGCGCAGGCGTTGCAGCTGCGGGTTGCCAGCGTCTGCCAGCGCACCCTGAGCCTTGGCTTTTTGCAGCAGTTCCTGGTATTGCTGGGTCGCAGAGTTTTCCAGCGTCTCGGCCGGCACCAGCTGGCGCATCACCGAGGCCTTGCCTACCTCCACCTGAGCCTGAGCGGGCGCGTGCATCAACGCAGCGCAGACCAGTGCGGGCAGCAGGCAGTTGCGGGTGGAGGGCAGGCGCAGGGATGAGATGAGGGCGTGCATGAGCGCCAAGTCTATGCGAGCTGCACTCTGCCTCGGGTCAGACGGTTTCTGCCGTCTTGCGCTCTGCCTGCACCACCAGCCACAGGCCGCCGATCACGCCGAGCAGACCGATCACGGACCACCAGGCGGGGCGCTCGCCGACCACCAGCAAAGACAGTGCAAAAGCGGTGATGGGCTCGGCCTTGCTCAGTGCCACGCCGGTTGCGGCAGACATGCCGCGCAGGCCCACGGAGAACAGCAGATAGGCAAGCCCCGTGGCGACCATGCCCAGATAGATCACCACGGCCCAGCCGTCGGCGCTGATCTGCAGCGGCCCGCCCAGCCAGGCCGAAACGGGCAGCGACAGCAGGGCTGCGCAGGAAAACACCCAGGCATTGACCGTGGCCACACGCGCCTGAAACACCAGCGCCTGGTTGACCAGTGCATAGGCGGCATAGGACAGACCGGCCAGCAGGCACAGGGCCATGCCAGTCCATGGCAGATGCTGTCTGTCGGTGGCAGCCAGCGCCATGACAATGCCTCCGCCCACACCGGTGCAGGTGCCAAGCCACCATTGAGGGCTGGGCATGCGCTTTTGCACCACGGCCTGCATCAGACCGGCCCAGATGGGGCCGCTGCCTATGGCCAGTGCCGTACCCAGGGCCACGCCGCTGGCCTTGATGCCGGCAAAGAAGCTGAGGTTGTAGACGGCCATGCACAGGCCGCAGAACACGATGCGCGCCCAGCTTATGGGTTGGCGCGCCTGGCCTCGGTCCAGCACCATCGCCAGAGCGACAAAGAACAGCGCGGCCATGACCATGCGCAGGCCGCCTACCCAGTAAGGCGAGAGCGGCGCAGGCGCGAAATGCTGTGCCGTGCCCGTGGTGCCCCAGAGCATGGCAGCGGCCAGTACCAGGCCGACAGGGCCCAAAGCGCTGCGGGGCGATGAGCAAGAGATAGCAGAAGTGACAGACATGAGTGAGCCATCATGCGCGGGCGCGGGCCGCGCATCTGTCGAGAAACGCTTGAAGTGAGGGGGAGGGCTCAGCGCGGCTGACGCAGCTGGCGCGATGTCACGCCGCGCTCGCGCCGCAATGCATAGGCCAGGGCGCTGGCCGACGCGTAGCCGCAGCGCAGCGCGGTCGCTTCAAGTGCGCTCCCCTGTTTGAGCTGCAGCACGGCGGCGTCCAGACGCAGGCCGCGCAGCCAGTCCTGCGGGGTGCGGTCCGTCAGCTCCACAAAACGGGCATGGAACTGGGCCACGCTCAGGTGCATCAGGCCCGCCAGCCGGGCCGTGGGCCAGCTTTCATGCAAAGCGGCCTGAACCTGTTGCTGCAGCCGCAGCAGATCCAGGCCGCGCCGCTGCAGCAAGGTGGGAGCCTGCAGCACCAGCGCCATCTGCGCGGCAGCCGACAGGCTCGATTGCGGAAAGCGCAGCGACGGGGGCACGGCAAAGCGGCGCAGCTTGTCCAGCCCCTGGGCCATGGGTGCATCAATCACCAGGACCTGGGTTTGCGGTGCGGCCAGATAGCCATGGTCGGCCCCTGCGGGGATGACCATGCCGCAGGCGCTGTCGACAAAGCTGGGTCTGCCGGCCACCTCCAGTTCCATGCGGCCCTGCAGTGCAAACAGAATCTGGGCGTAGTCATGGGCATGGGCCTGATGCTCGCCGCTGTAGCTGCGCACCGATGCCTGTGCCTGGTCAAGCACAGGGCGCGGAGATGCAGTGTCACGGCTCATGGGTCAATCGGGCTTACAGAAAGAGACGGCGGTCGCGGTAATGGTAGCGTCCGGCGACTGGCGCGGGCAACCGATAATGCCCTCTGCCTCAGAGAACCAGACCATGACCGAGTCGTCCCAAACAAGCACCAGCCCCACTTCCGCAGATGTCGTCATCAAGCCCAAGCGCAGTTGGAGCCAGGCCTTCAAGGTCTATGCCCAGCCCACCAGCTTGCGCATGCTGGCCCTGGGTTTCTCGGCCGGCCTGCCGCTGCTGCTGGTGCTGGGCACCTTGAGCTTCTGGCTGCGCGAGGCCGATATCGATCGCACGACGATAGGATTCCTGAGCTGGGTGGGTCTGGCCTATGCCTTCAAATGGGTGTGGTCTCCGCTGGTGGATCGCCTGCCCCTGCCGGCGCTGACGCGCATGCTGGGGCGGCGGCGCAGCTGGCTGCTGTTTTCGCAGCTGCTGATCGTGGCGGGCCTGCTCGGCATGTCGTTCATGGACCCCAAGCAGTCCCTGCAGCCGCTGGTGTGGTGCGCGCTGCTGGTGGCTTTCGGCTCGGCCACGCAGGATATTGCGCTCGATGCCTATCGCATCGAGTCTGCCAAGGTCGACGACCAGGCAGCCCTGGCGGCCACCTACCAGACCGGCTATCGCCTGGCCATGATCTGGGCCGGCGCCGGCGTGCTGTGGGTGGCGGCGCAGGTGCAAGGGGATGTGCAGGGCTATATGGTGCAGGCCTGGCATGTGGCCTATACGGCCATGGCGGCGAGCATGCTGGTGGGCATGGTCACGGTGCTGTTCTCGCCCGAGCCTGAAACCCGTCCCATCGCACCGGCGCGCAATGCCGCCGAATGGATCAAGGGCGCGTTAATTGCTCCGTTTGCCGACTTCATCGGCCGCTACCGGTGGCAGGCGCTGCTGCTGCTGGCGCTGATCGGCCTGTATCGCGTGAGCGACGTGGTCATGGGCATCATGGCCAACCCGTTCTATGTGGACATGGGCTACACCAAGGAAGAGGTGGCTGCCGTGACCAAGGTGTTCGGCGTCATCATGACGCTGCTGGGTGGCTTTGTGGGCGGCATCATGGCCGTGCGCTGGGGCGTGATGCGCGTGCTGATGCTGGGCGCCGTGCTGTCGGCTGGCACCAATATGCTGTTTGCCTGGCTGGCCACACGCGGCCACGATGTCTCGGCGCTGGTCTGGGTGGTCAGTGCCGACAATCTCGCTGGGGGAATTGCCTCGGCGGCCTTTATCGCCTATCTATCGGGCCTGACCAATGTGCAGTACTCGGCCACGCAATATGCGCTGTTCAGCTCCATGATGCTGCTGGCCCCCAAGTGGCTGGCGGGCTTCTCGGGGGTGTTTGTCGATGCTTATGGTTACGAGGCGTTCTTCCACACCACGGCGCTGATGGGATTCCCCGTGCTGCTGCTGATTTTCCTGGCATCCAGAGTGAAAATTGGCTCTGGCGCTTGATGGGTAAGCACTGATAGCTATTGTTTTTGAGCGGCTCGGCGTTTACCCAACTTTACGCAGCAGACAAGAGCAGGTCACCTGCGTGCTTCAGCATGACGTCTTGAAGAAATATCGAGGCGCGAGCATGACTACACTGCCCCCTATGAGCACGCACCAACTTCTGATGATTGAGGATGACGTTCGCCTGGCGCAAATGGTGAGCGATTACCTGGGCAATAACGGCCTGGAAGTGACCCATATGGCTGACGGCAAAAGCGGCCTGGAACAACTGCAACCCAGCGATGGTGGCTCGGTCGAGCTGCCCGACCTGGTGATCCTGGACCTGATGCTGCCCGACATGGACGGTCTGGAGGTCTGCCGTCGCATACGTTCCATGCCCGGTACTGCGGCACAGGTGCCTGTGCTGATGCTGACCGCCAAGGGCGATCCTATGGACCGCATCATCGGTCTGGAACTGGGCGCCGACGACTATCTGCCCAAGCCTTTCGAGCCGCGCGAGCTGCTGGCCCGCATTCGCGCCATCCTGCGCCGCAAAGGCAGCGACAGCCAGGCGGCGCCCGCGAATGCCGTCATGCGCTTCGGGAGCCTGGAAATCGATCGCGATGCCCGCACCGTGTCGGTGGGCGAGCAGCAGGCCGACCTCACCTCCTACCAGTTCGACCTGCTGGTGGCACTGGCCGAGCGCGCCGGTCGCGTTCTGACGCGCGACCAGATCATGGAAGCCGTGCGCGGCCGCGAACTGGAGGCCTTCGACCGCTCCATCGACGTGCACATGGGCCGCATCCGCGCCGCTATTGAAGCCGACCCCAAGGCTCCCAAGCGCATTCTCACCGTGCGTGGTGTGGGCTACGTTTTTGCCAAGCAACAAGACTGATGAAGCTGCTGCATGCTTTCTCCCAGCGCCTGTATCTGCGCATCTGGCTGGCGGTGGTGGTCGGCGTGGCCGTGCTCACGCTGTGCGTGGCCTGGGCCTGGAATATTGCCGAAGAGCAGCGCGCTCAGAACAGCACCACGCCGCCCTCGCGCGAGATGGTGCTCAAAGGCCCCGAGGGCGAGGTTCTTGTGGAGGGGCGTGGCAACCGCATCTCCGGTTCGCCCGTAGATGGCGTGCGTTTTGAAATTGCCGCCCGGGACGGGCAGGTCTATGAGCTGTGGATGGCGCCACGCGAGTGGCGTGAGGGTCGTCCTCCACCGCGTGATGGTGCCGTCGCCTTCTGGCTGCGGCCGCCGTTCGGCTTTCTGTGGATGCTGGGCCTGGTCGGCGTGGCGGTGGTTGTGGGCGTGTTTCCCATCATTCGTCGCCTGCTCAAGCGTCTGGAAAACCTGCAGCGCGGCGTCAAGCGCTTCGGCGAGGGCGATCTGTCGGTGCGTGTCCCCGAGCATGGTCATGACGAGGTGGCGGATCTGGCGCACCAGTTCAACGCCGCTGCAGCGCGCATCGAGACCTTGATGACGTCTCACAAATCGCTGTTGGCCAATGCCTCGCATGAACTGCGTTCGCCGCTGACGCGCATCCGCATGGGCCTGGAGTTCATGGGGGATGATCCGGCCAGTGCACGCGCCAAGGCCGAGATCCAGCGCAATATTGCCGAGCTTGACCAGCTGGTCGACGAGATCCTGCTGGCCAGCCGCCTGGACTCCAGCGAGGTCGATGTGGGTACGGTGGAGTCGGTCGATTTGATCGGTCTGGCGGCCGAGGAGTGCGCGCGCATCGATGCCGATCTGGAGATGCAGACCGATGGTCCGCTTGAGGTGCAAGGTATCGCGAAATTGCTGCGCCGCGCCGTGCGCAATCTGCTGGAGAATGCGCGCCGCTACAGCGAGGGCGAGATCACTCTGTCCCTGTCCAGGCAGGACGGCATGGCATTGATCCGTGTCGAGGATCACGGCCCTGGAGTTCCCAAGGCGCAGCGCGAGCGTATCTTCGAGAAGTTCTATCGCCTGCCTGGGGCCAGTGAGCGATCCGGCGGTGTGGGCCTGGGCCTGTCGCTGGTGCGTTCGATCGCCGAGCGACATGGTGGTACGGTGTACTGTGAAGCACGCAAGGACGGCCATAGCGGTGCGAGCTTCGTGATCAGCTTGCCATTGGCCTGAGCAGCAGCCCCAAAAAAAAGCCCCGCAGGTTTCGGTCTGCGGGGCTTTTTTGTTTCAGCGCGGCTGCTGGGCGGGACGGCCTATGGAGACATAGCCCAGGCCATGGCTGGCAGGCAGGGCAGGCTCGTAGAGGTTGCGGCCGTCAAAAATCATTTTGTCGTGCAGCGTTGCGGCCAGCAGGTCGAAGTCCGGCGCACGGAAGATCTGCCATTCGGTCACGATGGCCAGACTGTCTGCATCCTGCACGGCAGCCAGGGGGCTATCCACCAGCTCCAGGTCGGCACGCTCGCCGTAGATGCGGCGCGCTTCCTTCATGGCAACAGGGTCGTAGGCTTTCACCTTGGCGCCGGCGCTCCAGAGCGACTCCAGCAGATTGCGGCTGGGCGCTTCGCGCATATCGTCGGTATTGGGCTTGAAGGCCAGGCCCCAGACGGCGATGGTCTTTCCCTCAAGCTGGCCGCTGTAGAAGGCGCTGATGCGCTCGAACAGCACATTGCGCTGGGCATGGTTGCGCTCCTCTACGGCATTGAGCAGCAGAGGCTCGAACTCGACCTCCCTGGCAGTGTGTATCAGCGCCTTCACATCCTTGGGAAAGCAGCTGCCGCCATAGCCCACGCCCGGGTAGATGAAGTGATAGCCGATGCGCGGGTCGCTGCCAATGCCACGGCGCACGGCCTCCACATTGGCTCCCAGTTTTTCCGCCAGGTTGGCGATCTCGTTCATGAAGCTGATCTTGGTCGCCAGCATGGCATTGGCTGCATATTTGGTCAGCTCGGCGCTTCGGACATCCATCATCACGATCTTGTCGCGATTGCGGTTGAAGGGGGCGTAGAGCTCGCGCAGTTTGGCTTCGGAAGCCGGGTTGCCGGTGCCGATGATGATGCGGTCCGGGCGCTGGCAGTCGCCCACGGCCGCGCCTTCCTTGAGAAACTCGGGGTTGGACACCACGTCAAACGCATGCTGCAGATTGCGTTGTGCAAGGCCTTCGGCGATCACGGCCGAGACCTTGTCCGCCGTGCCCACGGGCACGGTCGACTTGTTGATGACGATGCGCGGGCCGTCCATGTGCTTGGCGATGGTGCGGGCAACGGCCAGCACATATTGCAGGTCGGCGCTGCCGTCTTCATCGGGCGGTGTGCCCACGGCCAGAAAGATCAGCTCGCTGTGTGCCACGCCTTCGGCGGCATTGGTGGTGAACTGCAAACGGCCCAGTTGCTGGTTGTTGATGACGAGTGCATCGAGGCCAGGTTCATGGATGGGAATCTGGCCGGCCTTGAGTGCCGCGACCTTCTTCTCGTCCACATCCACGCAAAGCACCTGGTGGCCCACATCGGCCAGCACGGCGCCTTGCACAAGACCGACATAGCCGGTACCAAAGACAGTAACTTTCATACGCGATAAAAAGAGCGATACCAATCCACAAAATGCTGCACGCCCGTGACCACGGGCATGGCTGGCGAGAAGCCGACCCAGGCTTGCAAGGCACGCGTGTCGGCCGATGTGCTGTGCATGTCCCCGGGCTGTATGGGCAGCATTTGCTTGCGGGCGGTCATTTGCAGGGCGCCCTCCAAGGCGGCGATGTAGTCCATCAGCACGGTGGGCGCGTTGTTGCCGATATTGAAGATGCGATAGGGCGCGGTGCTGGTGCCAGGGTTGGGGTTCTGGCTGTCATAGCTGGCGTCGGGCGTGGCGGGCTTGTCCAGCACGCGCATGATGCCTTCGACGATATCGTCGATATAGGTGAAGTCGCGCACCAGCTTGCCGTCGCCATAAACATCGATGCGCTCGCCCGCCAGTATGGCCTTGGTGAACTTGAACAAGGCCATGTCGGGGCGACCCCAGGGACCGTACACCGTGAAGAAGCGCAGGCCTGTGGTGGGTATGCCGTACAGGTGCGAATAGGTATGAGCCATCAGCTCATTGGCCTTCTTGGTGGCTGCGTAGTAGCTGATGGGGTGGTCCACCGCGTCGCTTTCGGCAAACGGCATCTTGGTGTTGCCGCCATAGACGCTGGAACTGCTGGCATAGACCAGATGCCCGACCTGGTGCTTGCGGCAGCCTTGCAAGATATTGCCAAAGCCCAGCAGATTCGAGTCGGTGTAGTCGTCGGGCTGATCGATGGAGTAGCGAACACCGGCCTGCGCGGCCAGATGAAGCACCTTGGCTGGAGCCACCTGGGCAAACAGGTCGGCCATGCCTTGCCGGTCCGCCACATCGAGTTCCACAAAGCGGAAGTGGGCGTGCGGACGCAACTCGGCGAGGCGGGCATGCTTGAGTGCCACGTCGTAGTAGTTGTTGAGGTTGTCGATGCCAACCACGGGCACGCCTTGCTCAAGCAGTCGCTTGGCGCAATGCATGCCGATAAAGCCGGCACAGCCGGTGATCAGAACGGGATTCATGGGGCAATCCAGAGATATTGGTATTGCGCAGGTGTTGCGCTGGCAGGCATTTTCTCGAAAGGGATGCTCAGTGTCTGCACTGCGGTTTTTGCCTGTGTGGTGAAGATGTCGTCCCACCAGCCCGCGACGGGCTTGTCGGCGCGTGTGATCAGCAGCAGGCCGCCTGCGGTATCGGCGTCGGCCTGAGACAGGCACTGCCTCAGTTGTGCGCCATCAGAGCAGCCCAGGGCGTAAGTTTGCGGGAACTGCGAATGCAGCATGGCCGCCATCATATGGTCCGAGCCAACGATGACTCCCTTGCCCTCATAACCTGCCTTGCGCAGTTCCTGGGCCAGCGCCTTGACCGGATGGTTGAGCTCGTCGGGATCGTTCTTGCGACCGCCCTGCCAGGGGCGCAGTGTTGCCATGATCAGAAAGATCAGCGCAAAGACGACGACGAAGGTGGTGAACATCCGGCCCACGCCTTGCTCCAGAAGCGTCGGACGCCAGACATAGAGGGCCAAGGGTGCAATGGCCGTCAGAGGCAGCATCCATCGCTGCTTGAAGTCCGTGACATCTGCCGCCAGCACCATGGCCAGCAGGCAGATGGCAATGATGAGCAGGTAGTTGCGCAGCAAAGGCCAGGCCCAGACCTGGGCCGGCAAAGACGCATTGCTGCCTGTTCTCCAGAGTCTGGAGCGGTAGCTGACCAGAGCTGCTATCAGCCACAGACCCAAGGTCGCAAGCAGCGCCTTGAGCAGATTGCCCAGACCCTTCAGGTGCGAGGCCTCGGTGGAGATCGACATCTTCTGCACGGTTTCGGTGGTTGCCATGCCCCAGTGCGAAGCCAGCCAGAAGCCATGGGGCGCAAACACCAGCAACCCCACCAGCGGAGCCAGCCACCAACCCCTGGAGAAGATGGCGCTACGCACCTGTGCCACCGTCACGGAGGCCAGGAACAAGGCGCCAATGAGCATGGCATAGCTGTATTTGGACAGCATGCCCAGACCGCAGAAGAGGCCGATCAGAACAAAATTGACGGCTTGCGGCCTTTGCACCTGGCGCAGCACAGCCCACCACAGACCCATGGTCATTGCCGTCACCATCACCGTATGGGTCTGGTCGCGTAGCGAGTCCCAGCCGAAGGGAGGCATCAGCAGCAGACTTGCTGCAACCCACCAGGCCCCTTTCTGACCCAGCAACTGCCGGCCAGCCAGCCATGCCAGGCAATAGGTCAGGGCAATCAGCAGATGTTTGAGCAGCGCCAGAGCCAGCACCGAAGGGCCGAGAATCTGACAGGCCGCCCATTGCATCCAGGTATACAGAGGCGGTTGTGGGCCATAGCCCAGCTGCAATTGCTGGGCCCAGAGAATCTGTTCGGACTCATCCCATTTCATGCCCGCCGAAATGCAGATGCGGGACACGATATGGGCGCACACCAAAAGGGCCAGCCATATCCATGGCTTGGCATACAGGGCTTGTTGCCAGTCTGGGCGAATAGAAGTCGAGGAGTTTGATGCCATAGGATTTGGCGAGTGCACATTTTTTGATAGTGCGCACTTACGATTGCGCTTGGCTTTGCAGGCCAAACAATGGGCTTGGCGCAAATGGCGCATGGGGTATTCAGTTAGTATAGGTGACTGTTATCCCCAATCATTCAGCATGACGTCCGTGCACGATTCAAACCCCGAAGTCTCCATCGTTGTTCCTGTATATAACGAGTTCGATAATCTGCCCGATCTGGTGGCCCGCATTGACGAGGCCATGCGCACCCAGGCACTGAGTTACGAGCTGATTGCAGTGGACGATGGCTCGACGGATGGCAGTGCCAAGCGTCTGCGCGAGCTGGCCGAACAACACCCCTGGGTGCGTGCTGTCTGCCTGGTGCGCAACTACGGCCAGTCCAGTGCCCTGCAAGCCGGTTTTGACCGAGTGCGCGGCCGTTATGTGGTCACGCTGGATGCCGACCTGCAAAACGAACCCGGCGATATTCCGCTGCTGCTGGAGCGCCTGGAAAACGACCCCGATGTGGACATGATCTCGGGCTGGCGCAAGAATCGCCAGGACAAGGCACTGTCGCGCCGCCTGCCTTCGGTGCTGGCCAATCGCCTGATTTCCAAATTCACCAATGTGCAGCTGCACGACTATGGCTGTGCATTGAAGGCCTATCGCCGCGAAATCATCGACCGCATTCGCCTGTATGGCGAGATGCACCGCTTCATTCCTTCGCTGGCGCGTGATGCGGGCGCGCGCATCACGGAGATTCCGGTGCGTCACCATGCACGCACGCGCGGTGTCTCCAAGTACGGCATAGATCGCACTTTCCGGGTGATTCTGGATCTGATCTTCATTGTCTTTTTCATGCGCTTTCGCCAGCGTCCCCTGCATGCCTTTGGCGGCATGGGGCTGTGGATGGCTACGCCCGGCGTGCTGATTCTGCTGTGGCTGCTGGCGCAGAAGATCATGGGCGAAGCGATTGGCGGCCGCCCCTTGTTGATGGCTGGGGTCATGCTGGTGCTGATGGGCATGCAGTTCATCGCGGCGGGCCTGATCGGCGAGCTGCTGACGCGTATCTATTACGAGTCGGGCAGCGGCTTTCAGTACCACGCCAAGGATTACGGCGCTGTCGAATACAAGCCTGCAGACAAGGCCGAGAAAACCGAGACCGCGGCTCTGTGAGCAAGGCGCGTAAGGCGTTTGTCCGGGCCCTGATGGGCATCGCTTTGCTGGCCGCCGTTGTCTATCTCGCGAATCCGGTCCAGCTCTGGGGCCGGCTGCAGCAGGCCAATCCCTGGTGGCTGCTGGGGGGCTTCGGGATTTCCATCGCCTCCAACGTCGTGTCGGCATGGCGCTGGCGTGCCATGGCGCGGTGGCTTGGGGCCGAGATGTCGCTGGCCTCCGGCATGCGCTGGTATTTTCAGGCGATAGGCCTGAATGTGCTTTTGCCAGGCGCTGTCGTGGGCGGCGATGTCTATCGTGCAATTGCGCTGCAGAAGACCGGACAGGCCAAGGCGCCCAGCAATCTGTCGGTAATTCTGGATCGTGTCAGCGGTCTGTGGATGCTGTGCGCGATCGGTGGCCTGGGGGCGGTGGCCTGTGCTTCTACGCTTGCCCCCTGGGTACACATGAATACCGCCGTCTTCATCGCCCTGCTGCTTGCCGTCATCGTGCTGTGGTTGCTGCTGCCCTGGATTGTTCTGCAGGGCCTGCGCAGCAACTGGTTCAAGCTGCCTGGCGCATGGCTGGAGCCGGTACGCATGGCAGCAGGCAGCCCGAACTTTCTGCTGCAACTGTGGGTGCAAGCAGCATCCTCGGCATTGGTGCAATTGCTGTCTGCTGGTGCGCTGGCATGTGGGGCCATGGCTCTGGACCTGCATTTGCCGCTGGCCGTATGGGCCTTTGTCATCGCACCCGTGTTTCTGATGGCTGCACTGCCTGTAAGTGTGGGTGGCTGGGGCACCCGTGAAGCCGCAGCCGTTGCGGCGCTGGCTCCGTTCGGAGTGCCTGCCGCATTGGCCGTTGGCATCGGCCTCCTCTATGGAGTCTTTGCCCTGGGCCAGGGGGCTCTGGGAGCTCTGGCCCTGGGATTGCCGGGTAGGGCTCAGGGCTGAGTTTGGGTGACTGCGGACTGGGTTTCCATTCTGCAAATACCGCCCCAGAGCACTGCGAGGCTGAAAATATAGAACATGTTCCCGCTGTTGTGTGCGAAGAACACCTGGGTCCAGCCAAAGCCGAAATACGCCAGCGGCAGCAGCGTGGCCGCTGCGCGCAGAGCCAGCAGCCTGGAGCGCTGCGCCGCATCGGCGTGCGCCAGACGGCGCTGCGTGGGCCAGAAAATGGCGGCAGGCACGGCATAGAACGCCAGCAGCAGGATCAGACCTGGCAGACCGCGCTTGACCCACATGTCCAGGATTTCGTTGTGCGCATGCCCATACTCCATGACCGAGGGATGGGCCAGGCCTTGATCGACCATCTGCTGCTTGGCCGCAGGGTAGCCGGCCAGTCCCCAGCCACTGAAGGGGCGCTGCTCGATCAGATGAATCGCAAGCCGCCATTGCTCCAGGCGCTGGCCGACCGAGGTCACGGCATATTTCTGGGGGTCCTGCAGATACTGTGAGACTTCACGTGCTGCTTCGGCACTGCGCTGTTCCACCTTCTGGTAGGTCGGCACTGCCACGATCAGCCCGAGCAGCAGCATGGCTGCCGCCGTCATGCTGGCCAGACGCTTGTAGCCATTGAGCCATGCCATCAGCCAGATGGCCGCGATCAGCAGCGGGATCACTACCCAGGAGCCGCGGGAGTCGGAAAGAAAGGACGCAAAGACACCGCATGCGCCCAGCAAGCCCAGGGCGGCTGTTCTAGGCTTGCTCCAGCGGCCCAGCAAGGCCAGGGACAAGGTGGCAAAACCCAGATATATGGCGATGCCGCCGTACTGGATGGCATTGGTGAAACCGGAGACGCGCGGCATCTTGAGCACACCAGCCTGATACAGGGCAATGACAAGGGCGCCCGCGCAGCCCAGAGCCAGGCCCCAGACAATGGCCGAGAGCCGGACACCTGTTTTGCTCAGATACCAGAGGCTCAGAGCTGCCAGGGCATATTTTGCGCCATAGCCCCAGCCCGCCGCCGAGAACCAGCGATCGAAGGACAGGCTCCAGAGCAGTCCCAGCACCAGCATCAGCCCCACCAGCACCAAGGTTTCACGGCGGGCAGGGTCCTTGGGGCGAGCGGCGACGGAACCGACCAGAGCCAAAAGAGCCAGGGCCGTGGATCCGTAAGAGTAGCCAGAGGGAACGCAAAGACTCAGTGCAAAGAATGCAAAGCAGGCGGCATCCAGGGCATGAGCAAGGGCAGCCGCCCGCTTGCCGGGCTGGCCGGGTTGAGGGGTGACGGGTGTAGGCTCGTTCATAGTTCTAATCGGGTTCTTCTGCGAGGCAGTGGGCTTCAACCTACACTGCAGGTCTTGTGTTCGGTGCAGAAGTGTATGTTGTCATTGCCCATTGTCTTTATCAATTTGTCCAAGGACGCTGAGCGTCGCGAGCGCATGACAGCCCAGTTCGCGCAAATGGGGTTGACGGCGTCGCGCTTGCCTGCCGTGTGGTGGGCGGATCTGTCCGAGGCCGAGCAAAAACGGCTCTTCTGTGCGCCGCAAAGCCATGGCCGCTACTTCAAGCCCCTGAGCAACGGAGAGAAGGGATGCTATGCCAGTCATCTGAGGTCATGGCAGCAGCTGCTGGATAGCGATGCGCCAGCCATGGTGGTCTTCGAGGATGATGTGCGCCTTCTGCCGCAATTGCCGCAGGCGCTGGCAGCGATAGAAGCCCTGCCCGCCGATGGCAGCTGGGACATGATCAAGCTCTACGGGCGTGAGCCGGAAAAGATAGCCAACCAAGGTCCGCTGGTCGCGGGGGCCTTGCAGCTGATCTCCTATCAGCGGGTGCCCAGCTTTGCTGCCGGCTATGTCATCAGCCGCTCCGGTGCCCGCAAGATGCTGGAGGCACGTGTTCCCTTCGACAGGCCGGTGGATGTGGATATCCGCTTCTGGTTTGAAAACGACTTGCGCGTTTACGGGGTCTATCCCTCGGTCATTGCTCTGGACGATACCAGTGAGGTCAGCAGCATCTGGGCCCAGCAGGCAGCCCCGACGAGCCGCCTGCAGAAAATGCGCAAATTCAAGATGAAGCTGGCATTGAACTGGGGCAATCTCCGGGCGGCAAAACCCCAGGTATCGGCGGTGCTCAAGCCTTGAGCGGCAGCAGCCTTTGATATTGGCCCCACATCTGCTCGCGTCCATAGTGGCCGAGTGCCTGAGCACGCGCCGCTGCGCCCAGGCGCTGGGCCAGGGCTGGGTCCTGGAGCAGTCGTTGCAGTGCATCCGCCATGGAGTCGGGGTCTGACTCCTGCACCCGCAGGCCGTTCACCTCGGGGGTGACGACTTCCCGGGCGCCGATCACATCCGAGACGACACAGGCGCAGCCTGCGGCCATGCCTTCCACAAGAGCCAGAGGCATGCCTTCCCAGTGCGTAGCCAGAACAAAGATCTGCGTTCTGGACAGTCGCTGGGGCAGGTCCGAGACATTGCCCAGGAAGCGAACCTGCTGCTCAAGTCCCAGTTCAGCCACCAGCCGCTCGGCTCTGGTCCTGAGTGAGCTCTTGCCTGCGCCGGCCAGATAGAGCGTGGGCGTCAGGCCGCGTTGCCTGAGAGTGGCCATAGCCCTGATTAGCGTGTCGTGATCTTTCTGGCGCGCAAAGCGCGAGGCCATGTAAATCGCCGGCTCGCGCCCTTGCCAGAGCGAGGGCATGGCTTCCTGAGGAAAGCGCGTCAGGTCGATGCCGTTGCAGATGGCAATGCATTTCTCGGCCGGGAAACCCCGCTCGACCAGGCTGGTCCTGACGCCTTCGGAGACGCCGATATGGGCCTGGGTGAACGGCTCCAGCGCCAGGGCCTGGCGCAGACGACGCGGCGTGTAGCGCTCGCGCGAGTTGTGTTCCACATGAAAGACATGCGCCACCCCCTCAGCCGCTGCAGCGCGCCGGCCCCAGATATGGTCGCTGAAACCATGGGCGAACAACGCATCGGGCCTGAATTCGCGAATGATCTTGCGCAGCTCCCAGGCAGTCAGTGCATGCAGCCAGTTGGACACCACGATGACCTGAAGGCCTTGCTGGCGCAGTGCGTCAATCTTGCGTTCATCCGTGCTGGGCTTGCGGCGCAGCACCAGCAGAACCTCATAGCCGGGCGTGCGCAGCGCGGCCAGGCTCAGATCCACCGCGACCTGGGTGGCACCGGAGAATCCTCCGGTCACGAAGTGAAGAATGCGGACCGGTGTTGTGCCCTCGGTACAGGGCTTGGCAAAGGAGGTTGAATTCATCGTTCTGATGGACAATCTGCACGAATCATTTTGTGTTTGTTGTTTTTTATTGTTTATCGGCACCATGACCCGGATTCCTGCCCATTTGTTCAAAAGTGCATTAAAGCTGGTTCAGCCCCGGACGCTGAAATCTTCGGCAAGTTACGGCGATGCGGCACCGTTGGTTGTCGATGGCGAGGTGCTGGGTTCGGCGCCGATATTGGCCGCGCCGCAAAGTGCCGCGATTCCCAAGAAGCTGTGGACCTACTGGAACCACCCTCAGCCTGATTCGTTTGTGCGCGAATGCATCCAGAGCTGGCATTTGCAGTGTCCGGATTATGAGGTATGCCTTGTGCATCCAGGCAACCTGGCTCAGTACGTGCAGCAAGGGGCTTTGCCTGCCCGGTTCCTTGAGTTGCATCCCACCAAGCAGTCCGACTGGTTGCGCCTGTACCTCGTGGCCCTGCACGGGGGCTTCTGGCTGGATGCCAGCACCTTGCTGACACGCTCGCTGAGCTGGATGCAGGCAGCTGCCGACTCCAGGACGGAGTTTGTGGGCTTCTATCTTGAAAAATTCACTACCCAGGTGCACACGCCTGTCATTGAAAGCTGGGCATTTGGCGCTTTGGCGGGCTCTGATTTCATCGTCGCCTGGCAGCGGGAATTCCATCAGGCCCTGATTGTCGAGGGAACCGAGGCCTATCTGCAGCGGCTTCAGGCCCGGTCAGACTGGGCCGGTATCCGGCAGAACATCGGCGACCCTCATTACCTGCTGATCCATATCACGGCGCAGCAGGTGCTGCGCCAAAGACGGTATTCACGCATGGCATTGTTCAAGGCCGAGGACTCGGCCTATTACTATCACCATGCCTTGCGCTGGAAATGGTATTTGCTGTATCCCCAGCTGTGCCGGGTTCAGGGGCCGAAGATCAGTGCTCCCATCGTCAAGCTCAGGGGTGGGGAGAGGAGGCATTTCACGGAAATGTTCAAAGCTCACGGCGGGGCAGTGCCAGGCAGCACCTGGCATCGGGCTCTCAATCCCGAGGCATAAAAAAGAGGCTCCTGACGGGAGCCTTTTTCATGAGCGGTGGTTGCTTCAATGCCCGCCAGCAAACACCTCGCCCGCCTTGAGGCGGTAAGTCGTGCCGCAATAAGGACATTTGGCATCGCCGGTCTTGGCCACGTCCAGATAGACCTTGGGGTGGCTGTTCCACAGCTTCATATCGGCCTTGGGGCTGGGGCAGAACACACCACCCTGGGCGTTCAGGTCTTTGGCGGCCAGTTCGACGACGGCATTCGTGGTCATTTCTCGTGTCTTTCGTGTTTTCAATAGTGAAGCATGGCCGGAAATACTGGCGCAATTGAGATCAGAAGCACCAAGCAAGGGCCGTCCCGCAGCGACGGTGCTGTCCCCCGAGGGGGAAGCGGCAAAGCCGCTCAGGGGGTTGATTTATACCAAGGTGAGCCAGTGTGCGTATTTGGGGTTGCGGCCGTTGACGATGTCAAAGTAGGCCGCCTGGATCTTCTCGGTAATCGGGCCGCGGCGGCCTTCGCCGATCTGTAAGCGGTCCACTTCGCGGATGGGCGTGACTTCTGCGGCGGTGCCGGTGAAGAACAGCTCGTCCGAGATATACAGCTCATCGCGGGTGATGCGCTTTTGCACGACTTCCAGGCCCAGGTCCTTGCAGATGTGCAGCACGGTGTTGCGGGTGATGCCGTTGAGTGCACCGGCAGACAGGTCGGGGGTGTAGACCACGCCGTCCTTGATCACAAAGATGTTCTCGCCCGATCCTTCGGAGACAAAGCCCGATGCGTCCAGCAAGATGGCCTCGTCGTAGCCGTCGTCCAGAGCCTCGGTATTGGCCAGGATGGAGTTGGTGTAGTTGCTCACCGCCTTGGCCTGGCTCATGGTGATGTTCACATGGTGGCGGGTGTAGCTGGAAATCTTGGTGCGGATGCCGCGCTGCATGCCTTCCTCGCCCAGATAGGCACCCCAGGCCCAGGCTGCCACCATCAGGTGGATGGTGTTGCCCTTGGGCGAGACACCCAGCTTGCGGTCGCCGATCCAGGTCAGCGGGCGCAGATAGCAGGATTTGAGGCCGTTGGCCCTGACCACCTCGACCTGGGCCTGGTTGACCTGCTCCTGGCTGAACGGGATCTGCATGCGCAGAATCTTGGCACTGTTGAACAGGCGCTTGGTGTGCTCTTCAAGGCGGAAGATGGCCGTGCCCTGTGCGGTTTCGTAGGCGCGTACGCCTTCAAAGGCGCCGCAGCCATAGTGCAGCGTGTGGGTCAGCACGTGGATCTTGGCGTCGCGCCACTCCACCAGCTGGCCATCCATCCAGATCTTGCCGTCGCGGTCGGACATCGAGGGAACAACAGGGCTCATAAAACCATCCTCTATGGGTTGTGTGTTCAGCGGGCGCTGCTGCCGGGTCGGCGGCAGCGCTTGTCTCCTGAAACTGCCATTTTAGGGGGAGGTCGGGGGCGATGTCCGGGCGGTTGCTTGCGCGGCAGTCGGGTTCAGGTCTTCCTTGGGCTCGGGACGCTGCAGCTCCCACTTCATGAGGCGGCCGGCGACAAACTCGCAGGTCACATGGGACTGCGAACCGTCGGTCCAGCGGTAGATCTCGGGGCTCTGGCCTTCTTCGGACAGGCGCTGGCCCAGGGAGCGGGTCATGGCCACCACATGGACCAGCGGGGCCTTGGGCTTGAGCTTGGCATTGAGCATCACGGCGCTGCCCACATAGCCGATAGGCCGGTCCGATGCCTTCTTCATGATGGTCATCAGGCGCGTGAAGTGCAGCAGCCCCCACATGAGGATGCCGCCTGCCACGGCCGCCACGCCCGGCCAGCCCGCAGAGTTGTAGGCTGCGATCGTCAGCACGATCAGGCCCAGGGGAACCAAAATATTGCGCAAATTCATGGGCTTATTGTCTTACGAGGGTGTGGGTTCGAGTGTGCGGGCAGTGCGTATGCCCGTACAGGCTGCTGTGATCAAGGGGTTTTCAAAAACAGTAGCTGCATTCGCATATGAATAAAGAATTTCAGACAATTTATTGTCTGAAATCTATAATTTACAAGCGCTAGCAGCTATCAAAATACATCAACCAATGCCGCGCACGATGTTGATGGCCTCATCCACGCGCTCCACGGCATGGATGGCCAGGCCGGCGATGGGTTTCTTGGGTGCATTGGCCTTGGGGACCACGGCGATAGTGAATCCCAACTTTGCCGCCTCCTTGAGCCGCTCCTGGCCGCGAGGTGCTGGGCGCACCTCTCCGGCCAGACCAACCTCGCCAAACGTAATAAAGCCTTTGGGCAGCGACTTGCCGCGCAGACTGGAAGTGATTGCCAACATCACAGCGAGGTCAGCTGCAGGCTCATTGATGCGCACGCCGCCCACGGCATTGACGAAGACATCCTGGTCGGCGCAGGCCACGCCCGCATGGCGGTTGAGCACGGCCAGCAGCATGGCCAGCCGGTCGCGGTCCAGGCCGACCGAGAGGCGGCGTGCGGCCGGGCCGCCCTGGTCCACCAGGGCCTGGATTTCCACCAGCATGGGGCGCGTGCCCTCCAGCGTCACCAGCACGCAGCTGCCGGGCACGGGCTCGCTGTGCTGGCTCAGAAAGATGGCGCTGGGGTTGGTCACGCCCTTGAGCCCTTTTTCCGTCATCGCGAAGACGCCGATCTCGTTGACGGCACCGAAGCGGTTCTTGATGGCGCGCACCAGGCGGAAGTTGCTGTGCGTGTCGCCTTCGAAGTAGAGCACCGTGTCCACCATGTGCTCGAGCACGCGCGGGCCGGCCAGCGCGCCGTCCTTGGTCACATGGCCCACCAAAATGATGGTGATGCCCGTGGTCTTGGCCGCGCGCGTCAGATGGGCCGCGCATTCGCGCACCTGGGCCACGGATCCCGGAGCCGAGGAGAGCTGGTCCGAATACACCGTCTGGATCGAGTCGATCACCACCACGGCAGGCTGGGTGGCTTCCACGGTGGCGAGGATTTTCTCCAGCTGGATCTCGGCCAGCACATTGACCTGGCTGTTGTCCAGCCCCAGCCGGCGCGAACGCAGCGCCACCTGGGCGCCGCTTTCCTCGCCCGTTACATAGAGCGTTGGCAGGCCCATACGATGCAATGCATCCATGGCCTGCAAAAGGAGTGTGGACTTACCTATTCCGGGGTCTCCCCCGATCAACACCACGCCGCCTTCCACCACGCCGCCGCCAAGCACGCGGTCCAGTTCCTCGATGCCGCTGGGCGTGCGCGCCACATCCTGGGCCTCGATGGCCGACAGCGGGGTGACGGGCTGGGCATTGGCCAGACCTGCATAGCCCTGAGGCTGGCTCAGGCGGTTCTTGCCGCCCGAGGCGGAGTCGGCCACGGTCTCGACCAGTGTGTTCCAGGCGCCGCAGCCCGGGCATTTGCCCAGCCAGCGCGGGCTGGTGCCGCCACAGGCGTTGCAGGTGAAAGTGGTTTTCTCTTTGGCCATGGGCGGCAACTATACCGACTGGCATGGGCGACAATTGCTGCTGCCAATCGGAAGCTGGCGACAAATCTCAGAGCCAATAACCATAAAAAGCGCGTATTTATATAACTGCTCCGCATGACAGGCCGATTTAGGCTACAATTGCGCCTATCGACACAGCAACGCTGTTGAGAAAAAAATTACCGCGCGATGGAGCAGTCTGGTAGCTCGTTGGGCTCATAACCCAAAGGTCGGAGGTTCAAATCCTTCTCGCGCAACCAATCAAAAAAGCCTTCTGGAAACAGAAGGCTTTTTTCGTTGTGCTCGCGCCAGCACAGGCGCCTATCCCAGCAAAGACAGGACTTGCGCAAGCAAGAATGCAGCCACTGCCTGCCTCCTGCGGCAGTCACCCTGCCTGAACCCGTTTTGCGTAAGTCTTGAAAGAGATGCCGAGCAAGAGCCGCCTCGCGGCCGGGCCGCCCCGGCGAAGGCAGCGTCCCCCTCCCTTGGCGCGAAGCGCGTAGAGAGAGGGCGCCCGGCCAGGGGCGTCCGGCGAGGGGGGCCCGGCCAGGGCGAAGGCGCGCGTAGCGCCTCAGGGGTGCTTATGGATACAGGCCGCGTGCCTCGCGGGCGTGCAGAATGCGCTTGCAGGCCACGATGAAGGTGGCGGTGCGCAGTGTCACCTTGTGCTCCTGGGCCACGGCCCAGACGCCGGCAAAGGCTTCCTGCATGATGCGCACCAGACGGGCGTTGATTTCGTCTTCGGTCCAGAAGAAGCTGGAGAAATCCTGCACCCACTCGAAGTAGCTCACGGTCACGCCGCCGGCATTCGCAATCACGTCGGGCAGAACCAGCACGCCTTTTTCGCTGAGGATGTCGTCGGCCTCAGGAGTGGTGGGGCCGTTGGCACCTTCGATCACCAGCTTGGCCTTGATCTGGCCGGCGTTTTCCTCGGTGATCTGGCCTTCCAGTGCCGCCGGGATCAGGATGTCGCAATCCACGCCCCAAAAGGCGGCTGCATCCATGGCCTCGCCACCGGCAAAGCCACCCACACCGCCGGTATTGCCCACATGCTCCAGCAATGCCGTCACATCCAGGCCATTGGCGTTCTGAATGGTGCCCGTATGGTCCTGCACGGCCACAACCTTGGCTCCGGCATCGGCAAACAGCTTGCCCGCAGTGCCGCCCACATTGCCGAAACCCTGCACGGCCACGCGTGCGCCCTGCACATTCAGGCCGGTGAGCTTGGCGGCTTCCACGCCCACGGTGAACACGCCGCGGCCCGTGGCCTCGACGCGACCCAGCGATCCGCCCAGGTCCACGGGCTTGCCCGTGACCACGCCGGTGGCCGTGGCGCCCGTGTTCATGGAGTAGGTGTCCATCATCCAGGCCATGACCTGACCGTTGGTGTTCACGTCAGGTGCTGGAATGTCCTTGGTGGGGCCGATCAGCAGACCGATTTCGCTGGTATAGCGGCGTGTCAGGCGCTCCAGCTCGGCCTTGGACAGCTTTCGCGGGTCGACACGGATGCCGCCCTTGGCACCGCCGTAGGGCACGTTCACGGCGGCATTCTTGATGCTCATCCAGGCCGACAGTGCCATCACTTCAGACAGCGTCACATCCTGGTGGAAGCGCACGCCGCCCTTGCCGGGACCGCGGCTCAGGTTGTGCTGAACGCGGTAGCCCTCGAAGTGAGCGATACGGCCGTCATCCATCTCGATGGGGACATCGACGATCAGGATGCGCTTGGGACGCTTGAGCGTTTCCACCCAGCGGGCCAGCGAGCCCAGATAGGGGGTCACACGGTCGACCTGTTGCAGATAAATGCCCCAGGGACCGAGATGATCAGGGTTGAGGTAGGAGGGCAGAACATGCGCTGTGGACAGCGCTGAAGAGTCTTTGGCTTGCATGATGTAGGCCTGGTTGACTGAGTGGAGCAAGGTCGTTGTAAGTCCTTGCTGTCCGGGATTCACAGTGTGCGCGCGCCGAATTTTCCTGTCCAAGGCTTCTTGTTTGAGATGTTATGCATTTTGTGCATAACCATCTGAAAGCCGCTCTGGATGTGGGCCAAGCACTCAATTGGTGACATGGAGACAGGAAATTTGCCATCATTGCCGTCATGTCTGAAAACAATGATTGCAAAAGCGGCTGGTGCGGCCCGGCACCGTTTGCCAATACCCCGCCCATAGGGCTGGCTCCCGAGCTGCAGACGCAGGAAGAGGTGCTGCCCGACTGGAAGACGTTGTGGCCCGATTTGCCCGAGGACAGCTATGCCACGGCCGATGCGCTGTGGTGGTCGCGCAAACTGGGCACGGCCCAGGCCTCGGGCGCCGACGTGGCAGCGCTGATGCGCGATGCCATCGATGCCCGTGCCGTGCAAAGCGCGCTGGCACGCACCTGGAACTGGTGGCCCGCCGATCGCGCGCCGCGCTACTGGAAGTCCGGCGGCCCGGGCCGCAACGCAGCTCTGCTGCATGTGCCGCTGCCCGAGGACGGCATTCGCCAGGGATTGAACCCGGTGCCCGCGCCCGAGACCGTCTTCAATCTGCGCTGTGCCGAGGCTGAGATCGCTTTGCGCATAGGCCGGGATGTGAGCGCCGAGCAGGCCGCAGTCCTCGATTACGACAGCGCGCTGGCGCTGGTGGACGCGGCCTGCGTGGCCGTGGAATGGGTGGATGTGCGCTGGCGCGACGGCCTCAAGGCCCCGGCTCTGGCCTTGCTGGCCGACGGCCAATGCCATGGCGGACTGGCGCTGGGCGAGTGGCAGAGCGCTTCCGTCATCGCCGGCCGCGACTGGGCGCGGCAACTGTGCACGGTGGCCGTGAACGGCGGCCCGCCGCAGCGCTTTACCGGCACGCACAGCCTGGGCGATCCGGCCTGGCTGCTCGTGGACTGGCTGCAGCATGTGGCACGCGAATACGGCAGCGTTCCCGCCGGCACCGTGGTGACGACGGGAACCTGGTGCGGCTGCATGCCGCTTCAGGCCGGCGATCGCTTCGAGATGGAGTTCGACGGTCTGGGCGCACTGGGCTGGCAGTTCTGATCCGTCCTGAGGATCTTCAAAAATAGGAGCTGCTTGCGCTTGCTGATGAATGATTTCAGATTCTTTTTAATCTGAAATTCATTACTGTCATGCGCTAGAAGCTCTGTTTTTAAGAGCAAGTTACGAGCGCCAATGGCTGCGGGCACTGGCCGCGTCAGCGGACCTTGATGTGATCGAGCGCCGGTGCGCCGGGCGGATACTGGAGTTCCAGATTGGTCAGCACCTCACGCAGCACCGTGGCCACCATCAGATTGCGGTGCGTCTTGGAGTCGGCGGGCACGATGGTCCAGGGCGCCCAGGGCGTGTGCGTGGCGCCCAGCAACTGACCGTAGGCCTGCTGGTAGTCGTCCCACTGGGCGCGCACCTTGAGGTCGTTCTCGTCGAATTTCCAGTGCTTGCAGGGGTCGTCCAGGCGCTGCTGCAGCCGCTCGCGCTGTTCGTCCTTGCTGATGTGCAGCATGAACTTGACGATCACCGTGCCGGTCTCGCTGAGCATGCGCTCGAAGTCGTTGATCTGCGCATAGCGCTGGGTCTGCTGCTCGGGCGTGAGCCAGCCGTTGACCACGGGCACCAGCACATCCTCGTACTGGCTGCGGTTGAAGAGCACGATCTCGCCCGCCCCCGGCAGTTGCTGGTGAATGCGCCACAGATAATCATGCGCTTTTTCTGCCTCGTTGGGAGCCTTCCAGCCCACGGTGCGCACGCCCAGCGGCGACATGCGGCCGAAGACCGCGCGCAGCGTGCCGTCCTTGCCTGCGGCATCCATGCCCTGCAGGATGACCAGAAGCTTGAAGCGCCGGTCGGCATAGAAAACATTCTGCAGCCCGTCCAGTGCCTCGGCCAGCTGGTTCACGCTGTCCTTGTCATATTGCTTGCCCTGGTCGGAGGAAAAGGGCTTGGCGGTCGGGTCGAACTTCTGCAGATCCACTGCGGGCCGAGGCTGCCCGGCGGTCAAGCGACTGTCGTGCGGTTGGCCCGGGTGCCAGGGCTGCCATAGCTTGCGCAGCGCCTTGTCCTTGGTCTCGAAGGGGTAGACATGGGCAGCGGCGGGCGCAGGAAGTTCCGGTGCCTTCGCTGAGGCCTTGCTCAGAGTTTTGGCTGCAGGTTTGGTGGCAGGTTTGGTGACGGGGGCTGGCTGCGGCGCAGATGAATTGGCCGTCTTGGCGGCTTTGACCGATGCGCTGGTCGGAAACGGCAGGCGTTTGCGTGCCGGCTGGCGGTCCGGCTCGGGGGGCGCAGCAGGCGATGTGGCGGGGGCGGCTTTGGCGGGCTGACGGGGCATGTATTGAAACTCCTGTGCAGTGCAAATTGATTCGCTATGGAATGACTAGCGGCTGGCGCTTGTACATTCTGCTCCTGATGCGTTTTTGGCTTCAAGGCCAGATGTCGGAGGCCAGCCCATGGAGGCTCAGCGCTCGCGCAGCAGTTGCACAAAGCGCCTGGCTGCCAGACCCTGGGCACGCTCCTTGGACCAGACCCAGTCCACGAACAAGGTCGTGCCGTTGCTGATGTTGAGCACGGGAATTTCCATCAGCGCGCCGCTGTCGATATGCGATTCCACCAGGCCCTTGGGCAGCCAGCCCCAGGCCAGACCTGCGCCGATCAGCGACAGCGCTGCCTGGTGACTGTCCGTGCGCCAGAGCTGGCGCGCAAACACAAAGCGCGGATCGGTCTGCTGCGGGTCGCGGCTGGCCACCAGCACCTGGCGCGTGGCGGCCAACTGCTCCACCGTGAGCTGTGGCAGTGTGGTGCGGCCCTGCTCATGCTCGGCCAGCGCCTGCAGCCAGGGCTCGAACTGCGGCGACATCACGGCCACCAGCGTCTCGCGGCCCATTTCCTGGAAGCCCTCGCGCCCGTCCATGGCGGGTCGCTCAAATACCAGGGCCAGATGGGCGCGGCCCGCATGCAAAAGCTCCAGCGCATCTGCCTGGGGAGCGGCCAGCACCTCAATCGGCAGCGCGGGAAACTCGTGCACCAGACGGCTCAGCGGTTCGCTCCAGTGCGTGGCCAGCAGCTCGGGGGCGATGGCCAGCGTCAGCCTTTCCTCCAGACCCGCATGCAGTGCCTGAGCCTGCCAGTTCAGCAACTGCAACTGCTCGGCCAGCAGGCGCGCCTGTGGCTCGAGCGCGCGGGCGGCGGCACTGGGCACGGGCTCGCGCCCGCTGCGCTCGAACAGCTGCAGGTCCAGCTCTGCCTCCAGCTGTGCAATGGCCATGCTGACGGCCGAGGGCACACGCCCGAGCTTGCGTGCAGCCGCCGAGAAGGAGCCGGCATCGAGCACGGCAAGAAACAGCGGAACCTGGTCGGCGCTAAAGGACATGGTGTCGATCTGTCAGAAAAATTGAAAGGAACTGACTTTTATCTTCAATTTATAGAACATACACTGCAGCCCATGTCTCAACAAGCCTCAGCGATGGCATCCGCTTCTTCCTCTGCCGCGTCTCTCAAAAATACCGCCGCCTTTGCGGCCCCCACCAAGGCCAAGGGCCTTCAAGGTCCCAAGCGCCGCATCCTCTATGTGGGTCTGTACGAAATCATCGCCATCATCGTCTCCAGCCTGATCTTCATGGCCATCGGCCAGAAGGCCAGCGACTCCGGCGTCATGGCCGTGGCTGCGTCGGCGATCGCGATCTGCTGGAATCTGAGCTTCAACCACCTGTTCGAAAAATGGGAATCGCGCCAGAGCGTCAAGGGCCGTTCCCTGATGCGCCGCGTGGTGCATGCCATCGGTTTCGAAGGCGGCATCGCCGCCATGCTGATCCCGCTGATGGCCTGGTGGTTCGGCATCTCGCTGTGGGAGGCTGCCGTGATGGAAGCCGGTCTGCTGGTGTTCTTCATGGTCTACACCTTTGCCTTCAACTGGGCCTTTGACCGCATCTTCGGCCTGCCCGCTTCGGCCCAGGCCGTGGCGGCATGATCTGAGCCGCACAAGCCTCTGACGCTTGCCCTGAAAGCGCAAGCAACCATGAAAAAGCGTGTTCCTGTCTACCGGGAACACGCTTTCTTTTTGGGGGCTGATGCAGCGCTCAGCGAAGAATGCTGAGCATGGCCTGCAGCACAAAGGCGTTGATGAGGTCGATAAAGAAGGCGCCGACCAGGGGCACGATCAGAAAGGCCTTGTGCGAAGGGCCGTACTGGTTGGTGATGGCCTGCATGTTGGCAACGGCCGTGGGCGTGGCTCCCATGCCGAAGCCGCAGTGGCCGGCGGCCAGCACGGCGGCGTCGTAGTTGCGGCCCATGATGCGGAAGGTCACGAAGGCCGCATACAGCGTCATGACGATGGCCTGCGCTGCCAGAATGACCATCAGCGGGCCGGCCAGATCGGTCAGCTCCCACAGCTTGAGCGACAGCAGCGCGATGGCCAGATAGATGGACAGCGAGGCATTGCCGAAGACGTCGATGGCACGGTCGAAGACCTTGAAGCCGAACATATAGTCCAGCACGTTGCGGATGACCACGCCGCCGGCCAGCGCCCAGACAAAGGTAGGCAGCTGGATGACCGTTCCCGTGGTCAGGCCGGTCATGAATTCGGCAAAGGCCAGGCAGCCCGCGAAGAGGGCCAGTGTCTCCACCGCCGCATCGGCCGTGATCAGGCGCGGTGCCTTGTTGGGCGACTCGAAGTTGGCGACCGCGCTGCCTTCGCTCACGGTGGGCGCATCGGCGCGCAGCTGCTCGGAATCGGTCAGCGGCTGGGCCAGTTGATGGCGCGTGATCAGCCGCTTGGCCAGCGGGCCGCCCACCAGGCCGCCGATGACCAGACCGAAAGTGGCGCAGGCAATGCCCAGGGTGGTGGCTCCCGTGAGACCGTATTGGTTTTCCAGCACCGAGCCCCAGGCACCGGCCGTACCGTGACCGCCCACCAGCGTGATGGAGCCCGCGACCAGGCCGATCAGCGGATCCAGCCCCAGCAAGGAAGCCAGACTCACGCCCACGATGTTCTGCATCATGATGAAGACGGCGATCACACCCAGGAAGAGTAACAGCGAGGAGCCGCCCTCACGCAGCTTGGCGAAGTTCGCGCTCAGGCCGATGGAGGAGAAGAACACCAGCATGAACGCCGACTGCAGGCTTGCTTCGAAGCTCAGCGCCAGTCCCGTGGTCTGATGCAGCATGAAGATGATGGCCGCCACGACCAGGCCGCCGGCGACAGGCTCGGGAATATTGAAGTCGCGCAGAAAGCGGATATGTCTTGTCATGAGCTTGCCAAGCATGAGCACAAGCACGGCCATGATGAGGGTGTAGTACGCGCCGAAGGTCACGTTCATGAAGATCTCCTGGGTGGTTCCATGCAACGGCCGAAGGGCCTGCCCGGTCATGGCTGGCCATTCGGCGGTGCACGGCTGAGCACATGGACCAGACATTTGCTGTTGATGGTGCCAAAGACTCAAAGATAGGGGCTGTAGGTGCTTGTCCACTCATGGCAAGCGGACCCGTCGGTGCCGGGCTGCCTGAGAGCAGGAAAGCGGTGCGCTCCATTCCCTGCGAATGTGCACCATGTCGGGAATATGCTTGAAATGAGATGGTTGCATTCGTGTTTTGCGAAATTACCTTTTGCCCTGCTCCTGTTTTTGGGGTGTGGAAAGTCGAATCTGCTATAGCCATTCGCAAAGAGCCCGCCTGCACAGCCGCGGGGCAAAGCGCCTTGACGCCCCGATTGCCTGCCCTCGCCGTAGAATGACGGGCTTCACCCCGAGGAGCGCTGCAGCAGGTCATCCCTGAGATGTTTGACCCGTCAGGCTCGGGGTCGCAGATCCGGTTGGCGATCTGCCTGCACTCCCAACGGCGCTCACCTGTTTTCGATTCTGTTTCTGGTTTTCACACAGGTGAGCTGATGTCCGCTGCTATCCCTTCCACTGCCATTCCTCCCATGCGCCTGTCGGGCCTGGAGCCCGTCTTCATCGGCGATGAGACGCTGTTCGTCAACGTGGGCGAGCGCACCAACGTCACCGGCTCCAAGGCCTTTGCGCGCCTGATCCTGAATGAGCAGTACGAGGAGGCGCTGGCCGTGGCGCGCCAGCAGGTGGAAAACGGCGCCCAGGTGATCGATGTGAACATGGACGAGGCCATGCTGGACAGCAAGGCCGCCATGGTGCGCTTTCTGAATCTGATTGCCTCCGAGCCCGATATCGCCAAGGTGCCGGTGATGGTGGACAGCTCCAAGTGGGATGTGATCGAAGCCGGCCTGCGCTGCCTGCAGGGCAAGGGCATCGTCAACTCGATCTCCATGAAGGAGGGCGTCGAGGAATTCAAGAAGCACGCCAAGCTGGTCAAGCGCTATGGCGCTGCCGCCGTGGTGATGGCGTTTGACGAAAAAGGCCAGGCCGACACCTTTGCTCGCAAGATCGAGATCTGCGAACGCGCCTACCGCATTCTGGTTGATGAAGTGGGCTTCCCGCCCGAGGACATCATCTTCGACCCCAACATCTTTGCCGTGGCCACCGGCATCGAAGAGCACAACAACTACGGCGTCGATTTCATCGAGGCCGTGCGCTGGATCAAGCAGAACCTGCCCGGCGCGAAGGTCTCGGGCGGCGTCTCCAATGTCTCGTTCTCATTCCGTGGCAACGACCCCGTGCGCGAGGCCATCCACACGGTGTTCCTCTATCACGCGATTGGGGCAGGCATGGACATGGGCATCGTCAATGCCGGCATGGTCGGTGTGTACGATGACCTGGAGCCCCAGCTGCGCGAGCGCGTGGAGGACGTGGTGCTCAACCGCCGCCCCGATGCGGCCGAGCGCCTGCTGGAGATCGCCGACAGCGCCAAGGGCGCGGCCAAGGACGACAGCAAGAAGCTCGAATGGCGCGGCACGCCCGAGGCACCGAAGACCGTGGGCGAGCGTCTGTCGCATGCCTTGGTGCACGGCATCACCGACTTCATCACCGAAGACACCGAAGAGGCCTACCAGCAGATCGTGGTGCAGGGCGGAGGCCGCCCGCTGCACGTGATCGAAGGCCCGCTCATGGACGGCATGAATATCGTCGGCGACCTGTTCGGTGCCGGCAAGATGTTCCTGCCCCAGGTAGTCAAGTCCGCGCGCGTGATGAAGCAGGCCGTGGCCCACCTGGTGCCCTATATCGAGGAAGAGAAGCGCCAGCAGGAAGCGGCGGGCCTGGACGTGACCAGCAAGGGCAAGATCGTCATCGCCACCGTCAAGGGCGACGTGCACGACATCGGCAAGAACATTGTCACCGTGGTCCTGCAGTGCAACAACTTCGAAGTCATCAACATGGGCGTGATGGTGCCCTGCCACGAGATCCTGGCGCGTGCCAAGGCCGAGGGCGCGGACATCATCGGCCTGTCGGGCCTGATCACTCCCAGCCTCGAAGAGATGCAGTATGTGGCCGGCGAGATGGACAAGGACGACTACTTCCGCATCAAGAAGATTCCGCTGCTGATCGGCGGCGCGACCTGCTCGCGCGTGCATACGGCCGTGAAGATTGCTCCCAAGTACGACGGCCCCGTGGTCTATGTGCCCGACGCCTCGCGCTCGGTCAGCGTGGCGCAGAGCCTGCTGGGCGAAGGCAAGCAGGCCTATCTGAACGAGCTGAGCGCCGACTACGACAAGGTGCGCACCCAGCATGCCAACAAGAAGAAGACGCCACTGTGGACGCTGGAGCAGGCCAGAGCCAATGCTGCCGTGGTGAACCATGCCCCCGTGGTGCCGCGCACCCTGGGCCGCCGCGTGTTCAAGAACTTCGACCTGGCCGAAATTGCCCAGTACATCGATTGGGGTCCGTTCTTCCAGACCTGGGATCTGGCGGGGCCGTACCCGGCCATCCTCGACGATGAGGTCGTGGGCGTGGAAGCGCGCAAGGTGCTGGCCGATGCCCAGCTCATGCTGCAAAAGATCATTGACGGCCGCTGGCTGCAGGCCAATGGCGTGATGGGCCTGTTCCCGGCCAATCGCGTGGGTGACGACATCGTGTTCTACACCGACGAGTCGCGCAGCCAGGTGCTGACTACCTGGTACGGCATGCGTCAGCAGACCGAAAAACAGGCCGTGGACGGCCCGGATGGCCGGCCCGTGATGCGCCCCAGCCGCTGCCTGGCCGATTTTGTGGCCACCAAGGAGTCGGGCATTGCCGACTATGCCGGCCTGTTTGCCGTGACCGCCGGCATCGGCGCCGAAAAGAAGGACAAGGAGTTCGAAGCTGCGCTGGACGACTACAGCGGCATCATGTTCAAGGCCCTGGCCGACCGCCTGGCAGAAGCCTTTGCCGAATGTCTGCACCAGCGCGTGCGCAAGGATCTGTGGGGCTATGCCGAAGACGAGAGCCTGAGCAACGAGGAACTCATCAAGGAAGCCTACAAGGGCATTCGCCCCGCGCCCGGCTATCCTGCCTGCCCCGATCACACGGCCAAGATCGATCTGTTCAAGACGCTGCAGGCCGATGAAATCGGCATGACGCTGACCGAGAGCCTGGCCATGAACCCCGCATCCAGCGTGAGCGGCTTCTACATCGGCAACCCCGAGGCCAGCTACTTCAACGTGGGCCAGATCGGCGAAGACCAGCTCGCCGATATGGCCCAGCGACGCGCTATGGATATCGAGGAGTTGCGCCGTTATCTGGCGCCGAATCTGGGCTGAGCCCGCTTCGAGGTCGTACCTCGCAGATGAAAAAAGCCAGGGTCGACCCTGGCTTTTTTCGTTGGGAGCGTGTCGCTCAGAGGCGTTGCTTGAGCACGGGGGCGAGCGTGGCACGCAGCCGGTCGCCGGGCTCCTCGGTCTCGGTCGCACGGATTTCCAGCGAGCGCTCCACCATGCCTATATGCTCCAGCAGCAGGGCCTTGGCACCCTCGGTGTCGCCGCGCTCCAGGGCTGCCACGATGCGTTCGTGCTCGGCGCAGGACTGGCTGGCGCTGTGCGTGGACTGATAGAGCGTGGCAGCCAGGGTGGTGCGTGCCGTCAGATCGCGCAGCGTGTCGGCCAGCAGCCGGTGGCCCATCTGTTCGGCCAGGCAGACATGGAAATCCGCAAGCAGGAAGGCACGCGTGGCGCTGTCCGCGCCGGCAATGGCTTTTTGCTCCTGGGCGATATGGCGGCGCAGCCTGGTGATGACGCGCTGCAGCGGCTTGCCGGCCTCCTGCAATATGCCGGTCTCGATGATCCGCCGGGCAGAGAACGCGTCCATGGCCTCGGCCGCCGAGGGCTGGACCACATACCAGCCCCTGCGGGCCTGAACCTGGACAAAGCCACGGGCCTGCAGCTGCATCAGCGCTTCGCGCACCACGGTGCGGCTGACGTCGAAGTTGTTGGCCAGCTCCTGCTCTCCCAGTCGTTCGCCGGGTGCCAGCTTCTGGGCCAGGATGGCTTCGACAACGCGTTCCGCGATGTGTTGTGGAGAGGCAGGAGTCATTGCTTGGTTCAGTGGCTAGAGTGAGGGATGGGGACTATGACAGGCGGCACGATAGCAGATGCATGGTCTTCTTCTTGGGTCAGTGGCTCGGCCTTGCCGTCAAGTACCGCATGGGCACGTTCGCGGTCGATGTCGCCCTCCCAGGCTGCAATCGCCACGGTGGCCACGCAGTTGCCGATCAGATTGCCCAGAGCGCGTGCAATGCCCATGAACCAGTCCACCGACAGCACCAGCACCAGGCCGATCGCAGGGATGGCGGGAATGGCGTGCAAGGTGGCGGCCAGCACCACGATGGCCGAGCCCGGTACGCCGTGTGCGCCCTTGGAGGTCACCAGCGCGATGGCCAGAATGGTCAGCAGGTCGGACATGCTGATCGGGGTGTTGGTGGCCTGGGCGATGAAGACCGCAGCCAGCGTGATGTAGATGGAGAACGCGTCCAGGTTGAAGGAGTAGCCGGTGGGAATCACCAGGCCCACGGTGGAGTCGCGCACACCCATGTTGCGCAGCTTGGCCATGATCTGGGGCAGCACGCTGTCGGACGAGGTGGTCGCGAAGACGATGGTCAGCTCCTCGCGCAGATAGCGCAGCAGCTTGATCAGGCTGAAGCCCGACAGGCGCATCACCAGGCCCAGCACCACGAACACGAAGATCAGCACCGAGACGTAGAACAGCGCCACCAGCATGCCCAGCTGCTTGAGCGAGCCTATGCCGTACTGGCCCACGGTGAAGGCGATGGCGCCCAGCACGCCCAGCGGTGCCAGCTTGATGATGATGCCCATGACCTTGAACAGGGCCATGGACAAGGCGTCCACCAGATCAGAGACGGGCTTGCCGCGCTCGCCCAGCATGGTCAGCGCGCAGCCGAACAGCACGGCGAACAGCAGCACCTGCAGCACGTCGCCCTTGGCGAAGGCCTCCACCACGGTGGTGGGAATGAGCTTCATGAGAAAGTCCACCGTGCCGCCGCTGGTCAGCTTGTCGGCATTGCTGGCGTAGGCCGCCATGGCCGAGGCGTCGAGCTTGCTGGTGTCCACGTTCATGCCCACGCCGGGCTCGAAGACAAAGGCCAGCACCAGGCCCATGCCCAGGGCGATGGTGGTCAGCACCTCGAAATAGATCAGGGCCTTGACGCCCACGCGACCGACGCGCTTGAGGTCGCCCGCGCCGGCAATGCCGTGCACGACCACGCAGAACACCAGTATGGGAATGATCATCTTGATGAGCTTGATGAAGCCATCGCCCAGGGGTTTGAGTTTCACGGCCCATTCAGGGGCCAGCAGTCCGGCGAGCACACCCAGTATGAGTGCGATCACTACCTGTCCGAACAGTGATCTGACAAAGCGGCGCATAGTCGTCTTTCGCAAGTTGTGGAATCTTGTATGCAAGTTGGCTGAAACTTGAATACAAGAATGTAGGCAAGCGAAAGGCGTGCCAGCAGAGGGTATTCCTGCAGATTTGCATCAATTAGGGGAGGATCAGCCCTGACTTTCACGTATGAAATAAAAGGGCGTTCCGCCTTGGTGCGAGAGGGCGCGCAGGCATGCACGCGCGTGGTGCGCGGGCGCAGCGCATGCCCAAAGCCAGGGCATGAGGCTTACAGCAGCGGGCTCAGTGCACCCAGCAGGTTGTCCCAGATGCGTTTGCGCCAGAGAGTGGCACGCACCTGTTCCAGCGTCACCGCATCGGAATCGCGCAGATAGCTTTGCTGGCGCTGACGGATGGCCTCGGTGATGGCTTCGTCGTGCAGCAGCACATTGTTCTCGAAGTTCAGGTCAAAGCTGCGCAGATCCAGATTCGTGGAGCCGATCAGGCTGACCGAGCCGTCCAGGCACAGGGTCTTGGCATGCAGCAGGCCGGGGCGGAATTCGTGGATATGGATGCCGGCGCTCAGCAGCCGCCAGTAGTGGCTGCGACTGACTGCGCCGACGATCCAGGAGTCATTGCGGGCGGGCAGGATCAGCGTGACCTGCACCTGGCGCAGCGCGGCGGCGCACAAGGCATCGAGCACCGTGCTGTCTGGTACGAAGTAGGGGGTGGAGATCACGACCTCGCGCTGCGCACAGGCCAGCAGGCAGGCAACCAGCTGGGGTGTAGAGCGTGCTCTTTCCGTCGGCCCTTCGGCAATCGCAACGGCATGGAAGCCGTCGTCAGCGGCAGCGCCGGCCTCGGCCTCGATTGCCGGTGGTGCAAAGCGCGCATCGGACTGCGCCCAGTCGCTGGCAAAGGCCTGCTGCATCTGCGTGACCACGGGCCCCTGCAGGCGCAGCATGATGTCCACCCAGGGGGCATAGCGAGACTTGATGCGAAAGCCTTCGTCGGCGCAGTTCTGACTGCCGCAATAGAAGATCCTGCCGTCGATGAGCGTGATCTTGCGGTGGTTGCGCAGGTCGATGCGGCTGGTCAGCATGACCTTGAGCAGATTGCTGATGGGCAGGGCAATGGCCAGGTGCACGCCGGCCTGCCGCATCTGCTGCCACAGTGGCGAGCGCGTCAGTGCGCGCGATCCCAGTCCGTCGACCATGGCCCGGCAGGTCACGCCGCGCTGTGCGGCACGCATCAGGGCATGGGCCACATCGGTGCCGGTGCTGTCGTCCAGCCAGATGTAGTACAGCACATTGATCTCGTGGCGTGCGGCATCCATGTCGGCCAGCATCTGCGCACGGGCATGTGCGCCATCGCGCATCAACTCGGCCCTGTGGCCGGGCAGCGGCACAAAGCCGTTGATGGAGGAGGCATAGCGGAAGGCCGGCAGCCATTGATCGGGAATGGCCGGCAGTGCCTGCGGGCTGCGGCCGGCATCAGCCGCGGCGCCGCTGCGGGACTGGCAGAACTGGCGCACATTGAGTCTTCTGCGGCCTGGTACGCGGCCCAGGGCCACTTCGCCAAACAGGTAGTACAGCAGGCAGCTCACATAGGGCAGCAGCACGATGACCATGAGCCAGGCCAGTCGCACGTCGGGTCGCATGTCCCGGCGCAGCAGGATGCGCAGGCCGAAACCGGCAATCAGCAATACATGAAGAGTCAGCAGCAGCCAGGTCATGAATCAGTGCAGCAACGATGGACCTTGTCGAGCATAACGGGCTCTGCCCCAAGCACAAGCTGCAAGCCCTGATTCATATGCGGCGAGCTTGAACTCTTTGATGGGAAAACGCTACCTGCTATCAGTAATGCAGCGACAGAAGATGGACACGGCACTGGCATGGAACCTGCTTCCTTCTTTGTCAAAGCAAACAAGCAGGGGGGAGTGCATGGAAATGGTGCCATTGACTGCCATCGACAAGGCAGATACGGGTTGGGTCATGGTTGCGTCGGCGCTGGTCTTGCTGATGACCTTGCCGGGCATCGCCCTGTTCTATGCGGGGCTGGTGCGTCGCAAGAATGTGGTCAACACCATGGTGGCCGTGTTCGCGGTGGCCTGTGTGGTGACCCTGACCTGGTTCGGCCTGGGCTACTCGCTCGCGTTTACTGCCGAGTCTGCCTGGCTGGGCAATCTGGGGCGCGCCTGGTTTGCCTCATTGCACTTTGATGGCCGGCGCAGCGTGATCTCGGTCAGCCATCTGGCGCCGCATCTGCCCGAAGCGGCCTATGCCCTGTTCCAGGCCGCATTCGCCATCATCACCACCTCGCTGATCGTGGGGGCCGTGGTCGAGCGCATGCGCTTTGCGGCCCTGCTGGTGTTTGCCGCGCTGTGGAGCGTGGTGGTCTATGCACCGGTGGCGCACTGGGTGTGGGAGAGCGGCGGCTGGCTGAACCAGCTGGGCGCACTGGACTTTGCCGGCGGTGCCGTGGTGCATGTGAATGCGGGCGTGGCGGCGCTGGTCTGTGCCTTCATGATGGGGCGCAGGCGTGGCTATGGCACCGAGCCCTTCGAGCCGCACAGCCTGGGCTGGACGGCCATGGGCACGGCGCTGCTGCTGTTCGGCTGGTTCGGCTTCAACGCCGGATCGGCCCTGTCCGCAGACGGGCGTGCAGCGCTGGCCTTTGTGGTCACGCTGGTGGCGGCCTCGGCCGCCGGGCTGGCATGGATGGTGGTGGAGTGGCTGGTTCGCGGCGCTCCGACCTTGCTGGGACTGCTCTCGGGCATGGTGGGCGGTCTGGTCGCCATCACTCCTGCCGCCGGATTTGTGCAGGTGGGCAGTGCGGTGTGGATAGGCCTGATTGCGGGCGCCCTGTGCTTCTGGGGCGCAACCTGGCTCAAGCGCCGGCTGGGGGCCGACGACTCGCTCGATGTCTTCGGCGTGCACGGTGTGGGCGGCATTGCCGGCTCCATCCTCACGGCGGTGTTTGCCGACCCCCTGATCGCAGGCACAGGCGCCACGGTGCTGAATCAGCTGATTGCGGTGGCAGCGGTGGCTGCCTACAGCGGCGCAGCCACGGCCGGGTTGCTGGTGCTGATCCGTCTGCTGATGCCGTTGCGGGTGGATGCCGTGCAGGAAATGGAGGGCCTGGATATCAGCCTGCATCTGGAGCGTCAGCACTAGTGGTCCATCAAAGACTGGAGCGATGTATGGAGGACAGCGAGCGAGTGGCGGTGGCTGCACATCTGCATGTGGTGTTGCGCCGCAAGACGGGCCGGGTGACCGATACCGAGTGGATGGCCTGCAACCAGGCCTACGCACAGGCCATGGTTGCCTTTGCGCTGGAGCATGCACGAGAGCAACAGGACGAGGAGCTGGCGCGCCTGGCCCGGCGTCTGCAGGACAGCTGGAGCTGCGACAAGCCCCGGCATGCAGCGCCTGCCGGGACCGCGCAGAGCGACGGCTCCGTCACCGCCAAGGCCGCCGAGATACTGCGCACCTCGGCACGCTATATCGGCGGTCTGCGCTGAGGCACAAGCCTGGCCTATTGCTTTTTCAGCTCGGCAATATAGGCATCGCGGGCCTTCACGCCATCGGCCGTGAAGTCGGTGAACACGCCGTCAATGCCCAGGCGGTAGTAAGGCAGATATTCCTGCAGCGGGTCGCCCTTGAAGATGCCCGCGAGCCGGCTGGCCTCGCTGCGGAAGGTAAAGCTGTGCACCACCAGGCCGGCCTTGTGCGCGTTGGCGATCAGGCCGGTGTCCTTGAGCGTGTTGACGTCCTTGAGGCCAGCGCCGTCCTTGTACGGAACGACGGAATGGGCCAGCACCTGGGGCTTCCAGGGGCCGATGCCGTCGGCATAGGTCTTGATCTCGGCCAGGCCTGCCGGCGTCTGCATGACTGCGAAGGTGCGCGCATCGCCGGCCAGAGTCCAGCTATAGGGGCGGCCGCTGATGAAGGTCCATTCGTCGGCGGTGATATAGCCTACGGAGCCGTCCCTGAAGTTGTAGTCGTTGCCATCAATCAGCTGCACCGCCTTGGCCTGCATGCCCGCCTTGCGCAGGTACTTCAGGCTGTCGGGGTCGAAGCTCTGGATGTAGATGGGCGCTTCCTTGCGGTTGAGGTTGTTGCTGTCCAGCAGCGCCATCACGGCATCTTCGAACGGGTGCTCGCCCGTGCCGCAACTGTTGGCAATGGCCTGCTGGTTGTTCCAGTAAGGATTCTTGGTCTCGGCGTAGACGGCAATCGTGCGGCCTGCCGCCTTGCCCTTGGCCAGCGCGATATCGATCACATCCTGGGCGCTGATCAGCGGCAGCTTGCCATTCCATTCGCTGGGACGATCGGCGCGGTTGTCCAGCGTGGTGCCGCCAAACAGCGTGCGCAGCTCATGCAGGGTGAAGTCCGAGATGGACCAGTCGCCGGTGTGGTCCTCGCCATCGACCACCAGCGCCTGCAGCACCGACTTCTGATTGTTCGGATCGATGCGGTCGCTCAGGTACTGCGCGGGGCCGTTGGCGGCAATGGCCGGGTACTTCACGTTGACCAGCACGCCGGGCGTGTTGCGCTTGCGGCCCGCCACATAGGCATTGATCTTGGCGACCTCGGCGATATTGGTGCTGTCGCTGAGCCAGGCGTTGTGGCGTGCCACCAGCTGGCAGTCGCGGCTCAGGTGCATGTCCAGCTCGATCATGTCGGCACCGGCATCGATGGCTTTCTCGTAGGCCATCTGTGTCTGCTCGGGGTACAGCCCCGAATAGCCGCGGTGGGCGATGACCTGGGGCTGCTTGCCGTCCAGCGTCAGAAACTGCGGCGCAGGTGCCGGCGTCGGGCCGTCTCCGCCGCCACAGGCGCTCAGGGCAAGGGCGGCAAGCAAGGTCAGAGCAAAGGCGGGGTGGCGGGTATGGGACATGGGTTCAGGCATGGATGGACATCGCCTCATGCTTGCGGTTGTTGATGACGCTTGTGTGACCATGTCATCAGAGCATGTTCACGCTCCGAAGCACAAGGCTGCCGGGGCGGCAGCCCTGTGCGGGATGCGGCTGTTACAGCCCCAGCTTCTTGGCGACGTAATCGGCATCCTTGTCGCCGCGTCCCGAGAGATTGACCAGAATATGCTGGTCCTTGCCAAGCCTCGGCGCTTCGCGCATGGCCCAGGCCACGGCGTGTGCACTTTCCAGTGCCGGGATGATGCCCTCCACACGCGACAGCGTCATGAAGGCATTCAAGCACTCTTGGTCGTCCACGGACTGGTAGTCCACGCGCCCTATATCCTTGAGATAGCTGTGCTGCGGGCCCACGCCCGGGTAGTCCAGGCCCGAGGCAATGCTGTGCACGGCGGCTGGCGTGCCGTCGGCGTTTTCCAGCACATAGCACTTCATGCCGTGAATCTCGCCGGGCTTGCCAACCGACAGTGTGGCGGCATGGCGGCCGGGCTTGTCCACGCCCTCGCCGGCGGGCTCCACGCCCACCAGATGCACGGATGCGTCACCCAGGAAGGCCGTGAAGATGCCCATGGCATTGCTGCCCCCGCCCACGCAGGCCGCCACATGGTCGGGCAGCTTGCCATGCCGGCTCTGGAACTGCTCGCGCGCCTCACGACCGACGATGGACTGGAAGTCCCGCACCATCATGGGAAAGGGATGGGGGCCGACCACCGAGCCAATTGCGTAAATGGTGTTGACGGGGTCTTGCAGATAGACCTCGAAGGCACTGTCCACGGCCTCCTTCAGCGTGGCTGCGCCGCGCGTCACGGGCACCAGATTGCAGCCCAGAATACGCATCTTGGTGACGTTGGGGTGTTCCTTCTCGATATCCACCTGGCCCATGTGAATCTCGCAGGGAATGCCCACCAGTGCACAGGCCGTGGCCAGGGCCACGCCATGCTGGCCGGCGCCGGTTTCGGCAATGACTTTTTTCTTGCCCATGAACTTGGCCAGCAGCGCCTCGCCCAGGCAGTGGTTGATCTTGTGAGCGCCCGTGTGATTCAGATCCTCGCGCTTGAGATGGATCTGCGCGCCGCCCAGTTGATCGGACAGGCGCTTGGCATGAAAGATGGGGCTGGGTCGGCCCACATAGTCGGCAAACAGCGCGGCCAGCTCGTCCTGGAAGTCCTGGCGCTTGACGATCTCTTCGTAGGCTGCGGCAATCTCGTCCATGCATTGCTTGAGCTCTGGCGGCACGAGCTGGCCGCCGTAGGGGCCGAAGAAGCCTTGCGCATCGGGCATGGCCTGGGGGTTCTGGGTCATGGCTTGTCTCCTTGGTGTGTGGTGCAGCGAAGCTGCATTCATAGCACACGGCGGGCTCAAGGCGCTTGCAGGCAAGTCCGGATGGAATCGGCACAGAAAGGAGCGCAGCCCTCAAGATGAAAGCGCTGACAGCTATTGTTTTGATATTGGCGGCAACAAGCTTCTGCTCTGAAACACAATAGCGACATGAAAGCCCGCTCAGCCCGCGACATTGTCTTTGCCCATGCTCTGGAAACTGCATCTCCGCACGAGGCGCTGCCCACGGCCGAGCGTTGCACTGCCATCACGCAGGAGTGCCTGCACGCCCAGGGCAAGGTCAAGGGCGGCGGCCGTGCGGCGTTCGAAGGCTTTCTGCATGAGCGGGCACAACGCGTGATTGCTGCAGCGCAGCTGCCTGCCGACATAAGGGCGATGGCCCGGCAGCGCGCCGGTATCTCAAGCTGGATGGTGCTGGCCGTGATGGCTGCGGCATTTGCGCTGGGCTTTGCGGGTCATGCGATCACAGACCCGCACCGTGTGGACCTGCTCTCTGCCTCCCTGATCGGCATCGTGCTGTGGAATCTGCTGGTCTATGTGCTGTTGCTACTGTCCTGGTTGCGCAGCCTGGCGCGGCGCAGGAAGACGGGGACTGCACCGCTGGAGCCTGGGCAGGGTCAGGGTGCCGTAGCGGCGCCCGGTGGCTGGCTGCAAAAACTGCAGGCAAGGCGGTGGAGTGTTTCGCGCGGCACGGGGCTGCGCAAGATGGCGCTGAACTTCGAGCGCAACTGGTGGCAGGTCAACCAGCGGCCACGCCATGCGCAATGGCTTGTGTGCCTGCATCTGGGGGCCGCCATGCTGGCGCTGGGAGCGCTGGCATCGCTATGGCTGACCGGCCTGACCAGGGCATATCAAGTGGGCTGGGAGAGCACTTTCCTCTCGCCGTCTGCCGTGCAGACCTGTCTGAACATGCTGTTTGCACCGGTGCAGCATCTGCTGGGTCTGGCACCGTGGAGTCTGGCGCAGATCCAGGCGCTGCAGGGCTGGTCGGCCGGTGATGCCGCAGATGCGGGGCCACGCTGGGTGCAGCTCTACAGCTGGCTGCTGGGCTTGATGGTGGTGGCGCCGCGCCTGCTGCTGGCGCTGTGGCAGGGTGCCAGGGTCTGGTGGTTGAGCCAGCATCTGGCCTTGCCGCTGCAGCAGCCTTATTTCCAGAAGCTGCAGCGTGACTGGGCGGGGCGCGCAACGGCGCTGCTGGTGCAGCCCTACAGCCTGGACATCACGCCCGAGCGCGAAGCCGCCCTGCGCAACCATGTGGCGCAGAGCTACGGCGCTGGTGCGCAGCTTGAGCTGCTGCCTGTGCTGGCCTATGGCTCGCCCTTGCCGGACGCTTCGGCCGTTGACGCACAGCAGGTGCTGCTGCTCAATCTGGCTGCCACGCCGGAGGCGGAAATCCATGGCGTGCTGCTGGCGCAGGTATTGAACCGCTGGGGCGCGCAGACCGATGTGTGGCTATGGGCGGCGGATTTTCGTGCGCGCAACAGCGGTGCCCCGGCGCGAGTGCAGGAGCGCGAGCAGCTGTGGCGGGAATTCGTGCGCGGCGCGGGCCTGAACGCGACCCTGGTGCCCGGCGCAGGAGTGTGATGATGAGTGAGAACAATGTGCTGGTTCCGAGTGACAACAGCATTCAGTGGTGTCTTTTGTCGCACACCAATATCGGCAAGACCACGCTGACCCGTACGCTGATGGCCGACGATGTCGGCGAGATTGACG
The DNA here is from genome assembly GCF_058807955.1 of Comamonas sp. GW821-FHT11H03. Classification (NCBI taxonomy): domain Bacteria; kingdom Pseudomonadati; phylum Pseudomonadota; class Betaproteobacteria; order Burkholderiales; family Comamonadaceae; genus Comamonas; species Comamonas sp. GW821-FHT11H03. Next base: position 111,364 of record NZ_JBXARF010000009.1, read on the forward strand.
ACGCCGCCCATGTGACCACGCAGTCGCAGCGCTATCTGCTTCAGAAAACGCAGCAGGGCGATGAGTTGTGGCTTTGGGACACACCGGGTTTCGGCGACTCCGTGCGGCTTTATGAGCGCCTGCGGCAGCAGGGCAATCCGCTGGGCTGGTTTCTCAGCAATGTCTGGGACCGCTGGCGCGACAAGCCTTTTTACCTGAGCCAGCGTGCCTTGCTTGCTGCGCGCGATCATGCGGATGTGATGCTCTATCTCGTCAACGCGGCAGAAGACCCGGCCGATGCCGGCTACTGGAGCGCCGAGATGAACATACTGGCCTGGCTGAACAAGCCGGTCATCGTGCTTCTCAACCAGATCGGCAGCGACACCACGGCAGAGCAGACGCAGGAAGATTTGCGGCGCTGGCAGCAGGCGACGCAGAGCTTTCAAAGCGTGGTGCGCGACGTGCTGGTGCTGGATGCCTTCACGCGCAGCTGGTGGCATGAGCGCAAGATGATGCAAAGCATTGCGCCGCTGTTGCCCCGGTCCAAACAGCCCGCCTACCGGCGTCTGCTGGAGCAGCGGGCCTGGCAGCAGCAACAGCGCGAGCAGGCGAGCCTGGCGGTCATGGCAGATCAGTTGCTGGCGGCAGCGGGGCTGCATGAAAAGCTCGACCCTGAGCAAGGCAAGCTGCTGGCGCGTGCCTGGCAAAGCCTGAGCCAGCTCACCACCAAACTGGGCAAATCGGCAGAGGGTGAAGAGCGGCTCGGAACGCAAGCCAAGGCAGCCGTTCAGCGGCTGATGCAGGCTTTGCGTCAGGCCGATGTGCAGGCCACCCAGCGCTTGCTCGAGATTCATGGACTCGACGGTCAGGCGGCCAGTCAGATTCAGGATCAACTGCGCAACGAGCTTCAGATCACCACGCCCGTGGATGCGCAGGCGGCCAGCTTGTGGGGGGCGTTGACTGCCGGTGCGGCCACAGGACTGGGGGCCGATCTGATGGCGGGAGGCTTGACGCTGGGTGCCGGTGCCCTGGTGGGGGCGCTGTTGGGGGCGCTCACCTTTGGGGGAGCGGCCTGGGGAGCGAACAAGATGTTCGATCAGGAGCAGCAGAGCTTTCAACTCTCGACCGACTATCTGAACGCCAGCGTGAGTCAGGTATTGCTCAAGTACCTGCTGATCTCGCATTTCGGCCGTGGTCGCGGTCGCTACACCAGCCCTGCTGCGCCCAGTCAATGGAGTGAGCTGACCCAGGGCACGGTGCAGGCGCAGGCTGCGCGATGGGCAGCTCTCTGGGCGCAGCTGCGCGAAGCATATGCCGCAGGGGCGGCTGTCGATGCGCACAGAATCGCCACGATGGAGCTGCTCTCGCAAAGCCTGCAGCAGATCATGGCCGATCTCTATCCGGGGCTGAACGCAGAGTCCGGTGTCAGAGACGGGGAAAGCGCACCGTAAACAGGGCACCGCCACGCTCGGACACGCCGGCGCTGACGGTTCCGCCCTGTGAAGTCACCAGTGCCTTGACGATGGACAGGCCCAGGCCCGAGCCTTCTCTGCGACGCTTGCCGGGAGTCTGGACAAAGCGCTGGAAGGGGTGGGCCTGAACTTCGTCAGCAAGGCCGGGCCCCGCATCGCCCACTTCCAGGGTCACCCATGACCGGTTCTGGTGGTCGGAGGTCGTATGCACCCGGATGCTCAGCCAGTGGCCGCTGCTGGCATGACGCAGCACGTTGCTGATGAGGTTGGTGGTGATCTGGCGCAAGCGATCGACGTCGGCCTTGATGTCGGTGCTGCCATCGCCGTCCTGCATGGGCAGATCCAGTGACAGCGCCATGTCCAGCTTTTGCAGCTGTGGGTGCAAGTCCTCGACGACATCGCCGACCAGTGCAGCAAGGTCGATGCGTTCCTTGCGCAGGGACAGTTGTCCTGCGTCAGCCATGGACAGGGTGTGCAGATCGCCGACCAGCCGTCCCAGATGCTCGACCTGGGCCAGCAGCGTCTTCATCTCGGCCGGGCTGGAGTCGATGACGCCGTCGCAGATCGCGTGCAGGCGAGCCTGCAACACCGTCAAAGGGGTTCGCAGCTCGTGGGAGATTGAGGCAGCCGTGGCCAGGCGCTCTGCTTCCAGTGTCTCCAGCGAATCGACCATGCCGTTGAAGGCGTCGATCATCTCGGCCATCTCGCCGTGGGCATTGCCCTTGACGGCTCTGGAGGCCAGGTCGCCGCGCTCCACGCGCGCAGCCACTTCCACCATCGAGGCCAGCGGACTGGTGATGCGGCGGGAGATCCAGAAACCCACGGCCATGCCGAAAGGCAGGCTGACGGCCAGACCGATGACCAGCGACCATTTCTCGCCGAACAGGCGGTCGCCTTCCCAGTACTCGGAGTAGATCTGAAGGGCTCTGGGGCTGTCCTCCAGATCCTGGGACTTCAGCGTTTCCAGCTCTGTCTTGACGGGGCTTGGCAGGTGGCGATAGAACTCGCGGTACTGCAGCTCGGAAAACGCCAGCACGCCAATCGCCAGCGAGGCAATGGCCAGCAGCACGGCCGCCGTGATCCACAGACCAAAGCGGACCCAGATGCGGTTCAGTCCCAGGGCCATAGACGATAGCCAATACCGCGCACGGTCTCGATCAGCCCGTCCTGGCCGGCCAGTTGCAGCTTGCGGCGCAGTTTGGAGAGGTGGGAGTCGATCACCCGCTCCAGCGCATCGCTTTCCGGCAGGCAGTTCTCAATCAGGTAGGCACGTGAAAAGCAGCGGCGTGGCTGGGCCGCCAGGCAGGCCAGCAGACGGAATTCCGTGAGCGTCAGTGCCAGAGGCACGGCCTGGCCCGCATCGTCATAGACGGCTGCACTGTGGGCCTCCACATCGATCTCTATCGGTCCGACGCGTATCGGTGCTGCCACCGGCGCAGGCTTGGCCTGGGTGCGGCGCAGCACGGCACGCACACGGGCCACCACCTCGGGAGGGTTGAAAGGCTTGACCACATAGTCGTCCGCTCCCAGGCGCAGTGCCAGCAGCTTGTCCACATCGTCTGCCAGGGCCGTCACCATGATGACGGGGACATCGCTGTCATTGCGAATCATGCGCAGCACATCCACTCCATCGACCTTGGGCAGATGAATGTCCAGCAGCACCAGGTCCGGGCGCAGCTGGCGAAAGCTCTGCAGGGCTTCCTCGCCATCCTGCGCCATGCGGATGCGCAGGCCGTCGCGCTCCAGATAGGCGCTGAGAATGCCCGCAATTGCGGGTTCGTCTTCGACCACAAGCACCATCGGCGTGGAAGCTGGTTGAGCAAAAGTAGTCACGGTTTTGTGTGCAGCAAAGTCATGCATCTGCTGGACTCCCTGAAACTTGTTATCTGCACATTATGTGCGTTGCCGCTGCAACAGCCGAATGGCTACGGTTCTCCATAATTCCTACATAAACCCTGCAATCTGGCGAAAGCTTGCTGCCGTCCAATGGCAAGGATGGAAAGCTGTTTCCGCTTTCTGCAGGTTCCCCGGGTGACACCTATAGCTTGAGCCAACTGCGCTGTGATATTTCCTTCCCACGTCTCGCGTCTTCGCATGGGCAGCCTGTGTCTGTGTGCCTTGTCATTGCTGGCAGGCTGTGCTGCGCCCGAGGCAGTCAAGCTGGACCGGACCACGCCACCTCAGTGGCAGCAGCAGGAGTCGGCTCAAAAGTCGGACCCTGCGGCATTGGCCCACTGGTGGCGCGCCTGGAATGACCCCGCGCTGAATGCGCTGGTGGACGAGGCGCTGTCCCAGAACCTGGATGTGGCTCAGGCTGTGCTGCGTCTGCGTCAGCAGCGTTTGCTGGCCGGTACGGCCGGAGCGGCTTTTCGCCCCACGGTCAGCAGCGGAGCGCGAACCCTGCAGGATATTGCGGCAGTTGATACTTACTTTCATGCCAGCATCGATGTGAGCTGGGATCTTGGCCTGTTTGGTGACTCCGAAGCGGCGCGCCGCGCAGGCACGGCCGGCGTGCTGGATGCGCAAGCCCAGCTGCATGCAGCGCGGGTGGCGCTGGTGGCCGATGTGGTGCATCGTTATCTCGATATCCGGCTGGCCCAGGTGCAGCGCAGCTTGGCCGAGAGGCAATTGCAGCAGGCACAGCGGCAATTGCAGCTCCTGGAGATTCGGCATGAGCAGAGGCTGACAGATGCCCAGTCTCTGGAGCAGCAAAAGCTGCAGCTGCGTACGGCACAGTCTCAGCTGTTCACCTTGAACGAAGCCCAGGCGCGTGCTGCCCATGCGCTGGCTGCCCTGCTGGGACGCGAGCGTGCCGAGCCGCAGTGGCTGCAGCCCGCGACGGATGCCGCGTTGCCCGCAATGCAGGCGCTTGCCGTGCTGCCGGCAGACCTGCTGCGCAGCCGCCCCGATATTCAAAGCGCCGAGGCCGCGGTGGAGCAGGCCGCGGCCGAGGTCGGTGTGTCACGCGCGGCGCTCTATCCGCGGTTGACCCTGACGGGGTCGTTGTTGTATGCATACAACCTGACGCGCAATCACCGCACGACTTCGGACTCCATCCCCATGGTTGGTCCGCAGATCGATATTCCTCTCTTTGACTGGGGGCGCCGTCGTGCCGTGGCAGACGGCAAGGAGTTGGCGCTGCAGGCCAGCATCAAGGCATACCGCCAGACCGTGCTCAATGGCATTGCCGAGGCTGAAACCGCCCTGGCAGCGGTTGCCGCCCAGCAGCAAAGGCAGCAGCAGCTGCAGTCCGAGAGGCAGATCCATGCCGGGCGCGAGAAGGTCCAGGCAGTGCGCCAGCAACTGGGCCTGTCCAGCGAGTTGGCGGGCATCGATAGCGCCCGCGCCAGCCTGCAAAATCAGAGCGAGCTGGCAACCGCCAGAGCTGCCGAGGCGCTGGCCTATGTGGCTCTGTACAAGGCTGTGGGTGCTGCGCCTGTCGATGCTGCGCTTGTGACCCGGACCACAGAGGCCCAGCCATGATTGCCCTGGCGCGCAAGACGCTGATCCATGAGTGGAGGCGCTTCGTCCCCTCGGTGTTCGCCGTGGGCTTTTCGGGCGTTCTGCTGGCCATGCAGGCCGCCTTGGTGCTGGGCATCTTCGGCTCTGCCGCGATCTACGTGACGGCTTCTTCGGCCGATCTCTGGGTGGGCTATCCGGGTACGCAAAGCGTGAACTTCGGTCGAAATATCGGCAGCGATGTGGAGATGCGTCTGCGCATGGATCCCGATGTGGCGGCCGTGGAATCCTATGTCTGGGTCGACGGTGACTGGCGCGCGCGCGCCGGTGCCCAGGGCGGGACCGGAGGCGGAGTCTCGGTCTATCTCTCGGGCGTCAGCACTGCGGACAACTCCATGATGTTCACCAAGGTGCTCACCTCCTGGCAGCGGCAGCTGCTGCGCGAGCCCGGTGCCGTGATTGTGGACCGGGCGGACCTGGGGACTCTGGGCGCCCAGGAAGGCAGCACGGCATGGGTCAACAACCATGCGGTCAAGATCGTGGCTGCCGTAGACGGCTTGCGCGGGCTGGGCGGCGTCAACGTGATCGCCTCGCTCAGCACGGCCCGCGAAATTGCAGAAACCAGTGCCGAGCATGGCAGCACCTATTTCGTGGCGCGGCTCAAGCAAGGCGCCAAGGCAGGCGAGGCACAGGCGAGATTGAGCCAGTCCAGCAGCAGCTTCGGCCCCTACGAGGTCTGGACGGCCGATGTTTTTGCGCGCCGCTCGCAGCGTTACTGGATGCTCGATACCGGAGCCGGTGCCGGCGTGCTCTTCATGGCCGTCATCGTCTGCCTGGTGGGTGCCATCGTGACCAGCCAGTCGCTCAAGGCGGTGGTGGCGGGGTCTGCCCGCGAGTATGCGGTGCTCAATGCCCTGGGCGTGAGCCGGGCGGCACTGGGCCGCGTGGTGGTCGAGCAGGCCTGCTGGATCGGCGGTCTGGGCTTTGTGCTGGCGGCCCTGGCCAGTGCGGTGCTGCTCAGCATTGCATCCAGCTATCGCGTCCCTGTGGCCCTGAACCTGTCCGCGGTACTCGCGTGCGGCTTTCTGGTGGCCGTGCTGTCGCTGCTGTCGGGTCTGGGCGCCATGCGCAGCCTGCTGCGTGCCGACCCGGCAACCCTGTTGCGTTAAGGCCTGAAACATGCCAGCCGAGACCATGGAACGCGTTAAAACACCTGCTGCAGCCAAGGATGCTGTGCCCAGCCTCGAGGCCGTGCGCCTCGACAAATCCTTTGTGTCGGGCATCGTCCAGGTGCATGTGCTGCAAGGACTGTCCGTGAGCCTCTATGCGGGGGAGTTGAGCCTGATCTCCGGCCCTTCGGGCTGCGGCAAAAGCACGCTGCTGTCCCTGATGTCGGGTCTGCAGAAGCCCGATGCCGGTCATGCACTGGCACTGGGCGAGGACCTGGCCAAGCTCGGCACGGCGGCGCTGGAGAAATTTCGTCTGCGCCATACGGGCTTCGTCTTCCAGGGCTTCAATCTGTTTCCGGCCTTGACGGCACTGGAGCAGGTGCAGCTGCCGCTGGGCTATATGGGTCTCAGAAGCGCCGAGACATTGCGCCGTGCCAAGGAGGCGCTCGACGAAGTGGGGCTCTCGCACCGCAGTCATATGCGCCCGGCCCAGCTGTCGGGCGGCGAGAAGCAGCGTGTGGCCATCGCTCGTGCCATGGCCAAGCAGCCCCGTCTGCTGTTCGCCGACGAGCCCACCAGTGCGCTGGACGCCGAGAGCGGCCAGCGCGTCATTGACTTGCTGCACCGTGCAGCGCGCACGCACGGCACCACGGTGCTCTGCGTCAGCCATGACCCGCGTCTGGTGCGCCACGCCGATCGTGTGCTGGGCATGGAAGACGGCGCCATTCGCAGCGACTGGCGCCAGAACAGCCCCATCAAGGAATAAACATGAACCCAAGCCCATTTCGTCTCAGCATTGTGTCGGGCGCGCCGCTGCTGGCGGCTGCCGTGCTGATGCTGGGCGGGTGCTCTCCGTCTCAGGACGCAGTCTCCGTGATCACGCCGGCTGCAGCCCAGATCAAGCCTCAAAGCCAGGTAGCCGTTGCGCGGGGCAAGATCGATGTAGACGGCGGTCTGCTCGATCTCTCGTCGGCCGCATCGGGCGTGGTGCAGCAATTGCTGGTCAAGGAAGGCCAGAGCGTACAGAAAGGCCAGTTGGTGCTGCGTCTCGCGGACGACGCAGCGCGCGCCGATCTGGCGGTGGCGGAGTCCGAGCTGCAGCTGGCACAGACCAAGCTCAAGACGCGCCAGGATCGCCTGCCCGCGCTCAAGGCCACGCTGACGCGCTGGCAGGCCGCTGCCAAACAGGGTGCGGCGGACCTGCAGAGCGTGGACGAAGCCGTGCAGGCCCTGCGTGACGCGCAGTCCGAAGTGGATATTGCGACTGCGGAAGTCACGGTCGCCAAGCGCAAGGCCGAGCAGCTGCGGTCCCTGCTGCAGCGCCATGAGCTGCGTGCGCCCGAGGCCGCCGTCGTGGTGCGTCTGCTGGCCCAGGGCGGCAGCATGCTGCAAAGCGGCAGCCCGGTGGCGGTGCTGCTGCCCAAGCGCCCTCTGATCGTGCGGGCCGAAGTCAACGAAAGCTACGTGACGGCGATTCGCGAAGGCATGAAAGCCCAGGTGGCCGCTGACGCAGACGGCAGCGCTGCCCGGCAGGCGTTTCCTCCTGCGACGGTGCTGCGCATCAGTCCCGTCTACGGCACGGCCCGACTGCAGGACGACGCGCAGCGTGGCCCGGTAAGAGTTGTGGAATGCGTGCTGGCGTTTGATCAGCCGCCCGCCAATGTCAAGGTCGGTCAGAACGTGAGGGTCAGTTTCCATGAATAAGCGCATTCAGATTTTTCCGTCGCCTGCAGGTACAGCTTCGGTCGGCTGGATGGTGCAAAGCGATTTCGACGGCACCATCAGCCTGCTGGACGTGACCGATACCCTGCTCAACCGCTTTGGCAAGGCGGGCTGGCAGGATCTGGAAGACGCTTGGGAGCGTGGCGATATCGGCTCGCGCGAATGCATGAAGGGGCAGGTGGCCTTGCTGGACATGAGCGAGGCCGAACTGCAGAACCATCTGGACGGCATAGAGATCGACGAGCACTTTGCCGGCTTCGTGGCCGAGGCCAGGGTGCATGGCATCAAGGTGCAGGTCGTCAGCGACGGCATCGACTATGCGATTCGCCATGTGCTTGCACGCCATGGCCTTGGGGATCTGGAAGTCATCGCCAATCACCTGGTGCAGACGGGAGAGCGCAGCTGGCGACTGGATTCGCCCTGGGCCAGCAATCGCTGCACACGGGCCAGCGGCAACTGCAAGTGCGAACGCCTTGCCGAGCAGCAGGCCGTGCACGGGCGGGTGCTCTATATCGGCGACAGCACGTCGGACTTCTGCGTTTCCGGCAAGGCGGATTTCGTGCTGGCCAAGTACAAGCTCATCGACTATTGCGAGAGCCAGGGGATTGCCCATGCGCGCTTCGAGCATTTTGCGCAGGCCACCCAGCTGCTGGAGCAAGTCCTGCTCGGCATGGAGCAGACTGCATGAATGCTGCAGATGGATTGGGGCTGCTGCAGCAGCCGGATTTGCAGCAGCTGTGCGTGACGCCGCATGAGTTCGTCATGCCCGGCGAGGGCCGCAATGCCCGCACGGGCGTGCTGCTGATTCATGGCCTGACAGGCACGCCGGCTGAGATGCGCCTGCTCGCAAAAGGTCTGAACAAGCAAGGCTTCACGGTCTACGGGGTGCAGCTGGCAGGACATTGCGGCAGCATGGAAGACTTGGTGGCTGCCCGCTGGACGGACTGGCTGGCAAGTGTGGAGTCGGGTCTGCAGCGCTTTTCGCTGCATGTGGACCATGTGGTGGTCGGCGGTCTGTCCATGGGGGCGCTGTTGTCACTGGCCGTGGCCGAGCGCCATCCCGACAAGGTGGCCGGCGTCTGCGCGCTGTCCACCACCTTCCGCTATGACGGCTGGAGCATTCCGGCCTATACCAAGCTGGCGTTCCTGCTGCCGCTGTTCCGCCTGCTGGGCATCGGCCGCAACAGCGTCTTCATGGAGGCACCGCCCTACGGCATCAAGGACGAGGCCTTGCGCGCGCGCGTGGTCGAGCAGATGAACAGCGGCGACAGCTCTGCCGCAGGCCTGCCCGGCAATCCCTGGTGGAGCGTCATCGAGCTGCGCGCCCTGTCCGCGAATGTGCAGGCCAGACTGGCGCAGCTGCGTTCGCCCTGTCTGGTCATGCATGCCCGGGAAGACGATATTTCCTCGGTCAGCAATGCCCACGACATCCAGCGCGGCGCGGTCAACGCCCATGTCGACCTGGTGCTGCTGGACAATTGCTATCACATGATCACCATCGACCGCGAGCGCCGCACCGTGATCGCCAAGCTCAACGAATTCATCGCGCGTATCGCCAGCTCGGCCGCGCCTGCCAGGGGTGCGAATGGGCAGTGATCTCTCGCCCCTGGTGGCGACGTTGTGGATACTCAATGTGCTGGTGGACAGCGGAGGGCAACTGGCCTTCAAGGCAGCGGCCAGCGAGCCGGGGCATCGCAATGGCACGGAGCGCTGGCGTTTCATGCTGGCCAGGCCCTGGCTGTGGGTGGGCATTGCCTGCTATGTGGCCGAGTTCCTGGTCTGGCTGGCGTTTCTGTCGCTGGTGCCGCTGTCGGACGGGGTGCTACTGGGCTCCATCAACATCGTCGCCATCATGATTCTGGGGCGGGTGCTGTTTCGCGAAAAGCTCGCGCCCATGCGCGTGGCCGGCATCGTGCTGGTGTCCATAGGCGTGGCCATCGTTGGATTGCACTGAGGGCCGTCGGCTATGAAGCGTTTTTACATTGTCGGCTTTCTGGTACTCATGGCCTTTGACACGCTGGCGCAGCTCAGCTTCAAGCAGGCCGGTGATGCCGCCTTGCCGCTGGAGTTCTCGGCCGGCTGGCTGCTGCGCGTGTTCAGCCAGCCCTGGATCTATGGTGCGTTCGTGGGTTACATCGGGGCCTTCTTCACCTGGATGAGCCTGCTCAAGCACGCGCCCATCGGCCCGGCATTTGCCGCCTCGCATCTGGAGATCATCTCGGTGCTGGCGATCTCGTACTGGCTGTTCAACGAGCCCATTGGCTGGCCGCAGATCATTGGCTGTCTGTTCATCGTGGCCGGCATCATGTGCCTGGCCGTGAGCGAGAAGCCCGAGGCCGAGGCCGAGCAGGCCGCCTGAGATGCGCCAGCCCACCGTGCCGCCAACGGCCGGCCTGCCACTGCGGCTCGGCGATCTCTGGCCCTCGGGGGCGGGCAGCCTGGCAGGGCAGTTGGCCGCCTGGCTGGGAGTGGAGGCGGTGCAGCTCGAATGCTCGGGCACCTCGGCCCTGATGGTGGCATTGCGAAGCCTCAAGACCCTCAGCCCGGAGCGCAGCGAGGTCGTTGCCCCGGCCTATACCTGTCCGCTGGTGGCGCTGGCGATTGCGCAGTGCGGGCTGCAAGTGCGCCTGTGCGATCTGCGCGCCGATGCGCTGGACATGGACCCGGTCTGCCTGCAGCAGCTGTGCAGCGAGCGCACGCTGGCCGTGCTGCCCACGCATCTGTGCGGGCGTGTGGCCGATGTGGACGCCGCCTTGCAATGCGCGCGTGCCGTGGGCGCCTATGTGATCGAGGATGCGGCCCAGGCGCTGGGGGCGCGCAGCGAAGGAGTCTCGGTGGGCCTCAAGGGCGATATCGGCTTTTTCAGTCTGGCCGTTGGCAAGGGCCTGAGCACCTTTGAAGGCGGCGTGCTGATGGCGCGCGAGCCTTGCATGCGTGCTGCGCTGCGCGCCGCCGGCGCGGCCACGCGCTTCAGCCCGTGGTGGGAGCTGCGCCGCAGTATCGAGCTGCTGGGCTACGCCATGCTCTACCGGCCCAGCGGCCTGCGTATGGCCTATGGCAAGCCGCTGGAGAAATCATTGTCGCGTGGTGACTGGGTGGAGGCCGCAGGCGATGATTTCGACGATTTCATTGCCCAGCACCGTCTGGGGCGCTGGCGCCAGAGCGTGGGCGCCAAGGCATTGCGGCGGCTCGCGGCCTTTCAGCGCCAGACCTCCGCGCAGGCCGGCCTGCGTATCGCGCAGCTGCAGGCCTGCGGGCTGGAAGTCGTGCAGGATGCCGTACCCGGGGCGCAGGGGGTGTGGCCGGTGATCCTGCTGCGCATGCCTAGCCAGCAGGCCAGGGATGCCGTGCTGCGCGCACACTGGGGCGGTGGCTGGGGTCTGTCCCTGCCCTTTGTCCATGTGCTGCCCGACTATGGACGCTACGACCATGTGCTGGGTGTTGCGCGGGGTGACATGGTCGGCCAGGCGCGCGACTGGGCGCAGCGCCTGCTGGCCATCAGCAACAGCCCGTGGCTGGATGACGCACGGTTTGCCCAACTGGCGATCCACCTCCGGTCCGCAGTTCAGTGCGCCTGATTGTCATTAAAAAGATAGCTGCTTGCGCTTGATATAAAACGATATCAAGCCTTATTGATGTTGAAATCAATGGCAGTCAATCGGTAGACGCTCTTGTTTTTGCAGCTCCCGCCATGGCAGGCGCGCTCAGGCCCAGGGCCGCCTCCCGGCTTTTGAGCGCCGCTTCGCGCTGGTGTACATAGTCGCGCGTCAGCGGCACGGCGTCCTGTCTGCGCGCCAGCTGAACCTGGAAGATGGCGATGTCCTGATAGCGGAACGCGGTTTCCGACATGGACAGATAGAACTCCCACATGCGGCAAAAGCGCTCGTCATACAGGGCTGCGGCTTCGGCACGGCGCGCCATGAAACGCTCGCGCCACAGGCGCAGGGTCTGGGCATAGTGCAGGCGCAGCACCTCGATATCGCAGATCACCAGCCCCGCGCGCTCGATGGCCGGCGTGAACTCCGACATCGACGGAATATGGCCGCCAGGAAAGATGTAGCGTTCTATCCAGGGATTGTTGAAGTCGGGCACATCGCTGTTGCCGATGAAGTGCAGCAGCATCACGCCGTCCTCGCTGAGCAGCTCATGGCATTGGCGGAAGAAGGCGTCATGGAATCTCGTGCCCACATGCTCGAACATGCCGACAGAGACGATGCGCTCAAACGGCCCATGTGCCTCGCGATTCATGTCGCGGTAGTCCTCGAGCCGGTACTCCAGCCGCTGGCCCTGGATGGACTGCGAGGCCCTGGACCGCGCGCCGGCCAGTTGCTCTGTGGACAGCGTGATGCCGGTGACATGGTCGGCGCCGGCCACCTCGGCCAGATAGCGCGAGAGACCGCCCCAGCCGCAGCCGATGTCGAGCACGCGCTGGCCCGGCTCGATCAGCAGCTTGGCGGCGATATGGCGCTTCTTGGCCAGCTGTGCCGTTTCCAGGTCTTCGTTGCCCTGCTCGAAATAGGCGCAGGAGTACTGGCGCTCGCTGTCCAGAAACAGTTGATAGAGCCGGTCGTCCAGATCGTAGTGATGCGCCACGTTGGCACGCGATTTGCCGCGCAGATTGTTCTGCAGCAAGGGTCGCAGCTTCATGCGCCAGGCATCGAGCATGCGTACCGCGGCGCTGACGGGCGCCTGCCTGGCGCCGCGCAGCACCAGCTCCAGCACGTCGTAGACCGTGCCTTGCTCGACCAGAAGGCGCTGCTGCATGAACAGCTCGCCAAAGTTGAGGTCTGGGTCGCGCAGCAGCGCCAGGATGGCGCGTCTGTCGGTAAAGCGCAGGCGCGCCTGGGGCTGGCTGCCGTCGCCGAAGATCAGCGCCTTGCCTGAAGGGGTGATGACTTCGAGCTGTCCCGTCTTGACCAGCGGTGCAAATGCCCGTTGCAGCAATTTTTCGGTCAACCGGTCCAGCATGTCAGCTCCTTGAAGCGAAGTGTTGAAGAGTGGCCGGTGAAATCGCTCTAACTCGCGCTGCTGAGCGCTATGCGCTGTACCAGCCGCTGGTTCAATGCATGTTGCCCGGCCTGCCAGCCGGCCAGCGTCGCGGCGTCAATCTGTGTGTCCTGGCCGTCGCCCGCGCTCATCAGTCGCTTCCACCAGGTGCCATAGTGCCACGAGGAGACGTCGCCCGTGATGTCGCTGCCCGCTATCTGTCCGCGCAGCGCATCGATCAGCTGCGCGGCCTGCTCTTCCAGCATCCTGCCCTGGTCCCAGTTGGTGCGCACGACTTCGGCGGCGAACACATCCTTGTCTATGCTCAGATACGTGTCCTGCGGCCAGTCATGCAGATGGCTGGACAGCGCCTGTACCAGCTGCGAGATATCGGCAAAGCTGCGAAACGCCTTGCCCGCGCCCAGGCGACTGGCCCAGCCGGTGTCCACGCCGCAGCTCCAGTAGGTGAGCTTGCCGGCGCGCAGCGGTCGCAGATAGTTTTCCCAGGCATGGCCCGATCCGATGTCCTGCGAGGTAATGCCTGCCACATGGACCTGTGACACGGCCGGGTGCATGGCCACGCGCCGCACCCAGGAGCCGCAGTGCACGCCCCAGGGAAAGCGCATATTGTCCGGGTGGTTGTCCAGCACCACCACGCGCAGCGGATGCTTGGCGCTGAAGCCCTTGTCGGCAATGCAGCGCTCGATCAGCGGCCAGCTCAGATGGTGAAAGTCGCCGCTGCCCATGAGCACGGTGCCGTGCTGCGCGGGCAGTTGCTCCTTCATGGCCTGGCTGAAGCGCCTGAAGCTGCGCAGGCCGCAGCCAAAGCGCACCAGCTCCTGCCAATCTGTGAGCGGCAAGCGCTTTTCCCGGGCCAGCGGGCCGACCGATCCGTCGACATCCAGCACCACAGGTGTTTGTTGCATCATGCCTTGTCACTCCACCGACTATCGCTTTCAAACAGGCCGGAAAAGCGCCGCCCCAACGCGCGCAGCAAGGGGTTGCGGATGAAGACCAGATGCTGCGTCATGGTGAAGCTGGCACCCAGCTGGGCCTTGACCTCGGGGTCGGTCCAGCCCGCCACATAGTGGGACAGACCCCGCTCCAGTGCGTATTCGAGATTGACCATCCAGCTCACGAAATAGAGATTGGCCTCGCGCGCTGCCGGGTAGGACAGGCCTATGTATTTGTCGATCAGCCTGCCGTCATGCTCGAAGCAGAGATTCCAGCCCAGCAGCGCATCGCTTTGCGCATCGCGATACTCGAACACGATGCCGCCGTTGTCCGCATCGCGCAGCAAGTCGGCAAAGAAGCCGCGCGTGAGTTTGTCGAAGTGAATCTCGCTTTGCGCGTACACCGCATCAAACAGCGCATAGTAGGCATCCACCTGGGCATCAGCGGCAAAGGCTGCGCCGGTAGGGATACGCTGGACAGAGAGCTGTGCGCGGCTTTTGAGCTTGCGCCTGAGGCTGCTGCGGCGGTTTTTGGACAGGCCGGCCAGATACTCGTCCGCACTGGCAAAGCTGATGGGCACATAGGCCAGGGCCTGGCCTTCGAGGGCAATGAACCCTTGCTCCGCAAGCGCGTTGGCCAACTCCTGCGCAAAGCAGTTGTCTTCCTCGCTTAGCAAGGGCGATGCCTGGGGCAAATCCTTGACGATGGTGAGCAGGGTGCGCCCGGCCATGGCGCGCAGCTGCCGGGCCAGCGTCGCGGCATCCACGGCGCGCGGCAGCGGCGCATATTCGCTGACGGTGGTGCCGATGAAGTCCGTGGTCAGCCTGAGCTTGGCGCTCAGCCAGCGTCCGCCCGGCCACGACAAAAGACGCGCCTTGAGCGCGTCATCTGCGGTGGTCAGCAAATCGAAGGGGGCGATGAATGCTGGCACCGGCCAGTCCTTGAGCAAGGCAAAGCCTTCTGGAGGATGGTTGGTGAACTGCTGCAGCAAGCCACTGGGTTCGAGCTGGTTGCGGAAATTTTCCGTCGCCATTTCGCCTTTTTGTAGTCGTTTTTGATGGCGCCTGAGTGTGTCTGCAGTGCAGAAAACTGGCACAACCCAAGCAAGAGACAGCGAGCAAGACCTGGGCGGCCCCCGCCGCCACACAGCGAGGCTGTCGCCCCCCTCCCGAAGACAGAGGGGGAAGCGGCGGGGCCGCCTAGGCCAGGCCGCTCAGGGGGTTACGCCTTTTTGGCCTTGGTCAGCAACTGATCCAGCAGCACCATGGCTTCGTCGATCTCGCTGCGCGAAATCATCAGCGAAGGTGCGAAGGTGATCACGTTCTTGTAGTAGCCGCCCACGTCCAGCACCAGGCCGCGCTTCTGGCCCTGGTATTCCAGGCCGCCTTCGAGGCCGATGTCCACCATCTTGTCCAGCAGCGCCTTGTTGGGCGTGAAACCGTCCTCGGTGCAGATTTCTGCACGCAGCGCCAGGCCCAGGCCGTCCACATCGCCGATTTCCTTGTGGCGCTTTTGCAGCTCCTTGAGGCCTTCGAGGAAGTAGGCACCCGATTCGCGCACCTGACGGCCGAAGTCCATCTCGTGGGTCATCTTCATGACTTCCAGGCCCAGGGCCGTACCCAGCGGGTTGGAGGCAAAGGTGGAGTGGGTGGAGCCGGGCGGGAACACCGTGGGGTTGATCAGCTCTTCGCGAGCCCACAGGCCGGACAGCGCATTCAGACCATTGGTCAGGGCCTTGGCAAACACCAGTACATCGGGCTGGATGCCGAAGTTTTCCACCGACCACAGCTTGCCGGTACGCCAGAAGCCCATCTGGATTTCATCGACCACCAGCAGTACGCCGTGGTCGTCCAGTACCTTCTTCAGGCCGGTAAAGAAGTTGGCAGGAGGGATCACGTAGCCACCGGTGCCCTGAATGGGCTCGATGTAGAAGGCTGCGTATTCGCACTGGTTGGTCTTGGGGTCCCAGACCGCGTGGTATTCGTTCTCGAACTTGCGACGGAAGTCGGCCACGATGGATTCCGCGTACTCCTCTGCCGTCATGCCCTTGGGACGACGGAAGGGGTAGGGGAAGGGGATGAACTGCGCGCGGTCGCTGAAGTGGCCGAAACGGCGGCGGTAGCGGTAGCTGGAGGTGATGGACGATGCACCCAGCGTACGGCCGTGGTAGCCGCCTTCGAACGCGAACATCAGGCTCTTGCCGCCGCTGGCATTGCGCACGACCTTCAGCGAGTCCTCGATGGCTTGCGCGCCGCCCACGTTGAAGTGCACGCGGCCGTCATTGCCCCATTTGCGCTTGGCGTCTTCGGCAATGAACTTGGCCAGTTCGATCTTGGTGGGGTGCAGGTACTGGCTGGCCACCTGGGGCAGCTCCTGCAGTTGCTCGATCATCTTGGCTTCAAGACGCTTGTTCTTGTAGCCGAAGTTGACGGCCGAATACCACATCTGCAGATCGAGGTAGGACGTGCCTGCATCGTCGTACATATAGCTGCCTTCGCAGCCCGTGAAGATCTTAGGAGGATTGACGTAGTGGACGGTGTCGCCAAACGAGCAGTATTTGGCTTCGTCAGCCAGCAATTGGGCAGTATTGATCACAGCAGAAAGTGCTCCGCAAAAATGAATTCGGTCAACGGTATGCGGCAGCAGTGTGCGTTTGCAATATTTCCGGGCTGTCGAGCATTTGTGTGGGAATTGTGGAGAGGTCCTTGTCAGCCGGTTTGCGGCGGCATCAAAGGCGTTGAAACAGGTGCCGCAGCTCTTCCGCTGCTGTTGCTACTGCTGCTGCGGGTCGATCAGCCCAGTGCCACCACACGCAGCACCTCTGCACCGTAGGCATCGAGCTTCTTGGTGCCCATGCCGCTCACGCCCTGCAGCTCCTGCAGGCTCTGGGGATTGAGTTCGGCAATCGACGCCAGCGTGGCGTCGTGGAAGATCACATAGGCCGGCAGATTGTGGGACTTGGCCACTTCGGCGCGCCAGGCCTTGAGGTTGATGAAGCGCACCTGCGCATCGGGGCCCAGATTGACCGCCGCCGCATTGGCGGCCGATTTCTTGCTCTGCTTCTTGCTGCGCGATGCGGCCACCGCCTCGCGCAGCTGCACCTGCACCTCGCCCTTGAGCACGGCACGCGAGCCTGCGGCCAGACACAAGGTGTCAAAGACATGGCCGCTGTTCTCGCTCACCACCTTGTGCAGACCCAGGGATCCCGTGGCCAGCAACTGGCGCATCACGGCGCGCAATTGCGGCTCCGAGTAGTCCTTGCCGATGCCGAAGGTGGACACCTTGTCATGGCCGTACTGCGTGACCTTGTCCGTCACCTTGCCGCGCAGCACGTCCATGATGTGGCCCGCACCATAGGTCAGGCCGCTGGCCTCGTGCACGCGGAAGATGGTGGACAGCAGCTTGCGTGCCGCATCCGTGCCATCCCACAGCGCCGGCGGCTCCAGGCAGTTGTCGCAGTTGCCGCAATGGGTCCGGGCAACGGCCTGCAATGGCTTGCCGTCCAGGCGCGGCTCCTGTCCATACTGCTGGCCAAAATAGGCCAGCAGGCGCACACGGCGGCAGTCCGTGGCCTCGGCCAGACCGAGCAGGGCATCGAGCTTGCCGCGCATCACCTGCTTGAATTGCTCCTCGGCCGGGCTTTCGTCGATCATGCGGCGCTGGTTGACCACGTCGCTCAGACCGTAGGCCATCCAGGCATCGGCGGGCAGGCCGTCGCGGCCTGCACGGCCGGTTTCCTGGTAGTAGCCCTCGATGTTCTTGGGCATGTCCACATGGGCCACGAAGCGCACATCGGGCTTGTTGATGCCCATGCCGAAGGCAATCGTCGCCACCATGACCACGCCGTCCTCGCGCAAGAAGCGGTCCTGGTGGTTCTGGCGCATGTCCTGGGGCAGGCCTGCGTGGTAGGGCAGGGCATTGATGCCGTTTTGCATCAGGGTCTGGGCCAGCTCCTCGACACGCTTGCGCGACTGGCAATAGACCACGCCGGCCTCGCCCTCGTGCTCGCGCTCGATAAAGCGCAGCAGCTGGTTGCTGACGTCCTTTTTCTCGGCGATCTTGTAGCGGATGTTCGGGCGGTCGAAACTGCTGATGAAGTGCTGGGCTTCTTCCAGCTGCAGGCGCTCGATGATGTCGGCGCGCGTCAGCGCATCGGCCGTGGCCGTCAGCGCGATGCGCGGCACCTCGGCATAGCGCTGGTGCAGCACGCTCAGCGCGCGGTATTCGGGGCGGAAGTCGTGTCCCCACTGGCTCACGCAATGCGCTTCGTCGATGGCGAACAGCGACAGCTTGCCCTGGGCATGCAGGTCGTCGAGCAGACCCAGGAAACGTGGCGTGTTCAGCCGCTCGGGAGCGGCGTAGAGCAGGGTGATGTCGCCGCTTTGTAGGCGCAGCTCCACCTCCTGCGTCTCGTCGTAGCTCAGGGTGGAGTTCAGATAGGCGGCGCTGATGCCGGCCTCATGCAGCGCACCGACCTGGTCGTGCATGAGCGCGATCAGCGGCGAGACCACGATCGTCACGCCATGGCCGAGCTGCTGGCGCGCAATGGCCGGAACCTGATAGCACAGCGATTTGCCGCCGCCCGTGGGCATGAGCACCAGCGCATCGCCGCCGTTGATGACATGCGAGACGATGGCCTGCTGGGGGCCACGGAATTGCTCGTAGCCAAAAACGGCTTGCAGAATGGATTGCGCGGAAGACACCGGGTACTCTTGAATCGATAGCTGGTAGGGCTTGCTGTAAATGGGTTTGAGGCTGATTTGACCTCAGATGCAAGCATCAGAACTGGCCCTATTGTGCGCCGCGACCCGGCGCGCTGCCCGGGCCGGGTTATGCGCAATCAGCCAGCCTGCCTGATGGTGGAGGGCGAAAAATGCGCATCCAGCTCGTAGAGATCGGCAGGATAGGTCAGGCGCACAAAGGTGATCGGCAGCTGCCCGGTCCAGGTACGGCGGTCGATCACCAGGCAGGGAAAGCCGGGCTTGATCTCCAGCAGGCCGGCGGTTTCCTCGCTGGCGGCCTCGGCGCGGATGCGGTGTTCGGCCGAGCTCCAGGGCACATGGTTGACCATCCAGGAACTGGGGCTGTGTTCGGTGAACGGCTCGTGCTCGGCGTCCGGCACGGATTCGAGATTGATCAGGCGGTCTTCGATGCAGAACGGCCGGGACCCCGCCATGTGCAGGCACAGCACATGGACGATGGGGGCCGGCTGCGTCATGCGCATGGCCTCCATGTCTTCTCTCGTGCTGCGCCGCTGCGTGCGGCCCAGCAGCCTGCTCGAATACTCCTGCCCCATGCCCAGCACCACCTGGCGCAGATCGGGAATCTCCAGCACGGCAGAGCTGGTTTGCGGGCTCGTCACAAAGCTTCCCGCCTTGCGCTTGCGCACCAGCAGACCGGCTTGTGCCAGCTTGTTGAGCACCTTGCTCACGGTCATGCGCGAGCATTGGTAATGGACGGTCAGCTCCATCTCCGACGGGATGCGATGGCCGGGCGGCCAGCGGCCACTGAGAATGTTCTGTTCAATCTCGGTGAGAATTTTCCCGTGCAGCGACATGGAAGAGTTTTTGTCCATGCAGTGGATTACACCAGCAAATCCGCGCGGCTGCCGCTGTGATTCCTAGGCGCCCAGTACGGCACGCGCAATGATGGTGCGCTGAATCTCGGAAGAGCCTTCGTAGATGCGCAGGATGCGGGCGTCGCGCACATAGCGCTCCAGGGGCATTTCACGGGTATAGCCGTAGCCGCCATGAATTTGCAGCGCCTCGTCGGTCACGAAGCTCACCATCTCCGAGGCGAACAGCTTGGCCATGGCCGACTGCTGGGTGAAGGGCTGGCCCTGCTGGCGCAGTGCCAGGGCCTGCATGGTCAGCGCCCAGGCGGCTTCCAGGCGCAGCTTCATGTCGGCGAGCTTGAACTGTATGCCCTGCTTGCTGGCGATCGGTTCGCCGCCCACCAGGCGCTGGTTGGCCCAGTCGGCCGCCGCCTTGAGCGCGGCCTCGGCAATGCCCAGCGAGGTCGCCGCCACGTCCAGGCGGCTGTTGTCCAGCACTTTCATGGCGGTCTTGAAGCCGGTGCCTTCGGCGCCGAGGCGGTTGGCCGCCGGGACACGGACACCGTCCAGCGACACCTCAAAGGCATGGCCGCCGCGGATGCCCATGAGCTTCTCGGGCGACGATATCTGAATGCCGGGCAGATCGCGCGGCACGATGAAGGCGCTGACTCCTCGCGCCGCAGCCTCAGCATCGGTCTTGGCGAAGACCACCATGAAGCGGGCCTCTGCCGCATTCGAGATGAAGTGCTTGACGCCGGTGATCAGATAGTCGTCGCCGTCGCGCACGGCCCGAGTACGCATGTCTGCAGGGTGGGAGCCGCCACGCGGCTCGGTCAGTGCGAAGGCCGCCAGCCATTCCCCGCTGGCGCAGCGCGGCAGCCATTGCTCGCGCTGCGTCTCGTCACCGCCGATGAGAACGGCATCCGTGCCCAGATAGTGGGCACCGATCATGGACGAGGTCGCGGCGCAGGCGCGCGAGATGGCGACCAGCGACATCAGCATGGCGGTGGGGGTGACGCCCGGCCCACCGAAACGCTCCGGCAGATTCATGCCCATCACGCCCAGCGCGGACAGGCCGGGCACATGGCGCGTGGCGGAAAAGGCTTGCTCGTCCATGGCCTGGGCCACAGGTGCCAGGGTTTCTTCGGCAAAGCGTGCAACGGCATCGGCAACGGCCTGATCTTCTTCGGTCGCGCCCAGACGAATCAATGACATGGCGGTTTCTCCTTGTTTTCTTGCTATCAAAATCAACCCAAAGCGCCTGCTTCGCGCAAGGCGGCAATGGCGTCCGTGCTGCGGCCCAGCCAGCTTTGCAGCAGCAGCTCCGTGTGCTCGCCCAGGGCCGGTGCGCGTTGCGCACGATTGGGCAGGGCGCCGTTGAAATGCACGGGCTGTGTCGGCAGCCGCAGGCCCGGAAGGCGTTCGTCCTCGACCTCGCAGAGCAAGCCACGCGAGCGGATTTGCTCGGAATTCAGGGCCTGCTCGATATTCCAGATGGGAGCTGCGGGAACGCCTGCGCTCTCCAGCCGCGCGACCACCTGGGCCACGTCGTGCTGCGTGCTCCAGCCCTCCAGCGCGGCGCGCAAGGCGGGCTCGTTGGCCGAGCGGGTTTCGTCGCTGGCAAAACGCGGGTCGCAGGCCAGCTCGGGCAGGTCCATCGCGGCCGCAGTGGCATCGAACAGCTTCTTGTTGAGCACGGCCAGGGCGTAATGGCCGTCGCGTGCCCTGTAGACGCCAAAAGGCGCCGACAGCGGATGCCGGTTGCCCACACGCCGCGCAGGCAGGCCGGTGAACAGATAGCGCGACATCGATGTCGCCAGAAAGCTCAGCGTGGTGTCGAACATGGCGACATCGACATGCTGGCCGTCTCCGGTTCTCTGCGCCTGCAGCAGGGCCGCCAGTGTCGCCCAGGAGGCAAACAGGCCGGCAACCACATCGCTGACCGCTTCGCCCACCAGCGTGGGCGCGCCTTGAGGTTCGCCCGTGGCCTCCATCAGGCCGCTCATGGCCTGAACAATGATGTCGTAGGCCGGACGGTGAGCCAGCGGGCCGGTCTGGCCGAAGCCGGAGACGCTGACGTACACCAGCCGGGGATTGAGGGCGCGCAGCGTTTCGGGGCCGATGCCCAGGCGCTCGGCCACGCCCGGCCTGAAGTTCTCGACCACCACATTGACCTGCCGGGCCAGCTCATGCACCACGGCGACCGCATCCGCATGCTTGAGGTCCAGCACCAGGCTTTGCTTGTTGCGATTCATGACCGTGAACAAGGCGCTTTGCCCGTTCTTCATGGGGCCGATGGCGCGGTAGTCGTCGCCCTGGGGCGGCTCCACCTTCACGACCTCAGCGCCCAGATCGGCCAGCAAGGCCGTGGACATGGGGCCCGCCAGAACCCGGGTGAAGTCCAGGATGCGGATGCCGTCCAGCGGACGGGAGGCAGATTTTTCGGTGGATTCAGGCATGGGATTCCCGCTGTTGATCTGAAGCGATGTCTGCATGCTGCCCAAAACATGAATCAATGGAAAATATTCATTTCCCATTCACTGGATTCAAAAAATTGATTCAGATAAATCTGCGCCAGCTCGAATATTTTGTCGCCGCCGCACGCCACGGCAGCACGGCCAGGGCGGCGCTGGCCATCAATGTTTCGCAGCCCTCCATCTCCAAGGCGATTGCCGACCTCGAAGCCCAATGGGGCGAGCAGCTGTTTGTGCGCAAACATGCCGTCGGGCTGGACCTGACCGCAGCAGGGCTGGCCAGAAGCCGGGAGGCCCTGAGCCTGCTCGAAGCTGCGCAACTGCTTCAGGAGCCACGCAAGCAGGCGGTTTCCGGCACGCTGAGGCTGGGCTTTCTGAGCACGCTGGGCGCGCTGTGGATTCCGCAGTTGCTCACCCAGATGCACAAGCGCCACCCGTCCATCGACATCGAGCTGGTCGAGGGGGACATCGCCTCGCTGACGCGGCAAGTAGAGCGCGGGGAGATCCATGCCGCGCTGCAATATGACCTGGGCCTGGCTCGCCCTTTGCTGACCATGCACCCGGTTGCCGCGTTGCCGCCCTATGCCTTGTTGCCCGCCAGGCATGCCCTGTCTGCGGCGACCAGCGTGAGCCTGGCGGAGCTGGCCCAGTCGCCGTTGCTGCTGATCAACCTGCCGCAGAGCCGAGAGTACTTTCTCTCGCTGTTTCGCGAGGCAGGGGTGGTTCCCACGGTGAACTACGAGCTGGCGTCGATAGAGCTTGTCCGCTCCATGGTCGCCAACGGGCATGGCGTCAGCGTTCTGACCACGCGGCCGGTGGTCGACAGAACCCACGACGGCAAGCGACTGGTGTGCAAAAGAATCAAGGGCCGCGTCGCCAAGCAGGCCGTGGTGCTGGCGGTGCCCAGGAGCAATGCCTCGGCGCTGATTGCACCATTTCTGACCGTGGCGAAAAGCGTGATTGCACCCGACTAGCGCAACTCGGATGCCGTTTTGGTGCGCGCCCCCAGGAGCCGGCAGAGGCGGCCCGTGGGCGAGCGAGTTGGCACACAGCTTGCTCTTGTGGATTGTTGGTGCATGTCTATACATCTGAAAAATCCGGCATCTATGGCGCTCGGGTAAGCCTGTATATACATGTTCAATCGGCAACCGCAAACTTCCCTGCCTGCACTGTCGTGCAAGGCTTGAAGTCCGCATCAACAACCGAACTGCTCTGGCATCGACCGAGGAGAGTCCCATGAAATCGACACGTCGCGTTCCCATCTGGCAACTGGCATTAGCCGCAACCGCTCTGGTGTCTGCTGCACAACATGCAGCGGCTCAGGAGACCAAGATCGTCCTGGGCATGTCGGGATGGACCGGCTTTGCGCCACTGACGCTCGCGGACAAGGCCGGGATCTTCAAGAAGAACGGCCTCAATGTCGAAATCAAGATGATTCCCCAGAAGGACCGGCATCTGGCGCTGGCCTCGGGCGCGGTGCAATGTGCAGCCACCACGGTGGAGACGCATGTGGCCTGGAACACCAATGGTGTGCCCATCGTGCAGATCTTCCAGATGGACAAGTCCTACGGCGCAGACGGTATTGCCGTGCGCAACGACGTCAAGAACTTTGCCGATCTGAAGGGCAAGACCGTCGCCGTCAGCGCACCGGGTACGGCTCCCTACTTCGGTCTGGCCTGGATGCTGAACAAGAACGGCATGACCATGAAGGACATCAAGACCGTGTCGCTGGAGCCCCAGCCTGCCGCCCAGGCCTTTGTCTCCGGGCAGAACGATGCGGCCATGACCTATGAGCCCTACCTGTCCACGGTGCGCGCCAACCCCGGTGCCGGCAAGATTCTGGCCACCACCATCGACTACCCGATGGTGATGGACACCGTGGGCTGCGATCCCAAGTGGCTCAAGGCCAACACGGCAGCCGCCAAGGCGCTGACCCAGTCCTACTTCGATGCCATCGCCATGATCAATGCCGACAAGGAAAAGAGCTACGAAATCATGGGTGCGGCCGTCAAGCAAAGCGGCGAACAGTTCGGCAAGTCGGCCGCCTTTCTGAAATGGTCGGACAAGGAGGCCAATCAGAAATTCTTTGCCAACGACCTGCTGCCTTTCATGAAGGAGTCCGCTGCCATCCTCAAGGAAGCCGGCGTGATTCGCAGCATTCCTGAGAACTATGGCGTCATGTACGACGCAAGCTTCATCAAGTAAGCGCAAAGAGGTTGCACATGGAAGCGGTATCACCTTCTGTCAAGTCAGCATCTCCCGCATCGGTTCAGGTGGCGTCGCCTTCCGTTCGGCCGGCTCGCCGGCGCTACATGGCCCCTCTGGAGCCCGTCAGCCCCAAGGCCAAGTGGCTGCTCGGCACGGGCTTCTTCGCGCTGTTTGTGCTGGTCTGGTCCGCCGTCACCTTTGGCGGACTGGTGTCTCCGACCTTTCTCGCCAGCCCGCTGACGATGCTGCGCGAAGGCATTTTGCTGTTCACGGAGTTCGACTTTCATCATGACATCGGCATGACCGTATGGCGTGTCATGGGGGGCTTCATACTGGCCAGCGTCGTGGCCGTTCCACTGGGCATTGCCATGGGGGCCTGGAAGCCTGTGGAGGCGTTTTTCGAGCCCTTTGTCTCGTTCTGCCGCTACCTGCCCGCCTCGGCCTTCATTCCGCTGCTGATCCTCTGGGCCGGCGTGGGCGAAGCCCAGAAGCTGCTGGTCATCTTCATCGGCTCGGTGTTCCAGATCACCCTCATGGTGGCCGTGACCGTGGGCGGTGCGCGCAAGGACCTGGTGGAGGCTGCCTACACACTGGGCGCCAGCAATACCGGCATCGTCAAGCGGGTGCTGATTCCCGGTGCCGCTCCCGGTATCGCGGAAACCCTGCGTCTGGTTCTGGGCTGGGCCTGGACCTATGTGATCGTTGCCGAGCTGATCGGCTCGTCCTCGGGCATCGGACACATGATCACCGACAGCCAGGCGCTGCTCAATACCGGACAGATCATCTTCGGCATCATCATCATCGGGCTCATCGGTCTGGTGTCGGACTTCATCTTCAAAACCTTCAACCGTCGCATGTTCGAATGGAGTTCCCTGTGATGAACCAGTTGTCCATTCAAGGTGTTTCGCGCACCTTCACCAGCCACAAAGGTGTCAGCACCCAGGCGCTGCAGCCCGTGGATTTCGAGGTCCGGGAGAACGATTTCGTGACCATTCTGGGGCCCTCCGGCTGCGGCAAATCGACGATGCTGCGCATTGTTGCGGGTCTGGATTTCCCGACGACGGGGCAGGTGCTGCTGGACGGGAAACTGGTGCAGGAGCCCGGCGCCGATCGCGGCATGGTGTTTCAAAGCTACACCTTGTTCCCCTGGCTGACCGTGGCGCAGAACATCCGCTTCGGACTGCGCGAGAAAGGCGTGAGCGAAGCCATCCAGAAAGAGCGCAGCGACTACTTCATTGCCAAGGTGGGCCTGCGCGGCTTCGAGCATCACTACCCCAAGCAGCTGTCCGGAGGCATGCAGCAACGCACGGCGATCGCGCGTGCGCTGGCCAACGACCCCAAGATATTGCTCATGGACGAGCCCTTCGGTGCGCTGGACAACCAGACCCGGGTTCTGATGCAGGAATTGTTGCTGGGCATCTGGGAGGCCGAGCGCAAGACGGTGATGTTCGTGACCCACGATATCGATGAAGCCATCTTCATGGCCAATCGCGTGGCCGTGTTCAGCGCGCGTCCGGGCCGCATCAAGGCAGACATTCCGGTCCATCTGCCGCACCCGCGCCACTACACCGTCAAGACCTCGCCCGAGTTCATGGAGCTCAAAGCCCGGTTGACGGAAGAGATTCGCGCCGAGTCACTGGCGGCGGCTGCTCACTGAGGCCTGCATCATGAATGTCCGAGACCCTGCCCAGCGCAAAACGGCTCCTGCCGCCCAGATGCCGCTCGCGTTGTATCAGCAGGTCAAGGACCATGTGCTGCGCAAGATCGGCGACGGCTCGCTGGCGGCCGGTGCGCGTGTGCCATCCGAGCAGGAGCTGGTCAACGAGTTCGGCGTGGCGCGCATGACGGTGAACCGCGCGCTGCGCGAGTTGGCCGAGCAGGGCGTGATCGTGCGTGTGGCGGGGGTCGGCTCCTTCGTGGCCGAGGAAAAGCCGCAATCGACCCTGCTGCGCATTGCCAATATCGGTGAAGAGATCACCCAGCGCGGCCACGATCATCGCTTCGAGCTGCTCGATATGCGCCGCGAGTCCGCCTCGCCCGAAGTCGCTGCGGCGCTGGATCTGGCCGTCGGCGCCTCGGTCTTTCATCTGCTGGGCGTGCACTTCGAAAACGAGCTGCCGGTCCAGATCGAAGACCGCTATGTGAACCCCCGTCTGGTGCCTGACTTCATGGACCAGGATTTCTCTGCCGTGCAACCCTCGGTCTATCTGTTGCGCAATGTGCAGTACGACCAGATCGAACATGTGGTCGATGCCATCTTGCCGACGGCCGAGCAGGCCCGGTTGCTGCAGATGGCTCTCGAGCAGCCTTGCCTGATGCTCACGCGCCGAACCTGGTTGCGTGGCGTCCCGATCACCTGGGTGCATTGCGTGCATCCAGGCATGCGCTACCGACTCGGTAGCCGTTTCCGAACCGATTCATTGCACGGCGGCTGATCCCGGCCGGCCCTTGAATCCCTCCGTACGTTTTTGTTTCTCTTGACTGTATAGACAGGTATAGCCATGAACACTACCACCACCCCAGAGTTCTCGAACTCCGACCTGGAACTGCATCCCGGCGAGCTCACGCTGGCTCAGCTGCGCCGCATTCAGGACGGCGGCGTGCAGCTCAGCATGGCGCAGACCGCCTATGCCGCCATGCGCAAGGCCGAGGCGCATGTGCAGCACATCGTCGATGAAGACCAGGTGGTCTACGGCATCAACACCGGTTTCGGCAAGCTGGCTTCGACCAAGATCGCGCATGAGCGTCTGGCCGAGCTGCAGCGCAATCTGGTGCTGTCGCACAGTGTGGGCACCGGTGATCCGCTGCCGGACCATGTGGTGCGTCTGGTGCTGGCCACCAAGGCCGTGAGCCTGGCCCGAGGGCATTCGGGAGCCCGCACGGCGCTGGTGGACGCGCTGCTGGCGCTGGCCAATGCCGATGTCCTGCCCGTGATTCCCTCCAAGGGTTCGGTGGGCGCTTCGGGCGATCTGGCGCCGCTGTCGCACCTGGCCTGCGTGCTGATCGGCGAGGGGCAGGCCAAGGTGGACGGCCAGATCGTCTGCGGCCGTGAAGCCATGCGACATATCGGCATGGAGCCCTTTGTGCTGGGCCCCAAGGAGGGGTTGGCGCTGCTCAACGGAACGCAGGTCTCCACCTCGCTGGCGCTGGCCGGCCTGTTCCAGGCCGAAAGCGTGCTGGCCGCAGGGCTGGTCGCCGGCTGCCTGACGCTGGAAGCCATACAGGGCTCCATCAAGCCCTTCGATGCGCGCATCCACGAGGCCAGAGGCCAGCAGGGGCAGATTGCCGTGGCGGCCGCCGTGCGTTCCCTGCTGGACGGCAGCGCCATCGATCCTTCCCACCCCAATTGCGGGCGCGTGCAGGACCCCTACTCCATCCGCTGCGTGCCGCAGGTCATGGGCGCCTGCCTGGACAACCTCAGCCATGCTGCGCGCGTGCTGGTCATAGAAGCCAATGCCGCCTCGGACAATCCGCTGGTGTTCGACAACGGCGACGTGATTTCGGGCGGCAACTTCCACGCCGAACCCGTGGCTTTCGCAGCCGACATCATGGCGCTGGCGATCGCGGAAATCGGCGCCATCTCCGAACGCCGCATGGCCTTGCTGCTGGACACCGGCCTGTCGCGCCTGCCGGCCTTCCTGATCGAGGACAGCGGCGTCAACTCGGGCTTCATGATTGCCCAGGTCACGGCGGCCGCCCTGGCGGCCGAAAACCAGTGTCTGGCGCACCCGAGCAGCGTGACCAGCCTGCCCACCTCTGCCAACCAGGAAGACCATGTCTCCATGGCCACCTATGGCGCGCGTCGCCTGGCCGACATGGCCAGGAACACGGCGGTGATCGTGGGCGTGGAGGCGATGGCCGCAGTCCAGGGCATGGACTTCGACCGCCGCCTCAAGAGCTCGCCGCTGATCGAGGAGCAGTACGCGCTGATCCGCAGTCAGGTGCCCTATCTGGACAAGGACCGCTACCTGGCGCCCGATATCGAAATCATGCGTCTGTGGGCGCTGGAAACCGACTGGCCCGAGGTGTTGCAGAGCATTTTGCCGAGCACGGATCGCTGAAACGGCTGCCTGCAGCCCACACCGAAAAAATCGCCGGTGCCCCAGGCCAGGGGTGCCTGGCAAGCGTCTCAGCCGGCCGCGCCTGAGCCGGCTGCGCCCCCTCGCAGCGAGGGCGCCGTCCCTTTGGGGAAAAGCAGCGCAGCCGCTCAGGGGGATCAAAAAGGGGGATCAAAAACTTCCCGCGAACTGGTAGCGGGATGCCGGGTGCCACAGGGCCGACACCGAGGCCACCTGCCCCTGGGAGCGGGTTCTGCGGCGCAGCACCAGACAGGGTTCGGTGACTTCCATGCGCAAAAGCTCCGCCACCTCGGGCGTGGGCATGCTCGCCTCGATGGAGAAGCTCACTCCCTGCAGCGGTGCCACGCGCACCAGATAGGCATTCGGCGTCTGGCTCGCAAAGTCCTGGCTCAGATAGTCGGGAGCCACGGCCGGGTTCACATAACGGTCTTCGACCTGGATGGGGACATCGTTCTCGAAGTGCACGACCACGGAGTGAAACAGATGGGGGGCGGCGTTCAGCTCGAACTGGCGCAGCAGCGCGGCATCGACCTTGCTGCGCTCCAGCCGCTGCAGCTCTCCGCGATGCCGGTGGCCACGGGCCGCGATCTCGTCGGCGATATTGCGCAGCTCCACCAGGGTGGCCTGGTATTTCTGCTGAGCCACGAAAGTGCCCGAGCCCTGGACTCGCGTCAGCGTCTTTTCGTCGCTGAGCTCGCGCAGCGCGCGGTTGACGGTCATGCGCGCCACATTGAACTGCTTGACCAGGGCGGCCTCGCTGGGGATGGCCTGGCCTTCCTGCCATACGCCACTGTGGATCTGCTGCAGCACATGGTCTTTGATGCGCTGGAACGCAGGTACGGCGGCGGTGGTATCGGTTCGCGACATAGGGTTTGTTTGGATCAGAAAAGCTGTCTAGATGATTGACGTTGGCAGGAGTAAATCACAAAATTCGTATAGACAACTTTATGCAAATTACCGAAAGTTGTTCGGACATATAAGAGACATCCAGAGGGATTGACGGAGCAATTTCATGAGTATTGATACAGCAACGCTGGGTTCCTCTGGCGCTATCGAGAGCAGAACCATCGACATGGTTCCGGAGAGCGAGCGCCACGGCACGCCCTCCAGCCAGTTCACCCTCTGGTTCGGTGCCAACATGCAGATCACGGCCGTGGTGGACGGCGCCCTGGCCGTGGTCTTCGGCGCAGAAGCCATGACCGCCATCCTAGGCCTGCTGATCGGCAACATTCTCGGCGGCATCGTCATGGCGCTGCACTCGGCCCAGGGGCCGCGCCTGGGTCTGCCCCAGATGATCTCCAGCCGCGTGCAGTTCGGCGTCAAGGGCGCAGCCCTGCCGCTGGTGCTGGTGATCCTGATGTATGTGGGTTTCGCCGCCACGGGCACCGTGCTCTCGGGCCAGGCCATCAATCTGATGTTCGGCTTTCACAGTCCCGCAGCCGGCATCATCATCTTCGGCGCGCTCACGGCCCTGGTCGCGGTGGTGGGCTACCGGCTCATCCACGTGGTGGGGCGCATCTCCACCGTGGTCGGCATTCTGGGCTTTGGCTATCTGGCCTGGCAGCTGTGCCACCAGTTCGATGTGGTCTCGGCATTCGGCCAGAAGCCTTTCACCTGGGCCAGCTTTCTCACGGCCATGGCCTTGTCGGCAGGCTGGCAGATGACGTTTGCCCCCTATGTGGCTGACTATTCGCGCTATCTGCCCACCAGGACCTCGACGGCCGCCACCTTCTGGACCACGTTCAGCGGCAGCGTCATCAGCTCGCAGCTGGCCATGACCTTCGGCGTGCTGGTGGCCGCCCTGGGCGCCAACTTCATCAAGAACCAGGTCGGCTTCATGGGCCAGCTGGCCGGCCCGCTGGCCGTGGTGATCTACCTGGTCATCGTCACCGGCAAGCTCACCGTGAACTGCCTCAATGCCTATGGCGGCTTCATGACCGTGCTGACAACGGTCAGTGCCTTCAATCGCAAAAAGCAGTTCACTGCGACATCGCGTCTGCTCTACATCCTGGGCTTTGTGCTGGTGACGGTGCTGGTGGCCCTGCTGGCGAGCTCCAACTTCCTGTCCACGTTCAAGAACTTCGTGCTGCTGCTGCTCACCGTGTTCGTTCCCTGGAGTGCCGTGAATCTGGTGGACTACTACCTGGTCTCCAAGGAAAAAGTGGACATCCCGGCGCTGTATGACAGCCAGGGCCGCTATGGCGCCTACAACTGGACGGCCCTGTCCTGCTATGTGATGGGCGTTGCGGTGCAGATACCCTTCATCAACCAGGCCATGTATGTGGGCCCGCTGGCCAAGGCCATGAACGGGGCCGACATCTCGTGGATCGTGAGCCTGATAGTCACCTCGCTCGTCTACTACCCGCTGGCCAGGAAAAGCATGAACGTGCCCAGCCAGATGATTTACCCCAGCCAGGTTCAAGCTGCGCCCACGGACGCAGACAAGAGCTTTGCCGCTACCACTTACGCCGTGCAAGCCGGCTGAATCCTCCCATCCATTCTTGAAGGATACGATCATGAACGCCAACGACGCCATCATCAGCGCGGCCAAGCAAGACCCCCGCTACGACGCCAGCCGAGAAATCCGCGCCCCGCGCGGCAGCGAGCTGCACTGCAAGAACTGGCTCGCCGAAGCGGCCTATCGCATGATCCAGAACAACCTGGACCCGGATGTGGCCGAGAACCCCAAGGCCCTGGTCGTCTACGGCGGCATCGGCCGCGCGGCCCGCAACTGGGAGTGCTATGACGAGATCCTGGCCCAGCTCAGGAAGCTCGAAGCCGACGAATCGCTGCTGATCCAGTCGGGCAAGCCCGTGGGCGTGTTCAAGACCCACCCCGATGCGCCGCGCGTGCTGCTGGCCAACTCCAATCTGGTGCCCAAGTGGGCCAACTGGGAGAAGTTCAACGAGCTCGATCAGCAGGGCCTGTTCATGTACGGCCAGATGACGGCCGGCAGCTGGATCTACATCGGTGCCCAGGGCATCGTGCAGGGCACCTTCGAGACCTTTGTCGAAGCCGGTCGCCAGCACTACAACAACGACCTGACCGGCAAGTGGATTCTCACCGCCGGCCTGGGCGGCATGGGCGGCGCCCAGCCGCTGGCCGGCGTGCTGGCTGGTGCCTGCGTGCTGGCCATCGAATGCAAGCAGTCCAGCATCGACTTCCGCCTGCGCACCCGCTATGTGGACAAGCAGGCCAAGGATATCGACGACGCGCTGGCACTGATCAAGCATCACACCGAAAAGGGCGAGGCCGTCTCCATCGCGCTGCTGGGCAATGCGGCCGAAGTCCTGCCCGAGCTGGTCAGGCGCGCCAAGGCCGGCGGCATCCGTCCCGACATCGTGACCGACCAGACCTCGGCCCACGACCTGATCAACGGCTACCTGCCCGCGGGCTGGAGCGTGGAGCAATGGAACGCTGCTGCAGCCGACCCCGGCCAGCACCCCACGCTCAAGAAGGCTGCTGCCCAGGGCTGCGCCCAGCATGTGCAGGCCATGCTGGACTTCCAGGCCATGGGCATTCCCACGGTGGACTATGGCAACAACATCCGCCAGGTGGCCCTGGACGAGGGCGTGAAGAACGCCTTCGACTTCCCCGGCTTTGTGCCCGCCTACATCCGTCCGCTGTTCTGCGAAGGCAAGGGACCGTTTCGCTGGGTGGCGCTGTCCGGCGACCCCGAGGACATCTACAAGACCGATGCCAAGATCAAGGAGCTGTTCCCCGAGAACAAGCACACCCACCGCTGGCTGGACATGGCCAGGGAGCGCATTGCCTTCCAGGGCCTGCCCTCGCGCATCTGCTGGCTGGGTCTGGGCGAGCGCCACAAGGCGGCCCTGGCCTTCAATGAAATGGTCAAGAACGGCGAACTCAAGGCCCCCATCGTCATCGGCCGCGACCACCTGGACTGCGGCTCGGTGGCCAGCCCCAACCGCGAGACCGAAGCCATGAAGGACGGCACCGACGCCGTCTCCGACTGGCCGCTGCTCAACGCCCTGCTCAACACTGCGGGCGGCGCCACCTGGGTCAGCCTGCACCACGGCGGTGGCGTGGGCATGGGCTACTCGCAACACGCCGGCGTGGTGATCGTGGCCGATGGCACGGACGAGGCTGCGGCCCGCCTGAATCGCGTGCTCTGGAACGATCCCGCCACCGGCGTGATGCGCCATGCCGATGCAGGCTACGAGATTGCCGTGCAAGCGTCCAAGCGCCATGGCTTGAATCTGCCGATGGTGAAGTAACGTCGTCCCCCCTGAGCGGCCCCGCCGCCTCCCCCCAGGGGGACGACGCCCTTTGCTGCGGGACGGCCCTTGCTGGGCGTCCCGCACCTGGGGCGTGCTTGTTTTTAGAGCTTCGGCCTCACTCACAACAGTCTTCGATGCAACGCTTTGACCTGAACCAGATTGCGCCCAGCCCGTGGAAGAACGGGGGCGGCAGCACGCGCGAGATTGTCTGCTGGCCGCAGGGCGCGGGCATGGACAGCTTTGGCTGGCGCGTGAGCGTGGCCACGATTGCCCAGGCCGGCCCGTTTTCGGCATTCGCGGGCATAGACCGCCAGATCATGCTGCTCGATGGCGACGGGGTGCGGCTGCACAGCGCCCAGACCGGGCTTGAGCATGCATTGACCGAGCGCTGGCAGCCATTCGCCTTTTCGGGCGATATGGCGCTCGATTGCGATCTGCTGGGCGGCCCGTCCAGCGACTTCAATGTCATGACCCGGCGCGGGCAATGGTCGGCCCGGCTGGAGCAGCTCGGCGGCCAGGCCGAGGCGGGGCTGAGCGACGCAGGGCTTTGCATGGTGTTGCAAGGTGGCTGGAAATGCGCCGACGGGCGGATACTGCAAGCCGGCCAGGGCCTGTGGTGGAGCAGCGTCCGGCCCGAGCCGCTGGTCGCGCAGGCTGAGCAGGCCAGGCTGATCATGGTCAGCCTGACACCGCACAGTTAAAACAGGAGCAGCTTGCGCTCTTTGGTTGGTCATTTCAATGCGTATTGATATGGAAAATCAATAGAGGCAAGCGCATGAAGCTATGAAATAAGGAGCTTCATGGTTTGAATTGTCGTCATCGAACACGAGGAGCATCGCCATGGCGCAAGCTAATCCCCATCCCGCAGTCTCTGCCGACGGCTGCTGGCACAACCTGCGTCTGGCGCCGCAGCTGTATGTCTCCGAGGTGGCGGATATTGCCGAGGGCACGCTGGCCTGCATCGTGGTGCAGCAGGGCCGCATGGTCTGGGTGGGCCCGCAGGACGCCATGCCTGCCGAGTACCAGGCGCTGCCCAGGCACGATGGCGCAGGGCGCCTGGCCACGCCGGGCCTGATCGACTGCCACACCCATCTGGTCTATGGTGGCGAGCGTGCCAACGAATTCGCCATGCGCCTGGCCGGTGCCAGCTACGAGGAAGTGGCCCGGGCCGGCGGCGGCATCGTCTCCAGCGTCAGGGCCACGCGCGAAGCGTCGGAGGACGAGCTGGTGGCGCTGGCGCTGCCGCGTCTTGAGCAGTTGCTGGCCGAAGGCGTGACGGCCATCGAGATCAAGTCGGGCTACGGCCTGGCGCTCGAGCACGAGCGCAAGCAGCTGCGCGCCGCACGGCGCCTGGGCGAGCGGTGTGCCGTGACCGTGCGCACCACGTTTTTAGGGGCCCATGCGCTGCCGCCCGAGTACGCGGGCCGCAGCCAGGAATACACGGATCTGGTCTGCGAGCACATGCTGCCGGCGCTGGCCGCCGAAGGCCTGATCGATGCCGTCGACGTGTTCTGCGAACGCATCGCCTTCTCGCTGGCCGAGACCGAGCAGGTCTTCCAGGCGGCCAAGGCATTGGGCCTGCCCGTCAAGCTGCATGCCGAGCAGCTGTCGAATATGGAGGGTGCCGCCCTCGCGGCCCGCTATGGCGCGCTGTCCTGCGACCATATCGAGCATCTGTCCGAGCACGGCATCGCCGAGATGCAGAAGGCCGGTACCGTGGCCGTGCTGCTGCCCGGGGCCTTCTACACGCTGCGCGACACCAAAGTGCCCCCGATTGAGGAATTAAGGGCCGCCAAGGTCCCGATGGCCGTTTCTACCGATCACAATCCGGGTACCTCCCCGTGCTTGAGCTTGCTGCTCATGGCCAACATGGCTTGCACGCTGTTCCGTCTGACGGTTCCCGAGGCTCTGGCCGGTATCACCCGGCACGCCGCGCAGGCTCTGGGCCTGCAGGACGAGCAAGGACTGATTGCCGTGGGTCGCCCCGCCAATTTCGTGCTCTGGCCCGTGCAGCAGGCAGCAGAGCTGGCCTACTGGTTCGGCAACAAGCCTGACTGCACGGTGGTGCGCCAGGGCCTGATTGCACAGCAAGCCAAAGCCTGAATGCGGGGAGCGCGAAAGGTTGCTGATGTCTCACGAACAATTTCTCAATGAACTGATCTCCACTCTGGGGGCCGACGTGGTGCTGCGCGGCACGGACACGCCCGAGCGTTGCCGCACCGACTGGAGCGGCACGCCGCCCCGCCAGCCATTGGCGCTGGTGCGCCCACGCACCACGCAGGAAGTCAGCGCGGTCATGCGCCTGTGCAGCGCCCACAGGATTGCGGTGGTCCCGCAGGGCGGTCTGACCGGCCTGGCCGGTGCCGCAGTTCCGATGGAGGGGGCCGTGGCCCTGTCGCTGGATCGCATGAATCGCATCGAGAACATCGATGCCAAGACCGGACTGATGCAGGTGCAGGCCGGCGTCACCCTGCAAGCCGTGCAGGAGGCGGCCGTCGATGTCGGCATGGTGTTCGGCGTGGATCTCGGCGCTCGCGGCAGCTGCCAGATCGGCGGCAATGTCTCCACCAACGCGGGTGGCAACGGCGTGCTGCAGCACGGCATGATGCGCGAGCAGGTGCTGGGCCTGGAGGTGGTGCTGGCCGACGGCACGGTGCTGCCCATGCTGCGCCCCATGATCAAGAACAACACGGGCTACGACCTCAAGCAGTTCTTCATCGGTGCCGAAGGCACGCTGGGCATCATCACGCGCGTGCTGCTGCGCCTGCGTCCCGCGCCCCAGGCCACGGCCACGACGCTGGTGGCCATGCCCGATTTCGACTCGGCGCTGGCCGTGCTCAAGCGCATGCAATCGCGTTTCGGCAACAGCGTCGCGGCCTACGAGCTGATGTGGGACAGCTTTGTGCAGGCCTCCATGGCCTGGCTCAAGCTCGCCGCGCCTTTTGAACAGCGCTACCCCTTGCTGGCCCTGATCAATGTGGACGGCAAGGACGAGGCGCAGCTGCAAGGCGATGTGCAGCAGGTGCTTGAGGAGGCCATGGAAGCCGGCGAGGTGCTCGATGCCATCGTGGCCCAGTCGGTCGCCCAGGTGCAGCAGCTGTGGAAGCTGCGCGAGGCACCGGCCGAGCTCAACAACAATATGCATCCCGCAATCAACTTCGACGTGAGCCTGCCCCAGGCCGACATCGGCCGTTTTGCCCAAGCCTGCATGCAGGCGTTTGCCGCTCGCTGGCCTGCTCACCAGGCGCTGTACTTCGGCCATGTGGGCGACGGCAATCTCCATGTCTCGGTGGATGGCAAGACCGTCAACGGCGAATGCGAGCAGGTGGAGGAGCTTCTCTACCGCATCGTGGGCGAGATGCAGGGCAGCGTCTCCGCAGAGCACGGCATCGGCCTGCACAAGAAGCCTTATCTGAGCAACAGCCGCACGCCCGCAGAGCTGGCGGCGATGCGGGCCATCAAGCTGGCCCTCGATCCCCTGGGCCTGATGAATCCCGGAAAGGTGTTTGATCTATGACGAATGCTCTGGTGGCCTCGCTGGCCCGTGCCCAGGTTCGCCCGCTGCCCGCATACAACGCCGGCCTGTCCAATGAAGCGGTGCGGGCGCGCTATGGTGTGACCGATATTGCGCGACTGGCCAGCAACGAGAACCCTTTTGGCGTCAGCGCCTCGGTGCGCCGGGCGATTGCCGAGGTGGCCGACGATGTGGGTAACTATCCCGATGCCAACTGCACGGCCTTGCGCGAAGCCATTGCCGAGCGCACGGGGCTGCCCGCCGGGCGGCTGGTGTTCGGCGACGGCTCGGAAGACCTGATCAAGATTCTCTGCGAGGTCTTTCTCGCCCCCGGCGATCTGGTGGTGACCCAGCGCCCCGTGTTCGGCCTGCACGAAATCTATCCCAAGATGATGGGCGCGGAGGTTGAGCTCCTTGAGCTGAACGACGAGCTGGGCTTCGATGTGTCCCGCTGGTGCGCAGCCGTGGCCAAGGCCCCCAAGATCGCCTTCCTGCCCAACCCGTCCAACCCCGTGGGCTGCATGCTGGATGCGGCGCAATTTGCGCAGGTGCTGGAAGCCACGCCCGCCCACACCGTGCTGGTGGTGGACGAGGCCTATTACGAATACGCGCTGCATGACGATGACTACCCCGATGTGCTGGCCATGCTGGAGGCTCGGGTCGGGCCCTGGATCGTGCTGCGCACCTTCTCCAAGGCCTGGGGCCTGGCCGGCCTGCGCGTGGGCTACGGCATGGCCGACAGCGCCGAGCTGGTGGGCCTGATGGACAAGGTGCGCTCGCCCTTCAACGTGAACATGGCGGCCCAGCGTGCGGCGCTGGCAGCCTGGAACGATCCTGCGCACATGCGCAGCGGTGTGGCGACCACGGTGGCGCTGCGCGAAGATCTGCGCAGACAGCTGCTGGCGCTGGCCGGGCCGGGCCGGCCGCTGCAAGGCCTGCGCATTGCCCCCTCGGTCGCCAACTTCCTGTTTCTCGACCTGGGCCGTCCCAATGCCCCGGTGGCCGAGGCG
The DNA here is from genome assembly GCF_058807955.1 of Comamonas sp. GW821-FHT11H03. Classification (NCBI taxonomy): domain Bacteria; kingdom Pseudomonadati; phylum Pseudomonadota; class Betaproteobacteria; order Burkholderiales; family Comamonadaceae; genus Comamonas; species Comamonas sp. GW821-FHT11H03. Next base: position 148,185 of record NZ_JBXARF010000009.1, read on the forward strand.
CTGCTCAGGCAGGGCGTGATCGTCAAGCCCTGGAAGGAGCCCGGATTCGAGCATTTCCTGCGCGTGTCCATAGGTACCGAAGGCGACAACGCGCGTTTTGTGCAGGCCTTGCTGGCCGCGCTCGAGGTCTGAGCCATGAAGCTGTTCCGGGGGTGGACGATTGTTGCGGCGGCCCATGGCCTGCTCGCCCTGGCCTTCGGTGCCGCTTATTCCTTTGGCGCTTTTTTCAAGAGCATCCAGACGCAGTTCGATGCGGGCCGTTTCTCGGTGGGCTCGCTGTTCGCCGTGACGGCTTTGCTGTATTACTGCGTGGGAGCCGTTGCCGGCCCCCTGGCCGACCGCATAGGCCTGCGTCGCGTGACCGGTGCGGGGATCTTGCTGCTGGCCACAGGCTTTGCGCTGGCCAGTCAGACCCGCTCGCTGGCGCAGCTGTTCGTGGTTTTTGGCCTGTTCGTGGGCGGCGGCGTGGGCCTGATCTACGTACCGGCCCTGGTGGCCGTGCAGCGCTGGTTCATACGGCTGCGCAGCCGTGCCTCCGGCCTGGCCTCGGCCGGCACCGGTGTCGGCACGTTCACCGCGCCGCTGTTTGCGGGCTGGCTGCTGGAGCAGCAGAGCTGGCAGATCGCCATGCAGTGGTTCGCGCTGGCCATCTTGCTGCTGGGACTGCCGGCCGCGCTGTCCATGGTCGGCCAGCCTTCGCAGCTGGGCCTGAGCTGCGACGGTGATCCTCACCCTGCCCAGGCCGCAGCCAAGGCGCAGGGCATGGAGCTGTCCCAGGCCTTGCGCAGCAGCAGCTTCGGCTGGTTTTTCCTCGCCATTTTCCTGGCTTCGGTGAGCCTGTTTGCCGCCTTGGTGCATATCGCTCCCATGGCCCAGGGCCTGGATATCGATGTTGTTTCAAGCCAGTGGCTGATCGCCCTGATAGGCGCCGGCAATGTGCTGGGCCGACCGCTGCTGGGCGGTCTCGGCGACCGGCTGGGTGCGCTGCGTCTGCTCATGGGGCTGAGCCTTTTTCTGGCCCTGCTGCACCTGCTGTGGTGGCAGGCCCACGGCTGGGCTGCGCTGGCCGTTTTTTCCCTGCTGTTCGGCGCGGCGCACGGCGGCTGCATCGCCCTGTTTCCCGTCCTAGCCGCCCAGTGGTTCGGCACCTTGCGGCTGGGGTCCATTTTGGGCATTCTCTACATCAGCGTGGGTCTGGCGGCAGTCGCCGGTGCCAGCGCGTCCGGCTGGGTGTTCGACCAGACTGGCGGCTACACCCTGGCCATCCAGGTCAGCGCCGCGCTGGCCTTGCTGGCCGTGGCTGCGCTGGCGCTTGCGGCCCGTGGCCAGCGTTTGGCTTCATCTCCTTCAGGCAGTTCGAAATGATCATGCACTCTTCCTTCTCCAGCGGCACACTCTTTGCCGAAGACGCCTTACTGCCCACGGGGTGGGCGCGCAACGTCCTGCTGAGCTGGGATGAGAGCGGGCGTCTGGCCGAGGTGCTCACCGATGTAGATCCGCAAAGCGGCGAGGCCGGCGAGGTCGATACCGCCATCCGCGCCGCTGGTCCGGTGATCCCCGGCATGCCCAATCTGCACTCGCATGCTTTCCAGCGCGCCTTCGGCGGGCTGACCGAGTTCCGCGGCCAGGCGCAGGACAGCTTCTGGAGCTGGCGCAAGCTGATGTACGGCTTTGCCAACCGCATGACGCCCGAGGCGCTGGAGGCGATCGCAACCTGGCTGTACCTGGAAATGCTGGAGGCCGGCTACACCTCGGTGTGCGAGTTCCACTATGTGCACCATGATGTGGGCGGCAAGCCCTATGCCAACGATGCCAGCCTGTCCCTGGCGCTGCTGCGTGCGGCGCAGAAGACGGGCATCGGCATGACCTTGCTGCCCGTGCTCTATCAGACCAGCGGCTTCGGGGGGCTGCCGCCTCGCGAGGATCAGGCCCGCTTCATTCGCAGCACGGACAATATGCTCTGCCTGCTGCAGCAACTGGAGCCCGCGACCAGGGCGCAGCAGGCCGCTCTGGGCCTGGCTCCGCACTCGCTGCGGGCCGTGCCCCCGGACAGCCTCAAGACCGCGCTCGCGGGCCTGCATGCCATGCTGCCCAAGGCGGTCGTGCACATCCATATCGCCGAGCAGACCCAGGAGGTGGATGACTGCCTGGCCTGGAGCGGTCAGCGCCCCGTGCAATGGCTGCTCGATCATGCGCCCGTCGATGCGCGCTGGTGCCTGATCCATGCCACGCACATGACGCCCGAGGAATATGCAGGCGCGGCCCGCAGCGCGGCCGTGGCCGGCATCTGCCCCACCACCGAAGCCAACCTCGGCGACGGAATTTTCGACATGCCGGCGTGGCTCAGGCATGGCGGCCGCTGGGGCATTGGCTCGGACAGCCACGCCACGGTCAATGCGGCCGAAGAGCTGCTGATGCTCGAATACAGCCAGCGCCTGAGCTTGCGTCAGCGCAATGTGCTTGGCGGCGGCGCCCAGCCCCAGGTGGCGACCTCCATGACCTTGCAGTCGGTGGCCGGCGGTGCCCAGGCCTCGGGCCGTGCCATTGCCGGTCTGGCCGTGGGCCAGCAGGCCGACTTCGTGGTGCTCGATGCCCGGCATGTGGCCCTCAACGGTCTGCCGGCCGACAGCGGCCATGCGGCCCATGTGTTTGCCAGCCATCGCACTTCGGCCATTGCCGATGTCTGGGTTCGCGGCCAGCAGCGTGTGCAGGCCGGCCGCCATGCGCTGCACGAGGTTGCGCAACAGGGTTTTGTCCAGGCCCGCAAGGCATTGCTGCAAGGCGCCTGAGCGCGGCTTGCCATCAGATTTTTGACACAAGAGAGACGCTCCATGAGCCAAGCCATCGCCCCCTTTGTCTTTCACCAGGGTACGGCACCGCTGCTGATTTCCATGCCGCATACTGGCACCCATGTGCCGGCCGACATTGCGGCCCGGCTCACGCCCGAAGGGCGCGAAGTCCACGACACCGACTGGCACATGCCGCAGCTCTACGACTTCGCCAAGGCACTGGGCGCATCCATGCTGGTCGCCACGCATTCGCGCTATGTCATCGACCTGAACCGTCCGCCCGATGGTGCCAGCCTCTATCCGGGCCAGAGCGTGACCGGGCTGTGCCCGGTTGACGGCTTCGACAGCAAGCCCCTGTATGCGAGCAAGGACCTGGAGCCCGACGAGGCGGAAGTCGCCCGCCGCCGCGAGCTTTACTGGCAGCCCTATCACGCGCAGCTGCGCGCCGAGCTCGATCGCATCAAGAGCCAGCATGGCGTGGCCATGCTGTGGGATGCCCACAGCATCCGCTCGGTGCTGCCGCGCTTTTTCGAGGGCAAGCTGCCCGACCTGAACCTGGGCACCGCCGACGGCAAGAGCTGCGCGCCGGCACTGGCCCAGCAGCTGCTGGACATCGCGCAGCAGGCACCGGGTCACACCAGCGTGCTCAATGGCCGCTTCAAGGGCGGCTTCATCACGCGCAACTATGGCCAGCCGGAGCAGGGCTTTCATGCCGTGCAGCTGGAGATGACGCAGTCCAGCTATATGCAGGAGCAGATGCCGTTTGACTACCTGCCCGAGGTCGCGGCGCGCATCCAGCCCACCATGCAGCGTCTGCTGCAGGCTGCTCTGGCCTTCGCCCAAGCCAGCGGCCGCTGAGCCGAGGCTAGTGGCCTTCGGCCTGCAGCTCGTCGCCTAGCCAGCGGCGCGGCCCCGGGCCGCCGCGCTGGCATTGGTCGCCGGGGTTGTACATGCTGCAGACCTTGAGCGACAGGCAGCCACAGCCTATGCACTGGTTCAAGCTGTCGCGCAGACGCTGCAACTCGTCGATGCGCTCGTCCAGCCGCTGCTGCCAGATGCGCGACATCTTCTGCCAGTCGCCGCCCGTGGGCACATGCCGCGTCGGCAGCCGCGCCAGCTGCGCGGCAATCTCCTCCAGCGTGAACCCCACGCGCTGCGCAAACACGATGTAGGCGATGCGCCGCAGGCCCGAGCGGTGGTAGCGCCGCCTTCCGCCGCTGCTGCGCACCGATTCGATCAGACCCAGCGACTCGTAGAAGCGCAGCGCCGATGCGTTGACGCCGCTGCGCTGTGCGAAGTCGCTGATGCTCATCAGCGGATCATCCTCAATTTTCATGATGTCTTTCTCCGGGGCTTGACTTAAAGTTCACTTGAACTTGAAGAATGCCGCCATTATGATCGATAGCCGGTGGAGCCGCAATCAACGGCCCATGCGCTGGTCGGAGTTCTTCTGATATTCATAGCTGTATCCGCTTGATGAAAAACAATTTCAGATAGTTTTGTGTCTGAAGTCGTTTGTTAGAAAGCGATAGAAGCTATCTTTATTGAATCTCCCCCAGCGGCCTGCCAATGCTTTTCACAAGCCTGGCTGCTCCTGCACCTTATCGGCAGAGGCGGCCGTTCCGTCAGGCCTGCTGCCGCCAGCAGGGCAGGCGCATTCATTCAGGGAGAGTCCATATGTCAGTCCACTCCACGCCGCCGCTGCGGCCCTTGCTGCTGGCCGGCGGCCTCGCGGCGCTGGCCCTGTTGTCTGGCTGCGGCCGTCCCGGCGCGGGCGATGCCCATGCCGGCAACGGCCCGCCGCCCGCGCCCGAGGTGCAGGTGGCCGAGGTCGCCTTGCAGGCCATACGCCCCTGGGACGAGTTCAACGGCCGCATCGAGGCCGTGGATTCGGTGCAGCTGCGCTCACGCGTGTCGGGCTATATCGAGCGCATCGCCTTCGCCGAGGGCCAGGAGGTGAAGAAGGGCCAGCTGCTGTTCGTGATCGACCAGCGGCCCTATCGCGCGGCCCTGGCCAGCGCCCAGGCCCAGCTCGAACGCGCGCGTGCCGCTGCCGGGCTGGCGCAGACGCAGGACCAGCGCGCGCGCCAGCTGGTGGCGGGGAATGCGGTCTCGCGCGAGGAGGCCGACACGCGCTCCGCAACGCTGGCCCAGGCCACGGCCCAGGTGCGTGCGGCCGAGGCCGAGCTGGCCACCGCACGGCTGCAGCTCGACTTCACCGAGGTGCGCGCGCCCATCACGGGCCGTACCAGCCGCGCCCTGCTCACCGTGGGCAACCTGGCCCAGGCCGACCAGAGCGTGCTGACCACCCTGGTCTCGCAGGACCCGGTGTATGTGTATTTCGATGCCGACGAGCACAGCTTTCTGCGCTACCAGAAGTCAGGTCTGGCCGGTCTGGCCGACCAGGGCCGCGCGGTGCGCATCGCCCTGGTCGGCGACAGCGGCTTCGCCCATACCGGCACGCTGGACTTCAGCGACAACCAGCTGCAGCCGGGCACGGGCACCATGCGCCTGCGCGCGCGCCTGGCCAACCCCGAGCGGACGCTGACGCCGGGCCTGTTCGCACGCGTGCAGATGCAAAGCGGCCCGCAGCGGCAGGGGGCCGAGCCCCAGGCGCTGCTGATCGACGACAAGGCCGTGCTCACCGACCAGGACCGCAAGTACGTCTATGTGGTGGGCGAAGGCAATCTGGCCGAGCGTCGCGACCTCACGCTGGGTCGCATGGTCGATGGCCGGCGACTGGTGGAAAAGGGACTGGCCGCAGGTGACCGGCTGGTGGTGGGCGGCGTGCAGCGCATCTACTACCCCGGCATGCCCGTCAATCCCAGGCCGGTGGCGGCTGCGGCCGTGCCGCCCGTGCCGCCTGCGCCGGCCGCTGCGCAGTAAGGGGGAGTGCCATGGACTTCTCCAAATTTTTCATAGACCGGCCCATCTTCGCGGTCGTGCTCTCCATCATCATGCTCGCCGTCGGCCTGGTGGCCATTCCGCAGCTGCCGGTGGGCGAATATCCCGAGGTCGTGCCGCCCAGCGTGGTGGTGCGCGCCACCTATCCGGGCGCCAATCCCAAGGAGGTCGCCGAGTCGGTGGCCGTGCCGCTGGAGGAAGCCATCAACGGGGTCGAAGGCCTGATGTACATGAAGTCGGTCGCGGCGTCCGACGGCAGCCTGCAGGTGGTTGCCACCTTCCGCCCCGAGATCGATCCCGACACCGCCGCCGTGCGCGTGCAAAACCGTGTCAGCCAGGCCCAGAGCCGGCTACCCGAGGAAGTGCGGCAGTTCGGCGTGACCACGCAGAAGCAGGCGTCCACGCCGCTGATGTACGTGGGCCTGGTCTCCAAGGATGGCCAGCATGACGCGCTGTACCTGCGCAACCATGTCACGCTCAAGATCAAGGATGTGCTGGCACGCATTCCCGGCGTGGGCGACGTGGGCATCTACGGCGCGGGCGACTATGCGATGCGCGTCTGGCTGGAGCCGCACAAGGTGGCGGCACGCCAGCTCACGGCCGGCGAGGTGATCGCCGCCATCCGCGAGCAGAACATCCAGGTCTCGGCTGGTCAGCTGGGCGCCGAGCCCAGTGCGCAGAAGTCCGACAAGCTGCTGTCCATCAATGTGCGCGGGCGGCTGAAGACGGCCGAGGAGTTCGGCTCCATCGTGCTCAAGAGCGGCGAAGGCGGCCAGGTCGTGCGTCTGGCCGACGTGGCGCGTATCGAGCTGGGCGCCAGCGACTACACGCTGCGCTCGTGGAGCGACAAAAAGAACATGGCTGCCGTGGGCATCTTCCTGTCGCCGGGCGCGAATGCGCTGGGCGTGGCCGAGCAGGTCTACGCGGCGATGGATCGGCTCTCGAAGGATCTTCCCGAAGGCGTGGCCTTCGAGTCCGTCTGGGACCCCACGGTCTTTGTGCGCGACTCGATCAAGGCAGTGCAGAGCACGCTGATCGAGGCCGTGATCCTCGTGGTGCTGGTGGTCATCGTCTTTTTGCAGACCTGGCGCGCCTCCATCATTCCGCTGCTGGCCGTGCCCGTGTCCATCATCGGCACGTTCGCGGGCCTGTACCTGCTGGGCTACTCCATCAACACGCTGACCTTGTTCGGCCTGGTGCTGGCGATCGGCATCGTGGTGGACGACGCCATCGTCGTGGTCGAGAACGTGGAGCGCTACATCGGGCTGGGCCACAGCCCGCAGGAGGCAGCCCATCTGGCCATGAAGGAGGTCTCGGGGCCCATCATCGCCATCGCCCTGGTGCTGTGCGCGGTCTTCGTGCCCATGGCTTTTCTCAGCGGCGTCACGGGCCAGTTCTACCAGCAGTTCGCGGTGACGATTGCCATCTCCACGGTGATCTCGGCCATCAACTCGCTGACCCTGTCGCCGGCACTGGCGGCCAGGCTGCTGCAGCCGCACGGCGCACCGCGCGACGCGCTGGCGCGTGTCATCGACAAGGGCCTGGGCTGGCTCTTCCGGCCCTTCAACCGCTTCTTCGATCGCAGCGCCCACAGCTACCAGAACTCGGTGGACCGCTCGCTGCGCCGACGCGGCCTGGTGTTCGCGGTCTATGCGGCGCTGCTGGCGGCCACGGCCGTGCTGTTTCACGCCGTGCCCGGGGGCTTCATCCCCATGCAGGACAAGCTCTACCTGTTTGCCGGTGCCAAGCTGCCCGAAGGGGCGTCGCTGAACCGCACCGATGCGCTCACGCGTCAGATGGTGGAGACGGCCAAGAGCGTGGATGGCGTGGACATGGTCGCCGCCTTCGCGGGCTTCAATGCGCTGCAGTCCACGACCACGCCCAATCTGAGCAGCTCCTACATCATGCTCAAGCCCTTTGGCGAGCGCACCCGCAGCGCCGAGGCCATCAATGCCGAGCTGGGCGCCAAGTTCGCGCAGTTCGAGGGCGGCTTCGCCTATGCGCTGATGCCGCCGCCCATACAGGGCCTGGGCAACGGATCGGGCTATTCGCTGTTCCTGCAGGACCGCGCAGGCCTGGGCTACGCAGCGCTGCAGCAGGCGCTTGAGGCCTTTCAGGCCGAGATCGCCAAGACACCGGGCATGACCTACCCGGTCAGCAGCTACCAGTCCAATATCCCGCAGCTTGAAGTCAAGGTGGACCGCATCAAGGCCAAGGCCCAGGGCGTGTCGCTGACCGATCTGTTCCAGACCCTGCAGGCCTATCTGGGCTCGGTCTATGTCAACGACTTCAACGCCTTCGGCCGCGTCTGGCGCGTGATGCTGCAGGCCGATGCCGACTACCGCCAGGCCGTGGAGGACATCGCCCAGCTGCGCACGCGCAACGCGCGCGGCGAGATGGTGCCCATAGGCTCCATGGTCACCGTGGAGCCCAGCTACGGGCCCGATCCGGTGCTGCGCTACAACGGCTTTCCGGCGGCCGACCTGATCGGCGACTCCGATCCGCGCCTGCTGTCCTCGGCCGAGGTGCTGACCCGGCTGCAGGAGATCGCGCAGCGCACGCTGCCGCGCGGCATCGAGCTGGCCTGGACGGACCTGAGCTACCAGCAGGTCGAGCAGAGCCATGCCGCAGCCGTGGTCTTCGTGATCGCCGTGATGCTGGTGTTTCTGGTGCTGGCTGCGCTCTACGAGAGCTGGACCCTGCCGCTGGCCGTGATCCTCATCGTGCCCGTGTGTATCTGCGCGGCGCTGTTCGGCGTGTGGCTGGCCGGGGGGGACAACAATGTCTTCGTGCAGGTGGGCCTGGTGGTGCTCATGGGACTGGCCTGCAAGAACGCGATTTTGATCGTGGAGTTCGCACGCGAGCTGGAGATGCGCGGCTCGCCAACCGTCGATGCCGCGCTGCAGGCCTGCCGTCTGCGGCTGCGACCCATCGTCATGACCTCCATCGCCTTCATCGCGGGCGCCGTGCCCTTGCTGATCGGCAGCGGCGCGGGCAGCGAGGTGCGCGCGGCCACGGGCGTGACGGTGTTCTCGGGCATGCTCGGCGTGACGCTGTTCGGCCTCTTCCTCACGCCGGTGTTCTACGTCACGCTGCGCCGCCTCTCGGGCCGTTCGCTGGCAGCTCGCCCGCCCGCCCAGCCGGCCTCTGCTGTGTCACCCACATCCCTGGAGGGCCGCCATGTCTGAGATCCGCAAACCCTTGCGCCGGCATGCGCTGGCATGTGCCGTGGCAGGCCTCTCGGCCTTGCTCGCCGGCTGCGCCGTCGGCCCCGATTTCCGCGCGCCCGAGCTGCCCGCCGCTGGCGCGCAGTTCGCGCGGGCCGAGCCGTCCGCCGTCCCGCAGCAGGCCTCTCCCGAAACCGGCTTCGATGCCGCGTTCTGGCGTCAGTTCCAGGATGAGCAACTGACGCAGCTGGTCGAGCAGGCCCTGCGGGCCAACCAGGAGCTGCGCGGTGCGCTGGCGCGGCTGGATGCGGCCCAGGCCCTGCTGCGCGAAAACCGTCTTGATCAGCTGCCCACGCTCACCGTGTCGGGCCAGGCGCTGCAGCAACGACGCAGCGAAAGCCAGGCACCAAGCGGGACACCAAGCGGGCCGCGCAGCCAGCGCAGCTACAGCGCCGGCATCAACGCGAGCTGGGAGCTGGACCTGTTCGGTCGCGTGCGCCGCAGCATCGAGGCCGGCAGCGCCGACCTGCGCGCCAGCGCTGCCGATCTGGCTGCGCTGCAGGTGGTCATTGCGGCCCAGGTCGCGGCCAGCTATGCCGATCTGCGCGGCTGGCAGCAGCGCCTGCATCTGGCCGAGGCCAATGCCGCCAATCAGCAGGACACACTGCGCCTGGTGCAACTGCGGCTGGCGCATGGCAGCGGAACCGAGTTCGATCTGGCGCGCGCCCAGGCGCAGCTGGAGACCACGCGCTCGCGCATTCCGGCGCTGCAGGCCCGGATCGCCGTGGCTCAGCACCGGCTGGCCGTGCTCGCCGGCCAGGTGCCAGAGGCTCTGATCGCAGCGCTGGATGCGCCGGCCGCGTTGCCGCAGTTGCCCGAGACCATCGCTCCCGGCACGCCCGCCGAGCTGCTGCGCCGTCGCCCCGATGTGGCCGCCGCCGAGGCGCGTCTGCATGCCGCCACGGCGCGGGTGGGCGTGGCCACGGCAGAGCTGTTCCCGCGCCTGTCGCAGGGCGGTCTGCTGGGCAGCTCTGCCCTTGGCGCGGGCGCGCTGTTCGAGGCCGGCAGCGCCAGCCGCAGCGTGTTCCTGGGTGTGGACTGGTCTTTTCTCGACGTGGGCCGCGTGCGCGCGCGCATCGCTGCCAGCGAAGCCGGTGCCCAGGCCGCGCTGGCCCACTACCAGCAAAGCGTGCTGCTGGCGCTGGAGGACACCGAAAACGCCCTGGTGGGTCTGGCGCGCACCCGCACCGAGGACGCCCATCTGGCCCAGGCTGCCGAGCAACGCGCACGCGCCGAGCAGCTCGCGCAGCGCCGCTACCGCCTGGGCAGCGTGGGCCTGTACGAGGTGCTGGACGCGCAGCGAGATCTCTACGCGGCCCAGGACGCGGCCGCCGACAGCCGCGCGCGCGGCCTGCGTGCCGCCGTGGCGCTGTATCAGGCGCTGGCTGGCGGCTGGGAGGGGCCGCCACCGACCAGGCCTATGATGGCGTTGCAATGACGCTTTCGCTGTTTCCTGTCGACCCCTTGCCCGCCGAAATCATTGATGACGGCGCCGTGCTGCTGCGCGGCTTTGCGGCAGCCCAGGAGCAGCGCTGGGTGGCCGAGGTGACGGCCTTGCAGGCGCGGGCCGCATTTCGCACCATGCAGGTGCCCGGGGGCAAATTCATGTCGGTGGCGATCAGCAACGCCGGCGGCTGGGGCTGGATTTCGGATCTGCGGGGCTACCGCTACAGCGCCGTCGATCCGCAAACCGGCAAGCCCTGGCCTGCCATCCCGGCTTTTCTGGGCGAGCAGGCGGCCAGGGCTGCGGCGCTGGCCGGCTATCCGGGTTTTGCGCCCGATGCCTGCCTGATCAACCGCTATCAGCCGGGCGCGCGCATGGGCTTGCACCGCGACCAGGACGAGAGCGACTTTGCTGCGCCCATAGTCTCGGTCTCGCTGGGCCTGGCTTGCAGCTTTCTCTGGGGCGGGCTGACGCGCCAGAGTCCCACCCGGCGCCTGGCGCTTACCCATGGCGATGTGCTGGTCTGGGGCGGGCCCTCGCGCCTGGTGTTTCACGGTGTCGCCCCGCTCAAGCCGGGCCAGCACCCGCTGCTTGGCCATGAGCGCTGGAATCTGACGTTCCGCATGGCCAAGGCTCGCTACCCGGCAGGCCTGCCATCGGAATAGGCGCTGGCAGCAGGGCAATGCCCGGCTGCCCGGCAAAGCCTGCCAGCTTTCCTACAATGGCGGTCTATGAGCCAGTCGCACCCCACCCCCGCCTACACCCGAGCCCAGGAGCTGCCCGCAACGCTTGCCAAGCGCCTCGTCATTCTTGACGGCGCCATGGGCACCATGATTCAGCGTTTCAAGCTGGGCGAGGCTCAGTATCGCGGCGAAGGCTATGCCGGTGCCGACGGTGCGGGCGAGCGCTTCAAGGACTTCGCCCATGACGTCAAGGGCAACAACGAGCTGCTGTCGCTGACCCGTCCCGACGTGATTGGCGACATCCATGAGAAATACCTGGCTGCCGGCGCCGATCTGATCGAGACCAACACCTTTGGTGCGACCACGATTGCGCAGGAGGACTATCACATGGCTGATCTTGCCTATGAGATGAACCTCAAGAGCGCCCAGCTCGCGCGTGCTGCCTGCGACAAGTACAGCACGCCCGATCACAAGCGCTATGTGGCCGGCGCCCTGGGCCCCACGCCCAAGACGGCCTCCATCAGCCCCGATGTGAACGACCCTGCCGCGCGCAACATCACCTTCGAGCAGCTGCGCCAGGCCTATCTGGAGCAGACGCTGGCGCTGATTGAAGGCGGTGCTGACGTGATCCTGGTCGAGACCATCTTCGACACCCTCAACGCCAAGGCCGCGCTGTTTGCCGTGGACGAGGCCTTCGAGCAGACCGGCGAGCGCCTGCCAATCATGATCAGCGGCACGGTGACCGATGCCTCGGGCCGGATTCTGAGTGGACAGACCGTGACGGCCTTCTGGCACAGCGTGCGCCATAGCAACCCGCTGTCCGTGGGCCTGAACTGCGCGCTGGGCGCCACGCTGATGCGTCCCTATGTGCAGGAGCTGGCCAAGGCGGCTCCCGACACCTTCATCAGCTGCTACCCCAATGCCGGCCTGCCCAACCCCATGAGCGACACCGGCTTTGACGAAACACCCGAGATCACCAGCCGTCTGGTGCACGAGTTCGCGGCCGAAGGTCTGGTCAATATCGTGGGCGGCTGCTGCGGCACCACACCCGACCATATCGGTGCCATTGCCAAGGCCGTGCAGGCCACGACCACACGCAAGCTGTTCTACCCGGCAGAAGCCTGATTCCGCCCGGAGTGGTTCGCCCCCGGCCCGCGCTTCGGATCGCAGGCGTGAACCATGCGGCTCCGGCACGACCTGGGCAGCCCTGGTGCTGGAGCCACAAGCGCTGGCAGCTCTTTTTCCGATGCTCTTATCCGCAGGGGCGGGCACAATGGCCTGATTCCGGCTTTGCTGCCCCGCCACCGACGACCGCATGACTGCACCACTGCAACCCGTTGCCCCCGTACTGCCCGTGTCCGTGCCCACGGCTCAGGCGGCTGCGCAGACCGGCAATGTGGCAGCGGCCGCTGTCCCGGACCTTCCCGCAGCGCAGCAACCGCCTGCCGCTCAAGCGGTGCCCCCGGCGACCAGCATGGTGCAGTGGTCGCCGCAAACCTTGCAGAACCTCAAGCTCCAGGCCTTTGAGCATCTGATTGCTCAGCTGGCCCTGCAGGTGCAAGCGCAGCCCGGTGCGCCTGCGGCGAGCTGGCCCAGTCAGGGCCTGCCAGCGGCCGTGCAGCAGTTTGTGCAAAACCTGCTCGCGCAGGTTCAGGTCAGCCTTCAGGGACAGGCCCAGCCCTTGCAACTGCTGGCCGGCCAGCAGGGGTCGGTTGCGCTGATGCAGGCCTTGGCGCAGGCTGCGGCGTCTGGCGCACAGCCGCCCAGCTCCGCTTTGCAGACGGCGGCGGCCCTGTCGCCCACGGCGGCCGTGGCGCTGGAGCAGGCGCAGCAGGGCATGGCGGCAGCACCTGCAGGTGGCGCTGCCGCACCGCGTCTGCCCCAGCTGCAGAACTGGCTGGTGCAGCAAGGCACGCTGGTCACGCCGCAAGGCGAGCGCAGCTTTTCCCTGACACTGCAGGTGCCCGCCGCCTGGGCGCAGGCTGTGGGCGCGCCAAGCATCCCGGCAGCCCAGGCGCCGGGGACGGCCCTGCGCCTGCCCATGGCGGATCCGGGTGTCCTGAGCAGCGGCCCTCTGGCGCTGGTGGTGCAGCCGCAGTCATCGGCGGCGACCAGCACGCTTGCCACCAGCGCATTACTGTGGCTGGAGCTGCAGCCCGTCACGGCGATCGCGGCTCAGGCGACGCCGGCACAGATGGCCGCTCTGCCCCTGGCCCTGCCCGCACCGGCGCTGGCGCAGGAAGTGCAGCAGTTGCTGCAGAACAAGTCCGATCCCTGGCTGATGATGGCTGCGGCCCAGGCTGCCAATGCCCTGCCTGTGCCGCGCCGCAGCAGCGAGCACCGCTCGCATCTATGCATGACCGAAGGCTGTCAGTACCAGGGGCTGGCACCTTGCGCCCAGCCGTTTTGCAGCGAGATGAATCGCATCTGGGCCACCTCCGGCGTGGCGCGCAGCGGCTGAACCAAGCTGACGCAGGGCTGGACTCTGCCAAGGCCCAACTTTCATAATGCATCCCGTTGCCTGCTTTTTGAGCGGGCTTCTTGGGTCGGAATTGGCAGCCCCGCTGCCAGCCATGTTCCGGCTGTCTTCAGTGCATCAGGCAGGGCCTGACTGCCTGTCATCGCCTCATCTCACAGGTCTTCGACCTTCTCTGTCTTCTGCTGTGCCAAGGGCTGGCTGCGGGGGCAGTGACTTCACAATTCAAGGAGAACCACCGGCATGCGCTTGCGTACTGGCATTGCTTGTTCCACATGTTTCACTCTTTTGTCTGCCGTGCTGCCTGCGGCAGCCCAGTCTTCCAACGTCAGTATTGGCGGCCTGATCGATGGCGGCATCTATCGCGGCTTTGATGGCACGGCCCAGGCCGGCACGATTCAGCGCAGCAATCTGGCCATTGCAGGCTGGGAAGACCTGGGCGGCGGCCTCAAGGTCACCTTCCGTCTGAGTGCGCGTTTCGATATCGACACCGGGCGTCTGGAGGATCAGGGCAGCAAGCCGTTCTGGCACGACGAGTCCACGGTAGGCCTGCAAGGCGGTTTTGGCCACGTGCGCCTGGGCCGCGCCCTGTCGGCCATGTGGTCGCAGGACTGGAAATTCGACCCTTGGGCCAACTTCAATCGCATTTCCTCACCCGCCTGGTATCAGTGGCACTACCTCACGCCTACCGACCGCTACAGCAATAACGGCACGGCCGAGTATGGGCGCATGGCCAACGGCATCTTCTACGACTCGCCCACGGTGGGCGGATTCACCCTGCATCTGAGCGCCTCGCCCGAGCGCACCGAGGTGCCGCTGACCTTGCGCCGCGAGGGGCGCGGTTACTCGGCCTCTCTCAACTATGACTCGGACAGCCTGAGCGGCATGCTGGCCTTCGAGCGCAACGGCAGCGGTGACAAGGACACTTTTGTCGCGGGCAAATACCGCTTTGGCGCAGCCGCCGTGATGGCCGCCTGGGACTACTCGCGCGTGGCCCAGACGGCACTCTCGGCCAAGGCCCTGACGCTGGGTGCCACCTATCAGATGGGGCAGACCACGCTGAAGGCCGGCTACGGCCGCCAGCGCATGCAGGAGCAGACCAATCATTTCTACTCCCTGGGAGCCGACTACGCGCTGTCCAAGCGCACCACGCTCTATGCCAGTCTGGGCCGCAAGAGCTACGAGTACGGCGCGGATTCGGGGACTTCGTTCGGTGTGGGCATGGCGCACGCCTTCTGAGACAGGGCCTCCCGCCCTCCAGCCGCAGCCTTGCTGCGGCTTTTTTGCGCTCGGTGTGAATGTCCAACAAGAGTTGAGGGAATTAAATCCGCCAGTTTTGGGTGTTTGTCCGCCTTTGCACGGACGGCACAGCACCGTTTTTGGCCCTGAGCCAGGCCATGTCCGGGTAAAAATCGCCAAAAACCGTGTTTTTTGACGATATCTACGCTCTTCCTCGTTGAAATCCAAAGCGTGAATCTGGTGCATTGCGTTGAATTGAGCGCACAAGGGCTGCAGTTGACGGAAGTTATAGCTGGCTGTTTCGAATGCGCGCTGAAAATCCGTCAAATGCATCGAAGTGGCATTCAAAAATAGCGCTTCTTGCTGCAACTCTTTGGTGGTCAACTATTTGCATGCGGGCTCTGTAAATCCTTGATTTTTTTGCCCAAAATGCGCGGCATTCCCCCGATTGAGGAGAGACCGCGATGTCCCATTCCATGCCCGAGCAAGACCACCCAGCCCGCAACGCCGACGCACAGCAAGCCGACGCCTGCGGCAGCCAGACCATGCACTGGCATGCGCCGGCCAAGCCCGCTGCGGTACCCGAAACGCAGCGCTGGCCCGTGGAGGCCGTGCAGTCCCTGCTGGATATGCCTTTCCTGGACTTGCTGCACCGAGCTCAGAGCGTGCATCGCGAGAACTGGCCGGCGGGCGAGATCGAGCTGGCGACCCTGCTGTCCGTCAAGACCGGCGGCTGCCCCGAGAACTGCGGCTACTGCCCGCAGTCGGCCGAGTTCGACACGGGCGTGAAGGCCGAGAAGCTGATGAGCGTGGAGGAGGTCACCCGCGCCGCCAAGGCCGCTCAGGATGCCGGAGCCACGCGCTTTTGCATGGGCGCCGCCTGGCGTGCGCCCAAGGACCGTGACATCGAGAAGATGAACGAGCTGATCGGCGCGGTGAAGGGCCTGGGCATGCAGACCTGCGCCACGCTGGGCATGCTGCAGCCCCATCAGGCGGCATCGCTGCGCGATGCGGGTCTCGACTACTACAACCACAACCTCGACACCGCGCCCGAGTATTACAAGGATGTGGTCAGCACGCGCCAGTACCAGGATCGGCTGGACACGCTGTCTGCCGTGCGCGATGCGGGCATCAGCGTGTGCTGCGGCGGCATCATCGGCATGGGCGAGACCGAGGTCCATCGTGCCGGCCTGATTGCCCAGCTGGCGAATATGCAGCCCTACCCCGAGTCCGTGCCCATCAACAGCCTGGTGCCCGTGCCCGGCACGCCGCTGGCCGACAGCGAGCCGGTGGATCCGCTGGACTTTGTCCGTGTGATTGCCGTGGCGCGCATCACCATGCCCAAGGCCCGCGTGCGCCTGTCGGCCGGCCGCCAGCAACTGGGTGAGGCTGTGCAGACCCTGTGCTTCATGGCTGGGGCCAATTCCATCTTCTACGGCGACAAGCTGCTGGTGACCGGCAATCCCGATGTGCAGGCCGATACCACCTTGATGCGCAAGCTGGGCCTCAAGGGCCTGGGGGCATCGGCCGCGCGCTGATCCCTGAACCTTCCCCGGCCATCGCGCCGGGGGCTTGTCTTTCCGGATTGTCTGGCCTGGCCTCTTGCTCAGGTCAGGCCCCGCCGTGCCTGCGATCTGGCAAGGCCGGTGATTCGCCTCAGGAGTTTTTGATGGACCACAGTCTTGCCAGCCGCAGCGTGCGCCATGTCTGGCACCCTTGCACCCAGATGAAGCGGCACGAAGCTGCGCCGCCGATTGCCATTGACCATGCCATCGGGCCCTGGTTGGTGGATACCGATGGCCGCCGCTATCTGGACGGTATCAGTTCCTGGTGGGTCAATTTGTTCGGTCACTCGCATCCGCATATCCGGGCGGCGCTGACCGAGCAGATGCACAAGCTCGATCATGTGATGCTGGCCGGTTTCACCCACGCCCCCGTGGTCGAGTTGTCCGAGCGCCTGGCCGGTCTGACTGGCCTGGGCCATGCGTTCTACGGCAGCGACGGCGCTTCGGCCACCGAGATCGCACTGAAGATGAGCGCCCATTACTGGCGCAACCAGGGGCATCCTGCCAAGCACCGCTTCGTGGGCCTGGCCGGCGGCTACCACGGCGAGACCGTAGGCGCGCTGTCGGTCACCGATATTGCGCTGTTTCGCGATGCCTATGGCCCCCTGGTGCGTCTGTCGGCCACCGTGCCCAGCCCCGATGCACGCCAGGCCCGGCCTGGCGAATCCGCTGCCGATGTGGCTCGCCGCGCAGCACAGGGCCTGGAGGCCTGGCTGCAAGCGCATCACCAGGAGACTGCGGCCCTGATTCTGGAGCCGCTGGTGCAGTGCGCTGCCGGCATGGCCATGCACGATGCCGAATACCTGCGCCTGGCCAGAGCGCTGTGCGACCGCTATGCGGTGCATCTGGTGGTGGACGAGATCGCCGTGGGCTTTGGCCGTACCGGCAGCCTGTTCGCCCACCAGCAGGCCGGCATCAGGCCGGACTTCATCTGCCTGTCCAAAGGGTTGACCGGCGGCACGCTGCCCTTGTCTGCCGTGCTGACGACTGATGAGGTCTATGCCGCGTTTTATGACGACGATGCTGCGCGCGGCTTTCTGCATTCGCACTCCTATACCGGAAACCCCCTGGCCTGCCGCGCTGCCGTGGCCACGCTGGAGCTGTTCGAGCAACTGGACCCGCTGGCCGCCAATCGGCAGCTGGCCCGGAAAATCAGTGCGGCATTCGCCGGGCTGAATGCTTACCCCCGCGTCAGCAACGCGCGCCAGCAGGGAATGATCTGGGCCTGGGACGTCGATACCGCCTTGCCGGACTTTGCGCAGCGCTACCACCAGGCGGCGCTGGATCTGGGCCTGCTGCTGCGCCCCATCGGACGCACGCTGTACTGCATGCCGCCCTATGTGCTGGACGATGCCGATATCGCCCACCTGGGCCAGGCCGCGCTGGCCGCGCTGAACACCGCCTTGCAGCAGGAAGCGGAGCTTGCCGCGAAGAAGGCAGAAGCATGATCGGCTGTTTCGTCACGGGCACCGATACCGGTGTGGGCAAGACCCTGGCCAGCTGCGCGCTGCTGCACGCACTGGCAGGCCATCATCCGCGCGTGGTGGGCATGAAAGCCGTGGCCGCAGGCGCCGATCCCGACGGGCAGGGCGGCTGGGTCAACGAAGACACGGTGGCCCTGCGCGCTGCCTCCACGCTGGCCGTGGCGGCAGCGCTGGACAACCCCGTGCTGCTGCCCGACCCCATGTCGCCGCATATCGCGGCGCGGCGCGCAGGCGTGGAGGTGACGCTGGCGCCGATTCTCGACGCCTACCGGCAGCTGGCCGCGCAGGCCGATGCCGTGGTGGTCGAGGGCGCGGGCGGCTGGCGCGTGCCGTTGTCGGACTCTCTTTGCATTGCCGATCTGGCCGTGGCGCTGCAGCTGCCCGTGGTGCTGGTGGTGGGCCTCAAGCTCGGTTGCCTGAACCATGCGGTGCTGACCGCCGAGGCGATTCGCGCCGCCGGCTTGCCGCTGGCGGGCTGGGTGGCAAGCCGTGTGGAGCCGCAGATGCTGGTGCCCGAGGAAAACATGGACTGGCTGCGCAACCAGCTGGGACGGCTTGGCGCGCCGCTGCTGGCCGATATTCCGTGGCAGGCCACTCCCGATCCTCGTCTGACCAGTTTCTCTTTGCCCAAGGAATGGCAATGACCGCATCTTCCAATTTCTGGCTGCAGGATATTCCACAGCAGCTGGCTGCCCTGGACGCCGCCGCGCTGCGCCGTACCCGTCGTACCGTAGCGCCCCTGCAAGGCGCGCGCATCCTGGTCGACGGGCAGCCCATGCTTCAGTTCTGCAGCAACGACTATCTGGGGCTGGCCCAGCACCCGGCCATGATTGAGGCGGCCTGCGCCGGTGCGCAGGACTTTGGCGTGGGCTCGGGCGGCTCTCCCATGGTCAACGGCCATAGCACGGCCAATGCTGCGCTGGAGGAGGAATTGGCCCGCTTTGTGCAACTGCCGCGTGCGCTTTATTTCTATGCCGGGTTTGCCACCAACGCCAGCATCATTCCGGCGCTGATGGGGGCGGGCGACGCCATTTTTTCGGACGCTCTGAACCACGCCAGCCTGATCGATGGCTGTCGTCTGTCGCGTGCCCAGATCCACCGTTTCGGGCATGGCGATCTGGACGCATTGGAGCAGCTGCTGGCTGCTTGCCCGCTGCAGCGCAAGCTGGTGGTGAGCGATGCCGTCTTCAGCATGGACGGCAATGTGGCTGATATCGAGGGTCTGCTGGCCCTGTGCGAGCGCCATGACGCGCTGCTGCTGCTCGACGATGCCCACGGCTTTGGCGTGCTCGGCCCGCAAGGCCGCGGCAGCCTGGCGGTCGCAGGGCTGACGGGGGCCAAGGCTTCGCCACGCGTGCTGTACATGGCCACGCTGAGCAAGGCGGCCGGCGTATCGGGTGCCTTTGTGGCAGGGCATGAAATGCTGATTGAGTGGCTGCTGCAAAAAACGCGCAGCTACACCTTTGCGACCGCAGCACCGGCGATGCTGGCGCGCGCCCTGCAGACCAGCTTGCAGCTGATAGAGCAGCACAGCGCTTTGCGCGAGCAGCTGCAGGCCCGTATTGCCCAGTTGCGCGCGGGCCTGCAGCCCTTGCTGCAGGGCACGGGATGGCAGCTTTTGCCATCGGAAACGGCCGTGCAGGCACTGGTGGTGGGCCGCAATGACGCTGCGCTCAGCCTTATGGAAGGACTGCGCCGCCGCGGTCTGTGGGTGCCGGCGATTCGCCCTCCCACCGTGCCCGCGGGCACGGCACGGCTGCGCATCGCACTGTCGGCGCTGCACACCGAGGCGGATGTGAACCAGCTGCTGGCGGCGCTGCAGGAGCTGGCAGGCTGACGCCGTCCGGGTCTTTGCGAGGAGTCATCTAGGCAAAATCAGACTCATCAGATCTGCTGTCGATGCGACACAAGCGCAGGCCGTCGAGCTCGGCGAGGCGTCGGAGCCCGGCTGCTTGTGCCGGATCGGGTACAGAGCGGGTGCGGCCGCTCAGATGCACAGCGCACGCAACACGCGCGCCAGCTTCCTGGCAGCGACTTCCAGCTCATGCGGGGTGTGAGCAGCAAATCCCATGAGGAAACCCGCCTTGTGCTGGCTCGATGCATGCAACTGCGTCAACCCGAGCAGGTCGATGCCTGCTCTGCGAGCGCAATCCACTGCGGTGCGTTCGGAAATGTCGCGGATCAAGGTACACGGCATCTGCATGCCGCCCGCAGGCACCCGCGGCTCCAGAAAATCCCCCAGATGCTCGCACACCAGCCGCGCCAGCACGTCACGCCGCTCGGCATAGACGGCGCGCATGGTACGCACATGTGCTCCCAGGTGCCCGCCTTCGATGAACCGCGCCAGCGTCAATTGCGCAATGGGTGCGCTGTGTCCATCAAGCAAGGTCCGCGCCACCGTCATGGGGGCAACCAGCGAAGTCGGCAACACCATATAGCCTATGCGCAGCCCGGGGAACATCGACTTGGTGAAGGTGCCGATATAGATGGTGCGCTCGTGCTGATCGAGCCCCTGCACGCAGGCCTTGGGCTTGCCGGCATAGTGGAATTCACTGTCGTAGTCATCTTCGATGATCCACGCCTGCTCCTGCTGCGCCCAGGCTATGGCGGCCAGCCGGCGATCCAGGGCCAGCGTGGTGCCCGTCGGGAACTGGTGAGAGGGAGTCAGGAACACCGCCCTGGCGGCGGACAGGGTTTGCAATAAATCCACCTGCATGCCGTCGGCATCCAGCGGCACGGGCACGCATTCCAGCCCCGCTGCATCGAAGGCTTTGCGTGCGCCGTGATACACCGGGTCTTCGATGAAGATGCGATCACCGGCGTCCAGCAGCACGTTGGCGCACAGGGTCAGAGCCTGTTGCGAACTGGTCAGCACCAGCACGCGTTCGGGCGTGGCGCGCGCGCCGCGCTCCAGATTGACATAGGCGGCAATGGCCTGGCGCAAAGCCTCGGTGCCCTGCGGCGGACTGTGCAGCAGAGCCCGGGTGCCGTGCTCCTTGAGTACCTGCCGCTGCAACCTTTCCCAGGTTTGAAGCGGAAAGTTGCGTGTCTCCGGCACACCGGGCGCAAAAGCGCGTGGCGCCAGGAAATCACGCAGGCCACCGCCCGCGAACATGGCTGCGCCGCGCTGACTCAAGCGCAAGACAGGAGCGCGCACTGCAGGGCTGTGCATCAGGCCGCGCCCCGGAAGGCGCTGCACCTGCTCGGACACAAAGCTGCCGCTGCCTGTGTGTCGTTCGATAAAGCCTTCGGCATGCAGCTGGCCATAGGCGGCCTCCACCGTATCGCGCGAGACGGACAGCGATTGGGCCAGGGCGCGCGATGCCGGCAGGCGCCGGCCCACGTCCAGCGCGCCATCGAGGATCAGCTGCCGCAGGGCTCGCTGGATGCGGGCATGCAGCGGCAAGAGGCCATGAGCGGGGTCGCTGATCCAGGCCTTGACGGATTCGAGTTGGGCGTGCTTGAACAATTGGTCTGTATGCCTTCAGAAAAGTGGCTGGGAATATCAGTCCATTTCGATTCTATAAATCGAATGCCCCCAGGGCCGATCAATTTTCAAGAGCTACTGCAAGACATGCCAACCATCCATTCGCCAGCGCGCCTTCGCTGCAACGATCTCCTTCATCCCATCGTGGCAGGCCTGATCTCGGTCATCGTCAACTACGGCGGCACCTTCATCCTGGTGTTCCAGGCGGCCAAGGTGGCTGGCCTCGGCCCCGAGCTGACGGCCTCCTGGGTATGGTCGATTTCGATTGGCGTAGGGGTGACAGGTCTGCTGCTGAGTTGGGTGACGCGTGAGCCCATCATCACGGCCTGGTCCACGCCTGCTGCGGCCTTCCTGGTGACGGCCCTGGCGACCACGCCTTATGCCGAGGCCGTGGGCGCCTATCTGGTCTCCGCGCTGGCTTTCGTGGTGCTGGGGCTGTCGGGCTATTTCGAGCGCGTCATCCGGCTGATTCCCGCCGGCGTTGCGGCCGGACTGCTCGCGGGTATCCTGCTGCAATTCGGTATCAAGGCGTTTGGCGGAATGAGCGTCGATCCCGCGCTGGCTGGCCTGCTGATCGTGGCCTATGTGGTGCTCAAGCGGATTTCGGCACGCTATGCCGTCGTCGGCATTCTGGTGCTGGGGCTGGTCTTTTTGCTGTCTCAGAACCGGGTTGATCTGTCCGGGCTGGAGTTGAAACTCGCTGCTCCCGTGTTCACCAGGCCGCAGTTCTCGCTCAATGCCCTGCTCAGCGTCGCGCTGCCGCTGTTTCTCATCACGCTGACCGGCCAGTACATGCCCGGCATGCTGGTGCTGCGCAACGATGGCTTCAAGACCAGTGCCAACCCCATCGTCACGATCACGGGCCTGGGATCGCTGCTCATGGCGCCGTTTGGCTCGCACGCATTCAACATCGCAGCGATCACGGCCGCCATCGCCACGGGCCGGGAGGCGCATGAAGATCCGTCCAGGCGCTGGATTGCCGGCGTTGCTGCAGGCGTGTGCTACATCCTGGTCGGCATGTTCGGGGTCACGCTGGCGGCGGTCTTCATGGCCTTTCCCTCCACCTTCATCACCACGCTGGCGGGCCTCGCCCTGCTGGGCACCATCGGCGCCAGCCTGGCCACGGCCCTGGCGGATGCCAAGGTGCGCGAGGCCGCGCTGATCACCTTTCTGGCTGCCGCCGCCAACATCACGCTGCTGGGTATTGGCGGCGCCTTCTGGGGCCTGATCATCGGACTGTTCTCCTATGCGGTGCTCAACGGCCGGATTCCATGGAGCGCACAGCCGGGCGCGACAGCCGCCATCGAACAAGCATGAGGGGATGATCATGACTTCAGAAACCCTGACCCGGCACGATCAACACGGCCTGTACCCCGAGGCCGGCACGGTAGAGGACTTCCGCCGCAACCTCGCTACCGTGCAGGAGCGCATTGCAGCTGCCTGCCAGCGCGTGGGGCGTGATCCAGCCAGCGTGCGCTTGCTGCCCGTCAGCAAGACCAAGCCGCAAGCCAGTTTGCGTCTGGCCTATGCGGCGGGCTGTCGCTGGCTGGGCGAGAACAAGGTGCAGGAGGCTTTCGGCAAATGGGAGTCCATGCAGGACCTGACCGATCTGCGCTGGTCGGTCGTCGGCCACCTGCAGACCAACAAGGCCAGGCTGGTGGCGCGCTTCGCCAGCGAGTTCCAGGCCTTGGACAGCCTGCGCGTCGCCGAGGCGCTGGACAGGCGTTTGCAGGCCCAAGGGCGGTCGCTGGACGTGTTTGTGCAGGTCAATACCTCGGGCGAGGCCAGCAAATATGGACTGAGCCCCGAGGCGGTGCCGGACTTCATCCAGCAACTGCCCGTGTTTTCCGCGTTGCGCGTGCGTGGTCTGATGACGCTGGCGCTGTTTTCCGCCGAAGCCGAACGGGTGCGTCGGTGTTTCATTCTCCTGCGTCAGCTGCGCGATCAGTTGTGGCAAAGCGCGCCTGCGGGCATGGAGCTGGATGCGCTGTCGATGGGGATGTCCGGCGATTTCGAGATCGCCATCGAGGAGGGCGCTACCGTGGTGCGCGTGGGGCAGGCCATCTTCGGCGCGCGTGCATTGCCCGATAGCTATTACTGGCCAACGCGCTCTGATCCGGATACGCGGGAATCCGCTACCGACTGACATGGCATCGGCGCAATCGCAAGTGTCTTGTGCCCACGCTGCGCGCTGCGGCCGCAGCGAGCCGGCCAATCTGCCGCCAAGTCCTGTCAGTGCTGCGCCATGCCCGGCAGGCGCGATGCGCGATTTTTGCCGCTGACACCGGGCCTCGACCCGCTGCAGAGTCCTCCTGAACTGGCTGATTCCCGCCAGCTTTCCTTCATATCCCACCGGAGCATTGCATGTTGCAAACCGACTCTCACCTGATGCGGGCCTACGCCCGCCAGCCCGTTTCTTTTGTGCGCGGACGCGGCGCGCTCCTCTGGGATGAGCAAGGGGTGGAATACCTGGACGCCATCGCCGGAGTGGCCGTCACCAGCCTGGGCCATGCGCATCCCGAGATTGCCGCCGTCATGGCCGATCAAGCCGCGACGCTGCTGCATACCTCCAACGTGTTCCGTATCGACTGGCAAGAGCAGCTTGGCCAGCGCTTGTGTGCGTTGGCCGATATGGAGAGAGCGTTCTTCTGCAACTCGGGCGCCGAGGCTAATGAGACGGCTCTCAAGCTCGCCCGGTTGCACGGGCATCGCAAACAGGTGGCCGAGCCGCAAATTCTCGTGATGGAGAACGCTTTTCACGGCCGCACGCTGGCGACACTCGCTGCCACGGGCAACGCAGCCAAGCAACAGGGCTTCGGGCCTCAGATGCCCGGCTTCGTGCGCGTTCCCTATGACGACATCGATGCGGTGCGCCAAGCGGCCCGGGAGACGCCGGACATCGTTGCCGTGCTGGTTGAACCTGTACAGGGCGAAGGCGGTATCCGTGTCGCTAGTCGCGGCTACCTGCGCGCTCTGCGCGAGCTCTGCGACAGCCAGGGCTGGTTGCTGATGCTCGACGAAATCCAGACCGGCCTGGGCCGCACGGGGGCCTGGTTCGCGCACCGGCACGCCGGTATCACGCCTGATGTGATGACCCTGGCCAAAGCACTGGGCAATGGTGTTCCCATTGGCGCCTGTCTGGCGCGTGGCACCGCCGCGAACCTGTTCTGTCCCGGCCAGCACGGCTCCACCTTCGGTGGCAATCCGCTGGCATGCCGCGTGGCTTGCGCCGTGCTCGACATCATGGAAAGAGACGGCATTGCGCAGCGGGCAGCCCTGCTGGGCGAGCGCCTGCTGGCCGGGCTGCGGCTGGCTCTGGGAGGACACCCAGGTGTGCAGGCCATCCGAGGCCTGGGTCTGATGGCAGGAATAGAGCTGGACCGGAGCTGTCAGGAGCTGGTCGGCCGCGCACTGGCCGAACAGCGATTGCTGATTACCGTGACCCGTGAGCGCACGATCCGGCTGTTGCCGCCGCTGATCTGTGACGAAGCGCAGATTGACGACATCGTGGCTCGAGTTGCAAGTCTGTGCCATGACAGTGGCGCAAGCCACCGCGCGGTCTAGCCCGCGCCTGTTGAGTCCGCAAAAAAAGCCGCTGCCATGCAGCGGCTTCTGACTTGCGGGAGGCGGGCAGTCTTATTTGCCCGCGCCTTCCACCACCTTGAGTACGCGGGGAGCAACGGCGCACATCAGCTCATAGCCCAGCGTGCCGGCAGCAGCGGCCACCTCGTCGATGGGCAGCACGGCGCCATTGCTGGCGCGACCCCAGAGCGTGACCTCGCTGCCCAGCCTGGCCTTGGGAACGGGGCTCAGGTCCACGGCCATCATGTCCATGCTGACGCGCCCCAGGGTGCGGGTGCGCACACCGTCCACCAGAACGGGCGTACCCGTGGGGCAGACGCGCGGATAGCCGTCCGCATAGCCGCAGGCCACCACGCCCAGGCGCAGTGGTCCGTCGCACTGAAAACGCGAGCCGTAGCCCACGGTGTCGCCGGAATGCAGTTCCTGCGTTCCGATGATTTTTGACGACAGCGTCATGGTCGGCTCAAGACCCCAGTGAGCCGCATCATGGGTGGGGAAGTCTGGCGAGCTGCCGTAGAGCACGATGCCGGGGCGCACCCAGTCGCAGCGCACATTGTTCTCGTCACCATGCAGCAAGGTGGCAGCGCTGTTGCTGATGCTGCGCTCGCCGGGCAGGTCCAGCGTGGTTTCGTGAAAGACCCTGAGCTGGTGGTCCATGCCATGCGCCACATCGGCATCGCTGAAGTGGGTCATGAACGAGATCTCGTCGACCTGGGGCAGGGCGTTCAGCCGCGCATAAGCCGCACGAAAACGCTCGGGTGTAAAGCCCAGCCGGTTCATGCCGCTGTTCATCTTGAGGAAGATTCGGTGGCCGACCTGGGTCTTGTGCGCGGCCAGCCAGTCGATCTGCTCGTCGCAGTGCACGGCATGCCAGATGCCCAGGCGCGAGCAGATTTCCAGGTCGCGCAGCTCGAACACGCCTTCGAGCAGCAGGATGGGGCCGCGCCAGCCCAGATTGCGCACGCGCTGGGCCTCGTCGAGGTCCAGCATGGCGAAACCGTCCGTCGCTCGCAGGCCGTCAAACACGTTTTCGATACCGTGGCCATAAGCGTTGGCTTTGATCACGGACCACAATTTGGCATCAGGGACGGCTTGCCGTACCCGCTCCAGATTGTGGCGAACGGCTTCAGGATGGATGGTGGCAGTAATGGGACGAGGCATGGTTTTTCTCAATCAGACCAGTGGGATTCTGGCACTGTAGGCTCAAGCCTGCGTGATATAACCGCCAGTCACTTGCCACGGGGTCTCTTATTTACTCGGCATCGGTCCGCCCGGTGCCAGTTACAGCTAATTCATGAAGCGCGGTTTCTACACCATCATGTCAGCGCAGTTTTTCAGCTCGCTGGCAGACAACGCCTTGTTTGTGACCGCTGTAGAGCTGTTGCGTGCCAATGGTGCCCCCGAGTGGCAACGTGCTGCCCTGGTGCCCATGTTCGCACTGTTCTACGTGGTTCTGGCACCCTTTGTCGGAGCCTTTGCGGACGCCTTGCCCAAGGGCAAGGTCATGTTCATCAGCAACGCCATCAAGGTGGTGGGCTGTCTGATGATGCTTTTCGGCCATCATCCCCTGATTGCCTACGCCGTCATCGGACTGGGCGCGGCGGCCTATTCGCCGGCCAAGTACGGCATCCTGACCGAGCTGCTGCCGGCCTCCCAGCTGGTCAAGGCCAATGGCTGGATCGAGGGCCTGACCATCACCTCCATCATCTTGGGGGTGCTGGTGGGCGGACAATTGGTGGGGCCGACCATCTCCCAGCATCTGCTGGGCTTTGACTTCCCGTATTTCAGCACTGGCGTGGATACCCCGGCCGAGGCTGCGATTGCCGTGCTGATCCTGATCTACATCGTGGCGGCCTGGTTCAATCTGCACATCCCGCTGACGGGCGTGGCCATGCGTCCGCTGCGTGAAGACCCCAACAAGAGCCTGGTTGCGAATCTGCTGGGCCTACTGCCCGATTTCTGGCGCTGCAGCAAACGCCTGTGGGCCGACAAGCTGGGCCAGATCTCGCTGTCCACCACCACGCTGTTCTGGGGGGCGTCGGGCAATTTGCGCTATATCGTGCTGGCCTGGGGGGCCGCAGCCCTGGGTTACAGCACCACCCAGGCTTCGGCCCTGGTGGGGGTGGTAGCAATAGGTACGGCCGTCGGTGCGGTGCTGGCATCCATGCGCATGCGCCTGGACAACGCCACGCGTGTGATTCCCCTGGGCGTACTCATGGGCCTGCTCGTGGTCTGCATGATCTTTATCGACAATCTCTGGGTGGCCGTGCCCTTCCTCATTTTGCTTGGCGGTTTGGGCGGCTTTCTGGTCGTGCCCATGAATGCCTTGCTGCAGCATCGCGGCCACAATCTCATGGGCGCGGGTCGCTCGATTGCGGTGCAGAACTTCAACGAGCAACTGGCCATTCTGGCCATGGGCGGTTTCTACAGCCTGTCCACCAAGATGGGATTGACTGCCTTTGGTGCGATCACGGTATTCGGTCTGCTGGTTGCCGTTAGCATGGTGCTGATCGGCATTTGGCACTGGAACAATTGCAGAAGGTACCCGGCAGAGGTCGAGAAGCTGCTGGAAGTCGCCCGCCGCGACTGTCATTGAAGTCCTGCAGCTGGCGCCGACAAGCTGCATTCACTACACAATCAATAGCTTCTAACGCTTGCAAAGCAAGCGTTAGAAGCCTTTTTTATGCATAGTCCACTGCCTGTATTTGCGCTGCTGCTCAATGCCCTGATCTGGGGTTTGTCATGGTGGCCGTTTCGTCTCATGCATGAGGCCGGACTGCATCCGCTTTGGGCCACGGCATCGATGTATGCACTGGTGCTGGCCGGTCTGCTGGCGCTGCGTCCCGCCAGCCTCAGGCAGGCCTGGCAATACCCGGTGCTCTTGCTGCTGGCCGCCAGCTCGGGCCTGAACAACGTGGCCTTCAACTGGGCCGTGACCGTGGGCGACGTGGTGCGCGTCATCTTGCTGTTCTATCTCATGCCCGCCTGGGCGGTGCTGCTGGCCTGGAAGCTGCTGGGCGAAAAACCCACTCCCATGGCGCTGCTACGCCTGTTGCTGGCCTTTGGCGGAGTGGTGCTGGTGTTGCTGCCCGCCGATGCCTCACTATCCGGGCTGTTTGCCGGTCTCACCGTGGCCGATGCGCTGGCCGTGTTTGGCGGCTTCATGTTTGCGCTGACCAATGTGTTGTTGCGCCGCTTTCAAGGCATTCCGGCCCAGGCCCGCATGTTGGCCATGTTTGCCGGCTGCATGAGCATGGGCCTGCTGACTGCCTTGACCGCCAGCAGCCTGGGCGTGGTGCCGGGCTTTCCGGCCTTCGACGGCAGCTGGGCCCTGGTGGCACTGGGTCTGGCCGGGCTGCTGATGCTGGGCAACTGGGCCCTGCAATTCGGTGCCGCCCATCTGCCTTCGGGCGTGACCTCGGTGGTCATGCTCAGCGAAGTGGTGTTTGCCAGCGTCTCCTCCGTGCTGATCGCCCATGAGGTGCTCTCGGCACGCACGCTGGCTGGCGGTGCGCTCATCATGGGAGCAGCCTTGCTGGCCACCTTGGGCAGAGCCCCGAAAAAATAGCCCAAACCCCATCAAGGACACCGAGGAAGGGCCTGCGCCGGTTGCGCCGCACCGCACCGAAGGTGTCGTCCCCCTCCCGAAGAGAGAGGGGGAAGGCGGGTCGCCCAGGCGGGGCCGCCCAGGCGCACAGCGCCTCAGGGGGTCACATCAGCTTCCCCGCCAGGATTAGGTATCCGGGCACCCAGCCCGTCAGCACGCCTTGGGCGATGCACAGCCAGCCCGTGGGGCGCTCAATGCTTTTCTTGAGCGCCAGCAGCGCGAAGAACAAGGCCCAGAGTACGGCCCAGGCTGCCCAGTTGATGCCCATCCACCAGTCCAGCCCCGAGATGGCGCTGGTCAGCGTATCGAGGGCGACGGGAACGGCGGTGACCGCCACGAACAGGCTGAACCAGCCCAGACCGCGGCCGTCGGCGCCGCTGAAGCGATTGAACGCCACCCAGAGATAGGTAAAGGCGAACAGCAGGGTCAGCGCGCCGCTCTTGACCGATGCCGCGTCGGCCGCCGGGCCGAAGATGCTGGCCAGGCCGATGCATAGCGACACCACTCCGGTGAAGATATTGATGACCCAGATTTCCTTGTCGGCAATCTTGCCCAGCATCCACAGGCCGTTGAGAAACAGCACAGCACCCACATAAAACAGCGACAAACCCAACCACATACACGCTCCTTGGCTGCAGGCCGGTGCAGCGCGGCCGAGATTGTGGGGCCGTGCGGGGCGGGGCGGAACCCTGGGCGAACGCAAAAGAGTCTTGCGCCATGGGGCGGGAATGGGCTCACAAACCCTCGTCCCGACCATCGCGCAGGCGGCGGTACAGCGTGCCGCGCGAGATGCCCAGGGCGCGCGCGGCCTGGGAGACATTGCCGCCATGCTGGTCCAGCGTCTCCCTGATCAGCTGCGCACTGTGCTCGCGCAGCGTCGCCAGGGGCTGCGCCTCGGCGGCGGGCGTTGCTTCGGTGGTTACGGGGCTGGCCTGGTCTTGCGCACTGCTGGTGTCCAGGTGCGTGCCAAGGCCGTGCGAGGTTTGCAGATGCGCCTGCATCCAGACGCCCAGGCCGCTGGTCAGGCGCAGCGGTGCGGGGCCGGGCTGGCCGCTCAGTTGCAGCAGGCGAGATAGATCATGGCCCAGCAGCTCCTGAGCGCTGCGCGCACCGAGGCCGCGCTGGCCGATGAGCTGGGCAGCGGTGCCGTTCATCCAGGCGACGCGGCCATCGGCAGCCACGCCCATCAGCGCCTGCAGCGGCGTGTGCAGCAGTGCCGGAGTCACCTGAAAGCGCAGCACCAGATGCTCGTGCGACTGCGCCTGCAGCAAGGTGTTTTCGATGGTCGTGGCATACATGCCGACCACGGGACTGGCATCGAAGCTGAAATGCTGCTCCTCCACCATCAGGTTGAGCACCCCGGCCAGGCGGCCATGCACGTCGCGTATGGGGGCTGCTGCGCAGCGGAAGGCGTGCAGTTCGTCGAAATAGTGCTCGCCGTTGGTGACGGTGCAGGCCTGGCCGGTGGCGGCGACGATGCCCGGTGCGTTCGTGCCCATGGCCTGCTCGGACATGTTCAGGCCGACCCGCTCGTCACGGGGCCGCATGGATGCCGGGGAGACATGGAGCACGATGCCCTTGTCGTCCGTCAGCATCACCCGCGTGCCGGTGCCCGCCAGGGCCTGCTCCAGGGTCGGCAGCTCGTGCTGCAGTGCCTGCAGCAGGCTGCGGCAGCGCTCCTGCGTGGCATGCAGCCGGCTGGGGCTGACGGGAGCCAGAGCCAGCCGCCGGCCATTGCAGTGCTGGCGCTGGCTGCGCAGCCAGGACTGGATGACCGCCTCGCTGACCAGGCCCGAGGGGCGTATGCCGGCCTCGAAGAACTGGCGGCGAGCCTGCAAGGCCCGCTCCGCACCGGTGCTCGAGAAGCACTGCTGTAGCGCGTCCATCGCGCGTGACTCATCAACGCTCATGTCATGTCCAAGCTGTCCGCAGGAGCGGTCAATGTGTTCCGCAATGGAACAGTTCGAGCCTGGGGAAATCCCGATCGTGAACAAAAACAGGCCATGGACCATGCTTTGCGGCATAGCAATCACAACAGGAGACCTCGATGAAACGGCTGATCGACAACTCTCGCGGACGGCCAGGCCGCATGGTCTGGCTGCTGGCCGCCTGCCTGGGGAGCGCAGCGGCTTTCGCGCAAGCCGAGCCTGCGGCGCAGGCCGCTGCCGCCGTGCAGCGCGTCGACGGCGCCTTCATTCGTGCCAATGCCGCCAAGACGCCCGACTGGCCCACCACTGGCGTGGACTATGCCGAGACCCGCTACAGCCGCCTCGATCAGATCAACGCTGCCAACGTCAAGGACCTGGGCCTGGCATGGTCGTACAACCTCGAATCCACGCGTGGCGTGGAGGCCACGCCGGTAGTCGTGGACGGCATCATGTACGTCAGCGCCTCGTGGAGCGTGGTGCACGCTATCGACACCCGAACCGGCCAGAGGATCTGGACCTATGACCCGCAGATCGACCGAAGCACCGGCTTCAAGGGTTGCTGCGACGTCGTCAACCGGGGTGTGGCGCTGTGGAAGGGCAAGGTCTATGTGGGTGCATGGGATGGCCGCCTGATCGCGCTGGATGCCGCCACGGGAAAGGAGGTCTGGCACCAAAATACCTTCGAGGGGCAAAAGGGGTCGCTGACCATCACCGGCGCGCCGCGCGTGTTCAAGGGCAAGGTCATCATCGGCAACGGTGGTGCCGAATATGGCGTGCGCGGCTACATCACGGCCTATGACGCCGAGACCGGCGAGCAGAAATGGCGCTGGTTCAGCGTGCCCGGCGATCCGTCCAAACCCTTCGAGGACGAATCCATGAAGCGCGCCGCCAGGACCTGGGACCCCAGCGGCAAGTGGTGGGAGGCCGGTGGCGGCGGCACCATGTGGGACAGCATGACCTTCGATCCCGAGCTCAACACCATGTATGTGGGCACGGGCAATGGCTCGCCCTGGTCGCACAAGGTGCGCAGCCCCAAGGGCGGCGACAACCTGTATCTGGCCTCCATCGTGGCCCTGGACCCCGACACCGGCAAATACAAGTGGCACTATCAGGAAACGCCGGGCGACAACTGGGACTACACCTCCACCCAGCCCATGATCCTCGCCGACATCAAGATCGCCGGCAAGCCGCGCAAGGTCATACTGCATGCGCCCAAGAACGGCTTCTTCTTCGTGCTTGACCGCACCAACGGCAAGTTCATCTCGGCCAAGAACTTCGTGCCCGTGAACTGGGCCAGCGGCTACGACAAGCACGGCAAGCCCATCGGCATTGCCGCAGCGCGCGACGGCAGCAAGCCCCAGGACGCGGTTCCGGGCCCCTATGGCGCGCACAACTGGCACCCCATGTCCTTCAACCCCCAGACGGGCCTGGTATATCTGCCTGCGCAGAATGTGCCCGTCAATCTGATGGACGACAAGAAGTGGGAGTTCAACCAGGCCGGACCGGGCAAGCCCCAGTCGGGCACGGGCTGGAACACGGCCAAGTTCTTCAATGCCGAGCCGCCCAAAAGCAAGCCTTTTGGCCGCCTGCTGGCCTGGGACCCCGTTGCGCAAAAGGCTGCCTGGAGCGTGGAACATGTCTCGCCCTGGAACGGCGGAACGCTGACCACGGCGGGCAATGTGGTGTTCCAGGGCACGGCTGATGGCCGCTTCGTGGCCTATCACGCGGCCAGCGGCGAAAAGCTGTGGGAAGCGCCTACGGGCACCGGTGTGGTGGCCGCGCCCAGCACCTATCTGGTGGACGGCAAGCAGTATGTCTCTGTGGCCGTGGGATGGGGCGGCGTCTACGGTCTGGCTGCGCGCGCCACCGAGCGCCAGGGCCCGGGCACGGTCTATACCTTCGTCGTAGGCGGCAAGGCCAAGATGCCGGAGTTCGTGGCCCAGCGCACGGGCCAGTTGCTGCAGGGCGTGAAATACGACCCCGCCAAGGTCGAAGCCGGCACCATGCTGTATGTGGCCAACTGCGTGTTCTGTCACGGCGTGCCGGGCGTGGACCGTGGCGGCAACATTCCCAATCTGGGCTATATGGACGCGAGCTACATCGAGAACCTGCCCAGCTTCGTCTTCAAGGGCCCTGCCATGGCGCGCGGCATGCCGGACTTCACGGGCAAGCTGTCGGGCGATGATGTGGAGTCCATCAAGGCCTTCATCCAGGGGACGGCGGACGCCATCCGGCCCAAGCCCTGAAGCCTGCACTTCACCACGCCGGTACGCCGGGCCACCGGTGCGCCCGAGCCACGCACCGGCGACCCCAAATCGCCAATATCTTCGTTTGACTCGATACCAAGGAAATAGCCTTATGCAAGACCATCTGCAGTTCTATATCGACGGCCAATGGGTGAATCCGGTCAGCCCGCGCAGCCTGGAGGTCATCAATCCCTCCAACGAGCAAGCCATTGCCCGCATCAGCATGGGCTCTGCCGCCGACGTGGACAAGGCCGTGGCCGCCGGGCGCCGCGCCTTCGAGAGCTACTCGCGCACCAGCCGCGAAGAGCGCCTGGCCTTGCTGGCCAAGGTATTGGAGGTCTACCAGCGCCGCTACGGCGACTTTGTGCAGACCATCTCGCAGGAGATGGGGGCGCCGTTGTGGCTGTCCAAGGCGGCGCAGGCCGCCATGGGTGTGGCCCATCTGGGCTCCACCATCGAGGTTCTCAAGAATTTCGCCTTCGAACAGGTGCAGGGCAGCACGGCCATCGTGCACGAGCCCGTGGGCGTGGTCGGCATGATCACGCCCTGGAACTGGCCCATCAACCAGATCATGTGCAAGGTTGCGCCGGCACTGGCCGCTGGCTGCACCATGGTGCTCAAGCCCTCGGAGGTCGCCCCGCTCAATGCCCTGCTCGTGGCCGAGGTGCTGCACGAGGCGGGCGTGCCTGCCGGCGTCTTCAACCTCGTCAACGGCGACGGCCCCGGTGTGGGCGAGGCCATGTCCTCTCACCCCGACATAGACATGATGACCTTCACGGGCTCCACGCGCGCGGGCATTGCCGTGGCCAAGGCCGCGGCCGACAGCGTCAAGCGCGTGGCCCAGGAACTGGGCGGCAAGTCCGCCAACATCGTGCTGGATGACGCCAACCTGCAAAAGGCGGTGACCCAGGGTGTGCAGGCAGTGCTGATGAACTCGGGCCAGAGCTGCAACGCCCCCACGCGCATGTTCGTGCCGCGCGCCCTGCATGGGCAGGCGGTGGAGATCGCGCGCAGCGTCGCTGCAGCAGCGACCGTGGCCGATGCGCTGGCCGATGGCATGCACATGGGTCCCGTGGTCAGCGAGGCGCAATGGGGCAAGATCCAGGCCCTGATCCGCAAGGGCATTGAAGAGGGCGCAACCCTGGTGGCGGGCGGCACGGGCCGCCCCGAGGGGTTGGCCCAGGGCTACTTTGTCA
The DNA here is from genome assembly GCF_058807955.1 of Comamonas sp. GW821-FHT11H03. Classification (NCBI taxonomy): domain Bacteria; kingdom Pseudomonadati; phylum Pseudomonadota; class Betaproteobacteria; order Burkholderiales; family Comamonadaceae; genus Comamonas; species Comamonas sp. GW821-FHT11H03. Next base: position 182,042 of record NZ_JBXARF010000009.1, read on the forward strand.
AACCCACGGTGTTTGCCGACGTGAGCAACGACATGACCATCGCGCGCGAGGAAATCTTCGGCCCCGTGCTGGTGATGATTCCCTACGATGACGAGGAAGACGCCATCCGCATGGCCAACGACACGGTGTACGGCCTCTCGGGCTATGTGCAATCGGGCAGCCTGGAGCGCGCGCGCCGCGTGGCCGCGCGCCTGCGCACAGGCATGGTCCACCTCAACGGAGCCGGGCCTGACTTCAATGCGCCGTTTGGCGGCTACAAGCAGTCAGGCAATGGCCGTGAATGGGGCGAGCACGGTTTCCGCGATTTCCTCGAAACCAAGGCCGTCATGGGCTACGGCGCGGCCTGATCTATTCAAAATCAATAGCTGCTGGTGCCCATGTGATGGGCACCAGCAGCTTTTTTTATTGAATATTCTGCTGGCGGCGACGCGCGCGTTCCAACTGCTGTGCGACCTGGCGCGGATTCATGCCGTACATCTCGGCGAACTCCTGCTCCGAAGTCTGACCGCTGAGCTGGAAGGAGCGCAGCAGCGCCTCGTCCTTGGCGGCGCGGGCATCGGCCTCGGCCAGAGCATCTAGCACCAGAGCGTTGGTCTTTTCGTCACGGCCCTGCACGCGCTCGGCGTATTCCTCGCGTGTGAGACCGGAGGCTTCGTAGGCGATGACGATGCGGTTGCGCAGCTTGGGCGTCAGGTCTTCCTGCGTGCGCTGCTGGCGGCGGCGGAAGACTTCGATCAGCGCGTGGTGAACATGCTCGGGCAAAGTGGCTTCGACGGGCTGGCCATCGAGGTCATGGCGCTGATGACCGCTGGCCATGGCGGCCAGATAGCGACCGGAGCGGGTGTGCTGTTGCAGCGCGCTTTTGAGTGCGTCCTTGTCCAGCTCCGGGTGGGCGGCGAGCAGATCTTCAAAAATGCCGCGCTTGAAGGGCAGCAGCTGCTCGCCAAACAGGGCCGGGTGCCACTGTGCCAGTTGCTCCAGCAAGGGGTGTTGCGGACGCGCGGCCTGCGGGGCGGCTTTGGCTGCAGGGGCCGGGTTCTGGCGGCCACGGCCGCCTCGGCGCGAGCGTGAGCCGGGCTGCGAGTCCTGCACGCTGTGCTGCGATGCCGCTTGCGAGGCTTTCTGCTCTTGTGATTCAGACACGATTTCAGTCATGGCAAAGCCCGTGGGCCTGGGAAAACAAAACCCCCAATCATGCCAGCATTGCAAACTGCAGTGGCATGCGGGGGTGTCAGCCGGTGGTCAGGGCCTGATCCAGCAGCTCCACCCAGTGCATGACCGGGACCTCGGTTCCGTTTTGCAGGTGGACGATGCAGCCCATATTGGCCGAGAGAATCGCTGCGGGCTTTTCGGGGGCGAAAGGCTCGTCCAGTGCAGCGATCTTGCGGTCGCGCAACTGGTGCGAGATCTCGGGCTGCAGCACCGAGTAGGTGCCGGCAGAGCCGCAGCACAGATGGGACTCGGTGCGCGCCACGCGCAGATCGAACCCCAGCTCGCGCAGGCCAGCTTCCACGCCGCCGCGCAGTTTCTGCCCATGCTGCAGTGTGCAGGGCGGGTGATAGGCCACGGGAGCCCGTGGCACCGTGACGCGGTTCCTGAGCTTGTCCACCAGCTCGGGCAGCATGTCGGGCAGCAGTTCGCTGAGGTCGCGGGTCAGGGCGCTGATGCGCGCGGCCTTGTCGGCGTATTGCGGCTCCAGCCGCAGCAGATGGCCGTACTCCTTGACGGTGACGCCACAGCCCGAGGCGTTCATCACGATCGCCTCGACCTCGCCGCGTTCAACCAGCGGCCACCAGGCGTCGATATTGGCGCGCATCTGGGCCTTGCCGCCGTCCTGGTCGTTGAGGTGGAATTTCACCGCACCGCAGCAACCGGCCTTGTCGGCAATCACGGTTTGCACGCCCACGGCGTCCAGCACGCGGGCCGTGGCGTAATTGATGCGGGGCATCATGGCCGGCTGCACGCAGCCTGCCAGCAGCAGCACCTTGCGCGCATGCTCGCGCACGGGCCAGGCCCCGGCATCCTGGGCGGCCGGTATCTTCTCGCCCAGGGACTCGGGCAGCAGGCCTTTGACGGCGCGGCCCAGCTTCAGCGCGGGGGCGAACAGCGGGGAATTCATGCCCTCCTTGAGCAGCCAGCGCTGCAGCTTCTCGCCCGTGGGGCGCTCGACCTGCTCATCGACGATCTTGCGGCCGATATCGACCAGGTGGCCGTATTGCACGCCGCTGGGGCAGGTGGATTCGCAGTTGCGGCATGTTAGGCAGCGGTCCAGATGCAGCTGCGTGGCCCGCGTGGGTGTTTGCCCTTCCAGCACCTGCTTGATCAGATAGATGCGGCCGCGCGGGCCGTCCAGCTCATCGCCCAGGGTCTGATAGGTGGGGCAGGTGGCGGTGCAGAAGCCGCAATGCACGCATTTGCGCAAGATGGCTTCGGCTTCCTGACCTTCGGGCGTGGCACGGTATTCGGGCGCGAGATTGGTTTGCATGGGGTGCTGTCCTTGTTCTTACCAATGCGCCGAGAGACGGCCCACATTGAGAATGCCGGCGGGGTCGAATGCCTGCTTGAGCCGGGCATGCAGCTGCGCCGATGTGCGGCCTGCCGGGCTGGCCTGTGCATGCGCATCGAGATCGCTGTTGGCGCTTGTCTGGCTGGCGTCCTCGGCTCTGAAAAGAGAAGCGGATCCGCCGGCTGCCTGCGCGAGTTGCTGCAAGGCGGCAGCGGCCGAGCGCGGGGCCTGCACCCAGCGCTGAGCGCCATGCCAGTCGATGAACGGGCCTGCTGCGCCTGGCGGCAATGGCAGCGGCGCTGCGGTCGCAGGAGTGGACAGACGCCACAGGCAATGATCGGCAGCGCGCTGCTGGAACCAGGGCAGGTTCAGATCGCGGCTGGAGCTCCAGTCGGCGGTAACGGCGTCGTTGTCCAGCCGCTGGCCACCCAGGCGCAGCGTGGCGGCCTGAACGGCGGCGCGGGCGCCGCGCAGTCGCAGATACAGCGTGCCCTTGCCGTCTTCTTCCAGCCAGTTGCTGGCATTGAGCGGCAGCGGCTGGCCACCCCAGTGATTGAGCCAGTCCAGCGCCTGCGCCTGGCTGCAGCTATCAAAGCGCAGCGTGGCTTCCGCTGGGGCTATGGGAAGGACCTTGAGGCTGATCTCGGTGATCAGGCCCAGCGTCCCCCAGCTGCCCGTCATCAGGCGCGAGACGTCATAGCCGGCCACATTCTTCATGACCTGGCCGCCGTAGCGCAGCAGCTCGCCCTGGCCGTTGATCATCTCCAGGCCCAGCACAAAGTCACGTACTGCGCCCACGCTGGCACGCGACGGGCCGGACAGGCCTGCGGCGACCATGCCCCCGACGGTGCTGGCGGCGCCGAAGTGCGGCGGCTCGAAAGCCAGGCACTGGCCTTGGCTGGCCAATGTTGCCTCCAGCTCGGCCAGTGGCGTGCCGCCGCGAACGGTCACCACCAGCTCGCTGGGCTCGTAGCTGACGATACCGCTGAGCGCGCGCGTGGACAGCGGCTCGCCCTGCAGACGCAGGCCATAGAAGTCCTTGCTGCCGCCGCCGCAGATGCGCAGCGGGGTCTTGTCACTGGCAGCGGCGCGAATGCGCTCGCTGAGCTGATTGATTTGGCTGGTGGCTGAATCCATGGCCTGCATGGTAGCCGGGCCGCCCCTTGGGCAGGAAGGCCTGGTCTTTGATTTTTTTGAAAAGCAGGCGTGAATAAAAAAGCCCCGCAGCTTGCACTGCGGGGCAACGTAATGAAACTGAACTTGCGAAGAGCCTGCCGCTTAGCGGGTGTAGGCCACCTCACCGTGAGAAGTGATGTCCAGGCCCTGGCGTTCGGACTCCTCCGAGACACGCAGACCCACGGTCAGATCGGCAATCTTGTAGGCCACGTAGGAGACCACGCCAGACCAGACGATGGTCACCAGCACGCTCTCGACCTGCACCCACAGCTGATGGGCCATGTTGTAGCCCTCGGGCTCGATACCGCCCAGGCCCTTGGCGCAGAACACGCCGGTCAGGATGGCACCCAGGATACCGCCGACACCGTGGACGCCGAACACGTCGCAGACGTCGTCGACCTTGAGCATGTGCTTGAGGCCGGACACGCCCCAGAAGCACAGAGGGCCGGCGATGATGCCCATGACGATGGAGCCCATGGGGCCGACAAAACCGGCGGCGGGCGTGATGGTCACCAGACCGGCCACGGCACCCGAGGCGGCACCCAGCATGGAGGCCTTGCCGCGCAGCAGCGCTTCGGCCACGATCCAGGAGATGGCGGCAGCGCCGGTCGCCAGGATGGTGTTGATGAAGGCCAGGCCGGCAATGCCGTTGGCAGCACCGGCAGAGCCGGCGTTGAAGCCGAACCAGCCCACCCACAGCAGCGAGGCACCCACCATGGTCAGCGTCAGGCTGTGAGGAGGCAGGGCTTCCTTGCCGAAGCCGATGCGCTTGCCCAGCATGTAGGCACCCACCAGACCGGCCACGGCGGCGTTGATGTGCACCACGGTGCCGCCCGCGAAGTCCAGCGCGCCATCGGCACCCAGCAGACCGCCGCCCCACACCATGTGGGCCATGGGGATGTAGCTGAAGGTGAACCACAGCACGGAGAACACGATCACGGCCGCGAACTTGATGCGCTCGGCAAATGCACCCACGATCAGCGCCACGGTGATGGCGGCGAAGGTGGACTGGAAGGCCACGAACACATATTCGGGGATGGTCTTGAGCATGGACGACAGCGTGTCAGGCGTGATCCCCATGAGGAACAGCTTGTCGAAGCCGGCGAAGAACTTGCCCTCGCCACCAAAGGCCAGCGAGTAGCCGTAGATGGCCCACAGCACGGTGATCAGCGAAAAGATCACGAAGACCTGGGCCAGCACGGACAGCATGTTCTTGCTGCGCACCAGGCCGCCGTAGAACAGCGCCAGTCCGGGGATGACCATCAGGATCACCAGCATGGTCGAGGTCAGCATCCAGGCGGTGTCACCGGCGCTCAGGGTGGGAACGGCCTCGGCCGCTGCTTCGGCCACGGGCGCTGCGGCGGCGGCAGCCGTTGCAGCTTCCTGGGCAAAGCCTGTGGCACTTGCAGCCAGCAGGCCCAGTCCCAGGCCTGCGGTCAATAATTTCTTGATCATGGCAATCTTTCTCAAAACGGTTCCAGAGAGACTGGGCCTTTACAGGGCCGCGTCGCCGGTTTCTCCTGTACGGATACGGATCGACTGCTCCAGCGCCTGCACAAAGATCTTGCCGTCGCCGATCTTGCCGGTGCGGGCTGCGCCCTCGATGGCGTCGATGGCGGCATCGACCAGATCGTCGGCAATCGCGGCCTCGATCTTGAGCTTGGGCAGAAAGTCCACCACATACTCGGCACCGCGGTACAGCTCGGTGTGACCCTTTTGACGACCAAAGCCCTTGACTTCGGTCACGGTGATGCCTTGGACACCGATTTGGGAAAGCGCTTCACGCACTTCGTCGAGCTTGAAGGGTTTGATGATGGCGATCACCATTTTCATGACGGGCTCCTGAAAAATTAGAAAGTCTTGGAGAGCGTCAGAATCAGACGCGCCTTGTTCACATCGCCGAAGTAGGCCTTCTTGTTGGCGCCGGTCACCGCTGCACCAGCAGAGAAGCCGTCGCCCAGGTCATAGGCACCACCCAAGCTGTAGTCCACATAGTTGGGAACGCCCAGGTCCTTGATGTCGCTGGAAAAATGGGTGTAACCAACTGATGCTTTCAGTGTCACCTTGGGCATCACTTCCTGGCTGTAGGAGAACTGCAGATATCCGGTGTTGCGGCCCTTGAGACCCGAACCCGCCTTGGCGCCGGCCCAGCCGAAGTAGTCCTTGGACACCGTGTGCGAATACTTGGCCGTGAACGGGCCGTAGGTGCCGGAGCCGTAGATCTCGGTGGTGTTGCCGTTGGCATTGCCCGAGTACACATAGGTCAGCATGCCCACGTCCCAGTCCACATCGGCTGCCTTGAACTTGTAGCCGCCGTAGAAGTCGGTTTCCAGCGAGTTGCCGGGCAGCCAGTCCACGGAGGAGTTCCAGTTGCCCACGTAGAAGCCGCTGTCACCGAACGTGTAGTCAAAACCACCTTGCAGCGCGGGCTTCACGGCCTTGGTGCGGCTGGCGTCCTGGTCCTGACCGCGGAACTTGTAGTTGGTGGTCAGGGCAACGTTGGCGGAGAGCTGGGCATGGGCCCACATGGGGGCGACAACGGCGCAGGCCAGGGCGGCAGTCTTGGCGAAAGTCTTGAAACGGCTTGCAGCGGGACTAGGCATTCAGGGTTCCTCCGGTTTGAAAATTTCGTGGCAAAAATCTCGGATGAACTTTCAAAGCACAGACCGTGCCAGTCTCTGCGGCGGCTGCGGCACGGCGCGCTGCCCAAGGCCCTGAAACAGGCACCGGACCATAGCTGCCCAGTACAAAAAGCTACGAGTTCTCACAATCACTGAGCGCAACTTTCGCCACCTGGGTGCTGGCCGAAATTGATTGCACCAAGATGGTGCGTTTTTGCGGTGCACCGCCATGGCTCTGCTTTTTCCCGGCTTCTTGCACCAATCAGGGGATTTGGGAGTGAGTGCGCGCTCTTTATCTGGGCGCTGGCAAAGAAAAAGCCCATCGGCTGGGCGATGGGCTTGGGGGGCGGCCGCAGTTCAGAAGCTGGCCTGGGGCAGGTCTGCCTTGGTGAACACCAGCGAGACCTTGGCTTCCTGCGGAATGGGCGGAAAGTCCTGATTCCAGTGCTGCCAGGCGCTGCGCAGCTCGGCCAGTTTCTGGGGCTCACGATCACGCAGATTGGCGCGCTCGCGCGGGTCGTTGCCGATGTGGAACAGGTATTCGATGCCCTCGATCTGCAGGTATTTCCAGTCGCCGCGTATCAAGGCCTTTTGCTCGCGGTGCTTCATGCGCCAGGCCAGGTCGCGCTCGGGCATCCAGCTTTGATCCTGCATCAGGGGCAGCAGGCTGATGCCATCCAGCGGATAGTCGGCATGCGCGGCCACGCCGGCGGCGGCCAAAAAGGTCGCCGACCAGTCCATGCTCAGGCTGGGCGTGTCGCAGACGGCTCCGGCCGTCATGCGCGCCGGCCAGCGCGCCAGCAAAGGCACGCGGATGCCGCCCTCGAGCAGGTCCATCTTCTGGCCCACGAAGGGCCAGGTATTGGAGAAGCGCTCGCCGCCGTTGTCGCTGGTGAAGACGATGAGCGTGTTCTCGCTCATGCCTTTTTCCTCCAGCGCATCCAGCAGCCAGCCAATGCCTTCGTCCATGTGATGGATCATGCGCTGATAGGTGTCTATGGAGCCGCCGTCTATGTGCTTGCCCATGCCTTGCAGGCGTTCGGACTCGGCGCGGTCCTCGCGCGTCAGCCAGGGCCAGTGTGGCGCGCTGTAGTGCAGCGAGAGGTAGAAGGGCTGCTCGGCCGTCTGGCGCTTGACGAAGTCCACGGCGCGGCGGCTCAGCAGATCGGTCAGGTAGCCGTCTTCGGTGTGCGGCTCCTCGTTGCGCCAGAAGTCGGGGCGCCCGCGCGGATCGCAGTGGGCGAAGTAGTCGGCGCCGCCCGCGTGAAAGCCGTAGAACTCCTCGTAGCCGGACAGGCGCGGGCCGAAATGCGGGGGGTAGCCCAGATGCCATTTGCCGACCAGTGCCGTGGCATAGCCGGCATCGCGCAGCAGCGAGGCCACCGTGGGGTGATCGGGCGGCAGGCCCAGCACCTTGTCGCCATGCACGCTGGCGATGGGTTCCTCGGCCGCACCGCGCAGGCGGTACTGCCAGCGGCCCGTGGCCAGCGCAAAGCGCGTGGGCGAGCACACCGACGAGTTGGAGTAGCCGCGCGTGAAGCGCAGGCCCTGGGCCGCCATGGCATCCAGGCGCGGCGAGACGTCTGTGGCGTTGTTGTGCGCATCGCGCGCACCGGTGCAGCCCAGGTCGGCATAGCCGAGGTCATCGGCCAGGATGAAGATCAGGTTGGGGCGGGAGTCGGTCATGAGAGGGCGGGGAACATTCAAAAACAGGAGCTTCTATCGCCTGTTATGCAAGGATTCTGAATAGATTTAATGCTGAAAATGTTTGGTAGCAAGCGATAGATGCTCCTCAAATATCAGGGCTTGAAGCCCGAGCGCTGTACGACCGGCGCCCATTGCGCGCGGTAGGCCTTGAGCATTTTTTCCGTCTCCTGCGCGCTGCTGACCACAGGCACCAGGTTGGAGGCGGCGAACCTGTGCTGCGTGTCGGCTTCCTTCATCACCTCCTGTACCAGCTGGGACAGGCGCTGCACCGTGGCCGGCGCCATGCTCTGCGGCGCGAACAAGGTGTTCCAGCCCGTGCCCACCAGATTCACGCCCAGCTCCTTGAGTGTGGGAATGCCGGGCGCCATGGCGCTGCGGCGCTCGCCCGAGGTGGCCAGCACGCGCAGCTTGCCCGCTTCGTGCTGGGCGATCTGGGTGTCGAAAGTGTCCACGGCAATGGGGATCTGCCCGCCCATCAGGTCGGTGAGCAGCGGGCCCGAGCCCTTGTAGCCCACGACCTCGACCGGCACCTTGGCGGCCTCGCCCAGCATCAGTGCGAAAAAGTGCGGCAGGCTGCCCGTGGCCGGCACTCCGAAATTGGCCTGCTGTGGATTGGCCTTGAGCCAGGCCAGCAGGTGCGGCAGCTCCTTCACGGGCACGGCACTGGCCACGGCCAGACCGAACTCGTAGCGGTTGACCTCGCTGATGGGACGGAAGTCCTTGTCCGGCTCGTAGCCCGAGTCTGGAAACACCAGCGGCGCCACCACCATCACGGCGGGATTGGCCAGCAAAATGGCGGGCTGGGAGGCCGGCGCATTCTTCACGTACTGGGCCGACAGACGGCCGCCTGCGCCGGGCTTGTTTTCCACGATGACCGGGCTGCCCAGTCTGGCCTGCAGCCGGTCGGCCACGATGCGCGCCACGCGGTCGGTGGCGCCGCCGGGCGGATAGCCGACCACCATGCGCAGCGGTGTCTTGTTGGGAAACAGGGCATGGCTGTCCTGGGCCTGCAGCGCGCCGCTGCCCAGCAATCCTGCGCTCAGGCCGAGCCCCGCAGCGAGCTTGCCGAAGATTCTTCTTTGCATCGTCATGTCTCTCCTGGTCTGTGATCCGAGCCGAGGGCTCACGCCATTTCTGCTTGAAAGCGGGCAGTGTAAGTGCGTGCCGGCACTGGCCTGAACCGCTCAGATGGCAGGCGCCAGGGCCTGGGGCCTCGGCCTCAATCGGGTTTCAGATTGATCTTGCGGGCCAGCGCTTCCCATTTGGCCGAGATCTCGCGCACCCTGGCCTGTGCCTGCTCGGGGCTGCTGCCCACCATCTCGATATCCACGGCCTTGACCCGCTCCTGCTGCAGCGGCGAGCGGATGGCGTCATCCATGGCGGCGAGAAAGCGCTTCTGGATCTCGGCAGGAACACCCTTGGGAGCCGCCAGCAGCAGCCAGTAGGTGCCGTCGAAATCGGGGTAGCCCGACTCGGCAATCGTGGGCAATGCCGGCAGCAGGGGCGAGCGCGTGCGCCCTGTGGTTGCCAGGGCAGTGACCCGGCCGCTCTGGATCTGGGGCAGCACCGTGGGTGCTGCCAGGAAGCCGCAGTCCACCTGGCCGCCCATCAGATCCTGCATGGCCGGTGCCGGTCCCTTGTAGGGCACATGCACCATCTTCACGCCGGTGCCCGACAGCAGGGACTCCATGACCAGATGGCCGGGCGAGCCCGCGCCGCCGGTGGCATAGGTCAGCTCGCGTGACTTGGCGGTCTCCAGCATGTCCTTGACGGACTTGAAGCCGAGGCCGGGGTTGCAGATCAGGGTTTGCGAAAACCTGGCGGCGGCGTTGAGCACCACGATGGCATCGCTGGAATAGCCGATGTTCTTGTAGATATGCCTGTTGACGGTGAGCACCGGGTCCATGGCCCACAGCCAGGTATAGCCGTCGGCCGGAGCCCGGGCGACCTCGGCCGCACCGATATTGCCGTTGGCACCGGCCCGGTTTTCCACGATCACGGCTTGACCTAGCGTCTTTTGCACGGCCGCCGCCAGCGGGCGCACGGCGAGGTCGGAAGGGCCGGCCGGCGGCGTGGGAACGATGATGCGTATGGGCTTGGCGGGCCAGTTGTCGGCAGCGTGGGATGCCGGCAGCAGCAGCGCGGCGGTCGCCAGCCCGGCCAGAGCGCTGCGGGCGATACGGGTGCAAGGCATGATGTCTCCAGTCGTTTGCTTTGGAGCCACTGTAAGCAGCGACTCGATAATGGATCTAATCCATCATTCCTAGAGAAAACCCACAAAGACCCATGACCAAGGCGCAGCGCCACCCCTGGCGGCAGCCGTCCGAGCTGGACGATTTGTTCCTCTACCATCTGGCCCGCCTGATGAGCTCGGCGGGAACCATGGTGGTGCGCCTGTGCGAGGGCGGCTTCGGCATCACCCGGCGCGAGTGGCGCATGATAGGTCTGCTGGCCACCAAGGGTGCCATGCAGCCCTCCGGGCTCGCAGAGCTGGCGCAGCTCGATCGCACGCGCACCTCGCGCACCATCTCCGCGCTGATTGCCAAGGGGCTGCTGCACAAGCAGGGCATGGCCGGCGACGGGCGTCAGGCCATGGTGCAGCTGACGGCCGCCGGGCTGGCGCTGCACACCCAGCTGTTTCCGCAGATACAGGCGATCAACCAGGAGCTGCTTGGCGACGTCAGCGATGCCGAGCTTGAGGTGTTGTCGCAGGTCTTCGAGCGCGTGCGCACCAGGGCGGCGCTCATGCAGGAGCAGGGCAGCTTTCCCAAGGCCGAGCGCCGTCGTGGCCGTGCCGCGGGCAAACAGCCGGCCCGCGATGACGCCGCAGGCTGACGGCCTGTGCACACCCCTATTGCCTGTTTGAGCCGCTGGCGCATACGCTAGGCCCTACAGTCCGGCTTGAAGGGGAGGGGCGTGATGGGTCTGGCACTGGTTCAAAGTCGTGCCCTGCTGGGCCTGCAGGCACCGGCTGTCACGGTGGAGGTCCATCTGGCCAACGGACTGCCTTCGTTCACGCTGGTGGGACTGGCAGATGTGGAGGTCAAGGAGGCCCGCGAGCGCGTACGCGCGGCCATCGTCAATGCGGGGCTGGAGTTCCCGAACAACCAGCGCATCACGGTCAACCTGGCTCCGGCAGATCTGCCCAAGGACTCAGGCCGCTTTGACCTGCCGATAGCGCTGGGAATTCTGGCTGCCAGCGGCCAGATCGATGCACAGCGGCTCGCCGATTATGAGTTTGCAGGAGAGCTGTCCCTGACCGGTGCCCTGCGCCCGGTACGCGGGGCCCTGGCTACGGCGCTGGCCTTGCAGCGTCAGCAGCAGCGCGTGCGCCTGGTGCTGCCGCCGGACAGTGCGCTGGAGGCCGCTTTTGTGCCGGCGATCGAAGTCTTCGGCGCTGTGCATCTGCTGGATGTGGTCAGGCAGTTCATCGCGCATGACAGCACCCTGTCGGAGCAGGGCGATGGCGTGGAGGGCTGGCAGCGGGTGCACTCCAGACCTGCTGAAGCTTCTTTGCCGTCGCTGGATCTGCGCGAGGTGCGCGGCCAGATGCAGGCCAAGCGCGCGCTTGAAATTGCAGCTGCCGGCGCACATGGTGTGCTGATGATCGGCCCTCCGGGTTCGGGAAAATCCATGCTGGCCCAGCGCTTTGCGGGTTTGCTGCCCGGCATGACCGATGAGGAAGCGCTCGAAGCCGCCGCCATTGCCAGCCTCAGCGGTCGTTTCACGCCGCAGTTGTGGCGTCAGCGGCCGTTTGCCGCTCCCCATCACACGGCCAGCTCCGTCGCGCTGGTCGGCGGCGGCTCTCCGCCCCGGCCTGGCGAAATCTCCTATGCCCATTGCGGGGCGCTTTTTCTGGACGAGCTGCCCGAGTTCGCGCGCAGTGCCCTGGAGGCCTTGCGCGAGCCGCTGGAGACCGGGCGCATTACCATCGTGCGGGCTGTGCAGAGGGCGGAGTTTCCGGCCCGTTTCCAGCTGGTGGCAGCCATGAATCCCTGCCCCTGCGGCTACTGGGGCTCGCGCGTCAGGGCCTGCCGCTGCTCGCCTGATCAGGTGGCGCGTTATCAGGCGCGCATCAGCGGGCCCTTGCTGGACCGTATCGATCTGCATGTGGAGGTGGCGGCACTGTCGCCCGAGGAACTTCTGGCGGCGCCCGAAGGGCAGAGCAGCGCGGCCGTGCAGCAACGCGTGAGTGCAGCCAGAGACAAGGCCTTGCAGCGCCAGGGCCTGCCCAATCATCAGTTGCAGGGCGTGCAGCTCGACACGCATCTGCAGCTGGAGCCCGAGGCGCTGACCTTTGCGCACAAGGCTGCAACGCGCCTTGGCTGGTCGGCACGCGGCACGCACCGGGCCTTGAAGGTGGCGCGAACCATCGCCGATCTGGCGGACTCGGATGCCATCACGAAAACCCATCTGGCCGAGGCATTGCAATACCGCCGCGCGCTGATGCAGCCGTGATGGCGGGCCGTTTTCAGGCCGCCAGGGCCAACGGCACGGGCCGTGCCTGCGCGGCACCAGGCCCGACGCCCAGCACCTGGGCAAACGCATGCAGTGCGGGCGACCAGCCCGCCACGGCGGCGGTCACAAAACAGGTGTCGACAAAGGCCAGCTCCTGCCCGCTTTTGCCGGGCAGAGTCATCCAGTGCACGCCAAAGCGCTGCTGCTGGGCTTCGACCAGCGAGCGCGACAGCAGCGCATAGCCCATACCGGCGGCCACGCAGCCGAGGATGGTATCCAACATGCCCAGCTCCATGATGCGTACCGCCGTCACACCCATAGAGGCCATCAGCAGCTCGATGCGCTGGCGATAGCTGCAGCCCTGGCGAAAGGCCAGAAACACGGCGCTGCTGAACTCTGCGGCGGTTGGGAAGCGCGTCAGCGGCTGTCCGCTGACCAGCACCAGCTCTTCGCGGAACACGGGCCAGGATGGCAGCTCGCTCTGTGGTGCGGCACCGTTGATGAAGGCACAGTCGATGCGACCGGCCGCCAGCTCCATCAGCAATGCGGCGCTGGGCTGGGCGTCCAGTTCCAGGTCGATGTCCGGATGCAGCCTGCGCAACTTGGCCAGCAGGGGCGGCAGACGCAGTGCGGCCGTGGTTTCCATCGAGCCTATGCGCAAGGCGCCCTTGACCTGGCCGGCTGCAAATTGCCGGGCTTGCAGCATGGCCAGCACCTGGTCGTGCGACTGCAGCATCTGCCGTGCGGACTCCAGCAGCGTGCGTCCGGCCGGAGTGGGAAAGACCGGGCTGGCCCGCATCAGCAACTGCACGCCTGCTTCATCCTCGAGCTTTTTGATATGGGCCGTGACATTGGATTGCACGGTGTGCAGCCGCTGGGCAGCGGCACCAAAGCTGCCGCTTTCGCAGACGGCTTCGAACATGCGCAGGGATTTGAGTTGCATGGACGGCTCCAATATCTTGAATTGAGATGCAAGTCATCATTTTGAATCATTGGACATGATTGAGTCGCAGCGTTTAGGCTTGATGTCAATTTCCCCCGGAATCCGAGCTGTGATCGAACGCAAAGAACTTCCCCTGCTGTTGACCGGCTTCATGGCCACCCTGAGCGGCGTCGGCCTGGCGCGTTTTGCCTATACGGCGCTGATGCCGCAGATGGTGCATGCGGGCTGGTTCAGCGGCGAGCAGGTGGCCTATCTGGGCGCAGCCAATCTGCTCGGTTACCTGATCGGGGCGCTGGTCGCCGCGCCGCTGGCCGAGCGCTGGGGCGCGCTGCGCGTGCTGGTGATCTGCTGGGTGGCCGTGATGCTGAGCTTTGCCGGCTGCAGCCTGCCCCAGCCCATGGCCTTGTTCTTTGTCTGGCGGCTGATCTCGGGCATTGCCGGGGCCGCGCTGATGGTGCTGGGCCCGTCGGTGGCCATGGCTGCAGCCGCGCCGCAGCGCCGTGCTGCGTTGGGTCCGCTGATGTTCTGCGGCATTGGCGTGGGTGCCTTGCTGGCCGCCACCCTGGTGCCCATGTTTGCGCGCAGCAGCCTGAGCGCCGTCTGGTGGGCATTGACGGCGCTATGTGCGCTGGCGCTTTACAGCGGCTGGCATGCTGCGCGCCAGATCCCGCTGCATGCACCGGTGGCGGTCCAGCCCACGGCGGTCGCAGCTTCCAGCACAACGCCGTGGAGCCTGGCGGTGATTCTGGTGCTGACTGCCTATGCCTGCGACGCCTTCGGCTTTGTGCCGCACACCGTGTTCTGGGTGGACTATCTGGATCGGGAGCTGCAGTTGGGCGGCGCCTATGCATCGACGCAATGGGCCTTCTTCGGGCTTGGCGCGATGGTCGGGCCGCTGTGTGCGGCCTACTGCGCTACGCGCTGGGGCTGGTGGGGTACGACCACGGGCGCCTACGCCCTCAAGGCCGTGGCCATCGGCCTGCCGCTGGTCTGGGCCGGTTTCGGCGGCCATGCGCTGTCGGGCTTTGTGGTGGGAGCGCTGTCACCGGGCATGGCGGCCATTACCTCGGGCTATCTGATGCAGCTCATTGGATCCGGCCAGCACAAGAAAATGTGGGGCTATGCCACGGCAGCATTTGCGCTGTTGCAGGCCAGCTCCGGCTATCTGATGGCATTTGTCTACGCCAGTACCGGCAGCTATCGTCAGTTGTTCGTGCTGGGCTGCGCGGCGCTGGGCCTGGGCGCGCTGCTGGTGGCCTCTAGCCGCCTGGCCCGCACCGCGCAATGATCAGGATCGAGATGTGAAACCGGGAGACGCGCGATGAGCAAACTACCTTCATGGATGACAGGCCTGGGCCTGCAGCATCCCATCATTCAGGCCCCGATGGCCGGGACCTCGACCCCGCAACTGGCGGCCGCCGTGAGCAATGCATCGGCCCTGGGCTCGGTGGGCATAGGCGCCTATGGCCTTGAGCAGGCGCGCCAGCACATCGAGCAGACGCGTGCGCTGACCGAGCGGCCCTTCAACGTCAACCTCTTCTGTCACCGTGCGCCAGCAGCAGATGCAGAGCGTGAAGCACAGTGGCTGCGCTATCTGGCGCCGGAGTTCGAGCGCTACGGCGCGTGCGCGCCGCCCGTCCTGCGCTGCATCTACGAGTCTGCACTGGGCAATGCGCGATTGCAGGCCATGCTGCTGGAGTTGCGTCCCGCCGTGGTGAGCTTTCATTTCGGCCTGCCTGAGCAGGGCTTTGTCGATGCCTTGCGCGTCGCCGGCATCACCACGCTGGCCTGTGCCACCAGTCTCGACGAGGCGCGCCAGATCGAGCAGGCCGGGGTGGATGTGATCGTGGCCCAGGGCATGGAGGCGGGCGGCCATCGCGGCGCTTTCGTGCCAGAGCAGGACACTCTGATGGGAACCATGGCGCTGGTGCGACTGCTGGCGCGCGAGTCCCGCCTGCCCGTGGTCGCCGCTGGCGGCATCATGGACGGTGCAGGCATCGCTGCCGCTCTGCAGCTGGGAGCCTGTGCCGTGCAGATGGGCACGGCCTTCATCCTCTGCCCTGAATCCGCAGCCAGCCAGGCCTACCGCGCCGAGCTGCAAAGCGACAGCGCGCAGCACACGGCCATCACCGCCGCCATTTCCGGACGCCCTGCGCGCGGCATGTTCAACCGTCTGCACCAGCTGGGACGAGACTATGCGGGAGCACTGCCCGCCTACCCCATGGTGTATGACGCGGGCAAGGCGCTGCACCAGGCCGCCAGCGCGCAGGGCAGCAGCGACTATGCCGCGCACTGGGCCGGCCAGGGCGCACCGCTGGCTCGCGCCATGCCTGCCGCCGAGCTCGTGCGTACGCTGGCGCAGGAGCTGGGGCAGGCGATCTCGGCCTAGCCCGTATCAGGCGCGGTCCACCCAAACAAGACATGGAGCGGTCTTGCGAGGCTAGAGCACCTGTTTGTCGCGCAGCGCCTGCAGTTGTGCAGCGTCGAGCTGCAGTCTTTCACGCAACACCTCTTCGGTGTGCTGGCCCAGGGCTGGAGGCGCATAACGCAGCGTGGCCGGAGTGTCGGACAGGCGCAAAGGGCTGGCCGTGGTGGCTACCTGGTTGATGCACTCTCCCTGCGGCAGCTGTCCATCCGGGTAGCGCTGCTGCGTGATGCGCAGGCCACGTGCCTGCACCTGGGGGTCTTCAAAGGCCTGATGGATGTTGTTGATGGGGCCGCAGGGCACGGCGCGGGCTTCCAGCAGCGCGATCCAGTCGGCCGTGCTGCGGCTGAGAGTCAGCTCGGACATCATGTCCACCATCTCCACACGGTGAATGACCCGGCCCGCGTTCGTGGTGAAGCGCGCGTCCTGGTGCCAGGCCACGCCGGCCGCTTCGCAAAAGCGTGCGAACTGTCCGTCGTTGCCTATCGCCAGCAGCATATTGCCGTCGGCCGTGGGAAAGTCCTGATAAGGCACCACGCTGGGGTGGGTGTTGCCCTGGCGGCCCGGAATGCTGCCGGTGTTCAGGAAACCTGTGCCTTGGTTGGCCAGCACTGCCATGGCCACGTCCAGCAGCGCCATATCGATATGCTGCCCCCGGCCCGTGTGGTGCCGTGCTTCCAGCGCGCTCAGAATGGCGCTGGTGGCATACATGCCGGTGAACAGATCGATCACGGCCACACCCACGCGCAAGGGGCCGCTGCCGGGCTCGCTGTCCGCGCGGCCGGTGATGCTCATCAGACCGCTCATGGCCTGGATCAGCAGGTCGTAACCTGCGCGCGGCGCATAGGGCCCGGTATGGCCGAAGCCGGTGACGGAGCAGTAGATCAAACGGGGATTGAGGGCCGCAAGGCTGGCGTAGTCCAGGCCGTAGCGCTGCAGGCCGCCGGTCTTGAAGTTCTCCACCACGATGTCGCTGTCCCTGGCCAGCTCGCGAATGATGGCCTGGCCTTGCGGGGTTGCCATGTCGACCGTGACCGAGCGCTTGTTGCGGTTGCAGGCCGCGAAGTAGCAGGCATGTGCGGAGGCATCGCCCTGTGCATCGGCAAAAAAGGGCGGGCCCCAGTGGCGGGTGTCATCGCCTTCGCCGGGCTTTTCGATCTTGATCACGTCGGCGCCCATATCGGCCAGATTCTGCGTGCACCAGGGGCCGGCGAGCACGCGGGAGAGGTCCAGTACGCGCAGATGGCTCAGGGCACCTGTGCGGGCAGTGTCAGAAGAGGCAGGGGCAGCAGCAGTCATGGAGGCGGAAGGAGGGTTCAGGTCCGTAAAGAGGCTGGCAGACATCGTAGGCAAGCCCGGCCGCTGCGTGTTTCGCATTTGTGGAAGCCGGGTTTATCCGGGCCGACTACGCCAATCCGCGACAGCCGATCACTGGCTGCGTTCATACAATGCAGCCATGTCCATGCACTTTGACCTCGTAGACCTGCGCCTGATGACCCATATCGCGGAGGCCAACAGCATGACTCGTGGTGCCGAACTCTCGTGCATTTCGCTGCCGGCCGCCAGCACGCGCATCAAGAATCTGGAAGACAGCATCGGCACCAAGCTGCTCTACCGCACCAGCCAGGGCGTGACGCTGACGCCGCCCGGCCAGGCGTTTGTGACCCATGCGCGCATGGTGCTCAGCCAGATCGAGCACCTGCGCGGTGACATGCAGGAGTATGTGCGTGGCATCAAGGGCCATCTGCGCGTGTATGCCAACACCACTTCGCTGAGCGAATTCCTGCCGCCGGTATTGCGCGAGTTTCTGGGTCGCAATCCGGATGTGAATGTGGATCTGCGCGAGCGTCTGTCCCACGACATCGTGCGCGCCGTGACCGAAGGGCAGACCGACATCGGCATCGTGGCCGGTCTGGTGCGCACCGAGAACCTGGAAACCCTGCCCTATCGCAAGGACAGGCTGGTGTTGGTGGTGCCCAAGGGGCATGCGCTGGATGGGGTGATGCAGCTGGCGTTCTCCGACACGCTGGATCTGGACTATGTGGGCCTGCACGAGTCCAGCGCCATCCATGCTTTTCTGCGTCAGGCCTCGGACCATCTGCACAAGCCCATCAAGCAGCGCATCCAGGTCGGCAACTTCGAGACGGCTTGCCGCATGATCGAGTCCGGCGTGGGCGTGGGCGTGCTGCCGGAGTCGGCGGCCAGCCGCCATGCGGCAGTCATGAACATCGCCATCGTGCCGCTGTCGGATGCCTGGTCGGTTCGCGATATGCAGATCTGCATGCGCAGCCTGGATGCGCTGCCCAGTTTTGCCAAGGAGCTGGTGCAGCTGCTGGTGATGGATGCTGCGGGAACGTCCGATACCGGCGAGCTGCTCTAGGAGCGTCAACACTTTCTAAAACGAGAGCGCACTGCGCCCGTAAAGTCGATGTTTCAAGGTGATTTAAGTCTAAAATCGTGGTTTTACGAGCGATGACTGCTCACTTTTTTAGTGAGGTTGGGGCCTTCCAGTACTTGAACGTGCCCTGGGCGGTAGCCACCAGCGTGCCTTGTGCGTCGGTGATCCTGGCGGCGCAGCTGCACAGGCTGCGGCTGGCTTGCACTACCCAGCCTTCGGCCAGCAAGCCACCGCGACCGGGACGGTGAAAACGGCTGCTCATCTCCACCGTCACGGCGGTCTGCGATGGCGCCTGGGGCAGCGCGCTGGCGGCGCGCGACATCACCGAATCCAGCAGGCTCATCAGCACGCCGCCATGGGCGGCAGGCAGCTGGTTGAGCAGCTCCTCGCGCAATTCGGGCAGTCGTATCTGCACCATGCCGGGGGGCGCATCGGCCACCTGGCAGGCGCCCAGCAGGCGCATGAAAGCGCTGCGCTCATGGGCGGATGCTGCGGGCATTGTGGTCGAAGGGGTGAGGACGCTCATGCGTTGGCGCGGGCTTCGCGAACCATGTTGCGGGCAATGATGATCTGCTGGATCTGCGTCGTGCCCTCGTACAGCCGGAACAGACGCACATCGCGGTAGAAGCGCTCGATGCCGTATTCGGACATATAGCCCGACCCGCCCAGGA
The DNA here is from genome assembly GCF_058807955.1 of Comamonas sp. GW821-FHT11H03. Taxonomy (NCBI): domain Bacteria; kingdom Pseudomonadati; phylum Pseudomonadota; class Betaproteobacteria; order Burkholderiales; family Comamonadaceae; genus Comamonas; species Comamonas sp. GW821-FHT11H03. The sequence goes on from NZ_JBXARF010000009.1 coordinate 200,947, forward strand.
TCTGCACCGCGCGGTCGGCCACGCGGCCGCACATCTCGGTGGCGAACATCTTGGCGCTGGAGGCCTCGGTCGACACATTGCCACCGTCGTCACGGCGGCGGGCCGCATCAATCGTCATGCATTCGGCCGCGTACAGCTCGGCCTGGCTGTCGGCCAGCATGGCCTGCACCAGCTGGAAGTCGCAGATCGCCTGGCCGAACTGCTTGCGCTCCAGTGCGTACTGCAGGGCATCGCGCAGAATGCGCCTGGCGCAGCCCACGGCCACTGCGGCAATGTGGATGCGGCCTTTTTCAAGCACCTTCATGGCGGTCTTGAAACCCTTGCCTTCCTGCAGGCCGATCAGATTGGCGGCCGGCACCTTGACGTTGTCAAAGATCACATCGCAGGTGTGGGCGCCGCGTTGGCCCATTTTCTTGTCGTATTTGCCGAAGCTGATGCCCGCCGACCTGGCGTCGACGATGAAGGAGGACACACCACCCGCGCCCTTGTCCTCGGGGTTGGTGCGGGCCATCAGCGTGAACATGCCCGCGTGCGGCGCATTGGTGATGAAGCGCTTGGTGCCGTTGACGATGTAGTGGTCGCCGTTCTTGACCGCCGTGGTGCGCAGCGATGCCGCGTCAGAGCCGGCTTCGGGCTCGGTCAGCGCGAACGAGGCAATCACCTCGCCAGTGGCAAGCCTGGGCAGCCACTGGGCCTGTTGTTCGGGCGTGCCATCCATCAAAATGCCTTGTGAGCCAATGCCGACGGTGGTGCCGATGACGGAGCGAAATGCCGGTGCAGTCTGGCACAGCTCCAGCAGCACGCGGACCTCTTCTTCCATGGTCAGCTCCAGCCCCCCGAAGCGCTCGGGAATGGTCAGCCCGAAGAGGCCCAGATCGCGCATCTCCTGCACGATGGTGGCGGGAATTTCGTCGGTATCGGCCACTTCGTTTTCGGCAGGCACCAGACGCTCACGGACAAAGCGGCGCACGCTGTCGAGCAGGGCTTCAAGGGTTTCGGGGTCGCGAATCATTGGCGTGATTTCCTTGTCAGTTGTTCAGGGGGGTGAAGCATCGCCTATGGCAAACGCAGGTGGCGCAGTCCAGGCCAGAGGCAGCGAGCAAGGGCCTTGGCGGCCCCGCCGCCCCGCGGCGAGGCTGTCGTCCCCCTCCGGCGATGCGAGAGAGGACGCCCGGTCAGGGGGAAGGCGCGAAGCGACTCAGGGGGTGAAGTTCCCCAGAACCGCCGTGGCCTGGCTGGACAGCGTGCCGCCATTGCCATGGACCACGGCCGTGCGGTGGCGTGCCAGTTGCCGCTGGCCGGCCTGACCGCGCAGCTGGCGCACGGCCTCGATCAGCAGGAACACACCATACATGCCCGGGTGGACGCAGGACAGGCCGCCGCCATTGGTGTTCACGGCCAGACGGCCGCCGGGGGCGATGGCACCGCCTTGCACAAAGGAGCCGCCCTCGCCCTTGCGGCAAAAGCCCAGGTCTTCCAGGAACAAGAGGGTGTTTATCGTGAAGGCGTCGTACAGCTGGGCCATGTCCATGTCGGCTGGCGTCAGCCCCGCCATGGCAAAGGCCTGCCGGCCGGATTGGGTGGCCGAGGTCACGGTCAGATCGGGCATGCAGGAGATCTGGCGGTTCCAGCAGGCCGTGGCACTGCCCAGGATGTAGACGGGGGGCTGTGGCAGATCCTTGGCTCGGTCCGCGCGGGTGAGCACGATGGCGCCGGCACCGTCGGTGACCAGACAGCAGTCGCGCACGCCCAGGGGGCTGGAGACCATGCGCGCCTTCAGCACATCGTCGATGGTGAGCGGGTCGCGCATAAAGGCTTCGGGGTTGAGCTGGGCCCAGGCACGGGCTGCTACTGCCACCTCGGCCAGCTGCTCGCGCGTGGTGCCGTACTGGTGCATATGGCGCTGGGCGGCCAGCGCATAGGCAGAGGCCGGCAGCAGCGGCTCGTAAGGGTGTTCGTAGGGCTGAGGGTCCATGGTGCGCCGAGCGGCCACGATGTCCTTGCGGCCCGCGACACCGGAGCGCTGGGCGCTGCCGTAGCAGATCAGCACGGCTTTGCACTGTCCGGCTTCCAGCGCGCGCATGGCGGGCAGCAAATGGGCCACGAAGCTGCTGCCACCCAGCATGGTGCCGTCGATGTAGGTGGGATTGATGCCCAGATGTTCGATCACCGGCATGGCCCACATGCTGGCGGTGACGCTGCAGGTGGCAAGGCCGTCGATGTCCTGCATGGACAGGCCGGCATCGGCCACTGCCGCGTGGGCAGCACGTACCAGCAGCGTCATATCGTCCATGCCGGGGGATTCACCGCAGCCATAGGTGGCAGCGCCGGCAATGGCTACTTTGCCGCGCAGGACGCGATTCGCGGCTGCGGCATCCAGGCTGGATGAAGGCAGAGAAGCACTCATGCGACCTCTCCTGGTGCATTGACGGCGGGGTGGAATACGACCAGTCCCTTGCCGTTGTGCTGGATCGTCCGCGCAGTGACGCGCATGCCGATCTGCACGCGCTCGGGTGCAATGCCTTCGATGCGGCTCATCATGCGCACGTCTTCATCCAGATCGATCAGCGCCACGTTGTAGTCACCGCCGGCTTCGGCTTTGCGGGCGATGGTGGTGGTGGAGTAGACCGTACCCTGGCCGCTGGGGCGTACCCAGCGCAGCGGGCTGGCGCCGCAGTGCGGGCACAGCTCACGCGGGGTGAACACATGTTGCTGGCAGGCCGTGCATTGCTGGATGGCGAATCGGCCGGCATCCAGTTCGGCCTGGTAGTGGGTCTGTGCGCTTAAGTGCATGGGTGAGGCTCCGGGTTTCCTTGTTTTGAGGTCAGCATGCCTGCATCGCGCCCCGGTCTCAATTCGGGAATCTGAAACACCGTCTTCACGGAATATGGCGCCGCATCCGGGAGTGCCGCGAAGCGGGCGAGCGCGCATGGCGCGCAAGCGACAGAAGCGCCTCAGGCATGCTGTTTTCCTCCGGGACCATGGCTGCGTGTTGAGACAGGGGGTCAGCCGGCCTTGATGCCTGCGGTCTGTATCACCTTCTGCCACTTCCGCAGCTCGCCTTTCAGGCGCTGGCGCATCTCTTCGGCCGTGCCGGGATCGCCTTCGGCGCCGGCCTCCAGCAGACGGGTCCTGACGGCAGTGTCGTTCAGGGCCAGGTTGAAGTCGGCGTTCAGCTTGGCCAGCACTGTCTCCGGCGTCTTGGCTGGCGCAAACAGCGCAGCCCATGAATAGGCTTCGTAGTTCGGTAGACCGCCGGATTCTGCAATCGTCGGCACCTGGGGCAGCATGTCCGAGCGCTTCTTGCTGGCCACGCCCAGCACCTTGATACGGCCTGTCTTGATGTGTTGCAGGGCCGAAGGGGCATCGGCAAACATCAGCTGGATCTGCCCGCCCAGCAAGTCGGTCATGGCCGGTGCACTGCCCTTGTAGGGAATATGCTGCAGCTGGGTGCCGGCTTCCATGTTGAAAAGCTCGCCCGCCAAGTGGGTGCCGCCGCCATTGCCGGATGAGCCATAGCTGAGCACCGTGCCTTTTTGGGACAGCGCTATCAACTCTTTGACGTTGTTCGCCGGCACGGAGGGATGGGCCACCAGAAAGACCGGGAACAGCGCGGCAAAGCTGACGGGGACGAAGTCCTTTTCGATGTCATAGGACAGCTTGCCCATCAGCCAGGGGTTCACCGCATGGTGGATGGATCCGACAAAGAAGTTGTAGCCATCGGCTGGGTCCTTGGCCGCAGCTGCGGCACCGACCACGCCGCCCGCGCCGGCGCGGTTGTCGATGATGGCGGCCTGGTTCCACATCGTGGCCAGCTTTTGCGTGAAGATGCGCGCCGTGGTGTCCACCGGGCCACCGGGAGGAAACGGCACGGTGAACTTCACGGCCTTGACTGGCCAGTGGCTGGCCTGGGACCAGGAGGCATTGCCCAGGGAGCTGAGCACGGCTGCTGCGAGCAGATGGCGGCGGTTCAGGGAAACGGCGTGGGATGGCATGGAGGATGTCTCACTGGATCTTGGCGGAGGCCCTGGCCTCACATGGGAAGGGATTCGGCCTGGGCATGCAGCAGGCGTTTGACGATTTTTCCGTTCGGGTTGGTGGGCAGCGCGGCCACCGTCTCGATGCGGGATGGGCGCTTGTAGGGCGCCAGGCGTTCGCGCAAATGGGCTTGCAGGACCGGGATATCCAGCAGGCAACCGGGGCGCAGTTCCACGAAGGCAATCACCTGTTCGTTGCCATCGGCCTCCTTGCGCCCCACCACGGCCGAGCGCTCGATGCTGGGATATGCATTCAGTGCGGTCTCGACCTCGGCGGGATAGACGTTGAAGCCGGAGCGAATGATCATTTCCTTCAGGCGGCCCACCACCCACAGAGCACCGTCTGAACTCAGCTCGCCCAGGTCGCCGCTGGCATACCAGCCGCCGGGGCGCATGGCTGCTGCGGTGGCTTGCGGGTCGCGGAAATAGCCGGGCATCAGACCACGGCCGCGCACCCACAGCTCTCCGCGCTCTCCGCAGGGCAGGGCCTGGCCGGTGGCTGGGTCGGTCACCTGTACTTCGGCCTCGGCCACGGCATAGCCAGCGCTGGTGTCCTTGCGCCACTCGCGCATGCGGGTGATGTGGACCGAGCCCGCGTATTCCGACAGACCGTAGCCATGGTGCAGGGCCTGACCGAAGAGGTTTTCCACGCGTTCTTTGAGCGCCATGTCGAGAGGGCCGGCGCCGGTATAGACAAAGCGCAGCGCCGGAGCCTTGACCTGATCTATGCCTTGCTCCTGCAGATAGGCCAACAGACGCGAGAACAGTGCGGGCGGACCTTGCAGTTGCGAGACTCCATGGTGTTCGAGTGCATCCAGCAGATCGGCCGGGTCGAACTGGGGGCGCATTACCAGCTGGGCCCGCGCATGCAAGGCCGTGAGCATGACGGTGGCCAGGCCAAAGATGTGCGTCATGGGTACAAAGGCATAGCAGCGGTCAGCCGGCGACAGCGCACGCGAGGCCGCAGATTGCTGCGCAAAATGGCACAGCGCATCATGGCCCAGCATCACTCCCTTGGGCTGGCCGGTGGTACCCGAAGTGAAGATCAGGCCTGCCACCTCGGTTTGCAGCGGCCCGGTTTCGCTGAGGCTGTCCGCCTTGATGGGGCTGTAGGCCATGCCTGGCAGACAGCTGGGCAGGGCCTGGTAGCGCCGGGCATGTGCTTGTGCGCTGGCGGAAGCGCTGGCTGTGAAGTACACGGTGCGCGCATCGGCACGTTCGGCGAAGGCATCGATTTCGGCCGGTGCCATGCGCGCGTTGACGCCGCAAGACCAGGCGCCTATGCGGCTGCAGGCAAAGATCAGCGCTGCGTGTTCGGGGCAGTTCTCGGCGACGACCATCACGCGGTCGCCGGGGCGGACCTGCAGGCTGCGCAACTCCTGCTCGGCCTGATCGGCCAGGCGGGAGATGTCTCCAAAACTGAGGCTGCGATCGGGCAGCAGAATGAAGGGGGCATCGGCTCCCTGCTCCAGGCTGCGTTCCAGCAAATGGTGGATGCGTGCAGTCATGGTCAGTTGATCTCGATGCCATGGGTCACGGTGGCCCACATGGCGCGCTCCTTGGCGGCGCGGTCGGCCAGCGTCTGGGCAGAGCCGGTCCATTCGTCATAGCCCAGTTCTGCGTAGCGCTTTTTCAGCTCGGGCTGGCCCAGTGCGGCATTGATGGCTTTGTTCAGTTGCTGCACCAGCTCCGGCGCCATGCCCTTGGGTCCGTAGACTCCATACCAGCCGCCCACGTCAAAGCCCTTGAGGCCCTCGATGCCGGATTCGGCAAAGGTCGGCACATCGGGCAGAGAGGCGTTGCGCCTGGGCGAGGTCACCGCCACGGCCCGCACCTTGTGGCTGTGGATATAGGTGCTGGCAGTGCTGATGATGTCCATCATCATGCTGATCTGGCCGCCGATCACATCGTTCATGGCCGGGGCATTGCCTTTGTAGGGCACATGATTCATCTCGATGCCGCTGCGCGTGGCTAGCAGCAGGGCGCCGAGATGGTTGGAGCCGCCTATGCCGGCCGAGCCATAGCTGAGTTTCTGGGGGTGGGCCTTGGCGTAGCTGACCAGCTCGGCTGTGCTTTTGTAGGGCTCGTTGTTGTTGATCACCAGCACGTTGTAGTAGCTCAGCACGGGGGCCAGTGCGCTCAGATCCTTGGCCGGATCGAACTGCATCTGCTTCATCACATTGGGGCTGATGGTGATGGTGGGGCTGGCGGCAAACCAGAGGGTCTTGCCGTCGGGCTTGGCGCGCACCACCTCGCTGCCGGCCAGCGTGGCATTGGCGCCAGTCTTGTTTTCCACAGTGACCGGGCTACCCAGTTCCTTGGAAAGCGCTTGCGCAAACAGGCGGGCGCCCTGGTCCACAGGGCCGCCGGCCGAGTAGCCGACCAGCAGGCGAACAGGGGCGTTGCTGGCACCGATCTGGGCCATGGCCGTGGTGGCCGCGCTCAGCGCCAACGCGGACAGTAGAACGTTACGACGTGTGCGGGTGTGCATGTCTTGTCTCCTGGTGATGGGGCCGTTGTGGGTATGCATGAGGGTCATGCGTATCTGGCCTGGTTTACCGATAAGACGCCATGGTGGGCGAGCCCGCTGCCTACGGGAATCTGCATTTTGCAAACCCGGGCTTCGCCCGTTTTTATGGGGTAGTAACCCTGAGCCATCCCTGCATGGCCACGCAAAAAAGCCACCGGCCGAGACTGCCGGTGGCAAGCACAACCGAGGAGACGGTGTTCAGTAACGCTCGAAAACGGCGGCAATGCCCTGGCCACCACCGATGCACATGGTCTCCAGGCCATAGCGGCCTTTGCGCCGTTCAAGCTCATGCAGCAGCGTGGCCAGAATGCGCACACCAGTGGCGCCAATGGGGTGGCCCAGCGAGATGCCGGAGCCATTCACGTTCAACTTGTGCTCGATGGCCGCCTGGTCATGCCACTCCCAGCCTTTGAGCACGGCCAGCACCTGGCAGGCGAAGGCCTCATTGAGTTCCACCAGATCCATATCGTCCAGCGTGAGGTGCAGGCGTGCCAGCAGCCTCTTCACGGCCGTAACGGGGCCTATGCCCATGTGCGAAGGCTCGCAGCCCGCTGCCGCCCATCCCACCAAAGCGGCCATGGGCGTCAGGCCTAGTTCGGCCAGCTTGTCCTCGGCCACGATCAGGCAGGCCGCCGAAGCATCGTTTTGCTGGCTGGCGTTGCCCGCCGTCACCGTGCCGCCCGGCATCAGCACGCGCAGCTTGGCCAGGCTGTCCATGGTGGTGGCGGCACGAAAGCCCTCGTCCTGGCTGAACAGCACAGGCTCGCCCTTGCGCTGGGGCACGCTCACGGGAACGACTTCGTGGTGAAAGCGACCAGCGGCCCAGGCATCGGCGGCACGCTGGTGGCTGCGCATGGCAAAGGCGTCGGCCGCCTCGCGGCTGATACCGTAGTCGCGGGCCAGGTTCTCAGCCGTCTCGATCATTCCCGAAATCTTGCCAAAGCGCTCCACGGGCTGCGAGCGCTCACGGCCGCGATCCAGGCGGTCGTACATGCGCACATTGCCAGAGCGCGCGCCCCAGCGCATGTCGGGGCTGTAGTACTCGATGTTGCTCATGCTCTCCACGCCGCCGGCAATCACCACGTCGGCCGCGCCGCTTTGCACCATCATGGCGGCCGTGGCAACGGCCTGCAGGCCACCGCCGCAGCGGCGGTCCAGCTGCATGCCCGGTACCTCCACAGGCAGGCCGGCCTGCAAGGCGGCCCAGCGGCCCACGCAAGGGGTCTCGCTGCTGGCATACGACTGGGCGAACACCACATCGTCGATGCGGGCAGGGTCTATGCCGCTGCGCTCCACCACGGCACGCACCGTGGTGGCAGCCAGCTCCTCCACGGGAACGGGACGCAGGCTGCCGCCGAAAGTACCGACGGGGGTGCGAAGCGGGGTGACGATGGCGGCTCTGCGCATGGTGTTGTCTCCTTGGGAATCAATGGATCAGGAAAAGGCTGCGCCGCATTGGCGCAGCAAGGTATGTGCCTGTTGTTCCAGGTCGGCGCGGTGCTCCGGTGCGGCGATGTCGATCAGCCGTTTCACACGGCGCGACAGTGTCTGGCCGCGCAGGTCGGCCACGCCGTGTTCGGTGACGATGAGGCCGGCATCGCTGCGCGGTGTGCTGACGGGGCCGGACAGCCGCGCGACGATGCGGGTCGCACCCCTGGCCGTGGCGGGCAGGGCGATGATGGGCAGGCCGCCGCGGCTGCGTGCCGCGCCGCGCAGAAAGTCCACGGCGCCTCCCACGGCGCCCACGTAGACGCCGCCCGCCACTTCGGAGTTGATCTGGCCCGTGAGGTCCACCTCCACCGCCGAATTGATGGCGGCCAGCCGGTGGCTTGCGGCCAGCACCTCGGGGGCGTGCGTGTAGCGCGTCTCGCGCAGTTGCAGGGCGGGGTTGCGGTGTGCCCAGCGCCTGAGCGATTCGCCCCCCATGAGGATGCCGCCAATGCCCACGCCGCGGTCCTGGCTCTTGCGTGCGTGGGTCAGCACGCCGGCTTCGGCCAGGGCGGCAATGCCGTCGCCCACGGCGCCGCTGTGCAGGCCCAGGTCGCGGTGGTCGTGCAGGGCGGCGAGCACGGCCTCGGGCAGGTTGCCCACGCCCACCTGCAGCGTGGCGCCGTCTTCGATAAGGGCTGCCACATGGCCGGCAATGGCCTGTTCGGCAGGGCCGGATGCGCTGCGCGCCTGGTCCAGCGGAGGGTGTTCGGCATCGACCAGCAGCGCGAAGTCGCCGGCCTGCAGGTGCAGGCTGCCGTGCGTCCAGGGAATGGCGGGGTTGACCTCGCCGATCAGCACGCGTGCCTTGCGTATGGCGGCCGGCAGGTATTCATGCACCAGGCCCAGGCTGTAGCGGCCCTGTTCGTCGGGCGGGGACAGCTGCAGCAGCACCACGTCGGCAGGCAGCAGGCCATCGTCGATCAGGCCGGGCAGGTGGGAGTAGTGGCTGGGCAGGATGTCCAGCACGCCCGCCTGGGCCAGTGCGCGGTGGGGGCCGCCGGCCGCATAGCCGAAGAAGTCGATGGCGTCGGCATGCGCCGGTTGCAGCGTGTCCGATGCGCCCATGCCCACGAAGACGCGCAGCCGGCCCTGGCTACCGTGCCGCGCCAGTGCATGGCGCTGCGCGACCACGGCGCGCGTGAGCGTCAGCGGCTCGGCCGTGGCCTGGCCCCACCACAGCGTGTCGCCGGGGCGGATCAGGGCCTGCAGCCTTTCTTGCAGGGCGTCCGGCGGCAGCACGCTCATGGCGCGCGGTCCCAGTCGAAGCGCGTGGGCTGCTTGTCCTTGAAGCGCTGTACCGCCTCCTGGTGGTAGTCGGAGCCACGGCACATCGTCTGGGCATAGGCTTCCAGCTCGGCCATGGCGCGTGCGTCCAGTTCGAATGCCTGGTTCATGGCTGTCTTGGCCATGCCGATGGCGGCTGTGGACGCCTCGCCGAAGCGCCGGGCGAGCGCCACGGCGGCGGCCTGCAGGGCCTCGCCGTCTTCCACGATCTCGTAGACCATGCCCAGCGACCTGGCTTCCTCGGCCTGCACGGTGCGCGCGGTGAAGACCAGCTCCTTGGCCTTTTGCAGGCCCACGATGCGCGGCAGCATGTGCATGGCGCCCAGGTCGGGCACCAGGCCGATGCGGCCGAACACGGCGCAGAACTTCGCGCGCCGCGTGCACAGCACGAAGTCGGCGGCCAGCGCCAGGCTCAGGCCCGCGCCGAAGGCCGGGCCGTCCACGGCGGCGATCACGGGCTTTTCGAGGTTGACCAGCTCGGGAAACCACTGGTGCAGGTTGCGCATGCGCTGGCGCCAGGGCAGGCCGGCCTGGCTGGCATCCATCATCTGGCTGATGTCGCCGCCCGAGCAGAAGGCGCCGCCCGCGCCCGTGAGGATGACGGTGTGCACCTGCGCGTCGTCACGCATCTGCGCCACGGCGGCGGCCAGGGCCGGGCGCATGGCCTGGTTGAGCGCGTTGCGAGCCTCGGGGCGGTTCAGCGTGATCGTGCCTATGCCGTCCTGGACGGAGGTCAATACGGGGGAGGTTTCAGGTGATGTAGTCATGGTGCCGAGGTTGGATTCTTTGAGATCGAAAAGCTGGAATGTCTTGCTTGCTCCTATGCGCACCTTTGACGAGGCGTCCAAATCGGCATGTCCCAAGCCAGGGACGCCGAGCAAGGGCCGCCCCGCAGCGAGGGTGTCGTCCCCCTCCCGCGAAGCGAGAGAGGGGGAAGGCGCGCAGCGACTCAGGGGGTGATCCATTCAAGCGAGTTCGGCGTAGCCATGGCTCAGCACGACCTTGTCGCGTTCGAGCACGCGGGCGCGCAGCTGCAGCTGGCAGGGCTGGTCGGGCGTGCGCCAGATCTCGGTGACCAGGGTTTCGCCGGGATAGACGGGCGAGGTGAAGCGCACATCCAGCGCCTTCAGGCGCGCGGGATTGCGGTCGCCGCATTGGCGCAGCACGGCATGGGCCACCAGGCCATAGCTGGCCAGGCCATGCAGAATGGGCCGCTCGAAGCCGGCCTTGCGTGCCACGGCCGGGTCGGCATGCAGCGGGTTGTAGTCGCCCATCAGGCGGTACAGCAGCGCGGCCTCGGGGCGTATGGCCTGGGTGTCGGTGAAGTCGGGCGCGCGGTCCTCCGGCGTGGGGCGCAGCGGCGCCAGGGGGGCATCGCTGGGCTGGCCGCCGTCCAGCAGGCTGTAGCCGCCATCGCCGCGCAGAAAGCTGACCTGCTGCACGGTGGCCAGTAGCTCGCCCCCGGCGGTCTCCAGGCGCCGCTCGGTGACCATGATGGCGCCCTTGCCTTCGCCCTTGTCCGTCAGGTGCGTGATGCGGTTGTGGCCCACCACGTCGGCGCTGGCCGGCAGGGGGCGGTACAGCCGCATCCGCTGCTCGCCATGCAGCAGCTTCACCCAGTCGATGCCGGTATCGGCCTCGCGCGCCCAGAAGCCCGGGTAGCCCAGCACCACGGCCTGCGAGGGCAGGGCGCGCAGCCCGCCCGGCGCCCCTTCGTAGAAAAAGGGCAGGGCGTCGGCGCACAGTGGGTCGCTGCCCAGGCCCAGGCTCAGTGCATAGAGCATGGTGTCGCGCTCGCTATAGTGCTGGCGCACGGGCTCGAAGGGGCGCTGTTTCAGGTGGTCGTAGCGAATGGTCATGGAACGGGTCATCTCGGTGATTGATTGCGCTGGCGCAATACCAACAGCCTTCAAAACCGGCGCACCCCAACCCAGGGGCGCCGAGCAAGAGCCGCCTCGCGGCGAGGGCGCCGTCCCCCTCCCGCGAAGCGAGAGAGGGGGAAGCGGCGCAGCCGCTCAGGGGGTGTTTTTTTAGACTGGATCCCAGCTAAACACGTCGGCCGAGCGATCCATGGGTACAAACGAGGCCTTGAGTGCGGGCATGCCGTGTTCGGCAATGAACTCGGGTGTCCAGCCTTCGCTGCGATGCACCGAGCGCAGCGGACGTGGCTGGCTCATCAGAAACAGCTCGTTGTTGCGCACGGCAAAGACCTGGGCGTTCACGTCTCTGGCCTGGTCGGACAGCAGATAGACCGCCAGCGGCGCGATCTTGTTGGGCGTCATCTGCTGAATCTTGGCCACACGCGCCTGCTGCTCGGGGGTATCGGTGGGGATGGAGCCGATCATGCGGCTCCAGGCAAAGGGCGCGATGCAGTTGGAGCGCACATTGAACTTGGCCATGTCCAACGCAATGGATTTGGACAGGGCGGTCAGGCCCAGCTTGGCAGCGCTGTAGTTCGCCTGGCCCAGGTTGCCGATCAGGCCGGAGGTGGAAGTCATGTGGACCAGGGCGCCGCTTTCCTGTTCCTTGAAGTGGTTGGCGGCGGCGCGGCTCATGAAGTAGCTGCCGTAGAGGTGAACCTTGATGACGGCGTCCCACTCCTCCAGGCTCATCTTGTGAAAGAAGCGGTCGCGCAGAATGCCGGCGTTGTTGACGACACCATCGATGCGGCCGAAGCTGTCCACCGCGCATTGCACAATGCGGCTGGCACTGGCCGCTTCAGAGACGCTGTCGGTACTGGCAACGGCCTGGCCGCCTGCGGCCTTGATCTCGTCGACCACTTTCTGCGCCGGACCGGCGTCGGTGCCTTCGCCAGTGGTGGACGTGCCGATGTCGTTGACCACCACTCTGGCTCCCGACGCCGCCATGGCCAAGGCGATGTCTCGACCGATGCCGCCTCCGGCGCCGGTCACCACTACGACCTTGTCTTGCATCATCTTCTGGTCCATGGCTTGTCGTCCTTTGCTGTTGTCGTGAGAGATGAGCCCAGCATGCCGGCAAACCGGTGCGGACGCCATTTGCCAATCCCGAGGGCGGACTTCGTCAGCGTGAAAGTCGCTGTTGCGCACCACGGGTTGTCACGCCCTTAGGCAGCGCTGAAGACATGCTTTCAAAAACGCGGATTGCCTGCCGGCGGCGCTGCCTCGACCATGGCAGCCATGACAGAACCGCAACCTGCAATCATCGATGACGCCAAGCTGGCACAGCTCCAGTCTTGGCAGAGCAAAAGCGAAGCCGCGCTCGACATCATCACCGCCGCCCCGCTGCGTGCCCTCTCGGCAACGCTGGACCGTGACGACCCCGTGCCAGAAGACGGCTCAGCCGTGCCTGCGCTGTGGCACTGGCTATATTTCCTGCCGCATGCGCGCCAGAGCGAGATCGGTCCCGACGGGCATGCGAGGCGCGGCGGCTTTCTGCCGCCAGTGCCGCTGCCGCGCCGCATGTGGGCCGGCGGACGGCTGCGCTGGGAAGCGGGCAATCCGCTGCGCGTGGGGCAGCAGGTGCAGCGCGTCTCCACCATCCGCAGCGTGCAGCACAAGACAGGACGCTCGGGCGAGCTGCTGTTCGTGCTGGTGGAGCATCGTTTCTCGAACCAGGACGGTTTGGCGTTGGTCGAGGAGCATGACATCGTCTACCGCGCGGCTGAACGGACCCCCACGCTCGGCACTGGCGTGTCCTCGCTGCCCCCCGAGGGGGCCCTCGCGGCTAGGGGCGGCCCGTCGCCGCTCAAGCCCGGCGATCCCGCGCCCACGCCGCAGAAGCCACCGCTGGACGGCCAGCAAACCTGGTCTCGCACCATCGTTCCTGACGACGTGCTGCTGTTCCGCTACTCGGCCCTGACCTTCAACGGCCACCGCATCCACTATGACCGCCAGTATGTGACCCAGGTCGAGGGCTACCCGGGTCTGATCGTGCATGGTCCGCTGATCGCCACGCTGCTGCTCGATCTGCTGCGCCGCCAGCTGCAGGGCGCCAGGGTGGTTGCGTTCGACTTCAAGGCCTTGCGGCCGACCTTCGACCTTCACCCTTTCAGCGTGCACGGCAAGCTGCACGAGGACGGCAGGACCATCGACCTGTGGGCGCAGGACCATGAAGGGCTTCTGACCATGCAGGCCACGGCCACCGTGGCTTGAAGACTGAAACCCATCGCTGAGAGCGCTTGCTGGACAAGCGTTTGTCGCCAAAAGGCTTGAAATGATTGAACACACCAGCTCCAATAACCACCACGAAATCCGCGACGCCATCCGTGCGCTGTGCGCCGAGTTTCCCGACGAGTATTTCCGCAAGATCGACGAGCAGCGCACCTACCCCGAAGCCTTCGTCAACGCGCTCACGCAGGCAGGCTGGCTGGCCGCGCTGATTCCGCAGGAGTACGGCGGCAGCGGCCTGGGCCTGACCGAGGCCAGCGTCATCATGGAGGAGATCAACCGCTGCGGCGGCAACTCGGGGGCCTGCCACGGCCAGATGTACAACATGGGCACGCTGCTGCGCCATGGCTCGCAGGCGCAGAAGGAGAAATACCTGCCGCGCATCGCCTCGGGCGAATGGCGGCTGCAGTCCATGGGGGTCACGGAGCCCACCACGGGCACGGACACCACCAAGATCAAGACCAGCGCCGTGAAGAAGGACGGGCGCTATGTGATCAATGGCCAGAAGGTCTGGATCAGCCGCATCCAGCACAGCGACTTCATGATCCTGCTGGCGCGCACCACGCCGCTGGCCGAGGTGAAGAAAAAGAGCGAGGGCATGTCTATCTTCATGGTGGACCTGGCCGAGGCCCAGAAGAGCGGCCTGACCGTGCGTCCCATCCCCAACATGGTCAACCACGAGACCAACGAGCTGTTCTTCGAGAACCTGGAAATCCCCGAGGAGAACCTGATCGGCGAGGAAGGCAAGGGCTTCAAGTACATCCTCGACGGCCTGAACGCCGAGCGCACGCTGATTGCGGCCGAGTGCATAGGCGACGGCTACTGGTTCCTGGACCGTGTGACGAATTACGTAAAGGACCGCCAGGTGTTCGGCCGTCCCATCGGCCAGAACCAGGGCGTGCAGTTCCCGATCGCCGATGCCTTCATCGAGGTCGAGGCCGCCAATCTGATGCGCTGGAAGGCCTGCGAACTGTTCGACGCGAACCAGGCCATGGGCGCCCAGGCCAATATGGCCAAGTACCTGGCGGCCAAGGCCAGCTGGGAGGCGGCCAATGCCTGCATCCAGTTCCACGGAGGCTTCGGCTTTGCCTGCGAGTACGACGTGGAGCGCAAGTTCCGCGAGACCCGCCTTTATCAGGTGGCGCCGATCTCCACCAATCTGATCTATTCCTATGTGGCCGAGCACATCCTCGGGCTGCCCCGTTCGTTTTGACATGGGCAGCCCCCTGAGCGGCTGCGCCGCTTCCCCCTTCTCTCGAATTGCTGAGCAATTCGGGCAGGGGGACGACGCCAGCGCGGCGGGGCGGCCCTTGCGCGGCGTCTGCTGGCCTGCTTCGCGCCGGTTGCACGCGCCGCTCACCAAGCCAATCCATGGAATGACCGATTCATGACCAATACCATCCGCCCTCTCGACGGCATCACCGTCGTCTCGCTGGAACATGCGGTGGCCGCACCGTTTTGCACGCGCCAGCTCGCCGATCTGGGCGCGCGCGTGATCAAGGTGGAGCGCCCCGGTGCGGGCGACTTTGCGCGCGGCTATGACCAGCGTGTGAGCGGCCAGTCCTCGCACTTCACCTGGATCAACCGCAGCAAGCAAAGCCTGGCGCTCAATCTCAAGCGGCCCGACGCACTGGAGGCGCTGATGCAGCTGCTCGAAGGCGTCGATGTGCTGGTGCAGAACCTGGCTCCGGGCGCGGCCGCGCGCATGGGACTGTCCTGGGAGGTGCTGAAGGCCCACAACCCCCAACTCATCGTCTGCGACATCAGCGGCTACGGCGCAGACGGCCCCTACCGAGACAAGAAGGCCTACGACCTGCTGATCCAGAGCGAGGCGGGGTTTCTCTCGGTCACGGGTACGCCCGAAGTGCCGTCCAAGGCGGGCATCTCGGTGGCCGATATCGCGGCCGGCATGTATGCGTACACCAACATCCTGTCGGCCCTGCTGCTGCGCGGGCGCACGGGCGAGGGCAGCCACATCGACGTGTCCATGCTGGAGGCGCTGGGCGAGTGGATGGGTTACCCCATGTACTACGCCTGGGACGGCGCGCCGCCGCCGCCGCGCACCGGCGCCTCGCACGCCAGCATCTATCCCTACGGGCCGTTCGAGACTGGTGACGGTGGCACGGTGATGCTGGGCCTGCAAAACGAACGCGAATGGAAGCTCTTTTGCGAGCAGGTGCTGCTGCAGCCCGCGCTGGCCGTGGATGCGCGCTTTGATAGCAATGCGCGGCGCAATGCACACCGCGAGGAACTGCGTGCGCTGATCCTGGGCGTGTTCAACGCGCTGGATGCCGCCCAGGTGGTGCAGCGGCTGGATGCGGCCGGCATTGCCAATGCGCGCGTCAACGACATGGCCGGCCTGTGGGCCCATCCCCAACTGGCCGCACGCCAGCGCTGGTGCAGCGTGGACAGTCCGGCCGGGCCGGTTCAGGCGCTGCTGCCGCCCGGCGTCAACAGTGCCTTTGACTACCGCATGGAGGCGGTGCCCGCCGTCGGCGAACACAGCGAGGCCATCCTGGCCGAGCTGGGCTGGTCGGCCGAGCGCATCCGTGCTCTGTATGCCGAAGAAGCAACCCTGTGAGAACTGTGCGCAGTGTATGCGCGGGAGTGATTTCATGAAGAACGAGACCCAAGTGAGCATTCATCCGCTGGCCCGGTTCGCGGCCACGCTGTGCTGGGAGGACATTCCGCAGGAGGTGCAGCGGCGCGCCGAAGATCTTTGGGTGGACTGGTTCGGTTCGGTGATGGCGGGCCAGGGTGCGCGCCCCGTGCAGAGCATCACGCGCTTTGCGCTGTCCCAGGGACCGGCGCAGGGGCCCTGCGAGATCCTGGGCCGTGCCGACACCACCTCGCCCATGATGGCGGCCCTGGCCAATGCAGCGGCCTCGCATGTGGCAGAGCAGGACGATGTGCACAACGGCTCGGTCTTCCATCCCGCTGCCGTGGTCTTCGCGCCCGCGCTGGCCGTGGCCCAGAGCATTGGTGCCAGCGGCGTCGAGCTCATGGCCGCCTGTGTGGCCGGCTATGAGGTCGGCATCCGCGTGGGTGAGTTTCTGGGCCGCAGCCACTACCGCATCTTCCACACCACGGCCACGGCAGGCACGCTGGCGGCAGCCGCCGCCGTGGGCCGGCTGCTGGGCCTCACGCCCGCGCAGATGCAGCATGCCTTTGGCTCGGCCGGCACGCAGTCGGCAGGGCTGTGGGAGTTTCTGCGCACAGGCGCCGACAGCAAGCAACTGCACACCGCGCATGCCGCTGCTGCGGGCCTGATGTCGGCCTACCTGGCCCGGGACGGCTTCACGGGCGCGCAGGACATCTTCACGGGGCCGCAGGGCCTGGCGGCAGGCATGTCCACGGACGCCGATCCCACGCGCCTCACGGACGGCATCGGCACGCGCTGGGCCACAGCCGAGACCTCGTTCAAATGGCATGCCTCCTGCCGTCACACCCATCCTGCGGCCGATGCGCTGCTGCAGGTCATGCAGGACCACGGCCTCGCGCCGGCCGATCTGGTGCAGGTCACCTGCCATGTGCACCAGGGCGCCATCGATGTGCTGGGCCCCGTGGTCAGGCCCAGCACCGTGCACCAGAGCAAGTTCTCCATGGGCACGGTGCTGGCGCTGGCGGCGCGTCACGGCCATGCGGGGCTGACGGAGTTCGATCGCGACTATCTGGCACAGGAAACCGTGGAGCTGCGCGACAAGGTGAGCATGGAGCTTGATGCCGAGGTCGACGCGGCCTATCCCCGGCGCTGGATAGGCAAGGTCAGCGTGCAGACCACGGATGGCCGTTTGCTCAAGGGCCGTGTCGACGAACCCAAGGGTGACCCCGGCAACACGCTGTCGCGCGAGGAGATCACGGCCAAGGCGCTGCGCCTGATCGCCTATGGCGGAGCCCTGCAGGACGACCCCGCGCAGGCTGCTGTCGCGCGGCTGTGGCAGATCGCGCACTGGCCGCGCGTGCAGCGCCTGCTTGACTGAGTTTTCGCGCCGGCCCCGGCCGGCGGACCCACGGGAAAGGTGCCGTCACAGAGCGCCTCCCGCTTCCACCCAAGTGCACAGGAGACAAACCATGCAAAGCACAAACCCTTTCCGCCGCCGCCTTGTTCAGGCAGCGGCCGCCGCCTGCGCCCTTGCCGCCGGAGGGACGACCACCGGAGCTCTGGCCGCGGCCTGGCCCGAGAAGCCCGTCGTCCTCGTCGTACCCTACAGCGCTGGCGGCCCCACCGATGTGGTGGCGCGCCTGCTGGCCATTCCCATGGGCCAGGTGCTGGGCCAGAGCGTGCTGGTGGAAAACACCGTGGGCGCGGGCGGCACCATTGCGCCCAACCGCGTGGCCAAGGCCAAGGCCGACGGCTACACCATCCTCATCCACCACATGGGCATGGCCACGGCGCCCGCGCTGTACAAGAAGCTGCCCTATGACCCGCTCAAGGACTTCGAGTACATCGGCCAGGTGCTGGACGTGCCCATGACGCTGCTGTCGCGCAAGGACTTTCCGGCCAACAACTTTGCCGAGCTGCTGGACTACGTGAAGAAGAACCAGGAGAAGGTCTCGCTGGCCAATGCCGGCATTGGCGCCGTCTCCCAGTTGTGCGGCATGCTGTTCATGCACCAGGCGGGCGTCAAGCTCACCACCGTGCCCTACAAGGGCGCAGGCCCGGCCATGAACGACCTCATGGGCGGACAGGTCGACCTGCTGTGCGACCAGACCACGCAGACCGTGCCCGTGATCAAGGACGGTCTGCGCGCCAAGGTCTTCGGCGTGACCACGCCTCAGCGTCTGTCGTCCCTGCCCAACATTCCCACGCTGGACGAGCAGGGCCTCAAGGGCTTCGACGTCAAGGTCTGGCACGGCATGTATGCGCCCAAGGGCACGCCCAAGGAGGTGGTCATGGCCATCAACAAGGCGCTGAACGTGGCCATCAAGGACGAGAACGTCAAAAAGCGCATCGCCGAGCTCAGCTCCGACCTGGTTTCGCCTGAGAAGGCCACGCCCGAAGGCCTGCGCACCCACCTGCAGGCCGAGGTCGCGCGCTGGGACAAGGTCATCAAGGCGGCCGGCGTCTCGGCCGAATAAGCAATCCCGCAAGGACATACGCATGCACGATCTGGCGCGACAGGCCACTTCCTTTCTCTTCGTCCCCGCCACGCGGCCCGAGCGCCTTGGCAAGGCCCTGGACAGCGGTGCCGACATGGTCATCGCCGACTGGGAGGACGCCGTGGCCCCGGCCGACAAGGAGGGCGCGCGCCAGGCGCTGGCCCAGGCCGTGGAAGCGCTGGAAGGCCCGGCACGCGCACGCCTGCTGGTGCGCATCAACGCCGAGGGCACGCCCTGGCATGTGGATGACCTGCGCGCGCTGGCGCAACTGGTGGAGCAGGGCGTGGCCGGTGCCATGGTCTCCAAGGCCGAGCGTGCCCAGACCCTGCATGCAGTGGCACAGGCTGCGGGGGCGCAGGCGGCCTTGCTGCCCCTGATCGAGAGCGTAGCCGGACTGGACGTGGCCGATGCCCTGGCCGCCGCGCCCCAGGTGGTGCGGCTGGCCTTCGGCCATCTGGACTTCCAGGTCGATGCAGGCATGGCCTGCGGCCAGGACGAAGAGGAGCTGCTGCCCATGCGCATGGCCCTGGTCCTGGCCTCGCGCCGCGCCGGCCTTGGCGCGGCCGTGGACGGCGTGACGGTGGACACGCGCAACCACGAGCGGCTGGCCCGGGACGCGGCACGCGCGCGGCGCATGGGCTTTGGCGGCAAGCTGTGCATCCATCCGGCCCAGGTGCAGCCGCTGCATGCCGTTTTCGACCCCGACCCCGCCGCCGTGGCCCACGCGCAGCGCCTGCGTCAGGCAATGGCCGAGGCCGGCGGCGGTGTCTGCGTTCTGGACGGCCGCATGGTGGATGCGCCCGTGCTCCATCTGGCGCAGCAGACACTGGCCCGCCACGCCTGGGCCCAGCAGCGCATGCAGCGCAACACCTAGTCTTATCGGACGTTGCCGGGCTCCGCCGTCTGGTTCAGATTCAGGCTGCTTCATGAAACAGGGGAACGGCATGAACCAGGCTTTGGTATGTGTGGTGACGGGGGCCAGCCGTGGCGTGGGCCGGGGTGTGGCGCTGGCGCTGGGTGCGTCGGGGGCAACCGTCTATGTGACGGGGCGCAGCGTGAAGGAGGGCGACTCGCCGCTGCCCGGCACCGTGGGCAGGACGGCTGCCGATGTGACGGCTGCCGGCGGCAAAGGCATTGCTGTGGCCTGTGACCATGGCGATGATGCCCAGGTGGCGGCACTGTTCGAGCGCGTGCGCCGCGAGCATGGCCGGCTCGACATTCTGGTTAACTGTGCGATTGCGATTCCCGATCCCCTGACCGTGCCTGGCCCGTTCTGGCAAAAGCCGCTGGAGATGACCGGGCTGCTCGATGTGGGTCTGCGCTCCACCTACGTGGCCAGCCATTGCGCGGCCGGCCTGCTGATCGTGGCGCGCGGCCTGGTGGTCAATATCTCGTCAGCCGGCAGCCGCTGCTACATGCATGGGCCGGCGTATGGCGCGGGAAAGGCCGGCTCGGACAAGATGAGCTTCGACATGGCCCACGATTTCAAGCCTGCCGGCGTAAGCGTGGTTTCGCTCTGGCCCGGCCTGGTCAGGACCGAACGCTCCGAACGCGTCTGCGCGGCCGAACCCGACAAGTACGGCGACAGCTTCGACAGCGCCGAAACGCCGCAATTCATAGGCCGGGTGGTGCTGGCCTTGCATGCCGATGCCGACTGCCTGGAGCAGCGCTCCGGGGGCGTGTTCTATACGGCCGAACTGGCCAGCCAGTATGGCGTGCAGGACATCGATGGCGCGCAGCCGCCGTCGCCGCGCGCCTACTTCGGCGCGCCACCGGAGTTCAGCCCGGTGGTGGTCGAATAAGCCGGTGCACTGACAGCACGCAGGAGCAGGGCCGCCGTGGCGACTACACTGCGGCCTTCCTTGTTTTTGCATTGCCCGGTCCGTGTCTGCTTCTGTCTCCTTTTCCCGCCGTTGCTGTCTGCATCTTTCCTTCTCGCTGCCTCTGGCTCTGGGCCTGTCGGCCTGTGCCACGATCACCCCCGAACAAAGTCAGGATGCGCTGATCCAGCGCTTTTACGCGCTGGTTGCGGCCGGTGATTTCGACGCCTGCATTGCCCTGGTCTCGGCACGCAATATTTCCAGTGAGCAGCTGGCGAGTTTTGAGTACAAGCTGCGCCGCCTGCTGGCAGGTGCCAAGGGAATGATCGACTCCAAGGGCGGCCTGGCCAAGGTGGAAGTGGTGGAAAGAAAAATGTCCGAGGAGGAGCAGGTCATCAAGCTCAGGGTGCTGGTCAGCTATCGCGATGGCAGCACCCGCCGCGAGCGCATCAATCTGGTCCAGGAAGAAGGTGTCTGGAAAGTGCGGCTGTGATGCTTGCGCGGCTGGCAACGGCCGCTGGTATCGCAGTGTGGGCCTGCTGTGAGGGCCTGGCTTTTGCCATGCCGCCGTTGCCGCCGCAGGCTGCGCCTGGCGATCTGATCTTTCGCCGGGGTACGGAGAACGTCAGCCAACTGGTGCAAGCCGTGGACGGTGGTGACTTCAGCCATGTGGGCATGTTGGTCGGACGGCCCGGCCAGTGGCAGGTGCTGCATGCCACGCCCTCCGAACGTGAGGGTCAGCCCGATGCCGTGGTGCTGGATTCGCTGGACTTCTTTCTGGACGTTCGGCGCGCCCACGCCTATCGCCTGTACCAGGTCACGGCAGACCCCGGGGCGCGTGAGCGGGCCGTGGCCTGGGCCATGGCCCAGCAGGGCCAGCCGTTTCAGCTGCGGGGATCGGGCCAGGGCATCTACTGCACCACCCTGGTCTGGCGGGCCTGGTTGCAAAGCGGTGCGGATCTCGAGGTGGTATTTACCGAGGTGGAACTGCCGATTCTGGGCGGCCGTTATCTGCTGCCGAGCAGCCTGTCGCGCTCCAGCCGGCTGCGCGCGCTGACGCCCTTGCTGCCGACGCGCTGAACCTTGGCTGTCAAACGCCCAGATATTGCTGGCGCACGGCCTTGTCGCCAGCCAGCTCGGCCATGCTGGCTGCGTGCACGATCTGGCCTTTTTCCAGCACATAGGCCCGGTCGGCCACGACCTCGGCAAACGGCAGGTTCTGCTCGCTGAGCAAGATGCCAATGCCCTGTGCCTTCAGCTCCAGAATCGTGCGCGCCATCTGCTCGACGATCAGTGGAGCAACCCCCTCGGAGGGCTCGTCCAGCAGCACCAGGCAGGGCTGGCCCATCAGCGTGCGGGCCACGCTCAGCATCTGTTGCTCGCCACCGCTCATGCGTCCGCCAAGTCGCTCGGGCATCTCGCCCAGGTTGGGGAAAAGCGCAAACAGTTTTTCGGGCGTCCAGTGCGGCACGGCCTGGCCATCGGGCCAGCGGCGTGGCTTTTGCTTGCCGACCTCCAGGTTTTCCAGCACCGTCAGTTCGGTGAAGATGCGGCGGTCCTCGGGCACATAGCCCAGGCCGCGCTGTGCGATCTGGTGCGAGGCTTTTTTCTCTATCGCCTCTCCCATGAAGCGAATACTGCCCTCGCGGCGCGGCACCAGGGCGGCAATGCTCTTGAGCGTGGTGGACTTGCCGGCGCCATTGCGCCCCATCAGTGCCACGACCTCGCCGCGTCCCACGGCCAGCGATACCTCATGCAGGATATGGGCTGCGCCATACCAGGCATTGAGGTTCTGGACTTCAAGCAATTTTGGGCTCTTGCCCTTATCCATCAAGAGCTGGTTGCTATGCATTTGATTCATTGCTGTTTTTCAAGAACGAGGCCGGTGCCGAGGTAGGCCTGCTGCACGCGCGCGTCGTCGCGAATGGCTTGCGGCGTACCTTCGGCCAGCAACTGGCCGCGCACCAGCACGGCCACACGGTCGGCCTGTCCGAAAACCACATCCATGCTGTGCTCGGTAAACAGCACGCCCATGCGGCGCTGCTGCGCAAGCTGGCGCGTCAGCTGCATCAGGGCCACACGCTCGCCTGGGGCCATGCCGGCCGTGGGTTCGTCCATGAGCAGCAGCAGCGGCTCATGTGCCAGCGCCATGGCCAGCTCCACTCGTTTCACATCGCCATAGGCCAGTGCGCTGCAGGGGCGATCGGCCTGGGCCTGCATGCCCACCTGCTCCAGCAGGGCCAGGGCGTCGGCACGGCGGTGGCTGGCGGCACGCGGCCACCAGCTGAAGATTTTGCGATCGGCCGACAGCAGCGCCATCTGCACGTTTTCCGTCACGCTGAGCGAGGCAAAAGTCTGTGCAATCTGGAAAGTGCGTCCCACGCCCTTGCGCCAGATGGCGCGCGGCGGCAGGCCGGTGATGGCCTGGCCGTTCAGCAGCACCTGGCCGCTGTCGGGCGGTAACTGGCCACCGACCATGTTGAAGGTAGTGCTCTTGCCCGCACCGTTGGGGCCGATCAAGGCCAGCAGCTCGCCGGCCTGCAGGCTGAACGAGACGTTCTGCACGGCCTGCACACCGCCGAAGGCCTTGCTGATGTTCTTTACTTGCAGCAGGCTCATGTGCGGCCTCCCGCTGCTTGCTTAGGAGTGAGCCTGGCCCACAGCATCTGCGCGTAACCGGCAATGCCCTGGGGGGCCAGCAGCACCAGAATCAGCATGGTCGCTCCCATCAACGCGCGCCAGTATTCCGTGTTGCGTGCCACGGTGTCGTGCAGCCAGGTGAAGGCTGCCGCGCCGACCAGAGGGCCGGCCAGCGTCTGCACGCCGCCCAGCAGCACCATGACCAGCGCATCGACCGATTTGGTGACCGACATCGCGTCGGGCGCAACGCCGCCCTTGCTGAAGGCTAACAGCGCCCCGGCCAGGCCGGCGAACAGCCCGGCGATCACGAACGCCGTCCACTGCACGCGGCGCACATCGATACCGATGGCATCGGCACGCAGCGCCGAGTCGCGCGAGGCGCGCAGCGCATAACCCAGAGGAGAAAACAGCAGACGGCGCAGCAGGTATATGCCCAGCGCGCAGAGGCCCAGAGCCAGCCAGTAGAACGCCGCGCCCTGCGATGCCCATTCAGGGGGCCAGACGCCAGTCAGGCCGTTGCTGCCGCCTGTGAAGTCATCCCATTGAAAGACGATGGCCCAGCTGATCTGCGCAAACGCCAGCGTCAGCATGGTCAGATAGACACCCGACAGTCGGACGCAGAACCAGCCATAGAGAAGGGCGCCCGCAGCGGCGGCCAGAGGACCGAGCAGCAGCGCGGCTTCCATGGGCAGGTCCAGCGTACGCACCAGCAGGGCCGCGCCGTAGGCACCGAGGCCAAAGTAGGCCGCATGACCGAAGGAGTGCATGCCACCGGGTCCGAGGATGAAATGCAGGCTGGCGGCAAACAAGGAGGCGATAAAGATGTCGGTCAGCAGCACGGAGGCGTAGCTGCCGGACTCTCCGGCGACCAGCGGAAACAGCACCAGCATGGCCAGCAAGGCCGCCCATGCCGAAGATGCACCTCTGCCCGCAGCGCGCAGCGGCTGTTCGGGCTCGCCAGCGCTGCGTGCCAGCGCCTGGGGCTTGCCCAGCAGGCCCCAGGGGCGCCAGACCAGCACCACGGCCATGACCAGGAACTCCACCACCAGCGTGAGCTTGGAGAACGAGATCTCCAAGCCCGCAATCTCCTGCACGCCCAGCCAGATGCAAACGGCCTTGAGCTCGGCCACCAGCAGTGCCGCAACAAAGGCGCCGGGTATGCTGCCCATGCCGCCGGCGACGACCACCACAAACGCGGCGCCAATGGTCAGCATGTCCATTTCCAGGCTGGCGGGCTCGCGCGGCAGCTGCAGCGCACCGCCCAGACCTGCCAGCAGCGTGCCCAGGGCAAACACGGCGGTGAACAGCCAGGCCTGGTTGACGCCCAAAGCGCCCACCATTTCACGGTCCTGTGTGGCCGCGCGCACCAGCGTGCCGAAGCGGGTTTTGGTCAATAAAAGCGTCAGGCCCCAAAGCACGCATGGGCCGACAGCGATCAAAAACAGATCGTAAGTGGGGAACTGGCGGCCCAGAATTTCGACCGAGCCTTCCAGCCCCGCCGCGCGCGGGCCGAACAGTTCTTCGGGGCCCCACAGCCACAGCGTCGCATCCTTGATGACCAGCACCAGCGCAAACGTGGCCAGCAGCTGGAACAGCTCGGGTGCCTTGTAGATGCGGCGCAGCAGCAGCATCTCCGTCAGCGCACCCAGCAGGCCGCAGGCCAGCGGCGCGAGCAGCAAGGCAGGCCAGAAGCCGATATGGGGCGAAAGCAGATCCACGCTGCTGTACGCCATGAAGGCGCCCAGCATATAGAACGAGCCATGGGCAAAGTTGATGGTGCGCGTGACGCCAAAGATCAGCGACAGCCCGACGGAGACCAGGAATAACGACGATGCGCTGGCCAGACCGTTGAGCAACTGGGCCAGCAGGCCGGATGCACTCATGCTGCGTAGCTCCTGAAGCTCGACATAGTGTTTGCGGAGATGAAAAAGCCACCTGCGGCAGTGCAGGTGGCCTGGTATTTTCGCTGAAGCGAAATCAGTTCGCTGTCGCTGGGCGCAGCTTCTTCACTTCCTCGTCCGTGGGCTGATAGTTCTTGCCGTCGGCGTAGTGGTAGTTGACCAGCACACCGCGCCCCAGCTTCTCGTCATAGGCGGTCTTGCCGATATAGGCCCCCATGGTGGACTGGTTGTCCTGGGCGCGGTAGGTGATGGGGCCGAAAGGCGTAGCGACTTCCAGGTCCTTGAAGGCCGCAATCAGTTTCTCGGTGTCGGGGTCGCCCTTGGTCTTGCGCAGGCCCGCAGCAATCGACTGGATGGCGTTGTAGCCCACGATGGTGCCCAGGCGTGGGTAGTCCTTGAACCTGGCCTGATAGGCCTTGAGGAAGGCTGCATGTTCGGGGGTGGTGATGGAATACCAGGGGTAGCCGGTCACGGTCCAGCCGATAGGCGCTTCCTTCTTGAGCGGGTCCAGGTATTCGGGCTCGGCCGTCAGCAGGCCCACGACTTCGCGGCCCTTGAACAGGCCGCGTGTATTGCCTTCGCGCACGAACTTGCCCAGGTCGGTGGCGAACAGCACGTTGAAGATGGCATCGGGCTTGGCGTCAGCGAGCGCCTGCACGACGGAGCCGGCATCGATCTTGCCCAGCGCAGGTGCCTGCTCGGCCACAAACTCGATATCGGGCTGTCTGGCCTTCATCAGCGTCTTGAAGGTGGCAATCGCAGACTGACCGTATTCGTAGTTGGGGTAGACGATGGCCCATCGCTTCTTCTTGAGCTTGAGCGCTTCCTCCACCAGCATGGCGGTCTGCATATAGGTGGAGCCGCGCAGACGGTAGGTGTAGTGATTGCCGTCGGCCCAGACGATCTTGTCGGTCAGGGGTTCGGAGGCGAGGAAAAAGCGCTTTTTCTGCTTGGCGTAATCGGTCAGTGCCAGGCCCACATGCGAGAGAAAACTGCCCGTGAGCACATCGATTTTTTCGCGCGTGTAGAGCTCTTCGGCGGCACGCACGGCATCGCCCGGCGTGGCGTTGTCGTCGCGCACGATGAGCTGCAGCTTCTTGCCGGCAATGCCGCCTGCGGCATTGACCTGCTCCACCGCCAGTTCCATGCCCTTCTTGTAGGGCTCCAGAAACGCGGGTTGAGCCTTGTAGCTGTTGATTTCGCCAATCTTGATCACGCCCTGTGCCCAGGCGGGCAAGGCGGCCAGTGTCAGCAGGGGCAGGGACCAGCGCAGCTGCATTGTCATTCTCCTCGGTGCTAGGTGGGCGACCATGGTCTGAGGTACTGGGTCGCCACAACCACTAATGCTCAATTTGAGCATTTATATAGACAAATAAAGCGCTTGTTCAAAGCGCGTGGGAAATGATCCTAGAGCAGCGTTTTCCCTGCGTCAAGATGGGTGAGACAGTTTTTCGGCGATCGGGCGGTATCTGAGCGCTTCATTCTGCTTATCACTATTCGATCTCAAGACATTCGTGTGTGATTCACCCGTTTCTGTGCAATTGCCGGACAATATAGGTCTTGTCCCGCTTGGCAACCGGCAGCCAACGCGCTAGCAGCCCTGACCTGCAGTGCCCCGCCACCGCCCAGCATTTGCCGCGCAGGTTTTCTGCTTCGAGTTTTTATTTCAGACGAATCATGAGTGCTTTTCTTGAAGAACGCGTGCTGTCCGTCCACCACTGGACCGACCGTCTTTTCTCCTTCACCACCACCCGCGACACATCGCTGCGCTTTTCCAACGGCCACTTCACCATGATCGGCCTGAAGGTGGATGGCAAGAACCTGCTGCGCGCCTACTCCATCGCCAGCCCCAACTACGAAGAGCATCTGGAGTTCCTGTCCATCAAGGTACCCGAAGGCCCTCTGACCTCCAAGCTGCAGAACATCCAGGTGGGTGACACCATCATCGTGGGCAAGAAGCCCACAGGCACGCTGCTGATCGACTATCTGCTGCCCGGCAAGAATCTGTATCTGATCGGCACGGGCACCGGCCTGGCTCCCTGGCTGGCCGTGGCGCGCGACCCCGAGACCTATGAGCGTTTCGACAACGTGGTCGTGGTGCATGGCGTGCGTCAGGTGCAGGAGCTGGCCTATCAGGAGCTGTTCGAGAAGGAATTGCCCGAGCATGAATTCCTCGGCGATATCGTCAAGGGCAAGCTGCATTACTACCCCACGGTGACGCGCGAGCCCTTCCGCAATCAGGGCCGTATCTCGGCACAGATCAACAACGGCACCTTCCCGCAGAATCTGGGTCTGCCCGATCTGAATCCCGAGACTGATCGCGTCATGCTGTGCGGCAGCCCCGCCATGCTGTCCGAACTCAAGGAACTGCTGGAAAAGCGCGGTTTCAAGGAAGGCAATACCACCACGCCAGGCGACTTCGTCATCGAACGCGCATTTGTGGAAAAGTAATTCCACCTTGCCCCGAGCAAAAGGCCTGCATCAGCAGGCCTTTTTACATTGTCGACATGACGCAGATGGTTGCGAGCGCAGGTATGGCAGTCGATCTCGGCCGCTTCATATGTTCTCCCCTGCATTTTCGGGAAGACACTGCACATCCATAGGTGTGGCGTTCGACGGCTTGCGCGAGACAAACGGGATGCCCAGCTGGACCTTGGACTTGCTGCAGGCCTTGGCCGTGGCGGCCGAGAACAGCAGGATGGCCGAGGTGAAATAAAACCACATCAGCACCACCACCAGCGAGCCGGCTGCGCCATAGGCCGAGACCACGGCGGCGGTGGACAGGTACCAGGCCAGGGCCTGTTTTCCGATGGTGAACAGGGCTGCTCCCGTCAGCGAGCCCAGCAGCAGGTATTTGGTGACGGGTTTGATGCCGCTACCCATGCGCATCAGACCCCAGAACAGCAGCACCGCAATGCCAAAGGACAGGCCCTCGTTGATCAGCCCCATCAGCGGGCCCAGCGGCACAAGCTGCAGCTCGTCATTGGCCCATTTGGTGATCATCTGGATGGCGGTTGAAAGCACCATGGACACCAGCAGCAAAAAGCCCAGGCCCACGACATAGCTCAAACCCCAGAGACGGGAGATGGCCATGCTCCACCAGGGCTTGTTTTCCTGCGGGCGAGACTCTTCGCCCATGGACCAGAGCTTGTCCAGCGAAGCCTGCAGCTCCACAAACACGCCCGTGGCGCCCGAGAGCATCATCACCAGACCGAGCACGGACGCGAGCGAGCCCTGATTGGCATTCTGGGCGCTGGCCAGAGCGCTCTTGACGACCTGTGCCGCGCGTTCCCCGACCACGCTCTGTATCTGGCTGATCAAGGTGCTTTCCACATAGCTGCGATCCAGCCACCAGCCCAGCAGCCCCACGACGGCCAGCAACAGCGGAGCCAGGCTCAGCATGCCGTAAAACGACATGGCGGCACTCATGCGCAGACCGTCGGCCTGCAGCCAGAGTTGTACGGAGTCGATCAGCGGTTGCAGGGGGTGGGCGAGGCGTCGCAGCTTGTGCTGCCAGCCGGAGGTATCAAAAGCCATGTGTCGAATTCTGGTTGCTGAACCATGGTGGTTTTGTCAGCCTATGTCTGCTGGCAGTGAGTACAGGCAAATATTTTGTAATTTCCGCCTGCATTCTGGCAACTCTGCCATGGTGGTTGATTTCAGCTGTTTCAAGTTTTCATCCTTTATCCGGTGAGCAATAGATGCTCACTTTTTTGAGCTATGAATTCAATTTCGTTGGCTTCTTTCAAGAAAGCGCATCGGGGTTTTCTCTAGTCAACTACGCTTGGCGACTCTCTGTGTGTCGTAGTTCAATCCGGGTTTGCACCAGTCAAAGTGCAACTCTTCAACTACAAAAAAATACCATCCCTCTTCAAGAAGGCTGGCAGGACGAGACACATTACATGCAGACTTCCTTTTCCACCGCATCTCCTGCAGATCGCGTGCTTTGCCCTGTCTTGCGCGAACGCATCATGACGGCTGACCAGGCCGCCGACCTGATTCAATCCGGCATGACACTGGGCATGAGCGGCTTCACACCCGCAGGCGCACCCAAGGCCGTGCCTCAGGCATTGGCACGCCGGATCGAAGCGCAGAACGCCAATGGCGGAAACTTCCGCATCAGTCTATGGACGGGAGCTTCGACCTCACCCGAACTCGATGGCGCACTGGCCAAGGTGCATGGCATCGAACGCCGTCTGCCCTACCAGTCGGACCCCACGGTGCGCAAGGAGATCAACGAGGGGCGCATGCAGTATGTGGACATCCATCTGTCCCATGTGGCGCAGCATGTGTGGTTCGGCTTCCTCGGTCATCTTGACGTGGCGGTGATCGAGGTGGCGGGTGTTTTGCCCGATGGTCGCCTGATTCCGTCGACCTCGGTGGGCAACAACAAGACCTGGCTGGAACAGGCCGACAAAGTCATTCTCGAAGTCAACAGCGCCCAGCCTGCCGAGCTCGAGGGCATGCACGACATTTACTACGGTGCGGCCGTGCCCCCAAAGCGCAAGCCCATACCCATGGAGCATCCGTTCGACCGCATTGGCGAGCCCTATCTGCATTGCGATCTGAGCAAGGTGATTGCCGTGGTGCCAACGGCCCAGCGTGACAGGCTAGCAGCGTTCACGGCACCCGATGAGGGCTCCATGCGCATTGCCGAGAACATCATCGATTTTTTGCAGCACGAGGTAAAAGTGGGCCGCCTGCCGCCCGAGTTGCTACCGCTGCAGTCGGGCGTTGGCAATATCGCCAACGCCGTGCTGGCGGGGCTGAACAACGGCCCGTTCGACCACCTGAACGCCTATACCGAGGTGCTGCAGGACGGCATGCTGGACATGCTGGAGTCGGGCAAGCTCGATACCGCATCGACCACCTCGCTGGCGCTGAGCCCGGCGGCCATGGAGCGCTTTCTGGCCAATATCGACTATTACCGCCAGCGCATCATGCTGCGCCCGCAGGAGATATCGAACCACCCCGAGCTGATCCGTCGCATGGGTTTGATTTCGATGAACGCGCTGATCGAGGCCGATATGTACGGCAACGTCAACAGCACGCATGTCATGGGCTCGTCCATCATGAACGGCATTGGCGGCAGCGGTGACTTTGCGCGCAATGCCTATCTGTCGATCTTCATGACACCTTCCACGGCCAAGGGCGGCAAGATCAGCTGCATCGTGCCCATGGTCTCCCATGTCGATCACACCGAGCATGATGTGCAGGTCATCGTGACCGAGCAGGGTCTGGCCGATCTGCGCGGCCTGGCGCCGGTGCAGCGCGCACGTCTGATCATCGAGAAATGCGTGCACCTCGACTACAAGGCGGCGATGAGCGACTATCTGGAGCGCGCGCTGCGCGATGCACCGGGCAAGCACACGCCACATTTGCTCGATCAGGCTTATGCCTGGCATCAGCGCTATCTGAAGACGGGCTCCATGCAGGCCTGAGGGCGCATGCGCCAACCAGAAACGCTGCCATATGGAAGCGTTTCTGGTGATTCTGTCTGTGCCCTGATGTTGGCTTTTCCAAGCACTCTGGATTCGAGAGCGTTCTCGAAGTGAGGGTGCCGTACGGATTCAGGTCACCGGAGCCGGGTTGAACAGCACCAGCGCGTTGTGCAACTGCCAATGCTCGGCCCAGGTCTTTTTGCGGCCGCTGGCGACATCGAGCATCAGCCTGAACATTTCCCAGCCGATGTCCTCGATCGTGGCCTCGCCGTCGGCAATGCGCCCGGCGTTGATATCCATCAGATCGTGCCAGCGGCGCGCGAGGTCGCTGCGCGTGGCCACCTTGATCACCGGCACCTGAGCCAGACCGTAAGGCGTGCCGCGGCCCGTGGTGAAGACATGCAGGTTCATGCCCGCTGCCAGCTGCAGTGTGCCGCAGATGAAGTCGCTGGCCGGCGTGGCCGCATAGACCAGGCCCTGGCTGATGTCGCGATCGGCCAGCCGCTGACCCGGCGACAGCACGCCGGTGATGGGGGCTGTGCCGCTCTTGATGATGGAGCCCATGGCCTTTTCGACAATGTTCGACAATCCGCCTTTTTTATTGCCGGGCGTGGTGTTGGCGCTGCGGTCCACCTTGCCCTTGTCCAGGTAGGCGTCGTACCAGGCCATTTCCTCGATCATGGCTTCGGCCACTTCGGGGCTTGCGGCGCGCGAGGTGAGCTGGTCGATGCCGTCGCGCACCTCGGTCACCTCGCTGAACATCACGGTGGCGCCCGCGCGTACCAGCAGGTCGGTGCAAAAGCCCACGGCCGGGTTGGCAGTGACGCCGCTGAAGGCGTCACTGCCCCCGCATTGCACGCCCACCACCAGGGCGCTGGCAGGCACGGTCTCGCGGCGGCGGGCGTCGAGGCGGCGCAGATGCTGCTCGGCCTGGCGCATGATGGAGTCGATCATGGACATAAAGCCCACATGGGCCTCGTCCTGCAGACAGACCACGTCCAGTTCGGGTTCACGCTCGTCGACGATGGGAAAGCTGCCCGGCGGCAGCAGGCGCTCGGGTTGCAGCTTTTCACAGCCCAGGCTGACCACCATGACCTCGCCGCCGAAGTTCGGGTTGCGACTGATATTGCGCAGCGTGCGCTGCGGTATCTCGGCTCCCACGGCATCGATGGCCACGCCGCAGCCGTAGCTGTGCTCCAGACCCACCACGTCGTCCACATGAGGGTAGCGGGGCAGCAGCTCGGACTTGATGCGGCGCACGGCAAAGTCGAGCACCCCGGCCACGCATTGCACCGTGGTGGTGATGGCCAGGATGTTGCGCGTGCCCACGGTGCCGTCCGCATTGCGGTAGCCCTCGAAGGTATAGCCTGCCAGCGGCTCCAGCGCGGGCGGCTTGACGGTGGCGATGGGCAGGCCCTCAAGCGAGCGAGCCTCGGGCATCTGCAGCAAGCGCTCGTGCACCCAACTGCCGGCGGCAATGGGCTTGAGCGCATAGCCGATGATCACGTTGTAGCGGCGCACCGCACCGCCCTCGGGAATGTCCACCAGCGCCACTTTGTGCGCCTGCGGTACCTTGTCGACCAGCACCATCCCCCCGGGCATCACCGTGCCCGCAGGCAACCCCCCGTCATTGGCCACGATGGCTACGTTGTCGGCCGGATGCATGCTGATGGAAAGCGGAAGTGGGGTACTCATGGCAATGTCTTTTCAGTTTCTTATCGCTGTCCGCTGGGCACAGCCCGCCCAAGCAAGCGGCACAGCCCACGCAACAGGCGCAGCCCAAGGCGATGGACACCGAGGAAGGGCCGCCCCGTACCGAGGGTGTCGTCCCCCTCCCTTGCGAAGCAAGTAGAGAGGCGCCGTGCAACGAGGGGGAAGCGGCGCAAGCCGCTCAGGGGGTGCTTTATTTACTCAGCCTTTATTCCAGCAGACTTGATCACCTTGGCCCACTTGCTCACCTCGGCCTTCTGATAATCGGCCAGTTCGACGGTGCTCATGTTCGACGGCAGCATGCCGAAGTTCTTGAGACGGGCCTGGACTTCGGGGGTGGCGACGATCTTCAGGATTTCGGCATGCAGGCGGTCCACGATGGGCTTGGGCGTGCCCGCAGGGGCGAAAACGGCCTGCCAGGAGCCCATGTCGAAACCCTTCTCGCCGGCTTCGGCAATCGTGGGTACATCGGGCAGCGATTCCAGGCGCTTGGAGCTGCTCACGGCGATGGGGCGCAGCTTGCCGGACTGGATGTGCGGGCCGACAACCAGGGCCGTGTCGAACATCATGTCCACCTGTCCTCCCATGACATCCTGCACGGCGGGGCCGCTGCCCTTGTAGGGCACATGGGTGAACTTCACGCCGCTCTGGTAGGCCAGCAGTTCCAGCGCCATGTGGTTGGAGGTGCCGTTGCCTGGGGAGGCCGAGGTCAGACCGCCCGACGAGGCCTTGGCCTTGCTGCCGGCCAGCACGTCGGCCAGAGTCTTGTAGGGGCTGGAGGCGGGCACCACCAGCACCAGAGGGCCGGAGCCGAGCATGGCGACGGGCGTGAAGGACTTGATCGGGTCGTAGTCCAGCTTGGAGTACAGGCTGACATTGATGGCGTGCGAGCTGATGGTGCCGCCCAGAATGGTGTAGCCGTCGGCCGGGGCGCGTGCCGCCAGCGCCGAGCCCACGCTGCCGCCGGCGCCGCCCTTGTTCTCGATGACCACGGGCGTGCCCAGGGCCTTGCTCAGCGGCTGTGCAATCACGCGTGCCAGGGTGTCGGTATTGCCGCCGGGGGGGAACGGCACCAGATAGGTGATGGGCTTGCCCGTGGGCCAGTTGCCTTGTGCCAGTGCGGGTGCGGCGACAAGGGATGCGCCCAGCAGCAGGGAGCTGGCGGCAAGGGTGGATTGAAGCAGGGTGCGGCGTTGCATGATGGTTGTCTCCGGTTGAAAAGCGTCTTTTTGCGCTGTGCAAAGGGGTGCGATCGAACCAGCTCGGCTTGGGCTGGATGTGGGCTCTGTTCGGTCTTCCTGTGCAGGGGCTGGAGTTCAGAAGCGCGGTTGCTTGCCGGTGAATTCCGGGTCGTATTTGCGCATCTGTCCAAGGTCGTCGCGGTTGCGGATGCCGCAATGCAGATAGTTGTCGTGCAGACGGGCCAGGGCTGCGCGGTCCAGGGTCACGCCCAGGCCGGGCGTGGTGGGCACGCGCAGGCTGCCCTGCTCGAACTGCAGGCGCCCGCCCTCGACGACTTCCTCGTCCTGCCACGGATAGTGGGTGTCGCAGGCATAGGTCAGCAGGGGCACGCTGGCGCACAGATGCGTCATGGCCACCAGGCTCACGCCCAGATGGGAGTTGCTGTGCATGGACAGGCCCAGGTCGAAGGTGCGGCACAGCGTGGACAGGCGCTGTGTGGCGCGCAGGCCGCCCCAGTAATGGTGGTCGCTGAGCACGATCTTCACGGGGCAGTCCATGTCGGCGTTGCGGCGGAACTCGGCAAAGTCCGTCACCACCATATTCGTGGCCAGGGGCACATCGCACTCGCGAGCCACGGCGGCCATGCCGTCCAGGCCTGGTGCCGGGTCCTCGTAGTACTCGAGCACGCCGCGCAACTGCTGCACGATCTTCAGGCTGGTCTCCACGGTCCAGTTGCCATTCGGGTCAATGCGCAGTGGTGTGCCGGGGAAAGCCTCGGCCAGCGCCAGGATGCCGGCAGCCTCCTGCTCGGGCGGCAGCGTGCCGGCCTTGAGCTTGATGCTCTGGAAGCCGTACTGGTCGATCATGCGCCGGGCCTGGGCCACAAGCTGCGTCGGCGTCAGGGCCTCGCCCCAGGCGTCGGGTGCATAGGGCTGACCCACATGTTCGGCGTACTTGTAGAACAGGTAGGCGGAGTAGGGCACGCGGTCGCGTGCGGGTCCGCCCAGCAGATCGACGATGGGTGCCCCGGCCATCTGGCCCTGCAAGTCCAGCATGGCGACTTCGAAGGCGCTGACCACCTTGGCCACGGTCTTGGAGACATGGGTGCCAGGTGCCAGCGAGACCTGCTGACCCAGAAATTCCGAGGCCGTGAGCTGGGGCGGAGTGACCAGGGCGGCGACGCGGGCTTCCATTTCATTGAGCGCCCAGGGCGAGAGCCCGACCAAGGCCGGTGCGGCCTTGGCCATCGCATCCAGCATGGGCTGGTCGCCATAGCTCTCGTTGATGCCGACCAGGCCGGAAGCGGTCTCGATCTCGATGATGGAGCGCAGCGCCCAGGGTTCGTGAATGCCGGCGGCGTTGAGCAGCGGCGGATCACGGAAGGCAATCGGCGTGATGCGGATGTGGCGGATCTGGTGAGAGGTGCTCATCTTGAGATGACTGATGCGGCGCAAGAGCTGCGGCCCGAAGTTGAAAGAGGGAGCTTGTGTGGTATGTTGTCGTACAACTGAAAGCCATTATCATCAGGCTTATGAGTACCCAGACATCGGAATTACCCCAATCAACCCCGTCTTTGCCGCTGACGGAGGGGTACGCCCTGCGCAGCAAAACCAGCAAGGGCAGCCGCAGTCTGGCGAATCTGTTGTCCGAGGAGTTCGAGCACAAGATCCGCCAGGGCCTGCTGCATGAGGGCGACAAGCTGCCCACCGAGTCCGAACTCGTGCGCAGCTACGACGTCAGCCGCACCGTGGTGCGCGAGGCGCTGTCCAAATTGCAGGCTGCCGGGCTGGTCGAGACTCGCCACGGCATAGGCACTTTCGTGCTGCCGGCGCGCCAGAGCGCAAGCCCCATGCTCAGCGCGCGCGAGCTCAGCGAGTCCGTCGACGTGCTGGCCGTGCTGGAGCTGCGCATCAGCCTGGAAACCGAGGCTGCAGGTCTGGCCGCCCAGCGCCGCAGCGAAGCCCATCTGCAGGTCATGAGCGAGGCCCTGCAGGAGTTCGAACATCATTTCGCCCTGGGGCACGACACTGTCGAGCACGATCTGGCCTTTCATCTGAGCATCGCGCAGGCCACGGGCAACCGGTATTTCCAGGACATCCTGCAGCACTTCGGCACGCTGCTGATTCCGCGCAATCGCATCTCCTCCATGCATACGCCGGCACGCGACCCCGACTATCTGCGTCGTGTGAACCGTGAGCACGAGGAGATCTATGCCGCCATTGCGCGCCAGGATGCCGATTCGGCCCGCGCCGCCATGCGCATCCATCTGACCAACTCGCGCGAGCGTCTGCGCCTGGCCCAGCGCCTGAGCCTGAGCGCAGAGTCCTGACCCTGAAACCCCGAGACCCCGAGACCCCGAGACCCTGGTCCGGGC
The DNA here is from genome assembly GCF_058807955.1 of Comamonas sp. GW821-FHT11H03. Classification (NCBI taxonomy): domain Bacteria; kingdom Pseudomonadati; phylum Pseudomonadota; class Betaproteobacteria; order Burkholderiales; family Comamonadaceae; genus Comamonas; species Comamonas sp. GW821-FHT11H03. The sequence continues at coordinate 236,605 of NZ_JBXARF010000009.1, forward strand.
GGGCGCTTGATGGAAGAGGCTGACCGCAGCGGCTGGCTGCCTGCGGCATGCGGCGGCCACTGTGTCTTCGCTGCGCCGAACACTTGGAAAAGCTTAAAAGTGATAGCTTGAAGAGAGCTTTGGCATTGGTTTTGAAGCCAATTTCATAGATTGAATAGGCGCAAGCCAAAGCCTGGGGGCGGCCGCGACCCGTGCTTACCCTTAGAAGAAATGTCTTGGCGTTCAAAAATACCTAGTTGTATGATGACTGACCACAACAAGGAGACATTTCACCATGGTCCGACGCTCGCACTTTCTGCGCTCTCTGCTGGCCCTGGCGGCCGGCGGTTTGCTGTCGTCCACATTGCTGGCTGCCGATGCCTGGCCGAGCAAGCCCATTCGTCTGGTGGTTCCCTATCCTCCCGGCGGCAGCTCCGACATCATTGCGCGCTCCATCGGGCAGTTGATCTCACAGGAGCTCAAGCAGACCGTGGTGATCGACAACAAGCCCGGTGCCAATGGCAATCTGGGCGCTGAATTCGTCGCACGTGCACCGGCCGATGGCTATACCTGGCTGCTGTGCGATCTCGGTGCACTGGCCATCTCTCCCTCGATCTATACCAAGCTCAGCTTCGACCCTTCCAAGGCGCTGCGCGGTGCGGCCATGCTGGCTTATTCGCCTCATATGCTGGTGGTACATCCCTCCGTTCAGGCCAGCAATCTCAAGGAGCTGGTGGAGCTGTCCAAGAAGCAGGACCTGAACTTTGCCGTCACCGCATCGGGCAGTGCCCCCCATCTGGCTGGCGTGGAGCTGGCCCGCATCACCGGCGCCAAATGGGTGTACGTGCCCTACAAGGGCGGCGTGCAGTCGGTGCAGGACACGGTGGCAGGCCAGACCCAGGTGCTGATGAACGGCATGCTGGCCACCTATCCGCATGTGCAAAGCGGCAAGCTCAAGCTGCTTGGCATTTCCAAGAACACCCGCATGCCATTGATTGCCGATGTGCCGACGTTGGCAGAGCAGGGCGCACAGGGTTTCGCCTCGGGCACCTGGCAGGGCGTGGTGCTGCCCTCCAAGACGCCTGAAGCCGTGGTGCAGCGCGTGAACCAGGTGCTGCTCGCTGCCATCCGCTCCACCGAGGTCCGGTCTCGCCTGACCGGCCAGGGGGCCGAGGTCGTCACGATGACGCCCGCCGAAACCGACAAATTCTTCAATGCCGAGCGCGCGCGCTGGCGCGCCGTGGTGCAAGCCGCCCAACTGCAGCTGGATTGAGCTGCCAGATCTTTTTTGCTCCCTCTATTCAAGGATTACCAATGACACCCCAATACCTTAAAGACGTGATGAGCTCCGGCCTGTTGTCCTTCCCCGTGACGGACTTCGACGCCCAGGGCAATTTCAATGCCAAGGGTTATGCCGCGCGCCTTGAATGGCTGGCTCCCTATGGCGCCAGCGCCCTGTTCGCCGCCGGTGGAACGGGCGAATACTTCTCGCTGTATGGCGAGGAGTACGGCCAGATCATCAAGACCGCCGTGGATACCTGCCGCGGCAAGGTGCCCATCATCGCCGGCGCCGGCGGCCCCACCCGCACCGCCATTGCCCATGCGCAAGAGGCCGAACGACTGGGCGCCCACGGCATTTTGCTGATGCCTCATTACCTGACCGAAGCCGGTCAGGAAGGACTGATCGCCCATGTGGAGCAGGTCTGCAAGAGCGTGAAGTTCGGCGTCATCGTCTACAACCGCGACCGCTCACGCTTCACGCCCGAATCCCTGGCCATCCTGGCCGAGCGTTGCCCCAATCTGGTGGGCTTCAAGGACGGCCTGGGCAATATCGAGACCATGTCCTCCATCTTCATGAAGATGGGTGACCGTTTTGCCTACCTGGGTGGCCTGCCCACGGCCGAGGTCTATGCGGCCGCCTACAAGGCTCTGGGAACGCCCGTGTACTCCTCTGCCGTCTTCAACTTCATCCCCAGGACGGCGATGCAGTTCTACGAGGCCGTGCGCATCGATGACCAGGCCACGCAGCACAAGCTGCTCAAGGAATTCTTCATGCCCTATCTGAAGATCCGCAACCGCGTCGAAGGCTATGGCGTGAGCATCATCAAGGCCGGTGCCAAGCTGGTCGGCCACGATGCCGGTCCCGTGCGCGCGCCTCTGACCGACCTCAAGCCCGCCGAGATGGAGGAGCTCAAGGCCCTGATCGACAAGCTCGGCCCCCAGTAAGACCCGATGCAGGGGTCAGATCAAGAACCGGGCCCCGCGTCTTCAGGAGACAAAGCATGAAGAAAATACTGATCACGCTGGGCGCCACCCTGGCTCTGGCCGCCCAGGCGGCCGGCAACTTTCCCGACAAGCCCGTCAACATCATCGTGCCGTTCCCGGCCGGTGGCTCCACCGACACCGTGGCGCGTGCCCTGGCCCTGAGCATGGGCGAGCAACTGGGCAAGCCCTTTGTCGTGGAAAACCGCCCTGGTGCTACGGGCACCATCGGAGCGGGAGCCGTCAAGCGTGCAGCGGCCGATGGCTATACCTTGCTGGTGGCCTCGCTGGGCCCTTTCGTGGTGACCCCTCATATGGTCAGGAACGTGCCCTATGACGCCGGCAAGGATTTCGACTACATCACTGTTCCCGTGCAGGCGCCCAATGTGCTCGTTGCCAGCCCGACGCAAAAGGCCCGCAGCGTGAGCGAGGTGATTGCCGCGCTCAAGGCCAATCCCGGCAAGATCAGTTTTGCCAGCTCCGGCAATGGTTCCTCGGATCATCTTTCGGCCGAGCTGTTCTGGCAGCAAACGGGTACCGAAGCCGTGCATGTGCCTTACAAGGGCGGAGCACCGGCGATCACCGATCTGCTGGGCGGTCAGGTGGATTTCTCCTTCCAGAACGTCAACGCCGTGCTGTCCCATCTGCGCAGCGGCAAGCTGCGTGCCATTGCTGTGACCGGTAGCCAGCGTTCACCTGTGCTGCCCGATGTGCCCACACTGGCCGAGGCCGGTGTCAAAGGGGCCGAGGTCTATTCGTGGCAAGGCATGGCAGCTCCCAAGGGCCTGCCGGCCGATGTCAAGGCCAGACTGGCCAAGGCCGCCATTGCCGCCGTGCAGCAGCCCGATGTCCGCAAGCGCTTTGTGGAGCAGGGGCTGGAAATCGTGGGCAACACGCCCGAGGAATTCACGCGCTTTCAGGCCCAGGAGAACGAGCGCTGGAAGCGACTGATCGAGACCCGCAAGATCACCGCCGACTGACGTCGATCCGCCGCCGGCGGGCGCTCTGTGCCTGCCGGCTTTTCCTGCCGCAAACCGCGGCCCATGCACCCACAAAACCGATAACGGAGACAAGGCATGCGACACCCTTCCCGCCGATTGCTGCTCACACTGGTCCTGGCCGGACTGTCCTGCGCCGCCAGCGCACAACAGTCCGGCAAACCCCTGACCCTGGTCGTTCCTTTCGCGCCCGGTGGCGGCAGCGACACCAGTGCCCGCCTGCTCAGCCAGGCCCTTGCCAGCCGCCTGGGGCAGACCGTGGTCATCGAGAACAAGCCCGGCGCTGCGGGGGTGATCGGTGCCGACCAGGTGGCCAGAGCGCCGGCCGACGGCAATACCATTTTGCTGGGCAATATCGGCACCCAGTCCATCAACCCCATCCTCTACAAGAAGCTGCCCTACGACGCCAAGACGGCTTTCGCTCCCGTCAGCCTGGTTGCCGAGCTGCCCCAGGTGCTGCTGGTGCATCCCGGCGTGCAGGCCAAGGATGTGGCCGGCCTGATTGCCCTGCTCAAGGCCCAGCCCGGCAAGTTCAGCTACAGCACCTCGGGACCTGGCGGCTCCATGCACCTGGCCGGCGAGATGTTCAAGAGCGCCACCCAGACCGATATCCAGCATGTGGCCTACCGAGGTGGCGGGCCGGCCATCGTGGACCTGTTGTCCGGCCATGTGCAGATCACCTTTGCCACCGTGCTCGAAAGCCTGGGTCACATCAAGGCTGGCAAGCTGCGCGCTCTGGCCGTGACCGGCGACAAGCGCGTGCCGGCTCTGCCCGATGTGCCCACGGTGGCCGAGACCGTACCCGGCTTCAAGTCCATCTCCTGGGTGGGCGTGTTGGCTCCGGCCAAGACGCCTCAGGCCACCATCGACCGCCTGGCAGCGGCCATCCGCGATACCGTGGCTCAGCCCGACATCGCCCAGCGGCTCAACGAACAGGGCGCCGTCGCCAGGACCAGCACACCCCGGCAGTTCGCCGCGCTGATCGAGTCCGACTACACGACCTACGCCCAGCTCATCGCCGAAAAGGGGATCAAGGCCGAATAAGCTTTAAGCCGCCCTGGCGGCCCGCACAAGCGGGCCGTTTTCTCCCTGGGGGCTGCGGCCTCCACCATTGACCAAAGCAAGGAATTCCCGGCATGGCGACCACCCGACCACGCGTTCTTCAATACGGCAAGATGCCGCTGACCCAGCTGGATGCCGAACTGGCCCAGGCCTATGAGGTGAGCATCCTCTCCGAGCAGCCCGATCCCGAGCGCTTTCTTGCCGAGCATGGCGGCCAGTTCGAATACGCGGTCACCTCGGCCGCCATGGGCCTGCCGGCGCGCGTGGTCGACGCCTTGCCCAACCTCAAGTTCGTGAGCAGCTTTGGCGTGGGTTTTGACGCCCTCGACAAGGACGCCCTGCTGCGCCGTGGCGCACGTGTGGGCTACACGCCAGGCGTGCTCGACGATTGTGTGGCAGACCTGGCTTTTGCCCTGCTGCTGGACGCCACGCGTGGCCTCAGCGAATCCGACCGCTTCGTGCGCCGTGGCGACTGGAGTCAGAGCCGCTTCGGCATCCGCACGCGCGCCAGCGGCAAGCGCCTGGGCATCTTCGGCATGGGCCGCATCGGCAGCTCCGTGGCGCGCCGGGCCTCTGGCTTCGATATGGAAGTCGCCTACTACAACCGCCGCCCCGTCGAAGGCTCTCCCCACCAGTACCTTCCCTCGCTGCTGGAGCTGGCACGCTGGGCCGACATCCTGGTCGTCACTGCCGCCGGCGGTGACGGCACACGTCACCTGGTGAATGCCGAGGTGCTGGCTGCCCTGGGCTCTCAGGGCTTTTTGGTCAATGTGGCACGTGGCAGCGTGGTCGACGAAGCCGCCCTGGCCGATGCCCTGGAGAGCAAGCGCATCGCCGGTGCGGGCCTGGACGTGTTCGAGGACGAGCCCCGCCCCCTGCCGGCCCTGCTGGCCCTGGACAACGTGGTGCTGGCCCCCCACATCGCCAGCGGCACGCATGAAACCCGCCGCGCCATGGCCGACCTGGTGCTGCACAACCTGCAGCAGTTCATCGCCACGGGCCGGCCTGCGGCTGAAGTGCCTTGGTCTGCTGCGCAGTGATCACCCTGTGATCCCCTTTTTCCTCCGCGTCTGTTGAAGATCCTTCCTATGTCCACTACCCCGACCATCACCGCCATCGAAGTCATTCCCGTCGCCGGCCGCGACGGCATGCTCATGAACCTCAGTGGTGCCCATGCGCCCTATTTCACCCGCAACATCGTGCTGGTGCACGACAGCGCGGGCCACACGGGGGTGGGCGAGGTGCCGGGCGGCGAAGGCATTCGCCAGGCGCTGGAGGACAGCAAGCAGGTGTTGATCGGCCGCTCCATCGGCCAGCATCTGCAACTGCTGCAAGAGGTGCAGAAATCCCTCGAAGGCCGCGACACCGGTGGCCGTGGCCTGCAGACCTTTGATCTGCGCATCGGCGTGCACGCCGTGACTGCTATCGAATCCGCCCTGCTGGACCTGATGGGCCAGCACCTGGGCGTGCCCGTGGCCGCCCTGCTGGGCGAAGGCCAGCAGCGCGAGCGCGTGGAAATGCTGGGCTACCTGTTCTTCGTGGGCCCCAGTGACCAGACCGGCATGGACTACGTCAAGGCCGGCGAGGACAAGCTGGGCACGGACGACTGGACCCAGGTGCGCCACATGACGGCCATGACGCCCGAGACCATCGTGCGCCAGGCCGAAGCCGCCTACGCGCGCTACGGTTTCAACGACTTCAAGCTCAAGGGGGGCGTGCTGGCCGGCGAGCAGGAGGTCGAGGCCGTCACTGCGCTTGCCAAGCGCTTCCCTGACGCCCGCGTCACCCTGGACCCCAACGGCGGCTGGCTGCTCAAGGACGCCATACGCCTGATGCGTGACATGCGTGGTGTGCTGGCCTATGCCGAAGACCCATGCGGTGCCGAAGGCGGCTTCTCGGGCCGCGAAGTCATGGCTGAATTCCGCCGCGCCACCGGCCTGCCCACGGCCACCAACATGGTTGCCACCGACTGGCGCCAGATGGTGCACGCCCTGTCGCTGCAGTCCGTGGACATCCCGCTGGCCGACCCGCATTTCTGGACCATGGCCGGCTCTGTGCGCGTGGGCCAGACCTGCCGCGATTGGGGCCTGACCTGGGGATCGCACTCCAACAACCACTTTGACATCTCGCTGGCCATGTTCACCCACGTGGCTGCCGCCGTGCCCGGCAAGGTCACGGCCATCGACACGCACTGGATCTGGCAGGACGGCCAGTACCTCACGCAACAACCCCTGCAGATCAAGGGAGGCTTCGTCGAAGTGCCAAAGACTCCCGGCCTGGGCGTGACCGTGGACCGTGCCGCGCTGCAGCGCGCCAACGCCCTGTACATGGAGCACGGCCTGGGCGCGCGTGACGACGCCATTGCCATGCAGCACCTGATCCCCGGCTGGAAGTTCGACAACAAGCGCCCTTGCATGGTGAGGTAACGCTCCCCCTGAGGCGCTACGCGCCTTCCCCCTCTCTCGCTGCGCGAGGGAGGGGGGCATACGGGCAGCCGGCGACACCCTCGGTGCGGGGCTGCCCTTCCTCGGTGTCCCTGGCCTGAGCCACGCCGGTGACAAGCGCCATCCCCTGACTGCCACGCCACTGCGCTTCTCACACTGCCGCCGATCCCCCTATTTTTCTTACGGAGTACCCCATGTCCCGCTACGACAACCTCATCAACGGCCAATGGACGGCCGCCATCACCTACAGCACCAACACCAACCCCAGCGATCTGTCCGATGTGATCGGCGAGTACGCCCAGGGCGGTGCATCCGACGTGCAGGCCGCCGTGGCCGCCGCCGCTGCTGCGTTCCCGTCCTGGTCCACCTCGGGCATCCAGGCGCGCTCCGACGCCCTGGACAAGATAGGCACGGAGATCCTGGCGCGCAAGGCCGAGCTCGGCGAGCTGCTGGCCCGCGAAGAAGGCAAGACCCTGCCCGAAGCCATTGGCGAAGTCGGCCGCGCGGGCCAGATCTTCAAGTTCTTTGCCGGCGAATGCCTGCGCCTCACGGGCGAGACCGTGCCCTCGGTGCGCCCCGGCATCGGTGTGGAGATCACGCGCGAGCCGATGGGCGTGGTCGGCCTGATCACTCCCTGGAACTTCCCCATCGCCATCCCGGCCTGGAAGATCGCACCGGCCCTGGCCTTTGGCAACTGCGTGGTGCTCAAACCCGCCGATCTGGTGCCCGGCAGCGCCTGGGCGCTGGCCGACATCATCCACCGCTCGGGCCTCCCCGCCGGCGTCTTCAACCTGGTCATGGGCCCGGGCCGCATCATCGGCGAGGCCCTGGTCAACCACGCCGATGTGGCGGCCATCAGCTTCACGGGCTCGGTGGGCGTGGGCCGCGGCATCGCGGCAGCCTGCGTGGCTTCGGGCAAGAAGGTGCAGCTGGAAATGGGCGGCAAGAACCCCCAGATCGTGCTGGACGACGCCGACCTGGAGCAGGCCGTAGAGCTGTCGGCGCAAAGCGGCTTCTACTCCACGGGCCAGCGCTGCACGGCATCGAGCCGCCTCATCGTCACTGACAAGATCTACCCGGCCTTCATCGAAGCCCTGCAGGCGCGCATGGCGCGCATCAAGGTGGGCGATGCACGCGCTGCGGGCACCGACATGGGCCCCGTGGTCAGCCAGGCCCAGCTGGAGCAGGACCTGAGCTACGTGGAAATCGCCAAGGCCGAAGGCGCGCGCCTGGCGGCTGGCGGTGCCCGCGTCGCCTGCCACACGGGCAGCGGCAAGCAGGGCTTTTACATGGCCCCCACGCTGTTTGTGGACACCGAAGCGGGGATGCGCATCAACAGCGAGGAAGTCTTCGGCCCCGTGGCCAGCGTGATCCGCGTCAAGGACTACGAAGAGGCCCTGGCCGTGTCCAACGACACGCCGTTTGGCCTGTCGGCCGGCATTGCCACCACCAGCCTCAAGTACGCCACGCACTTCAAGCGCCACAGCCAGGCCGGCATGGTCATGGTCAACCTGCCCACGGCGGGGGTGGACTACCACGTGCCGTTTGGCGGACGCAAGGGATCGAGCTACGGCCCGCGCGAGCAGGGCCGCTATGCCCAGGAGTTCTACACCACGGTGAAGACGGCCTATACGCTGGCGTGATAAAGAAGCCACCGGCCCCCAGCTTTAGCGGCTGACGCGGGGTTGCAGGTGGCTTTTTTATTTTTAAGATCGCCCCAATGAAGGTTTTCTCTCGCCCGATTCATCGGGGTGCCGCTCAAGATCCGCGGTGGCGACGTCGCGCCGCTGCGCCCGATTGTCATTCCGGCGCGCTGAGGGCCGCGCTTCAGGCAGTGCTTGCCGGAGCCAGTCCCTGAGCGTAGGTAGCGCAGGGCCGGTCAGAAAAACAGTGTCCGCACCCAGGGCGCGGCCAGCACGTTCACGGCACCGGCAATCATCATCACCAGCGATGCCATCACGGCCTGCACCTCGCCGGCCTGGCGCGCCCGGGCCACGCCGCTGCCATGGGCAGCTCCACCCCAGCTGGCGCCCGTGGCCAGCTTGCTGCGGATGCGGGGCAGCACACGCAGCACGGTCTCGCCCAGCAGCATGGCACTGACGCCGGTCAGCAGAACGAACAGAGCCGCCAGATCGGTGGGGCCGCCCAGCACTTTCTCGGCCTCGATTGCAAACGGTGTCGTGATGCTGCGCACGGCCAGGCCTTTTTGCAGCGCCTCGGACAGGCCGAACATATCGGCAAACGCAATGGTGGTGGAGATGGAGACCAGGCTGGCCACGACCACGCCGGTGGCTATCGACATCCAGTGCTTGCGCAGCAGCTTGCGGTTCTCGTACAGCGGCAGCGCAAATGCCACCGTCGTGGGGCCCAGCAGCCAGACCAGCCAGTGGGTCTGGGCGATGTACTGCGGGTAGCTGACATGGGTCAGCAGCGACAGACCGATCAGCACCATGGGGGTGGCGACTATGGGCATCAGCAACGGGTGGGGATGCTTGCGATACAGGCGCTTGTTGACCCAGTAACAGGCCACGGTGGCCAGCAGCGACAGCAGGCCGATGACTTCATTTGACAGCATGGCTCACTCCTCACCCAGGGCAGAGGCATCGCGGCTGGACTTGCGCTGTGCAAGCCACAACTCGAAGCGATAGACACGATCGACAGCCAGTGCGGTCACGGCCATCACGCAGGCTGTGCTGGCCACGATGACGGCCAGGATGCGCAAGCCCTGGTGGCGAATCAGGTCGGGGTATTCGGTGACCACCAGCATGGCCGGCACGAAGAACAGCAGCATCTCGGCCAGCAGCCAGTTGGTGCCGCTTTGCAGCCAGCGTGCTTTGACCAGGCCCGAAAAAAGGCCCACGGCCAGCAGGCCGAAGCCGATCAGGCCGGCCGGCATGCTCCAGCCGAAATGCTGGCGCAGCACATCCATGGCAATCCAGATGGCGCTGAGCAGGCACACTTGCAACGCGGCCCTGAGCAGCTGCCAGAGTGTCCGGGCAAAAGAATGGCTGCCGCCCTGAGCGCGAGGGGCGACAGCTTCCGTAATCTGTGACATGGGTGAATTCTAGGGTTTTCACCTATATTCATAAAATGACTTATTTTCATTTTTTCCATGCGTAAAAGGAATTGTCATGGACTTGCGCGCCCTGCGCTATTTCATTGAGGTGGTGCGCCAGAACGGATTCACCCGTGCGGCCGAAACCCTGCATGTGACCCAGCCCACCATCAGCAAGATGGTCAAGGCGCTGGAAGATGAATTCGGTGGCCGTTTGCTGTTGCGCGAGGGGCGGGGCGTGCAGCTCACCGATGCCGGCCAGGTGGTCTATGACCGCGGACTGGAGATTCTTGAACAGGCCCAGCTGCTGCGCCGGCAGGTGGCCGAGGTGGATCACATCACGCGTGGCGAGCTGTCCCTGGGCATCATGCCCACCACGGGCCATTACATGGCGCCGGTGATCGCGCTGTTCCAGCAGCGCTATCCGGGTGTGAACCTGCAGGTCAACGAGCAGGGCGCGCGTGCCCAGTACCAGCTGATCCAGGAAGGCAAACTGGATATGGCGCTGGGCCTGTTCGCCGCTCCCGATCCGGCGCTGGAGCGCTACACCGTGGCGCGCCAGAAGACGCGCGTGGTGCTGCCTGCCCAGCAGGTGTCTGACCCCGGCCAACCCATGCGCTGGAGCGATCTGCGCGACCTGCCGTTTGTGCTCTACACCTCGGACTTTGCGCTGCACGAGCATGTGCTGCAGCAATGCGAGGCTGCGGGCTTCACACCACAGGTCAAGCTGCAGACGCGCTACTGGGACTTCATAGGCCATCTGGTCGCGGCCCAGGTGGGCGTGGCCGTGATGTTCGAGCATGTCATCGCCCGCTATGACCCGCAGCGCGTGGCCAGCCGCCCGCTGGTGGAGCCCGAGATCCCCTGGGATGTGGCGCTGATGTGGCGGCCCGGCTATCTGTCGCGTGCGGCCCAGGCCTGGCTCAACTGTGTGCGTGAGGTGTATCCGCAGCCGCTCCTCGGTGCTGCGTTCCCGGATTTTCAAAACTGATAGCTGTTTTCCTATGTCCAGTAAGCGATGCAAGACATTCTGATGCTTGATGTCAGCCCTGGCCTTTGTTGCTAAGCTCGCCGCCATGCCCCGTCCGTTCTCTTCCAATCGCTCCAGCAACCTGCGCCGCAGCACTGCGGTGCGCCAGCCCGCGCCCCGGCCCGAGGTCACGCGTCTGCTGTGCTTTCACAAGCCCTATGGAGTGCTCAGCCAGTTCACGCCCGAGGGCAAGTGGCAGGGCCTCAAGGACTGGATCGATGTGCCCGATGTCTATGTGGCGGGCCGGCTCGATGCCGACAGCGAAGGCCTGCTGCTGCTGACCAATGACGGCCAGTTGCAGGCCCGCATTGCCGACCCGCGCCACAAGATGGAGAAGACCTACTGGGTGCAGGTCGAAGGCATGCCTGACGAAGCCGCACTGCAGCGCCTGCGCGAGGGCGTGGAGCTGAGCGACGGCAAGACCCTTCCCGCCAGGGCCCGCCTGATAGAGCCCCAGCCCAGCATGTGGCCGCGCAACCCGCCGATCCGCGTGCGCCAGAACATTCCCGATTGCTGGATCGAGCTCGTCATCCGCGAGGGCAGGAACCGCCAGGTGCGCCGCATGACGGCCGCCGTCGGTCACCCCACGCTGCGGCTGGTGCGCATGGCCGTGGGGCCCTATTCGATTGAAGGGCTGGAGCCCGGCCAATGGCTGGATGTGTTGCCGCTCAGCGGTTCTTAGCGCAAAGCATCGAGCCGCTGCAGCTCATCTTCATCTTCCGGCAAGGCCGCTGCCTGCCAGCGTGGCAGAGCCGGCCAGGGGCGAAAGTGACTCCAGCCCACCTGCACCTCCTGCAGATTGCCCCGCAGCAATGGAAGCGCGGTCGTCAGCTCGGATTGGCGAGTCCGCACGCATTCGCGCAGCGATTGCATGGCTTGCTGGCCACGCCCGAAAAAGCGCTGTCTGCCCAACCAATCGGGGGACGGCTGGCATTGGGCATAGGCCAGTGGCAGGCTGCTGGCCTCTCCTTCCACCACAGAAATCAGGGCCTGCAGATGCATGTTGAGCTGCTCCTGCGGCATCAGACCTGCCAGTTGCAACTCCAGCGCATCCTCATGAAAACGATAGCGTGCGGGCAGGGCGGCACTCAGGGTATAGCTGCTGCCGCTGCGCGAGCGGGCACGGTGACTCAGGATGCGGCTGCCTTGGTCCAGCATCGGGCGGACCAACTGCAACAAGGCCTGCTGGTGCTCGGCATCGTTGTGCTTCAGGGGGATGCGCAGCCGCGTGCTGTCATAGCCGCGCCATTGCTCGCGCCAGGCCATCCAGCCGGCGGTATTGGGTGCAAAGAAGATCAGCACGACGATGGTGAACATGGGCGCCAGCCACGAAGCCATTGACCAGATGGCTTTGATATTGGCGGCCTCTTGGGGCGACTCGCCCATGCTGACGAGATTGCCAATCAGCCGGATCAATGTTCCCAGGGCCACCCAGAATGCGATTCCGACGCCCAGCGAGAGCTGCTCGGGAGAGAACATGCGCTCAGGCAGATGGATCAGCGTCGTCAGCATGGCAGCGCAACCCAGCCAGACGATGAGGGCAGACAGCACATGGAAGGAGGCTGGAGGCTGCGACAGCTCCTGCTGTACATCCGGGGTGGAGTCTTGCTCCTGCGCTTGGGTCAGCTGCCTACGTCGCCAAAAGCTGAGCGGCAGCCAGAGCAGCCCACTGGTGGCCAAGCCCGCCAGCATGGAGATCAGCACGGCCGAGAACGCCCAGAGCATCAGCAGTCCCATCAACAACATCAGCACGACTGCCACTGCGCTCATTTTTTCGATCTTCCTATTGAATTGATAGCTGGCAGCGGTTGCTACGGCAAGGCTAGGCCTTGTTTTTACCCCAGAAACAACAACGCGCTTGTCGCAAAAGCAGGCAAGCGCGCAGGGGGGAAGCGGGCAGATTTATGAGCAGGCTTTGCTGCCCTTGGCGGCGTGGGCTCCAGCGGCCTTGGCATCGGCTTCGCTCATGTACTTGCCGCTCTTGGTCTTGCCGTAGTAGCGGTCGCCCTGGCAGTGATAGACCTTGGTGTTTTCATTGACCCAGACCTGGCCGGGGCCGCCGCCAGGCGCAGCAGCTGCAGCAGGCTTGGCAGCCGCAGCAGGAGCCGCCGCTGCCGCAGGCATGGGGCTGGTCGTCAGTTTGGCGGTGGCGTCCTTGTCTATGCCGTTATGGCCTTTGCAAGTGCCCTTGGCGCTGGCCGCGCTGACGCTGGTGCCGTCCTTGCACACAAAGGTTTGCATGGCCGCTGCAGCCTTTGCTGCGGGTTCTGCCGCCGGCTTGGCAGGCATGGGGGCTGTTTTGGCGGCTGGTGCGGCAGGTGCCGCTGCCGGTGTCTGAGCAAGGCTCGCCCATGAGCTGCTGACCAGGGCTGAAGCCAGGCAAATTTTCCATAAATTGCGCATACGAACTCCCTCCAGTGATGTGATGTCACACGGCGTGACAGGCGCATGCTGCTACGGAAGACCTGATTCCGCAAGCCCTCGGCTGTCAGGGTTCAGGTCCCGCTGACATAGGGGTTCAGCTTGCGCTCGCGGCCAAAGCTGCTTTCCGGGCCATGTCCGGGGATGAAGATCGTCTGGTCACCCATGGGCCACAGGCGCTGAACGATGGAGTCGATCAGCTGCTGATGATTGCCCTGCGGGAAGTCCGTGCGGCCTATGCTGCCGGCAAACAGCACATCGCCGACAAAGGCGCGGTCGATCTGCGGTGAGTGGAAGACCACATGTCCGGGCGTGTGACCTGGGCAGTGGCGCACGTTCAGCGTTTCCTGGCCGATGCTCACCGTATCGCCGTCATGCAGCCAGCGTGAGGGCACAAAAGGCTCGGAATGGGGAAAGCCGAACATGGCGCCCTGTTGGGGCAGACCGTCGATCCAGAACTGGTCGCCCTCATGCGGGCCAATGATGGGCAGCTCGTACTTGGCCGCCAGCTCGCTGGTGCCGCCCGCGTGGTCGATATGGGCGTGGGTGATCCAGATGGCCTTGAGATTCAGGCCCAGGCGCTCCACCTCCCACTCGATCTGCTCGATATCTCCGCCAGGGTCGATGACGGCCGCGTCCATGGTCTGGTCGCACCAGACGAGAGAGCAGTTCTGTTGAAAGGCGGTGACGGGGACAGTGTGATATTGCAACATGGGTGACTTGTATTTTTCGGGCGTTTGCGTAGTCTCGCGGGCTGCGAACCCCGCAAGCATGACACGGCATGGTCGAGGCATCACAAATGCCCGCTCAGATTTCGACGTCATCCCTCATTTGAGCTAGCATGGATGCGAGTGCCCCATTTTGGTGCGGGCTGCTAAAACGTATTTGTGCTGCAAGGCAGCGGGCATTCGCTTCATGGGAGGCGGCCCGACACAGTTTCAAGATCGTTCAGGCCGTGCCAATGCCCATGCAAGCAAGTTCCTCCTGCGGTAGGAATGGTTGGGAGCGGGTCGGCCTGAATGGAACCAGTTTTTAAACTCCAGGAGACTCCTCATGTCTACCTCCTCCAACCCGCCGACCGACGTCCAGCGCACTGACGCCCAGCGTAGTGACGCCCAACGCATCGGCATCCCACGGGAAACCTTTCCGTTGGAAAAGCGCGTGGCCACCGTGCCCGATGTGGTCGAAAAGCTCATCAAGCTGGGCTTTTCGGTCGCTATCGAATCGGGCGCTGGCGATGCCGCCAACTTCAGCGATGACGCGTATCGCGCAGTGGGAGCCGAGGTGCTGCCCAACGCTGCTGCGGTCTGGGCCGCTGCCGACATCATCTTCAAGGTGCGCCCGCCCACCCAGCAAGAAGTCGCGCTGATGCGCGAAGGCCAGATCCTGATCGACTTCATCTGGCCGGCCCAGAATCCCGATCTGATGCAGCAACTGGCCGCCAGGACGGTGACGGTGCTGGCGATTGACTCGCTGCCCCGGACATTGAGCCGCGCACAGAAGATGGATGCACTGACCTCCATGGCCGGTGTTTCGGGTTACCGCGCCGTGATTGAGGCGGCCAACGCCTTCGGCCGCTATTTCAACGGTCAGATCACGGCGGCGGGCAAGGTGCCTCCGGCCAAGGTCTTCATTGCTGGCGCTGGTGTGGCTGGTTTGTCGGCCATCGGCACGGCGGCCAATCTGGGCGCCATCGTGCGCGCCAACGACACGCGCGCCGAAGTGGCCGACCAGGTCACATCGCTGGGCGGTGAGTTCGTCAAGGTTGACTACGAAGAGGACGGAGCTGGCGGCGGCGGCTATGCCAAGGTCATGAGCGAGGGCTTCCAGGCTGCCCAGCGTGCCATGTATGCCCAGCAGGCCAGGGATGCCGACATCATCATCACCACGGCGCTGATCCCCGGCAAACCCGCGCCCAAGCTCATCACGGCCGAGATGGTGCAGAGCATGAAGCCCGGCAGCGTGATCGTGGACATGGCGGCCGAGCAGGGCGGCAACTGCGAGTTGACCGTGCCCAATGAGGCCGTGGTGCGCCATGGCGTGACCATCATCGGCTACACCGATCTGGCGTCACGACTGGCCAAGCAGTCGTCCACCTTGTACGCGACCAATCTGCTGCGCCTGGCCGAAGAGCTGTGCAAGGCCAAGGATGGCGTGGCCGTGGTGAATATGGAAGACGATGCGATTCGCGGGCTGACCGTGGTCAAGGACGGCGAAATCACCTGGCCTGCTCCGCCTCTTGCCCAGGCACCCAAGCCAGCCCCCAAACCGGCCGCAGCTGTGGTGGAGCAGAAGAAAAGCGGTCATGGCCATGGCGCTGCCGGCCCGCTGCCTGCCAAGACCTTGGCCATTGTTTTTGCGATTGCCGCCCTGGCCTTCTGGTTCATCGGTGCCTACGCGCCGGCGGCCTTCCTGGGTCACTTCACGGTGTTCGTGCTGGCTTGCTTCATCGGCTACATGGTGGTGTGGAATGTGACGCCTGCGCTGCACACGCCGCTGATGAGCGTGACCAACGCCATCTCCAGCATCATCGCCATTGGCGCTCTGGTGCAGATTGCACCGCCTGGAACGGCGGGTACAGCTCGCCCTGATGATTTGATTCGTTGGCTGGCCTTTGCAGCGCTGGTGCTGACCGCCATCAATATGTTTGGCGGCTTTGCCGTGACACGTCGCATGCTGGCCATGTTCCGCAAATAAGAAGAACGAGCACAAGAGAGAAACACCATGTCCCAAAGTCTCGCAACGGTGGCCTATCTGGGGGCTGCCATTCTGTTCATCCTCAGCCTCGGCGGCCTGTCCAACCCCGAAACCTCGCGCCGCGGCAATCTGTTCGGCATGATCGGCATGGCGCTGGCCGTGCTGGCCACCGTCTTCGGCCCGCGCGTCGATGCCGGCGGCATCGCCTGGATCGTCGGCGCGCTGGTGGTCGGTGGCGGTATCGGCCTGTATGCGGCCAAGGTCGTCAAGATGACCCAGATGCCCGAGCTGGTCGCCCTCATGCACAGCCTGGTCGGTCTGGCGGCCTGTCTGGTGGGCTTTGCCAGCTATGTCGATACCTCCATCGAGCTGGCGGGCGCAGACAAAGCCATTCACGAGGTGGAAATCTACGTGGGCATCCTGATCGGTGCCGTCACCTTCTCGGGCTCGCTGATTGCCTTCGGCAAGCTCAACGGCAGGATAGGCGGCAAGCCGCTGCTGCTGCCCGCACGCCACTGGCTCAATCTGGTGGCGCTGCTGGTGGTGATCTGGTTCGGCCGCGAGTTTGTGCGCGCCGAAACCGTGGCTGACGGCATGCTGCCGCTGACCGTGATGAGCGTCATCGCCCTGCTGTTCGGCGTGCACATGGTCATGGCCATTGGTGGAGCCGACATGCCTGTGGTGGTGTCCATGCTCAACAGCTACTCGGGCTGGGCTGCTGCGGCGACCGGCTTCATGCTGGGCAATGACCTGTTGATCGTCACCGGCGCGCTGGTGGGCTCTTCGGGCGCGATCCTGAGCTACATCATGTGCCAGGCCATGAACCGCAACTTCATCAGCGTGATTGCCGGCGGCTTCGGCTCCGGGGCTCCGGCCAAGAAGGGCGGCGCATCTGCGGCTGCCGAGCCCCAGGGCGAAGTGGCGCCCGTCAGTGCCGCAGAGACCGCCGAGATGCTGCGCGAAGCCAAGAGCGCCATCATCGTGCCCGGCTACGGCATGGCCGTGGCCCAGGCCCAGCACACGGTCAATGAAATCACCCGGACCCTGCGCGAGCAGGGTGTGGATGTGCGCTTTGCCATCCACCCGGTGGCGGGCCGCATGCCCGGCCACATGAATGTGCTGCTGGCCGAGGCCAAGGTGCCCTACGACATCGTGATGGAGATGGACGAGATCAACGATGACTTCCCCGAGACCGATGTGGCCATCGTCATCGGCGCGAACGACATCGTCAATCCCGCAGCCCAGGACGACCCCGAAAGCCCCATCGCCGGCATGCCGGTGCTGGAGGTGTGGAAGGCCAAGACTTCCATCGTGATGAAGCGCTCCATGGCCTCCGGCTATGCGGGCGTGGACAATCCGCTGTTCTACAAGGACAACAACCGCATGCTGTTCGGCGATGCCAAGAAGATGCTGGACGAGGTGCTGGGGGCACTGAAGAGCGGATGAAGTGGAGTGATTTCCCGTGAGGCGCTCTGCGCCTTTCCCCTGGCCGGGCACCCCTGGCCGGGCGCCCCTGTCCTGCTTTGCAATGCGGGAGGGGCGACACCTTCGCCGGGCTTCCCCGCCGCGAGGCGGCTCCTGCGCGGTGCCCTGGCTTGCAGCCTGGGCCTGCTTTTGAAATGCCTGCGGTTTTCGGCCGCAGGCATTTTGTCTTTCACAGATGCTGGACGGCGATCTCGCCCAGCAGCACGGCGGCAATCAGCAGCATCAGCGTGCCCGACAGGCGCGAGACGGCAAGCGCGGCGGCGGGGCGCGAGCGCAGCACGCTTTGCGAGCCCCAGCCCACGCCGAAGTAGACCACGGCACAACTGGCCGCATGGACGGCGCCCAGCGCCATGATTTGCGCAAACACCGGCCAGCTGTCGGCGGGCCGCACAAACTGCGGCAGGAAGGCCAGCAACAGCAACAGCTGCTTGGGATTGAGGCCGCTGACGCTGGCTCCCTTGATCGTCCAGTGCCAGCGCGTGCCGGTCTCTGCATCTGCGGCGGTGCTGATGGCGGCCGGGCTGCGCCACAGACCCACTCCCATCCAGGCCAGGTACAGCGCGCCGGTGGCCGTCAAGGCGGTCAGCAGGGCCGGGTTGCGTGCCACCAGGGCGCCCACGCCCGCTGCCACGGCCAATGTGGCCAGCAGCGCGCCGCAGGCCAGGCCCAGCGTGGCGGGCAGCACCAGCCGCCGGCCGCGCAGACCGGCCGAGATCACATAGGCCCAGTCGGCACCTGGCGTGAGCACCAGAAGAAAGGAGACGGCCCAGAAGGCAGTCAAGGCGGCGTAAGACACGGAATTCCCTCGAAAAGCGTTGATGCCGAGAGAATATGGAAGAGGAGAGAGAATGTGCTCTCAATATTCGCCGCTGATCGGTTTGAAATTGGAAGAAACTGCCCCGTGAATTCGCTGGATCGAAAAATTCTTGCTGCGCTCGAAAACAATGGCCGCCTCACGGTGACCGAGCTGGCCGAGCAGGTGGGCCTGAGCCTGTCGCCCTGCCACCGGCGTGTGCGCGCGCTGGAGGAGTCGGGCGTGATTCGCGGCTACCGCGCCGAGCTGGACCCAGCAGCGCTGGGGCTGGATTTTTCGTCCCTGGTCTTTGTCACACTCAAGGACAGCAAGTCCGTGCCCGCGTTCGAGGACGCAGTGGCCCAGCTCGCCAACGTGGTGCAGGCCCAGCGCCTGTTTGGCGACCCTGACTATCTGCTGCAGGTCGTGGTGCGTGATCTGCCGGCCTATCAGCGTCTCTATGACGAGCACCTGACCCGGCTGCCCGGCGTGCTGCGCATGACTTCCACGCTGGTCATGAAGCATGTGGTGATCAACAGACCGCTGACGTCGGCGATGGAATAAGCCATGAAAAAAGCGCCTGTGACTTCCGTCAAAGGCGCTTGGGATCAGCAAGGTTTGCTATCTATTTGGAAGCGTTTGGCGCTTGTTAGTAAGGGATTTCAGGTATTTATATAGCTGAAATCCTTGTGGGAAAAGCGCTAATAGCTACTAAAGAGTGAGCATTCAGGATCAGGAGCCCAGCTTGAGCGTGCCCTTCATGAGGGCCGCGTGACCGGGGAAGGAGCAGAAGAAGGCGTAGTCCGTACCCGCCTTGAGCTTGCTCGCATCGATGTCGAACTTGGTGGTCTCGCCGCCACCGATGAGCTTGGAGTGAGCCAGCACGCGTGCATCGCCGGCCTTCACATAGTCGGCGCCAGCACCTGCGGCCATGCCGTCGGTGATCACGGGCTGCATATCGGCTGCGGTGCTGACCACGATGTTGTGGCCCATGGCGGTCTTGGGCATCTTGCCCACATGCTTGAGAGTCACGCTGAACTTCTTGCAGGACTTGGGCACATCGATGCTTTTGACATTGAACTGCATGGCGTCGTTGCTCTCGACGACGGCTTCACAGCCTGCCGCCATGGCGGGCGCGCTCAGGGCACCGGCTGCACACAGGGCCACGGTCATCAGAATCTTCTTCATTGGCTATTCCTTTTCCTCAAAGCGAAACGGGAACCGCTGTGGCCTTGTTGCCCTCCAGGTTCCGTCGTTCATTCTTTCGGAAACCTGCCCAGCCGGCTCAGTACAACTCATGCTCGCATGGGTTGTACTGTTGCACCTTGCGCTAACTCAATTCGCCGAGCATGCGTGCGTTCACTGCCTTGCAGCTTGCTGCCGGCGTTGCTTGCACGCCTCAGAGCGTCAGGTCATAGCCAATGGTGATGGGCGCGTGGTCCGAGAACTTCTCGCCCTTGTAGATGGACTCGGTGCGCGCCAGGGCCGCGATCGCCGGCGTGGCCAGGTGGTAGTCCAGCCGCCATCCCACGTTGTTGGCATAGGCCTGGCCGCGATTGCTCCACCATGTGTAGCAGGCGTCCGTGGTGTCGGGCTGGAGCAGACGGTAAACGTCCACCAGACCGCCGCTGATCTCGGTCTTGTGCAGCAGCTTGGTCATCCAGTCGCGCTCCTCGGGCAGGAAGCCGCTGTTTTTCTGGTTGCCGCGCCAGTTCTTGAGGTCGGCCTGCTGGTGCGCGATATTGATGTCGCCGCAGAGCACGAAGTCGCGCTCGGCCTTGAGATGCATCAAGTGGCTGTGCATCTTGGCCAGAAAGCGGAACTTGGCTTCCTGGCGCAGCTCGCCCGAGCTGCCGCTGGGAAAGTAGGCGCTGATGATGGACAGCTTGCGGCCGGGCGTGTCGAAGCGGGTTTCGACGTAGCGGCCTTCGGCGTCGAACTCGTCGATGTCGAAGCCCACGACCACATCGCTGGGCTCGTGGCGGGTATAGACGCCCACGCCCGAATAGCCCTTCTTCTCGGCAAAGTGGAAGTAGCCTTTCATGCCGGCCAACACTTCGAAGCGCCCGGCCATATCCGAAGCCTGGGCCTTGATTTCCTGGACGCAAATACAATCCGGCGCAGTGGCTTCGATCCAGGCTTCGGCGCCTTTGGTCGTGGCAGAGCGGATACCGTTGAGGTTGAGGCTGGTTAATTTGAACAAGGATGAATCCATGGTGGTGAGTGAGAAGCCAATGGGCGGTGCAGACCGTCTGGCGCAGGATTTCGTGCAGTTTGCCGTCGATGCGGGTGTGCTGCGTTTCGGCGAGTTCAAGACCAAGGCCGGGCGCATGAGCCCGTACTTCTTCAATGCCGGCCTGTTCGACGATGGCGCCAAGATGGCCCGTCTGTCCGAATTCTATGCAAAAGCCATTCTGGCCAGCGGCATGGAGTTCGATATGGTCTTCGGCCCTGCCTACAAGGGCATTCCTCTGGCTGCCACGGTGGCCGTGGAGCTGGCGCGCCAGGGCAAGAACGTGCCCTTTGCCTATAACCGCAAGGAAGCCAAGGATCATGGCGAAGGCGGCACCCTGGTGGGCGCTCCCCTCAAGGGCCGCGTGCTCATCATTGACGACGTGATGTCGGCCGGAACGGCAGCGCGTGAGTCGATTGCTATCATCAAGGCCGCCGGTGCCCAGCCGCATGCCGTGGCCATCGCTCTGGATCGCCAGGAAATGGCGACAGAGAATGGTCAGGACGTGGCACACAGCGCCGTGCAATATGTGCGCAACCAACTGGGCATGCAGGTGTGTGCGATTGCCAAGCTGGCAGATCTGTTGCTTTATCTCGAGCAGCAGGGCGGGGAGGCCGGCCCCGAGCATCATGAACGCGTGCTGGCCTATCGTCAGCGTTATGGTGTCGAAGACAAGGAATAAACACGCAAATGAAGCAGGCCTTGCATGCAAAACTGAGTTTGTATGTGGTAGCTACCGTCTGGGCAGGGGCCATGCCTGCTCCAACCCAGGCCAATAGCGGCGGCATCTACGCCTGCACGGATGCCAATGGGCAGCGCATCACGGCCGACAGGCCGATTACCTCCTGCGTCGATCGCGAGCAGCGTGTGCTCGGCAACTCGGGGGTCGAGTTGCGCCGCGTGGGCCCGACTCTGACCGATCAGGAGCGCAGCGCACAGGAGGCCAAGCGCCGTCAGGATCAGGCCGAGCAGCAGCGCCTGCGCGAGGAGCGCTCGCGCGAGCGCGCCATGCTGGCGCGCTTCCCCAGTCAGGGCGTGCATGATGCCACCAGAGCCGAGGCGATTGCCCAGGTCAACGATGTGATCGGCGTGGCTCAGAAGCGCCTGGTCGATCTCAAGGAGCGCCGCCGTAAGCTCAACACCGAGCTGGAGTTCTATCAGAACGATCCGAAGAAAGCTCCCGCCAATCTGCGCCGCCAGCTCGACGACAACACGGAATCCCAGGCCGAGCAGCAGCGCTTCATCAAGCAGCAGGAAGAGGAAAAGCAGCGCATCAACCAGCGCTTCGATGCCGAGCTGCAGCAGCTGCGCAAGCTATGGACAGAGCTGCCGCCTGCCGCGCCGCGCTCGCGCTGACGGCTACGCCTTCAGTCTTCGTGGCCGTCTTTGTGCATGGCCATGACTCGACCCAGCAGCAGGGTCGCAATCCAGGCCACTGCCGCGATGATCAAGGGCATCTGCACCAGCAGCGGTGCCTGAGCCATGAGCATCAGCGCATCGGCCTGCCACAGCGCCCCATAACCCTTGAACAAGCCATAGGCCAGCCATAGCAGCAGGCCTGCGCTGGCGATGGTGGCCATGCTGCGCATATTGCGGCCGTCACGGCTGCCTGCCGGAACGCGCAGGGCCGAGCGCCAGAGCCAGCCCATGGCCGCCAGCACCAGCAGCACGCAGGCCGCGACGGACAGCGGCAACCAGAGGGAGAGAGGAATCAGCGACATGGCGCCGCACTTTAGCCCAGTTGATCACTGGATGAAAAAGAAAATACCCACCGAGGTGGGCATGCATGAAGGGGCCTGTCAGCAGCTCAGTTTGAGCGCCAGACCAAGTGATGGCCCGGCACGGACTGTATGCCCAGCACGGTGGCGTGGTGGGTGAGCAGCTCTTCGAAGGTCTTGGTGACTTCGCTGCTGGCGGTGCTGCCCTCATACTCCGTGGCCACCTGTGTTGCGGTAAAGGAGTTGGCGCCAAAGCTTTGCACGATGTTGCGCAGCTTGTCGAGGTTGGGGGTGAACACGGCGTCCATGGCAGCAACTCCTTTTCGGCAATCAAACCAGTACTGCCCATAGTTTATCCAGCAGCCCGTGCCAGGCAAGAGGGCCTTTGCCCACATGGCTATTGATTGATGGAGAGCAAAGTGCGGATCACGTCCGAGCGCGTGATGACCCCGACCAGGGTTTTGCCGCGCAGCACGGCAATGAACTGCACGCTGTGCGATGCCAGCTCGTGCAGCAGATCGCCCATGGGCGTGTCTTCCTGCACGCTCATCTCTGGTGCGCGCATCAACTCCTGAGCTACGGATTGCACTTTGGATGGTCGGCTGCGAAGGCGCTGCCAGAGGTTTTGCTGCTGGCGCGCACGGTGGTCCTGCCAGAGCCAGTCGAACAGGTCTGCGCGCAGCACGCGGCCAATGAGCTCACCTTGCGCATCGACCACGGGAAGGCTTTTGATCAGATGGCGGTGAAACAGCTCGGCCACCTCTTCAAGCGGAGTCTGCGGGCTCACGGTCAGCAGCTTGGCGGACATGACGGTGCCGCAGTTCACGCTGGACAGCCGGCGCTTGATGGCCTCCTCCTCGGCGGCGGCCAGCAGCTCACCCAGGTCCTCGGGTGTCAGGTTGTAGCTTTGCTCGAAGCGCTGCAACAGTTGTTCCAGGTCCTGCTCGCTCAGCGCCAGGCGCGTGGTGGGGCGCTGGGTCTTGGCCGCTTGAGGCGGCTGGTGCAGGTAGGGGCGGCCGCAGGCACGATGGTAGAGCACGCCGACTGCCGCAAGAACGCCCGAGAGCACGGCCATGGGAATCAGCAGATGCCAGCCAAGGGGAGCCATCTGTGCGGAGGCCAGTACCGTCAGCAAGGCCACGGCGCCGCCCGGCGGGTGCAGGGCACGCAGCAGCAGCATCAGGGCAATGGCTCCTGCCACGGCCAGTGCGGCCAGCGACGTTTGGGACAGCGCCGGAAACGCCCAGAGCAGCAGCAAGGTATAGAGCGCAGGCATGGTGTTGCCGACGACACAGTTCCAGGGCTGGGCCAGCGGGCTGCTGGGCACGGCGAACACCAGCACGGCGGTGGCGCCCAGCGGTGCGAACAGGAACAGGGTGTTGGGAAAGAAATGCTCGACCAGCCCCACCAGAATGCCGGCCAGTGCCAGGCCCAGACCTGCGCCGATGCTGGCGCGGATCAGCTCTTTCCAAGAAGGGCGCGAGGCCACCGGCCCCAGGCGCTGCCACATTGTTTGCATGACGGACATAGGCTCAGGCTACGGGCGCTAAATTGATAGCTGATCCCGTAATGTTGTATTGATATTAGTGTGGCAATTCTGTCAAAAAAAGCTCCACAGGGTGAGCGGTGGAGCTTTGGCGGGATTGGGGCCGCTTCAGGCTGTTGCGGCGGCTTGAACGGCTCCGGCACTCAGCATTTCGGCCAGCGGCTTGCGGCCCGAGGGCTGCTCGCGCTCGCGCAGATCGTCGGGCAGAGTGGAGGCATCGGTGCGGCGGCCCACGGCGATCACGCATTCGGGCACCAGATGCTCGGGCAGGTTCAGCACCTTGCGGGCCTCAGCGGCAGAGAAGCCGCCCATGGCGTGCGTGGCCAGGCCCATGG
Source organism: Comamonas sp. GW821-FHT11H03 (assembly GCF_058807955.1). Lineage (NCBI taxonomy): Bacteria > Pseudomonadati > Pseudomonadota > Betaproteobacteria > Burkholderiales > Comamonadaceae > Comamonas > Comamonas sp. GW821-FHT11H03. The sequence continues at coordinate 260,663 of NZ_JBXARF010000009.1, forward strand.
CATGGGCCTGCAGCGCCAGATAGCCCCAGGCGCAGCCCGCATCGAAGCTGTGCTTGGCGGCCGAGGCCTGCTTGTCCGACAGCAGCACGATCAGCGCGCCGCCATTCAGGCACCAGCGGCGGTTGGCTTCGTTGGGAATCTGCGAGAACGCCTGCCAGTTCGCGTCATCGCGCAGGGCGTAGGCAAAGTGTCAGGGCTGCTTTTTGCTGGCCGAAGGCGCCCAGCGGGCGGCTTCCACCAACTGCTCCATCTGGGCCGCACTCAGTGCTTCAGGTACAAGGGCGCGAGGCGACATGCGCTTGATGAATGGCGCGTGGACGGGAACGGTACTGCTGCGGGTGGTGCTCATGGTGATATCCCTGAACTGAAAAGAAAAGGGCCCGCCTACTGAGCAGAGGCGGGCCCGAAACCACAGCGCATGCTCCGGCCTTTTTGCCGGAGCCGGAAAATCAGGACTTTTGACCCGATTGCGCGCCGATGCCTCGCAAATGGCGCTCCATGCGGAACATCACCAGCGCCATCATCACCATCACCAGGCAGGAAATCAGCAGCGTGGCAAACGCCGTGTCCATGCCCAGAAACTCCCACTTTTCCTCATCGGGGTTGTCGCCGCGCAGCTTGGCGGCCGTGCGGTCGAACGACAGCGTGTAGTTGGTCAGCAAGGTGTTGACGATCTGCGGGGCGGACTGCTGCTGCAGCTTCTTGGCCAGGCTTTCGTTACCCAACACCTTCTCCAGTGCCACGGGCAGTCCCTTGATGTAGGCCGCGTACGAGCCCTCGCCATGTTCCATCTCGGCGGCCTGGGCACGGTCGTTGATTTCGGAGGCCAGGTTCACCGGATCCATCAGCATGGTGTCTTCGCCCGCAGCCTCGGCAGCTGCCGCAATCGCTGCATCGGCTGCCGCATCTGCGGCGGCACGGGCCATGCGGTCCTCGCGGGTCAGCGAGATGCGGCGAGCTGTCCAGGCGGCATCCACTTCGGCAGCGGCCGCGTCGGCCGCCTCCTTGTCGCAGCAGGAGTTTTCTCGTGCCTCGCGCATTTTGATCTGGCGGTTGACATCGTCGGCCGAGGGCAGGGCATCGCCCTTGAGCAGGGGGTGGATGGGATCCAGGCCCTGGCTGCTGTTTTCCGTCTCTACGCGTTTGCGCGCAGCCGTGTCCCTGTAGATGAAGCCACGCAGCAGGCCGTCGGCCTTGCGGAAATCCGGACGCAGGGCGGGGTCGGCCAGACGCTTTTCCATGGGCACGGCGTTGCCGAGGCCGCTCAGATCGCGACCGGTCTCTTCTTCCATGTACTTGAGGTCGTAGGGCGCATCCTTCCAGTTCAGCGCTGTTGCACCGGCAGTGGCGGCATCGGGCTTCTTGGGCTTGTAGTGGTCCCAGATCCAGTGGCCCATGCCAAACAGCACAAAGATGGAAAAGGCGAGCAAGACAAGACGCAGAACTTGAATCAGCAAATCTTCTGCGCGGCGCAAGAGGGTCAGCATAGGCAGCAAATCCTTGTAAAGAGCTTGAGTGGTCTGCACTTTCAACTATGAAATTGGAAGCGCGTGAATGATCGCGATTGTAGGAAGCGAATCAGAAAGTCGTAATTTGTTACAGGTGAAGCGACACATGCACGCTTCTGCTCTGCTTTGCTCTACCCAGCGCTCATTTTGGGCCAGGCACGCAGGTGCTGCTCCTCTTCACTTCATGAAGGGGCGATGCACCCAGATCCTGTAACGGAATTACGAAACCGCTGTAATGGAGTTTTGATGGATCGAGGCTGGATCATGGGTAAGACGTCGCTGGATAAATCGAAGATCAAGTTTTTGCTGCTCGAGGGCATACATCCCTCCGCGCTCAAGGTGCTGCATGACGCGGGCTACACCAATGTGGAGGCTCTGACCGGCGCGCTGGATGGCGAGGAACTCAAGCGCAAGATTGCCGATGTGCACTTTGTCGGCATTCGCTCGCGCACCCAGCTCACGGCCGATGTGTTCGCGGCCGCGCAGAAGCTGGTGGCCGTGGGCTGCTTTTGCATCGGCACCAACCAGGTCGACCTCAACGCGGCGCGCGAGCGCGGTGTGGTTGTCTTCAATGCGCCTTACTCCAACACCCGCTCCGTGGCCGAGCTGGTGCTGGGCGAAGCCATTTTGCTGCTGCGCGGCATCCCCGAAAAGAATGCCGTCTCCCACCGCGGCGGCTGGAAGAAGAGCGCGGAGAATTCCTTCGAGATTCGCGGCAAGACGCTGGGCATTGTCGGCTATGGCTCCATCGGCACCCAGCTGTCGGTGCTGGCCGAAGGCCTTGGCATGAAGGTCATCTTCCACGACGTGGTGACCAAGCTGCCGCTGGGCAATGCCCAGCAGAGCAGCGGTCTCGGCGAGCTGCTGGCCCAGTCCGACATCGTCACCCTGCATGTGCCCGAGCTGGCCTCCACGAACGGCATGATGGGGGCTGCCCAGATTGCCGCCATGAAGCCCGGCAGCATTTTGATCAATGCGTCGCGCGGCACCGTGGTCGATATCGAAGCCCTGGCCGAGTCGCTCAAGAGCGGCAAGCTGCTGGGCGCTGCCATCGACGTCTTCCCCAAGGAGCCCAAGAGCAACAAGGACGAATTCCTGTCGCCGCTGCGCGGCATGGACAACGTCATCCTCACGCCTCACATCGGCGGCTCCACCATGGAAGCCCAGGCCAATATCGGTCTGGAAGTGGCGGAAAAGCTGGTCAAGTACAGCGACAACGGCACGACCACCTCGGCCGTCAACTTCCCCGAAGTGGCACTGCCCGAGCACCCCGGCAACAACCGCATCCTGCATGTGCACGAGAACCGTCCCGGCATTCTCTCTGCCATCAACCAGGTGTTTGCCGACAACGGCATCAATATCGCGGGCCAGTACCTGCGCACCGATGAGAAAGTGGGCTATGTGGTGATCGATATCGATGCCAAGTCCTCGGCGCTGGCACTGGAAAAGCTCGCGCAGATTGCGGGCACCATTCGCTGCCGCGTGCTGTTCTGAAGCCTTGGCTGCTGAACGCAAAAGGAGACCTCGGTCTCCTTTTTTCATGGACCGGCCATTGGCAACGCCAGGAGCTGGCGCGAAGGGGCGCACGACGGATATGGCGTGGTGCGCCGCTGATGCTAGGCTTGTGCCGTCACAGACCCTCCCGCTTGCACAATGAATACTCCAACCAAGAGAGAGTTCACCTTCCGTGGCGTGCTGCTTGGCGCGCTCATCACCCTGGCGTTCACCGCCGCCAACGTCTATCTGGGGCTCAAGGTCGGGTTGACCTTTGCCTCGGCGATTCCCGCTGCCGTGATCTCCATGGCGCTGCTCTATCGCTTCAAGGATTCCAACATCCTTGAAAACAATCTGGTGCAGACCCAGGCTTCCGCAGCCGGCACCTTGTCCTCGGTGATCTTTGTGCTGCCGGCACTGCTCATGCTGGGGCTGTGGACGGGTTTCCCGTTCTGGCAGACGGCATTGATCTGTGCGGCTGGCGGCACACTGGGCGTGCTCTACACCGTGCCCCTGCGTCGCGTGCTGGTGGTGCAATCCGAGCTGCCCTATCCCGAGGGCGTGGCCGCTGCCGAGGTCTTGCGCGTAGGCGACGATCAGCGCCACGCCCATGGCCCGCAGAGCCTGGGCAAACCGCGCAGTTCGGGCTTGCGCGAGCTGGGCTGGGGCACGGGGCTGGCCGCGCTGTTCGGCTTTCTCAGCGGCGGTCTGCGCCTGCTCGGCGATGCCTTCAATTTCTGGATTCCCGCAGGCGGCGTGGCCTTTCGTGTGGCGGCGGGCTTCTCGCCTGCCCTGCTGGCCGCCGGCTATCTGATGGGAGCCGCTGCAGGCATTGCCGTGCTTGTGGGGCTGGCGCTGTGCTGGGGGGTGCTCGTGCCCTGGCTGACGGCCCAGGCTTCTCCTGCTGCCGGTCAGGCGCTCTCCGAGCTGTCCACCCAGCTTTGGGGCAGCAAGGCCCGCTTTCTGGGTGCGGGCGTCATCGGCATCTCGGCGCTGTGGACCGTTGCCACGCTGGCCAAGCCGATTGTCCAGGCGATTCGCAACCAGCCTGCACGCAGCGTCGCCGAGGGGGGCGGTGGCGACGAAACCGACAAGGACATGCCGCGCAGCTGGATGTTGATGATAGGAGCCGCCGCCCTGGGCGTGCTGTTCCTGGTTGTCAATGACTTCATCGCCGGGCATATGCCCGATCTTGCCGCTGGCGCGCGCTACGGCCTGGCAGCCCTGTGCGTGCTGTTTGCGGCCCTGTTCGGCTTTTTGGTGGCGGCGGCCTGTGGCTATATGGCCGGTCTGGTCGGCTCTTCGGCCAGTCCCATCTCGGGCATCGGCATCATTGCCACCTTGCTCATGGGAGTGAGCCTGCTGGCGCTGCATGCTCTGGTGCCGGCCTATGCCAGCGCCGTGGCGGGGCAGATGGGCATTGCACTGGTGCTGTTCATGGTCTCGGCCGTTCTGGCCATGGCTGCGATCTCCAACGACAACCTGCAGGATCTCAAGACCGGCTATCTGGTGGGGGCCACGCCCTGGCGTCAGCAGATCGTGCTCATCATCGGCTGCCTTGTGGGCGCGCTGGTCATACCGCCCGTGCTGGATCTGCTCTACAACGCCTACGGTTTTGCGGGCAGCATGCCGCGTGCCGGCATGGACCCGAATCAGGCCCTGGCCGCACCGCAGGCCACGCTGATGATGCAGATTGCCAGCGGCATCTTCAAGGGCTCGCTGGACTGGAGCATGCTGGGGCTGGGCGTGGCTGTGGGCATTGCCGTGATCCTGGTCGATCTGGCTCTGCGCAAGAGTGGCAAGGGCGCGCTGCCGCCGCTGGCCGTGGGCCTGGGCATCTATCTGCCGCCCACCATCGGCCTGACGCTGACCACAGGCGCGGTGCTGGGCTGGTGCATTGCCAGAGCCATCAAGGCCTATGCGCAGCGCGGCGGCAAGGACTGGACGGCGGCGGCCGAGGAGCGCGGCCTGCTGCTGGCCTCGGGCCTGATCGTGGGCGAGAGCCTGATGGGCCTGCTGATTGCGGCACTGATTGGCTTCAGCGGCAAGGATGCGCCACTGGCCCTGGTGGGTGAGGGCTTTGCGCCCGCCATGTGGCTGGGCCTGACCTATTTCGTGGGCCTGTGTGTGTTCTTCTATCGCCGGGTGCTGCGCAAATGAAGACAGGAAAATTCGACGGGGAGCAGGCCGAATACCGCCAGGGCAACTTCGGCTTCGCGCATGAATGGCTGCAAGGGTTCAAGACGCTGGACGAGGTGCTGGAGCGGCTGGACGCGCTGCGCGTCGCCGACCCAGCGCACCGCTACCTCTGCACGCTGGACGATGTGAGCCAGTGCAGCTACACCAGCGGCCATGCGAGCCAGGATGAGCGTCTGTATCTGGACAGTCCCGAGGACATGGATTGGGACGACCCGGCGCAGCAGCAGGCCCTGACGCTGGCATCGCTGCGGCACCGGGTGGCGCAGTTGCAGCGGCCCGGGCTGGTGCAGAACTGGGCGCAGGTCTGCGGCACGCTTCTCTTGTCGCCGGAAGACGTGAATGCCTTGCTGCAGGCCAACCGCAGTCCCGAGGCCCTGCTCGACGAGGTGGTCTATGTCCAGCGTCTGCCCGTGCCCAGCGACGAGCTGATGATTGCGGGCCAGCCCAACGGCTATTTCAGCGCGGACTGGGACAGTTTCCAGAACCACGCGGTCATCCGCCATCTGGCAGCGCAATATGGCTATCGCTTCTTCGGCATGGGCGCTGCATGGATGGGCTTTGTGCGCGCCAGCTTGCCCGATGCGATGCGGGTCGAGCGGCTGATAGAGGATTTGCGCATGCTCTACGGCCAAGGGCAGGACGAGGTGCGGGAGCATGCGGGCTGGGCACAGCTGGCGTCCGTGCTGCTGGCGCGGCGCACGCTGATGCTCGGTTATGCAGAGGGTCTGGCCGAGGGCCTGGGGCTGGATTAGCCGTCTTATGAAAGCGCCATGAAAAGCTGACAAGGTTGAATTCATCACCGCCGGAGCCAGCCATGAGAGGCCCGGTTTCAGCCGTGATGGTTTTATAGTGTGCTGGCTACCCCCGGCGGCGCAGGCCGCTTTTTGCAACTGAAGGAGAAACGAATGGCAGGTCATTTCGAGTTGAGCAAGAGCAGCGATGGGCAGTTCCGGTTTGTGCTGAAGGCCAGCAACGGAGAGATCATTCTCACCAGCGAGCTGTACAAGACCCGGGCGGCGGCGGAGAACGGCATTGCCTCGGTGCAGACCAACAGCCCGCTGGCCGAGCGCTACGAGAAAAAGACCGCCAGCAACGGCAAGGAGTATTTCAACCTCAAGGCTGCCAACCATCAGGTTATCGGCACAAGCCAGCTCTATGCCTCGGCGGCATCGCGCGATGCTGGCATTGAGTCCGTCAGGAAAAACGGTGCGACGACGGTCGTCAAGGATCTGACTGGCACTTGAAACCCATTGCCGGACAGCACCTGCTGGGAGCGTCAGAGGCCTTTCAGGCCTCTTTTTGATGCCCGTCCACAAACTGCTCTATGGCGCTCCAGAAGCCGTTGGCGCGGAAGATGGTCGAATGGTTCGCCTGGGTGAATGCCTGCACCTGCACCGCCTTGTCCCTGAGGCTTTGCAGCAGGGCATCGGTGCGCTCGGGCAGCACCACCTGATCGCGTCCGGCGCGCAGCACCAGAATCGGCCCTTGGTAGTTGCGCAGATGCGCGGCAGAGTCGAAGGGGTCGCGCAGCAGCAGCTCCACGGGCAGCCAGCCATACATGCCGCGCACCGTGTTCAGAATGCTGTCGAAGGGCGTGACCAGCACCAGTTGCTCTGGCTGGCGCAGATCGGCCACGGCAGCCGCCACGCCCGTGCCCAGGCTGCGGCCGATCACGGTGATGGGCAGCTGAGGGTGCAGGCGTTTGACCTCGTCGAACAGGGCAGCGGCATCGAGCTCCATCAGCTCCTGCGTGGGCTCGCCCTCACTGGCGCCATAGCCGCGGTAGGCCAGCATATAGATATCGCTGTGCGGCAGGCTGCGCGACAGCTGCTGGCGCCGGTGGGCAATGTTCTCGGCATTGCCTCCAAAGTAGATCACCGCATTGCGCGCCTTGCCGTCGGCCGGGTGCAACTGCCAGCCTCGCAGCAGCACATCGGCGCGTTGCAGCGAGAAATCGGTGCTCTCGGCCGCCACCTGCGTGCCGTCGCCCGGAAAAATCATCTGGCGCTGCTGCGCAAACATATAGCTGCAGATACAGATATAGACCGCTAGGCACAGGGCCAGCAGCCAGAGCAGGGGCTTGAGCAGCTTTGAGAACATGGAGCGCAAAAGTATGGGGTTTGCGCCGGATTGTGCGCAGATTTGTGTGGGTTTGGTGTGCGCTTTACCTCGGCTTTATGTAAGTGGTGGTTTTTGAAATTGATAGCGGGTGGTGCAAGTGATGTCTTCACTTGGGACTTGTTTGGCTTGTGGTGATGCTTTAGCTGTTTGCCTGACGTGTCGAGGCTGATTGCATGCTTGATTTGCTTGCAGAGGGCGGGTCTCGGCCCGCCATGCCGACCTACTTTCTTGTGCAAGAAAGTAGGCAAAGAGCTGGCCCCTGCTGCCCACGACCCCTTCGCTGCGTTTCACTTCGCTATGGGGCAACCTGCGCCGTCAAGCTCTTGGGGCTGTGCGGCAAAACTCACTTCGCGTCTTCGACGCTCCGTTCAAACAGGTTGCCGCAGATTGGATGACGATGCAGTTGCACTCTGCGGTGCAATTGCCAACCCCAAGAACTTGCCGTCGCAGGCGTGGGCACAAGGGGCAATACCGGATACGGGATAGCTTCTTTAGAAAATTAATAGCTGCTACCGCAATACAGATAAGCGAAAGAAGCCAATTTCGTCATAACTCTCGCAGGCCGTCCGTACCCGCTTCCACCCGTGTGTTAGCGCCTGCGGCACGCGGGTCAGGCTGCGGGCAACGCTGCCGCAGGACAGCGTTGCATCGTCATCTGACTTGCGGCAACGTGTTTGAGCGGCGCGCGCAGCGCAAAGCGAGTTTTGCCGCACCGTAGACTGAATGGGGTGACGCAGGTTTGCCCGCAGCGCAGCGAAGGGACGCAGACAGTTGGGGCGTGTTCTTTTGCCTTCTTTGCTTGCACGAGCAAGAAAAGAAGGTCGCGTGCCGGGGCGAGACCCGGCCTCTGTCGTGTACGACGACGCCGAGGGAAATTTGAGAGCCGCTTGCGATTATGGTGATTGGGCTGGGGGCAGATTTTGCTTGAAGTCTCTGCTTCGGCGACATGCTTGATGAGTGGACTGAGGGCGGGCCTCGGCCCGCCATGCCGACCTACTTTCTGCTGCCGGTATGCCGGACCTCCTGAAAGTAGGCAAAGAGCAGCCCCTGCTGCCCCCGTTCCTTCGGCTGCGCCTGCGAGGGGAGCAGACACCTAACTATCACGCCCCCGGCAAAAAGTACCCCGCCTTGTGCTGATTCCGCGAACTGCTCACGCACAGCTTCAGTCGCGCCTCCATGTACTGCCGCACTTCCGAGCGGTCGCACATCTGCGCCAGGTCTTCCCAATACAGCAGGCTGGTGAAAGACGGCTTGGCAGGCTCAGCGGTATCGCCTTCGAGCACTTCTGCGGCGCGCGCAGGGGTGGGAACATAGACAGAGCCATTCACCGGGGCGTAGTGCTGCACCGGGCGGCCTGCGGCTTCTTCCTTGCGGCGCGAGGTCAGCACAAAGTAATGCTGGCGGGCGTCGGCCAGATGCGGTTTCCTGTCGGCGTCGAACACCTTGTCCAGGCGCTCCAGCCCTTTGGCCACATCGGCGGCGTAAGTCCAGTTGCTCAGGTATTTGGTCTCGATGAACAGAAAGACCTGGCGTGCGGGGTCTGAGATGAGCACATCGGCCAGCTTGCTGCGCAGGCGCTCGTGGCACAGGTAGGCGTGGGTGTCAAACGAGATATGCGGGCTTTGAATGCCCAGGTCTTCGCGGCCCGTGACTTCCTGGATGTAGCGGTTGAACTGGACGATGCGCTTGGCATAGCCGGCCGTGAATTCGTTGAAAAAGTAGCCGGCAAAGAACTTGGTGCAGAGGTTGCGTTCTTTTTCAGATTCGATGAGGGAAGCGTTCGAGAAGATCACTGAAATTTTCCTGAGCCGCGCGGCGCAGGGCATGGAGACGGCGGACCTGGATGTCCGGCAAGCAACAAGGCCGCAGGCATGTGCTGCCTGCGGCCTTGAACGGTGGGTTGGCGCCTGGAGTTGGCGGCTTAGGCCAGCTTGGCCTTGAGCAGCTCGTTGACCTGGCCGGGGTTGGCCTTGCCCTTGGAGGCCTTCATGACCTGGCCGACCAGGGCGTTGAAGGCCTTGTCCTTGCCGGCGCGGTATTGCTCCACGTTGGCGGGGTTGGCGGCGATGACCTCGTCGATGATGGCTTCCAGCGCGCCGGTGTCGTTGGACTGCTTGAGATCCTTGGCGTCGATCACGGCGTCCACATCGGAGCCTTCGCCGGTCCACAGGGCTTCAAACACCTGCTTGGCCGAGTTGTTGCTGATGACATTGCCGTGGATGCGGGCGATCAGGGTGCCCAGTTGTTCGGCGCTGACCTTGACCTGGTCCATGCCGATCTCTTCCATGTTCAGGCGGCGCGAGATCTCGCCCATGATCCAGTTGGACGCCAGCTTGGGCTGGCCGCAGGCCTTGGCGGCGGCTTCAAAGTAGGCGGCCATGGCCTGGCTTTGCGTCAGCGTGGTGGCGTCGTACTCGGGCAGGCCGTATTGCGCGACAAAGCGCGCGGCCATGGCGCGGGGCAGCTCGGGCATCTCGGCCTTGACTTGGCTTACCCATTCGGGCGCCACGACCAGCGGGGGCAGGTCGGGGTCGGGGAAGTAGCGGTAGTCGGCCGCGTCTTCCTTGGTGCGCATGGCGCGGGTCTCGCCCGTGTCGGGGTTGAACAGCACGGTGGCCTGCTGGATCTTGTGGCCGTCCTCGATCTGCTCGATCTGCCAGAGGATTTCGTAGTCGATGGCGATCTGCATGTTCCTGAACGAGTTCAGGTTCTTGATCTCGCGGCGTGTGCCCAGCGGCTGGCCGGGCTTGCGCACGGACACGTTGGCGTCACAGCGGAAGCTGCCTTCCTGCATGTTGCCGTCGCAGATGCCGATCCAGGTGACGATCTTGTGCAGCTCCTTGGCGTAGGCCACGGCTTCGGCGGTGGAGCGGATATCGGGCTCGGTCACGATTTCCAGCAGCGGCGTGCCGGCGCGGTTCAAATCGATGCCGGACTGGCCGATGAACTCGTCGTGCACGGACTTGCCGGCGTCTTCCTCCAGGTGGGCGCGCACCAGGCGCACGGTCTTGAGGACGTTGTTCTTGCCTTCTTCCAGATAGAAGCTGACTTCACCGCCTTGCACCACGGGGATCTCGAACTGGGAGATCTGGTAGCCCTTGGGCAGGTCGGGGTAGAAGTAGTTCTTGCGCGCAAAAATGCTGCGCGGCGCAATCGTCGAGCCCAGCGACAGGCCGAGCTTGATCGCGCATTCCACGGCTTTTTTGTTCATCACCGGCAGCGTGCCGGGCAGGGCCAGGTCCACGGCGCAGGCCTGGGTGTTGGGCTCGGCGCCGAAGGCGGTGCTGGCACGGCTGAAGATCTTGCTGTTGGTCGCCAGCTGGGTGTGGGTCTCGAAGCCGATGACGACTTCGTAGCCATTGATCAGTTTCACAGTCATTGTTCTGTGTGTCCTAACTGCTAAAAGAGAAGCTGCTTGCGCTTTGTTTGATTGGGTTTCAGGTTGTTTTGATGCTGAAAGTCAGTCAGTGCAAGCGCAAGCAGCTATTAATTTTTAAATGCCAACAGGGCTCTTCAGGTGGAAGTCGGTCGCTTGCTGGAAGCGGTGGGCCGCGTTCAGCAGCTTGGCTTCGCCGAAGTAGTTGCCGATCAGCTGCAGGCCCACGGGCATGCCGCCGTCGCCAAAGCCTGCGGGCAGGCTGAGGCCGGGCAGGCCGGCCAGCGATGCGGGCAGGGTGAAGATGTCGGCCAGATAGTTGCTCACGGGGTCGGCCTTGCCGCCAATCGCCCAGGCGGTTGTCGGCGCGGCCGCGCCGGCGATGACGTCGCAGTCCTTGAAGGCGGCCTGGAAGTCGTCGGCAATCATGCGGCGGATCTTCTGTGCCTGCAGGTAGTAGGCGTCGTAATAGCCTTCGGACAGCACATAGGCACCGATCATGATGCGGCGCTTGACCTCGTCGCCGAATCCTTCGGCGCGGGTCTTCTTATACATATCGTTGAGGTCTTCGTACCTGGCGGCGCGATGGCCGAACTTCACGCCGTCAAAGCGCGACAGATTGGACGAAGCCTCGGCCGGAGCCAGGATGTAGTACACGGGCACGGACAGCTCGGTACGCGGCAGGCTCACGGGAACCAGCTTGGCGCCCAGCTTTTCGTATTCCTTGAGCGCGGCGTCCACGGCTGCGCGGACATCGTCGGACAGGCCTTCGCCAAAGAACTCGGCGGGCACGCCGATGCGCAGGCCCTCGATCGAGTCACCCAGGCGGGAGCTGAAGTCCTCGGCGGGGTAGTCCAGGCTGGTGGAGTCGCGGTCCAGATCGGGGCCGCACATTTCGGACAGCAGCAGCGCGCAATCTTCGGCACTGCGGCCCATGGGGCCGGCCTGGTCCAGGCTGGAGGCAAAGGCGATCATGCCGTAGCGGCTGGCGCGGCCGTAGGTGGGCTTGATGCCGGTGATGCCGCAGAACGACGCGGGCTGGCGGATCGAGCCTCCGGTGTCGGTGCCAGTCACGGCCGGGGCCAGACGCGCGGCCACGGCGGCGGCCGAGCCGCCCGAGGAGCCGCCGGGCACGCGCTCGGTGTTCCAGGGGTTGCGCACGGGCTGTGCCGCGTCAAAGCCCACAGGGGGCACGGCCGAGTTCTCGTTGGCGCCGCCCATGGCGAATTCGTCACAGTTGAGCTTGCCCAGGGTGACCACGCCGGCATCGGCCAGCTTCTTCACCACGGTGGCGTCGAACGGCGAGCGATAGCCCTCCAGCATCTTGCTGGCGGCGGTGGTGGGAAAGTCCTTGGTGACGAAGATGTCCTTGTGCGCAATGGGCACGCCGGCCAGCTTGCCGCCCTTGCCTTCGGCGATCAGGGCGTCGGCCGCCTTGGCCTGGGCCAGGGTGGCGTCTTCATCGATGGCGACAAAAGCGCCCAGGTTCTGGTGCTGCTTGGCGCGGGCCAGGAAATGCTGGGCGGCTTCGGTGGCGGAGACCTGCTTGGCGCGCAGTTGCGCGGCCAGCTCGGCCACGCTCAATTGGTGGAGTTCGGTTTGGCTCATGTTTTTGTGTGTCCCGCGCGTTTATTCGATGACCTTGGGCACGAGGAAGTAACCCTTCTCGGCTGCAGGGGCGTTCTGCATGTTGGCGTCGCGGTTATTGCCTTCACTTACCAAATCGTCACGTAGCCGTAAGGCGACGTCCTGAATGGCTGCCACCGGATGTGACAGGGGGCTGACGCCCGAAGTATCCACAGCCTGCATTTTTTCGACGATGCCGAAAAAGTTGTTTAGTTGCGCGAGCATGCGCTTACTTTCGTCTTGCGACAGCTCAAGGCGGGCCAAGTTGGCGATGCGCGCAATGTCTTGATCGTTCAATGCCATAGAAATTATTTAACAGGGCCGCCGCGTGTAAAGCAGTGTTTCTAACCCTGACAGTAGAAGTTATTCACAGGGGATACGGTATTATCTCGGCTTTGCCGCAATACCTCCGTTCGGCTGGTCATTGTGCAAAAAATGCCCACTACCCAGACTCCATTACCTTACATCCCGGCGACGGCCAGCCGATGCGCACGCCGTGCCTGAGAGGACCTTGAATGTTCGGAGCTTTCCGTCGGTACTTCTCCACCGACCTTGCCATTGACCTTGGCACAGCTAACACCCTGATTTTCGCCCGAGACAAGGGCATTGTTCTGGACGAGCCTTCGGTGGTTGCGATTCGTCACGAAGGCGGCCCCCACGGCAAGAAGGTTATCCAGGCTGTCGGCCGCGAAGCCAAGGCCATGCTGGGCAAGGTGCCCGGCAACATCGAAGCCATCCGTCCCATGAAGGATGGCGTGATCGCCGACTTTGTGATCACCGAGCAGATGATCAAGCAGTTCATCAAGATGGTGCATCCGCGCTCGGTGCTCACGCCCAGCCCCCGCATCATCATCTGCGTGCCCTGCGGCTCCACCCAGGTCGAGCGCCGCGCCATCAAGGACGCCGCCGAAGCTGCGGGCGCCACGGCCGTGTACCTGATTGAAGAGCCCATGGCTGCCGGTATCGGCGCGGGCCTGCCCGTCTCCGAAGCCTCGGGCTCCATGGTGGTGGACATCGGCGGGGGCACGACCGAAGTGGGCGTGATCTCGCTGGGCGGCATGGTCTACAAGGGCTCGGTGCGCGTCGGTGGCGACAAGTTCGACGAGTCCATCATCAGCTATATCCGCCGCAACTACGGCATGCTGATCGGCGAGCCCACGGCAGAACTGATCAAGAAGCAGATCGGCTCGGCTTTCCCCGGCTCCGAAGTCAAGGAACTGGAAGTCAAGGGTCGCAACCTGTCCGAGGGCGTGCCGCGCAGCTTCACCATCTCTTCCAACGAAGTGCTGGAAGCGCTGACCGATCCGCTCAACCAGATCGTTTCCGCCGTGAAGAACGCGCTGGAGCAGACGCCTCCCGAGCTGGGTGCCGACATTGCCGAACGCGGCATGATGCTGACTGGTGGCGGCGCGCTGCTGCGCGACCTGGACCGTCTGCTGGCCGAAGAAACCGGTCTGCCCGTGCTGGTGGCCGAAGAGCCGCTGACCTGTGTGGTGCGCGGCTGCGGCATGGCGCTGGAGACCATGGATCGCCAGGGCAGCATCTTCACCAGCGATTAATCGCTGTGCAATGTGGTGTTTTGCGGCACGCGGCATAGTGCGCGTACCGCAGCCACTTCCATGAACAGGGCCTGAGTCCGTGATACGCCTGCTTACCGCGCTCTCTTTTTGCATTCCTTCTGATCAAGGAGGCCGTGCGCATGCTGCCATGCTGCGGGAACACGCATGAGCCTGGACACCCTGGACCACCGCGCCCCATCGCTGTTCAAGCAACAGGCATCGCGCACTTCCCAGCTTGCCCTCTACAGCGCCTTGGCGCTGTTTTTGATGGTGGCCGATGCGCGTTTCAAGATCACCACGCCAGTGCGCTCTGCCTTGTCGGTGGCGCTGTCGCCCGTGCAATGGGTGGTGGCCCAGCCGGTGCTGGCCTATCAGAACGCCAGCCGCTATGCCGAAGTGCAGCAGCAGGCCGTGGCCCGCGAGGATGCCGCGCGCAAGGAGCTGGTCGTCATGGCTCAGCGGGCCGAACTGGCCGATGAGCTGATCAAGGAGAACGAGCATCTGCGCTCCATGCTGGAGTTGCGTGAGCGCTCGTTGACGCCGGGCCAGGTGGCTGAAGTGGTCTATGACAGTCCCGACCCCTATACGCGCCGCGTGGTGATCGACAAGGGGCAGGCCGACGGGGTCGAGCCGGGCTCGCCCGTACTGGATGAAAAAGGCGTGGTCGGTCAGGTCACACGTGTCTACCCGACGCGCGCCGAGGTCACGCTGCTCATTGATCGCGATCAGGCCATTCCCGTTTTCAACCCGCGCACCGGTGCGCGCAGCGTTGCCTATGGCGATGCATCCTCGACCCGCGCCGGCGGGCTGGAGCTGCGCTTCATGCCCAGCAATGCAGATGTACAGGTGGGCGATTTGCTCACTACCAGCGGTATTGACGGGCTTTATCCCTTGGGTCTGCCTGTGGCCAAGGTGGTGACGGTGGACCGCCGTGCCGACTCTGCCTTCACCCGCATCTACTGCGAGCCCGTGGGCCGCGTGCAGGGCGTGCGCCATGTGATGGTGCTCAAGCCCCAGGGCCGGACCGAGCATCCCGAGGCTGCCAATATGCAGGCCCAGGTCGATGCCGGGAAGTCCGACCGCGCTGCCAAGGCACGTGGCAAGAAGGAAGCGGCCGCTGCCGAAAAGGAGAAGGCCGCCGCCGAGAAGGCGGGGACCAAGCCTGAAAAGGATCCCGCATGATCATGCCGCGCGGCCAGCAGCTGTTGCTGCCGGTCAATCCTCTGTTCATCGTCGTCACCCTGGTGATCGGCCTGGCTGTCAATATGCTTCCGCTGGGCCGCATCGTCTGGCTGCCGGACATGCTGCTGCTGCTGCTGGCCTTCTGGAGTTTGAACCAGCCGCAGCGCGTGGGTCTGGGCATCGCCTTTGCGCTGGGCCTGGTCATGGATGTGGACCGAGCCTCGCTGCTGGGCCAGCATGCGCTCGCCTACACCTTGCTGGTCTTCGTGACGGGCTGGATGAGTCGCCGCCTGCTCTGGTTCTCGAGCCCCGTGCAGGCCCTGCACCTGTTGCCGGTGTTTGCTGCGGCGCACGGCATTCAGGTACTGCTGCGTGTCGCGACGGGGGGGATCTTCCCCGGACTGGAGTTTCTGATCGCTCCGGTGATCGAGACCTTGCTGTGGCCTGTGGTTAGCGCTTTGCTGCTGGCGCCGCAGCGCCGCGCGCCGGACAGCGATGAAAACCGGCCTCTGTGAGATGCATTCCCTCTTGAGTCGCTTCGTGCTTTCCTGCCTCTTGCTTTGCGGGGCAGGACGGCAGCCTCGCTGCGGGGCGGCCTTGGCTCGCTGTCTTAAGGGTGAGGCACGCCGGTGGCGCAGCTCATGCGGGGCGGCTTTGTTTGCTGGTGTCGTCGCATGATGGAGATCCGTAATACCGAAGTCGAGCTGCAGCGCTTCCGGATGCGTGCAGTCGTCATGTGCTGCGTGGTATTTCTGGCGTTCTGTCTGCTGGTCTGGCGTCTGCTGGTGCTGCAGGTCGAGCGCCATGAGGAATTTGCCGAGCGGGCTGAGAGCAATCGCACGGCGGTGGTGCCCATCGTGCCCAACCGGGGCCAGATACTGGACCGCAACGGCGTGGTGCTGGCGACCAATTACTCGGCCTATACGCTGGAGATCACACGCTCCAAGGTCGAGGATCTGGACGAGACCATCGAGGGGCTGTCCGGGGTCATAGAGATCACGCCGCGCGACCGCCGCAAGTTCAAGCGGCTCATGGATGACTCCAAGAGCTTTGAGTCGATTCCGATCCGCTCGCGTCTGACCGATGAGGAAGTGGCCAAGTTCGCGGCTCAGCGTTATCGCTTTCCGGGCGTGGACATCAAGGCCCGCCTGTTCCGCACCTACCCGCTCAAGGAAACCGGCAGCCATTTGATCGGGTACATCGGTCGTATCAATCAAAGGGAAAAGGAAGAGATCGACGACTCCGACGATGCGGCCAACTACCGCGGCACCGAGGTCATGGGCAAGCTGGGGGCCGAAAAGAGCTATGAGCTGCAGCTGCACGGCCAGACCGGCTGGGAGGAAATGGAAACCTCGGCAGGCGGTCATGCGGTGCGCCGCCTGGGCAGTCGCCCTGCCACGCCGGGACACAGCCTGCAGTTGTCGGTGGACATCAAGCTGCAGAAGATGGTGGAAGACCTCTACGGCAATCGCCGCGGCGTGGCCATCGCCATGGACCCGCGCAACGGCGAGGTGCTGGCCATGGTCAGCAAGCCGACCTACGACCCGAATCTGTTTGTCGACGGTATCGACCAGGAGAGCTGGAAGGCACTCAACGAATCGCTGGACCGCCCTTTGCTCAACCGCTCCATGCGCGGCACCTACCCGGTGGGCTCGACCTACAAGCCCTTCATGGGCCTGGCGGGCCTGGAGACCGGCAAGCGCACGCCGGGCACGGTGATCCAGGATGGCGGCTCCTGGACGTTCGGTGGCCACACCTTCCGCTCCGGCCATGCGCTGGGCCCGGTGGATCTGGCGCGCGCCATCCAGCATTCCAGCAACGTCTATTTCTACACTCTGGCCAACGAGATGGGCGTGGATGCGATCCACGACTTCATGAAGCCGCTGGGCTTTGGCCAGATCACCGGCATCGATCTGCCCGGCGAGCTGCGCGGCGTGCTGCCCAGCAAGGAGTGGAAGCGCAAGACCTACAAGCGCGCCGCCCAGCAGCAGTGGTTTGCAGGCGAGACGATTTCTCTGGGTATCGGCCAGGGCTACAACAACTTCACCATCCTCCAGCTCTCGCATGCGCTGGCCACGCTGGTCAACAGTGGCATGAGCTTCACGCCCCATGTGGGCAAGGAGCTGATCGACTCCGTCACCGGCACGCGCACGGCCATTGTTCAGCCAGCGCCCGTCAACCTGGGCTACAAGCAGAGCAATGTCGATGCCGTCAAGCGTGGCATGGTCGGAGTGGTGACCGGTGGCACTGGGCGTGGCGTATTTGGCAGTGCCAGCTATCTGTCCGGTGGCAAGACCGGCACGGCCCAGGCCGTGAGCGTGGGCCAGAAGGAAAAGTACAACGCTGCGCGTCTGGCCGAGTATCAGCGCGACCATTCGCTCTATATCGCCTACGGTCCGGCCGAAGCGCCCAGGATTGCCGTGGCCGTGATTGTGGAGAATGCCGGCTTCGGTGCGGCGGCGGCCGCACCTATCGCACGCCGCATCCTGGACTATTGGCTGGTGGGCAACTATCCCAGTGAGGCGGATATTGCTGCCGTGCGCCAGGGCAAGGCAGGCCCGCCGATCGGCACACCGCGCCGTGTGGAAGATATCTCGGTGCTGTCCGACGACGAAACAGCACCTTGATAAATTGATAGCGGCTGACGCTTTTAACGCAGGGGCTTAACGCAAAGGCTTAACGCAAAAAAGCGTCGTAACCTGTCTTCAGAATCAGCAGGCTGACCACGCCGATGAAAATCGTGCGTACAAAGCCCGTTCCGTGGCGCAAGGCCATCCAGGTGCCCAGCATGCTGCCCAGCACGTTGGCCACGGCCAGCGGGATGGCAAAGTGCCACCAGACATGGCCCTTGAGGGTGAACAGCAGCAGTGCTGCGGCGTTGGAGGCCAGATTCAGCAGCTTGGCGCTGGCCGAGGCGTTGAGGAAGTCATAGCCCAGCAGGCGCACGAACAGGAACACGAAGAAGCTGCCTGTGCCCGGGCCGAAGAAGCCGTCGTAGAAGCCGATCAGCAGGCCGATGGTGCTGGCGGTCAACATCTCGGTGCGGCCCGCCAGGCGCGGCTCGTGGTCGCGGCCCAGCTCTTTTTTGGCCAGGGTATAGCCCAGCACGCCCAGCAGGATGAAGGGCAGCAGCTTGCGCAGAAAATCGGGCGAGATCAACGTGACGGCCCAGGCTCCGAGAAAAGCGCCCACCAGCGTCGTGCCGATGGCGGGCACCAGCGTGGCCCAGGTGATATGCACGCGCTTGCTGTACTGCCAGGCGGAAATGGCCGTGCCCCAGACGGCGGCGCTCTTGTTGGTGCCAAACAGCGTGGCGGGCGTGGTGGTGGGGAAGGCGGCAAACATGGCCGGCACCAGAATCAGTCCGCCGCCTCCCACGATGGCGTCAACAAACCCGGCCAGGGCCGAGGCGAGGGAAACAAGAATCCATTCCATGGAGTAAATGCCTGCAATTGGTGCATGCCGTGAGCAGCGCCCGTTGCCGCTGGGGCGGCGCTGCCGGAGGCGGGATGAAGAAGCCAGGGGAGAGCGGGCGTGCATGCCCGAAGATGGCGCCGGCATTGTCGCACTGCTGCCTCAAGCTTGTGCGCAGGCATAAAAAAAGCGCCCCCTGAGGGGCGCTTTTGAACGCATCTTTGATGCTTTTATATGTATTGGTCTGGTTGTGTCGAGTTGTCTCCTCGGCCCTCCATGCTGCTTCGTGGAGCAGCGAGAGTGACGAGAATGTAAGGGCTGCACCTGTGTGGTGCATTGGGGAATTCCCTTGGGTTATATCAAAAACGTCTGACAAATGAATCAGAAAGTTTCGTGACATCCTTATGAGTTTTGCGATATTTCAAAAACAATAGCGTCATATGCTTATAAGTAAAAGATCTCTGAGGGCTTTGATTCATAGGGCATGACGCCGCTCGGGATTCTTCCGCTAGTACAGACTTTGCGCTCCAGAGCGAATTTCAGGCGCTGACGGGCTTGCCGTAGTGAATCGCTCGGCTTTTTGAGAGGCCGTTTTTCAGGTCGCGTCACGAATCCACTGCGCCGCCTTCTCGGCCATCATCAGCGTCGGGCTGTTGGTATTGCCGCTGGTGATGGTGGGCATGGCGCCGGCATCGACCACGCGCAGGCCTTGCACGCCTCTCACCTTGAAACGGCTGTCCAGGACCGCCATCGGGTCGTCGGCTCGCCCCATCTTGGTGGTGCCCACGGGGTGGAAGATGGTGGTGGCGATATCGCCGGCCAGACGCGCCAGCTCCTCGTCGCTCTGGTATTGAGCACCGGGCTTGAACTCTTCGGGTTGGAAGCGTGCAAGTGCCGGCTGGCTGACGATGCGCCGCGTGACGCGCAGGCTGTCTGCCGCCACCTGCCGGTCTTCTGCCGTAGACAGGTAATGGGGTGCGATGGCAGGCGCCTGGTGGAAATCCGCGCTTTGCAGTTGCACCGTGCCGCGGCTGCTGGGGTTGAGGTTGCAGACGCTGGCGGTGAAGGCGGCAAAGTCGTGCAGCGGCTCGCCAAAGGCATCCAGCGACAGCGGTTGCACGTGATACTCCAGGTTGGGGTGGGCCAACGCCGGATTGCTGCGTGTAAAGGCCCCGAGTTGAGAGGGTGCCATGCTCATGGGGCCGCTGCGCTTGAGTGCGTATTCCAGGGCGATGGCCGCCTTGCCCCAGAGACTGCCGGCCATGGTGTTGAGCGTCTTGGCGTTCTGCACCTTGTAGACCGAGCGGATTTGCAGGTGGTCCTGCAGATTGGCGCCCACGCCGGGCAGATCGCGGCGCACGGCTACGGCATGGCGGTGCAGCAATTCGCCGGGGCCTATGCCCGACAGCTGCAGGATATGCGGCGAGTTGACCGCACCCGCGCAGAGCAGCACTTCGCGCCCGGCCTGCACGGTCACCATCTCCTCTCCGGTCCAGACTTCGGCGCCGGTGCAGCGCTGGCTGCCGTCCGGCAGATCTTCCAGAAGCAGCCGGCGCACCTGGGCGCGGGTCCACATCTCGAAGTTGGGGCGGCCGTAGCAGGTGGGACGCAGAAATGCCTTGGCCGTGTTCCAGCGCAGACCTGACTTCTGATTGACTTCAAAATAGCCCACGCCCTCGTTGCAGCCGCGGTTGAAGTCATCGGTGGCCGGAATGCCGGCCTGCTGCGCGGCCTGGGCAAAGGCGTCGAGTATGTCCCAGTGCAGACGCTGCTTCTCCACCCGCCATTCGCCGCTGCCGCCTGTGCTTTTGCTGCCATGCAGGCGCTTGAATTCCTCGCTGGCGCTGCCTCCGGCGTCGAGACGCCAATGGTCCTCGTGCTGCCGGAAGGCCGGCAGCACCTGCTCCCAGCGCCAGGTGTCGTCGCCGGTCAGCTCGGCCCATTGCTCGTAGTCGCGGGACTGGCCGCGCATATAGATCATTCCGTTGATGCTGGAGCAGCCGCCCAGTGTCTTGCCGCGCGGGTAGCGAAGGCTGCGGCCGTTGAGCCCGGGGTCGGGTTCGGTCTGGTAGCGCCAGTCGGTGCGCGGGTTGCCTATGCAATAGAGATAGCCCACAGGGATATGGATCCAGTGGTAGTCATCCTTGCCGCCTGCTTCGATCAGCAGAACCCGGTGATTCTTGTTGCGGGTGAGGCGGTTGCACAGCAGCGAACCTGCTGTGCCGCCGCCGATGACGATGTAGTCGAACTGGGTGTCACTCATGGGAAGATCAAAAGGCCGGCCAGGCACAGAGGCCAGAGCATTGGGCAGTCATGGGCAAAAAGGCTGGTTCATTAGGTGTGATGAGCTTGCTGGTGTCGATAGGGAAAGCGCTCGCATACTCCTGTTTTGGAAGCTGTCGGCGCAGTGCTGGTTTTGACTTTCGCGGGTTTTTGATAAAAATTGCAACGCTATCATTGCGTGGCATGCGGCAGCGGCCTACGTGCTGCGCTTGGCATGTTCCTCACTGGGCGCGTTATGCTGGCCCCAGTGGCCAGCCCGTCTCCCTCATGTCCTAGGAAGCTTTTCTTTGCCCAGCTCAGACCAACTACCTCAATGCCCGCTGCAGTCCCGCGAAGGTCAGCAATGGGCCGTGCCTGTGGGCCGCTGGAGTGCTGCCGAGCTGGGCGACCGTCATATCTGGCGTCAGCTGGCGCCGCAGATCAGGGCGGTGCCCAAGGGCGTGGCCTGGGATTTGCAGCAGATGGTCTGGTTCGACCATATCGGTGCGCAGTTGCTGTGGGAGCAATGGGGCAAGGCCTGGCCGGCCCAGTTGCTGACGACCAAGAACCAGCGCTCCATGCTGGAGCGTGTGGCCAGGTTCAGCGAAGTGCCCAAGCCCAAGTCCGAGCCTTCGGGATGGATGTGCGAGGTCAATCGACTGGGTCAGATGGTGATCGACGCCTGCGGGCACTTTTCCAACTTGATTCAACTGGTCGGTCAGTTGCTGCTGGACTGCCTGCGGCTGCTGCGCAATCCGTTTCGTGGCCCCTGGCGCGATATTTCAGGCCACCTCTATGCGACGGGGGCGACTGCCTTGCCGATCACGGCACTGGTCGGCTTTCTGATCGGCGTGGTGCTGGCCTATCTGATGGCGCTGCAGCTGCGCCAGTTCGGGGCCGAGTCCTTTATCGTCAACATTCTTGGCATTTCTCTGATCCGCGAGCTGGGGCCGCTGCTGGCGGCGATTCTGGTGGCAGGACGCAGCGGCTCGGCCATTACGGCGCAGATCGGCGTGATGCGTGTGACCGAAGAGCTCGACGCCATGCAGGTCATGGGCATCTCACAGGGCTACCGGCTGGTGCTGCCGCGTGCGCTGGCGCTGGCCGTGTCCATGCCGCTGGTGGCTTTGTGGACCATTCTTGCGGCACTGGCTGGCGGCATGGTCGCGGCGGACCTGACCATGGACATCACGCCGTCTTACTTCATTCAAAGCCTGCCTGCGGCCGTAAAGATCGGCAATCTGGTGCTGGCCATGGGCAAGTCCGTGGTGTTTGGCGTGTTGATTGCCCTGATCGGCTGCCATTGGGGCCTGAAGGTAGAGCCCAATACCCAGAGTCTGGGGCGCGGCACCACGGCGGCGGTGGTGTCATCCATCACCATGGTCATCATCGTGGATGCCATCTTTGCCATCCTCTTCAGAAACGTGGGCTTTTAGGATGAACTACCCCCTGTGCGGCTTCGCCGCTTCCCCTCAAGGGGACGACACCTTCGCTGCGGGGCGGCCCTTGCTCGGCGTCTCTGGCTTGGGTCGCGCCAGCCTCGCGCGGCGGGGGGCACGCAAATGACAGAGGTGATGCAGAACCGTCGTATCGAGGGCGCCGTGGGCGACTACGCGCCGCCGCAGGATGTGAAGCCCTTGGTGCAGGCGGTGGACCTGTGGACCGAATTTGGCGAAGGCGCGTCGCGCTTTGCCGTGCACCAAGACTTGAACTTCGATGTCTACCCGGGCGAGATTCTGGCCCTGGTGGGCGGCTCCGGCACGGGCAAGACGGTGCTGCTGCGCCAGATCCTGGGGCTGCTCTCGCCATCGCGCGGTACGGTGACCGTGGATGGCAGGCCCTCGCGCGAGGTCATCAGCGGGGAGCTGGCGGCGAGTCAGGTGGGCATGCTGTTCCAGCAGGGCGCGCTGTATTCGGCCTTCAACGTGCTGGACAACATCGCGTTTGCGCTGCGTGAGCAGGGCACCTTGCCCGATGCCGTGGTGCGCGATGCGGCCATGGTCAAGCTGCAGATGGTGGGCCTCAAGCCCGAGCATGCCTCGCGCATGCCTGCAGATCTGTCGGGCGGCATGATCAAGCGCGTGGCGCTGGCACGTGCACTGATGATGGATCCGCCGCTGCTGCTGCTGGACGAACCCACAGCGGGACTGGACCCCAAGGGCTCGGACGAGTTCTGCGAGCTGCTGCGCGATATCCATGCCGAGCTGGGCCTGACCGTGATCATGGTCACCCACGATCTGGATACGCTGTTTGCACTGTCCACACGAGTGGCCGTGCTGGCCGAGAAAAGAGTGCTGTTCACCGGAGCCCCGCGCGATGTGGCCCGGATCAAGCACCCGTTTATCGAACATTTCTTCCAGGGAGAGCGTGGCCGCCGTGCCATGGCCCCGGTGCAAGGCGGCATGGCCGCAGAGGAAAGCTGATGGAAAACAAGTCCCATGCCATGGCTGCCGGCATCTTCGTGCTGGTGGTTGCGGCCCTGCTGGCTGGGCTGGCCGTCTGGCTGACGCGTGACAACCGCGAATACCAGCTCTATGAAATGTCCACCAAGGACGGCGTCAGCGGCCTGCAGCCCCAGGCCACGGTGCGCTACAAGGGCGTGCCCGTGGGCAAGGTGGTGCGCATCGGTTTTGACCCGCAGATTGCCGGCAATGTGCTGATTCGCATTGCCGTGGGCGAGGACACGCCGGTCACGCAGGCCACCTACGCCCAGCTTGGCTATCAAGGGGTGACGGGGTTGGCCCATATCCAGCTCGACGATGACAGCAAGTCTTCGCAACCGCTCAAACCCGGGCCCAGCGGCCTGCCGCGCCTGACCATGAAGTCGTCGCCGCTGAACATGCTGGCCGACCAGGGGCCGGTGCTGCTGGAGCGGGTTGACGAAATTTCACGCCGCCTCAATGCCATGCTGGATGAGGACAACCAGAAGCGGGTGAGCGTGGCGCTCGACAATATCGCTGCCGCATCCGGCGGGATCAAGGACCTGGCCGAGACCATGAACAAGACGGCCAAGGACTTTCCGCAGATCACGGCAGATGCGCACCAGACCCTGCAGTCCCTTACCAAGGCAGGCAATGCCGCCACGGGCGTGGCGACTGATCTGCAACAGACCGTGCGCAAGGTCAATGCCCCCGACGGCCCGCTGCAGCAGATTGCCGAGGGCACGCAGGCTCTGTCGCAGGCGGCCGAGTCGTTGGGACGCAGCACCCTGCCGCGCATGAACGGCGCGGCCGACGATGTCTCGCGCGCGGCGCGCAGCATGGGCGCTGCTGCGGGCCGCTTCAATGACAACCCGCAGTCCGTCATCTACGGTCAGGGCCTGGGCCTGCCAGGCCCCGGCGAGCCCGGTTTTGTGGCTCCGGCCAAGTGAATCGGCAACAAGGACGCGACTTGCGCAAACTCGGATCAGGCAGGGTGTTTTTTGCGATAGGAATTCCCGTTGTCCTTTCCCGTTGGCGCCAGTCCTAAAGGAATCAATATGGCAGACACAAAGCTTTCACTCACAGGCCGCGGAGCATGGCGATTACTGGGCGCTTCTTCTCTGGTGCTGGCGCTCGCAGCCTGCTCAGGCCTGCCCACAGCTCCCACGCAGCCGGTGCGCTATGACCTGGGCATGACCGACCTTGTGGTGCCGGCCGCCAATGCAGCCGCTCCTTCGGTGGCGCCGGTGCCGCTGGTGCTGGCCGAAGTCCAGGCTCCAGGCCTGCCCGAGGGCCTGACGGCCATGTTCTACCGCCTGAACTACAGCGACAGCCAGCAGCTGCGTGCCTACCAGAACGCGCGCTGGAGCCTGCCTCCGGCCCAGATGGTGGAGCAGCGTCTGCGCATGCGTCTGGGGCTGGAGCGTCCCGTTCTTTCGGGCAAGGACAATGTCCGCGCGGTGCTGGCCGACAAGCGCTCGATTGCGCAGCTGCGCGTGACGGTGGACGAGTTCAGCCAGGTCTTTGACAGTGCCAGCAGCAGCCGTGCGCTGCTGCGCCTGAGTGCCAGCCTGATTGGTGCCGGCGAGAGTGCAGGCAACCAGTTGCTGGGCCAGAAAGTGTTCACGGTCGAAGTGCCTGCTGCTGCAGCCGACGCAGCCGGCGGTGCCCAGGCCATGGCGCGTGCGGTGGATGAGGCGGCTGCCCAGCTCAGCCGCTGGTTGCAGGGTTACGGGCGCTAAGGCTCGACGAGCCCCAGGCATTGCTGCTCCCAAAGCCCTGTCATGCAGGGCTTTGTTGATTCCGGGCAAGTCCTGGCTGCCGGCGGGCAGCTGCTTTGCTGATGTGGGTCAATGGCCGGATCAGGTCTTGTTCTTAAGCTGCCAGTTCCTCAATCTCGCACAAGGAACTGCCATGGCCAGCCTCGAATGGAATGCCGCTCTCATCCTGGATTTTCCCGTCATGGACACGGTGCATGAGGAGTTCGTTGCCCTGCTGGCCCAGGTGGAGGCCGCCGCCGACGAGCAGCTGTGTGCTCTATGGGGCGAGCTGATTGCCCACACCCAGCAGCACTTCGATCAGGAAGACCGCTGGATGCAGACCACGGGATTTGCCACGGTCAACTGCCACAGCCAGCAGCACAAGGTGGTGCTGGCCGTCCTGCGCGAGGGAGCGGTCAAGGCAGAGCAGGGTGATCTGGCGACCATCCGCCATATGGCGGCCGAGCTGGGCCCCTGGTTCAGCCACCATGCGCAGAATATGGATGCCGCCTTGGCCCTGCATATGCGCCGCTCGGGCTTCGATCCGGTCAGCGGCGCAGTGATGATGCCCGAGGCCTTGCCGACTGAGCCCATTACCGGCTGTGGCGGCGCCTGCGGTGAAGCTGAAAAAAAGGAAGTGGTAACTGCCTGAAACTGGCACGCGCCAAGGCGAGAGACAGCGAGCAAGCGCCGCCGCGCAGCGAAGCTGCCGTCCCCCTTGGGGGAAGCGGCGTAGCCGCTCAGGGGGTCAAGGGTAAATCGCCGGGGAGGCCAGGATGGGGAAGATCTTGATCAGGCCTCCCGCCATCACCTCGATGGCCAGCGCGGCCAGAATCAGGCCCATGAGCCGGGTCATCACATTGATGCCGGTCTTGCCCAGCACGCGGGCAATCGGGTGGGCCAATGAAAAGCACACCATGATGGCAGCAGCCACCACCACGCCGTAACCGACCAGTGCCACATGCTGCCAGATGGTACGCGCCTGATCGGCATAGATCACCACGGTGGACATGGCGGCAGGCCCGGTCAGCAGCGGAATGGTCAGCGGCACGACGGCAATGCTGTTGCCCTCGGCGGCCTTTTCGACGCCGGCTGCCAGAGTGGCATTGTTGGGGCGCTCTTCGGCAGGGCGTGCGTTGAGCATGTTCATCGCGCTGATCAGCAGCAGCAGACCGCCGCCGACCTGAAAGCTTTGCAGCGAGATATTGAAGAACTGCAGAATCTGCAGCCCCAGCAGGGCGCAGACCGCAATCACGCAGAACGCTGCAAAGGCGGCGGTGCGAATGGTCTGCCAGCGCTGCTCGGCGTCGAAGCCGGACGTGTAGTGGATGAAGAACGGGACGATGGCCAGCGGGTTGATGATGGCGACCAGGGTGATCAGCGGCTTGATATCCATTACAGCTCGCCTCCTGGCATGGGGGGCTTCTTGCGACTGTCTGCCTTTTGTGGGGCTGAGATAGCTGGCATCAACACTCCTGTGAAAAAATGGCCGAATCATCGACGCGGCATCAGCCATTACAGCATTGCTGGAGGCCGCGTCGCGGATTTCCCTTTTGAACCATGTTAAGGAGCTTCGCAATGGGCAGCTTTATTGAACTGACAGCCGTGGATGGCGCAAAAACTCCGGCTTATGTGGCCATGCCGGAGGGCCAGGCACGTGGTGCCATCGTGGTGCTGCAGGAGATCTTTGGCGTGAACTCGCATATCCGCTCCGTGGCAGACCGCTACGCGGCCCAGGGGTACGTGGCTGTGGCTCCCGCCATGTTTGCCCGCGTCAAGCCCGATGTGGAGCTGGGTTACAGCGAAGAAGACATGAAGGCCGGCTTTGCGCTCAAGACTGCGGTGGAAGCCCTGCCCGAGCCCGGCGCGCTGCGCGATGTGGAGGCGGCTGCGGCCCATGCCGCGACGCTGGTGCCTGGCGGCAAGATCGGTGTGGTGGGCTTTTGCTGGGGCGGCCTCATGACCTGGCGCTCTGCCTGCAATCTGGCCAGCGTCTCGGCTGCAGTCTGCTACTACGGCGGCGGCATGACGGGCGAGCTGGAAGCCAGTCGTCAGGCACTGTGCCCGGTGCTGGCCCACTTCGGCAGCAAGGACCATTACATCTCGCTGGAGTCCGTCGAAGCCTTCAAGAAGGCTCAGCCCCAGGCGCAAGTGCATGTCTACGACGCCGACCACGGCTTCAACTGCGACCAGCGCGGCTCCTACAACGAAGCGGCCTCAGCACAGGCTGGGGAGCGTACGTTGGCCTTCTTTGCCCAGCATCTGGGTTGATATAAAAACAATAGCTGCTTGTGCTTGATATATAAGCGCAAGCAGCTGTTTTTATCTAAAGCCCGTTGCCGTTGGGCGGTTCCCCATCAGAGACATCAAGCAAGCGCCGCCGCGCAGCGAGGATGTCGTCCCCCTTGGGGGAAGGCGCGGAAGCGCCTCAGGGGGTCATTCTTTTTCTTCGCTTTCCAGATAGCGCCGCCGCCAGAAATAGGCCACCAGCACCACGGTGATGATCACCATGGCCACCAGGGCCCAGATGAAGCCGTCCTTTTTGTGCACGAAGGGGATGAACTCGAAGTTCATGCCGAAGATGCCGGCAATCAGGTTCAGCGGCAGAAAGATGGCCGTCACCGTGGTCAGCGTGCGCATGATGTCGTTGGCGCGGTTGCTCTGCGCCGAAAAGTGCATCTGCACGGCGGTCTCGGCGCTTTGTTCCATGCGGTGAATGTGGTGGGTCACGCGCTCTATATGTTCGAGCACGTCGCGCGAGCGCACGCGCAGCAACTCGCGCTCATGCTGGCGCGCGGGTGTGTGCTCGGGCGGCCAGCCCTCCAGTGCCTCGGTCCAGTCCTGTACGGCGGCGCGCTGGTCTTCGCAGATTTCATCCAGCTGGTGCAGTGCCAGGCGCACATCAAGCACGCTGGCCCAGTTGCTGAAACGCTTGTTGGGCTTGAGCAGTGCCATCTGCCAGTGGTCGATCTGGCGCGTCAGCGAACGGCGCAGGTCCAGATAGCCGTCCACCATGCCGTTGACCATGCGCAGCATCAGGTCGGCAGGCTCCACGGGCATCTTGGCGCTGACCTGGCGGCCGTCGCTCTTGGCGGGGCCGGAAATCAGGCGCTGCCAGAAATTTTCCAGCACAAAGCAGCCGTCGGGATGCACGGACAGCAGGATCTGGTCATACAGCGCAAAGCCCACGGGTTGGGTTTCCACGCGTTGCAGCACCGGCGCTTCGCGCTGGCCACTGTGGGCCGGGTTGTGCGATGGAGGCGGGGCGCTGGATGATGCACTGCCGGTGCCGGTCATCACTGCAGGCAGGCCTGGCGGTGCGGCTGCGGCGGGCGAGGCAGGGGCGTGGCTGCCGTTGAGCGGCGGCAGATGGGCGTTGGCCAGACGGCGGAACACCAGCACGTCGTACACCGAGGTGTAGTCGTAATTGGAAGGGATGGCCGGATTCAGCAGGTCGGAGACATGCAGGTCAACGAGGGCGGAGCCGCCCAGCCTGGCCAGCATGGTCTGAATGGCTGGCAGTTGAGCCTCCAGCTCCGAGCGTGTGCAGGAGACCCAGTAAAACCCCGTTGTCGCCGCCTGCGTGGGCAGTCCGTCAACAGGCTGGGCATAGAGGGGAGAGATATGCAGCACGCGCATGGGAATTGGCAGTCTCGATGTCAGTGCAAAAAGCAGATGCAAAAACGGCCCGAGCCAGCAGCCCGAGCCGTCAGATCATGCCTGAAATGCCCTCAAGCGCAAGCATGAGCTGCGCTGACAGCTATCAATTTTTTTACAGGCCGCGCAGCTTTTTGGCGGCGTCGATGGCAAAGTAGGTCAGGATGCCGTCGGCGCCCGCGCGCTTGAAGGCCAGCAGGGCTTCCATCATCACGGCGTCGTGATCGAGCCAGCCATTGGCGGCTGCGGCCTTGAGCATGGCGTATTCGCCGGACACCTGATAGGCGAAGGTCGGCACCTTGAACTCGTCCTTGACGCGGCGCACCACGTCCAGATACGGCATGCCGGGCTTGACCATGACCATGTCCGCGCCTTCGGCGATGTCCTGCGCCACTTCGCGCAGGGCTTCGTCGGTGTTGGCAGGGTCCATCTGGTAGACATTCTTGTCGGCCTTGCCCAGGGCGCCGCGTGTGCCCACGGCATCGCGGAAGGGGCCGTAGAAGGCGCTGGCGTACTTGGCGCTATAGGCCATGATGCGGGTGTGAATATGGCCTTGGAGCTCCAGTGCTTCGCGGATGGCGCCGATGCGGCCGTCCATCATGTCGCTGGGGGCGACCATGTCCACGCCGGCTTCGGCATGGGTCAGGGCCTGGCCGACCAGCACTTCCACGGTGTCATCGTTGATGATGTAGCCGCTCTCGTCCAGGATGCCGTCCTGGCCGTGGCTGGTATAGGGGTCCAGCGCCACATCGGTCATCACGCCCAGCTGGGGGAATTCCTTCTTCAGCGCGCGCACCACGCGCGGGATCAGACCGTCGGGGTTCAGGGCTTCCTTGCCGTTGGGGGTCTTGAGACTGGTTTCAATGGCGGGGAACAGCGCCAGATAGGGAATCTCCAGCTTCACGCATTCCTCGGCCACGGGCAGCAGCAGATCCAGGCTCAGGCGGTCAACGCCGGGCATGGAGGGCACGGCCTCGCGCTTGTTCTGGCCTTCGTGCACGAACACCGGGTAGATGAAGTCGTGCGGCGTCAGCACGCTCTCGCGCACCAGATTGCGGGTGAAAGCATCTCGACGCAGACGGCGCGGACGATTCTGGGGAAAAGGAGTAGGGCTGGACAAATGCATGGGGAAAATTGTGCCCCATTCGCCATGGCTTGGCTTGCAGCTGCGTGACTATTCCATGACGGCCGTCTCATTGCGGGGGAAAGACGCGGCGTGCAGCGGCTGTGGCGCAGCGCAGGCCTTTACACTGGCCCCATGCTATGGGTCAAAGCCTTTCACATCATTTTTGTCGCCAGCTGGTTTGCTGGTCTGTTCTACCTGCCGCGCATCTTTGTCAATATCGCCATGGTCACCCCGGGCTCGGTGGCAGAGCGTGAGCGCCTGCTGCTGATGGCGCGCAAGCTGCTGCGCTTCACCACCATGCTGGCCGTGCCCGCGCTGGGGCTGGGCCTGTGGCTGTGGCTGGGCTGGGGCTTCGCGGGTGGCTGGCTGCATGCCAAACTGGCGGTGGTGGTGCTGGTCATCGGCTACCACCACAGCTGTGCCGTGCTGCTGCGCAAGCTGGTGGACAACACCTGTCATAAAAGCCATCGCTGGTTCCGTTTCTATAACGAAGTGCCGGTGCTGCTGCTGATCGCCGCCGTGATTTTGGTGGTGGTCAAGCCCTTTTGAGTCTTGTGCCGAGAGTAGGAGGCGACTGTGTCCGATTCCGCGGTGCCGGTGATTTCCATGCGCCATACCTCGGCCTGGCCGCTGGCGCTGGTCTATGGCCTGCTCATCGTGTTTGCCAGCCTGTTTCCGTTCGACGGCTGGCGCGCGCAGGGCATTGATCCCAGCGTATTCCTGTTCGCCAGGATTCCGCCGCCGTACTGGACCTGGTTCGACGTCAACACCAATATCGTCGGCTATGCGCCGCTAGGCTTTTTCCTGGCGCTGGCCCTGATGCGCTCGGGCCAGCCCAGGCTAGCCGTGCCGCTGGCTTTTCTTGCCGGCACGCTGCTGTCGCTGTGCATGGAGTTTCTGCAGATCTATCTGCCGCGCCGCGTGCCGTCCAATCTGGATCTGGTGCTCAATGCCGGCGGTACCTTGATCGGTGCTCTGCTGGCAGCGCTGCTGGAGAGGCTGGGGGCTCTCTCGCGCTGGAGTGCATTTCGCAACCAGTGGCTGGGCGAGGGTGGTGCTGGTGTGCTGGTGCTGCTGGCGCTGTGGCCCTTTGCGCTGCTGTTTCCGGCGGCCGTGCCGTTTGGCCTGGGTCAGGTGCTGGAGCGCATTGACGATACCTTGCAGGAGTGGTTGCTGAACACGCCGTTCGAGGACTGGCTGCCGCTGGGCGATTTCGCCATGGCGCCGCTGTCGCTGGTGACGGAGATGCTGTGCGTGATGCTGGGGCTGTGGATTCCCTGTCTGCTGGCCTACTGCGCCGTGCGCCATATGGGCCGCCGCGCGCTGGCCGGATTGCTTCTGGTGGCGGCAGGGGTGGGGGTGACCGCACTGTCGGCCGCGTTGAGCTGGGGCCCGGCCCATGCCTGGGAGTGGGTGGATCTGCCGGTACGCCTGGGTGTCTGGGGTGGGCTAGGCCTGGCCGTGATTGCATTGCCTGCCTCGCGCCGCATGTGCGCCGTGCTATTGCTGCTGGTGCTGGTGCTGCATCTGAGCATCCTCAATCAGGCGCCGACAAATGTGTACTTCGCCCAGACCCTGCAGGCCTGGGAGCAAGGCCGTTTTATCCGCTTCTACGGCCTGGGCCAATGGCTGGGCTGGCTCTGGCCTTACGTGACACTGGCGTATGTAGTGATTCGACTCTCGCGTCGCCAACAGCCTGCCTAGAATGACCCTCCATGAGCGACATCCAGAATCAAGACCAGGCCGGCGGCTACTACCAGCGTCATATCTTCTTTTGCCTGAACGAGCGCCCCAACGGTGAGGACTGCTGCGCTCTGCACGGCGCCAAGGCGGGCTTTGACCACTGCAAGCGCAAAGTCAAGGAAGAGGGACTTGCCGGTAAGGGGCAGGTGCGTGTGAACAAGGCCGGCTGCCTGGATCGCTGCGCCGGCGGTCCCGTGGCTGTGGTCTACCCCGAGGCCGTCTGGTACACCTTCATCGACGACAGCGATATCGACGAAATCGTCGAATCCCATCTCAAGAACGGCAAGGTGGTCGAGCGCCTTGTGCTGCCCGAAAGCGTGGGGCGGTGATCTGGCTGCCTTGAGTCCTCTGGCTGCCCCGACAGGCTTGCGGCAAAGCGGTTCTTGTCTGGTGCGGCCGACTTTGGGCTTGCCTGACCAGGAACTTTAAGTGTTTTCAAGCGTCAGCCCAATTACAGCAAGCGCAAAAAGCTACAACTAGGATAGCAATCGTGAATTCCCAGACTGAACGACTGACGCTCACCGGCACTGCCGGTGCCATTGAGGCCCTGCGCGATGCGCCGCAACTGGTCGAAGGCCACAGCCCCAAGGGCGTGGCCGTCATCGCCCATCCGCATCCGCTGTTTGGCGGCACCATGGACAACAAGGTGGTCCAGACCCTGGCGCGAGCCTTTGTTCAGTGCGGCTACACGGTCGTGCGTTTCAACTTTCGCGGCGTGGGCGCCAGTGCCGGCGAGTATGACGCCGGCAAGGCCGAGCTGCAGGATTTGCTGGCCGTGGTGCAGCAGGTGGCTCCCGAAGGTCCGATCGCCCTGGCCGGCTTTTCCTTCGGCGCTTTCGTCACCAGCCATGCACTGGCCCAACTCTGGGGTACAGGCCGGGTGCACAAGGCCGTGCTGGTCGGCACCGCCGCCAGTCGCTTCGAAGTGGCTCCCGTGCCTGCCGAGGCCCATGACCAGACCCTGGTGATCCATGGCGAGGCTGACGACACCGTCGAGCTGTCCGCCGTGATGGACTGGGCGCGCCCGCAGATACTGCCTGTTACCGTGATTCCGCAGGTCGGCCATTTCTTTCACGGACAATTGCCTCTGCTCAAGAGCCTGGTGGTGCGCCACCTGAAGTCCCTGTAAGAGCCATACCCCACACCTTGACGCACGTGAATTGCTGCCCCGTCTCGGTTAACTCCCTTTTCATAGCGCCAGGCCGAGGTATATCCTTGGCTTTGGCCGTTTTCGACGGTAAATCACCGCGCTTACCTTTGCTTTAGCGAGAGTCCTCTTCATGAAGCCCATCTACTCCACACTGCGTGTTCTGGCCGTTGCTGCCGCAGTGGCACCCGTGTTTGCCATGGCACAGGTGGCGGCCCCTGTTCCTCCCGAAATCGCTGCCCGCAACTATCTGCTGGTGGACGTCACTGCCGGCCAGGTGCTGGGCGCCAAGGATATCGACGCTCCCGTCGAGCAGGCATCGCTGACCAAGCTGATGTCTGCCTATGTGGTGTTCGACGCCCTGCGCTCCAAGAAAATCACGCTGGAGCAGCGCATGCCCGTGAGCGAGCGCGCCTGGAAGATGCCCGGCTCGCGCATGTTCATCGACCCCAAGATGCAGGTGCCCGTCAATGACCTGCTCAGCGGCATGATCATCCAGTCCGGCAACGATGCCACCATGGCATTGGCCGAGGCCGTGGGCGGCACGGCCGAGAACTTCGTCAAGATGATGAATGACCAGGCCAAGGCCCTGGGCATGAAGAACACCAGCTACAAGAATCCCGAAGGTCTGACCGAGCCCGGTCACCTGACGACGGCGCGTGATCTGTCCATCCTGGCCCAGCGATTGATGCATGACTTCCCCGAGTACATGCACTACTACTCCACCAAGCAGTACAGCTATCCTGGCACGCCCGCTTCCAACGGCAGCAACCGCAATGCCTTGCTGTTCCGCGATCCCACGGTGGACGGCCTGAAGACAGGTCATACCAATGCCGCCGGCTATTGCCTGGTGGCCACGGCCAAGCGCGACCTGCCCAATGTGGGTCAGCGCCGCCTGCTGTCCATCGTGCTGGGCACGGCCAGCGAAAAGGCGCGTGCCAACGAAAGCCAGAAGCTGCTGAACTGGGGTTACACCGCTTTCGATGCCGTCAAGCTGTTTGATGCCGATCAGCCTGTGGCCACTCCCGCCGTCTGGAAGGGCGCAGCCAATGCGGTCAAGATCGGCAAGGCAGACGGTGCCGTGGTGGTGACCGTGCCCTCGGGCACCGGCGGCAAGCTGACCACCGAAGTGGTGCGCCAGGATCCGCTGATTGCACCGATTGCCAAGGGCCAGTCCATGGGCGTGCTCAAGGTCAAGTCGGGTGCGGATGTGGTGGCCGAGGTGCCGCTGGTGGCGCTTGAGGCCGTCGAGCAGGCCGGCTTCTTCGGCCGTCTTTGGGACACCATCCGCCTCTGGATCAAGTAAGTTCCCGGGCCGGCAGGAGGCCGCTCCAGCCGGCGACAGCCTTGGATAAGGCTCAAGCAAAGCATCTTGCTGCCTGGGGGCTATTGCCCAGAGGGGGTTGTGCTGATTTGCGCAAGCTGGTACATTCGAGGGCTTTTCGGAATTTCCGAAGGGATTCACGTTTCCGCATCAGCATCTGTTTTTGCGGATAAACCTTTTGCTTTCACGAAGCAAATTCACGTTTAGGGACGTTTAATTAATGCCAACCATTAACCAACTCGTGCGTCAGGGCCGCACGGTAGAAGTTGTTAAATCCAAGAGCCCTGCTATGGAAAACTGCCCCCAACGCCGTGGCGTGTGCACCCGTGTGTACACCACCACTCCCAAGAAGCCTAACTCGGCTCTGCGTAAGGTGGCCAAGGTTCGTCTGACCAACGGTTTCGAAGTGATTTCGTACATCGGCGGTGAAGGCCACAACCTGCAAGAGCACAGCGTTGTGCTGGTGCGCGGTGGTCGTGTGAAGGACTTGCCCGGTGTGCGTTACCACATCGTGCGCGGTTCCCTGGACCTGCAAGGCGTCAAGGACCGTAAGCAAGCTCGCTCCAAGTACGGTGCCAAGAAGCCTAAGGCTAAGTAATCAGCCCTGGTTTTTTGAAAACAAACGGTGTTTGATTCGCCTGACTGGCGCGGTCAAACGTAGTGGCCCTAAGCGCAAATGTTTTGTGCGGGTCGAGTAAGTGAGAGTTTTGAATAGCTCTCGCGGTATCTGAAAAGATGCCAACTGAAGCAAAGATAGAGGTAAAAAATGCCACGTCGTCGCGAAGTCCCCAAACGTGAAATCCTGCCGGATCCCAAGTTCGGCAATGTAGAGCTGTCCAAATTCATGAACGTGATCATGGAAGGCGGCAAGAAGGCGGTTGCTGAGCGCATCATTTACGGCGCTCTGGACCTGATCGAGAAGAAGCACCCCGGCAAGGACCCTCTGGAAGCTTTCGTTGTTGCCATCAACAACGTCAAGCCCATGGTCGAAGTGAAGTCCCGCCGTGTTGGCGGTGCCAACTACCAGGTGCCCGTGGAAGTGCGTCCCGTCCGTCGTCTGGCTCTGGCCATGCGCTGGATCAAGGAAGCCTCCCGCAAGCGTGGCGAGAAGTCCATGGCTCAACGCCTGGCCAACGAGCTGCTGGAAGCTACGGAAGGCCGTGGCGGCGCGATGAAGCGTCGTGACGAAGTGCACCGTATGGCCGAAGCCAACAAGGCCTTCAGCCACTTCCGCTTCTAATCGGAATCTCGCTCGAGATACAGGGCCGCATGCAAATCTTGCTGCGGCCTTGTGTCGATTCTGAGCGCCCCCATATAGAGCTGCTGCCTCCTGCGCACAATGCGGGGCCGGCAGTACTCCCATACGATCAAGCAAGGATCCATCATGGCTCGCAAGACCCCCATTGAGCGCTATCGCAACATCGGTATTTCCGCTCACATTGACGCAGGTAAGACAACCACTACAGAACGTATCCTGTTCTATACCGGTGTGACCCACAAGCTGGGCGAAGTGCACGACGGCGCTGCCACCACCGACTGGATGGAGCAAGAGCAAGAGCGTGGTATCACCATCACTTCCGCTGCAGTGACCTGCTTCTGGAAGGGTATGGATCTGTCTTACCCAGAACACCGCTTCAACATCATCGACACCCCCGGTCACGTGGACTTCACGATTGAAGTGGAACGTTCCATGCGCGTGCTGGACGGTGCTTGCATGGTGTATTGCGCTGTGGGTGGCGTGCAGCCCCAGTCCGAAACCGTGTGGCGTCAGGCCAACAAGTACAAGGTGCCTCGTCTGGCCTTCGTGAACAAGATGGACCGTACCGGTGCCAACTTCTTCAAGGTCTATGAAGGCATGAAGACTCGCCTGAACGCGAACCCTGTGCCCGTGGTGATCCCAATCGGCGCTGAAGAAAACTTCCTGGGCGTGGTTGATCTGGTCAAGATGAAGGCCATCATCTGGGACGAAGCTTCCCAGGGCATGAAGTTCGAATACCAGGATATCCCTGCCGAGCTGGTGGAAACCGCCAACAAGTGGCGCGAAAACCTGGTGGAAGCCGCTGCCGAAGCTTCGGAAGAGCTGATGAACAAGTACCTGGAAGAAGGTACTTTGTCGGAAGAAGAAGTGAAGGCCGGTATCCGTGCCCGTACTCTGGCGGTTGAAATTCAGCCCATGCTGTGCGGTACAGCCTTCAAGAACAAGGGTGTGCAGCGCATGCTGGACGCCGTGATCGACTATCTGCCCGCTCCTGTGGACATTCCTGACGTTACCGGTACCGACCCCGATGACGAAGAGAAGAAGCTGAGCCGCAAGGCCGAC
Organism: Comamonas sp. GW821-FHT11H03; assembly: GCF_058807955.1. NCBI lineage: Bacteria > Pseudomonadati > Pseudomonadota > Betaproteobacteria > Burkholderiales > Comamonadaceae > Comamonas > Comamonas sp. GW821-FHT11H03. Next base: position 296,901 of record NZ_JBXARF010000009.1, read on the forward strand.
GACGCTGAGAAGTTCTCGGCTCTGGCCTTCAAGCTGATGACTGACCCCTTCGTGGGCCAGTTGACCTTCGTGCGCGTGTACTCTGGCGTTCTGACCAAGGGCGAGACCGTTCTGAATGCCGTCAAGGGCAAGAAGGAACGTATCGGCCGTATCGTGCAGATGATGGCCAACGACCGCGTGGAAGTCGAAGAAATCCGTGCCGGCGACATCGCTGCCTGCGTGGGTCTGAAGGACGTGACCACCGGTGAAACTCTGTGCGATATCGCAGCACCCATCGTGCTGGAACGCATGGTGTTCCCCGAGCCCGTGATTGCACAGGCTGTGGAACCCAAGACCAAGAGCGACCAGGAAAAGATGGGTATTGCCCTGTCGCGTCTGGCTGCAGAAGATCCTTCCTTCCGCGTGCGTACTGATGAAGAATCCGGTCAGACCATCATCGCCGGTATGGGCGAGCTGCACCTGGAAATCATCGTTGACCGCATGAAGCGCGAATTCAACGTGGAAGCCAACGTGGGCAAGCCCCAGGTTGCCTACCGCGAAACCATCCGCAGCACGGTCAAGGACGTGGACGGCAAGTTCGTTCGTCAGTCCGGTGGTAAGGGTCAATACGGTCACGTGGTATTCACCGTCGAACCTCAAGAAGCCGGCAAGGGCTTCGAGTTCGTCGACGCCATCAAGGGCGGTGTGGTTCCTCGCGAATACATCCCTGCAGTGGAAAAGGGTGTGATCGAAGCCCTGACTTCCGGCGTGCTGGCTGGCTACCCTGTGGTCGACGTGAAGGTTACGCTGACTTTCGGTTCGTACCACGATGTGGACTCGAACGAAATGGCGTTCAAGATGGCCGCTATCTTTGGTTTCAAGGAAGCTGCCCGCAAGGCCAACCCCGTCATCCTGGAACCCATGATGGCTGTGGAAGTGGAAACACCTGAAGACTACGCCGGTACCGTGATGGGTGACCTGTCTTCCCGCCGCGGCATGGTGCAGGGCATGGACGACATGGTTGGTGGCGGCAAGGCCATCAAGGCTGAAGTGCCTCTGTCCGAAATGTTCGGCTATGCCACTTCGCTGCGTTCCATGACTCAAGGTCGCGCCAGCTACACCATGGAATTCAAGCACTACGCTGAAGCTCCTCGTAACGTGGCCGAATCCATCGTTGCTGCCCGCGCCAAGTAATTGACGCAGGTTTGACGAATCCGTCATAATCTAAGGCTTCCAATCGCGGCAGTCCCTTGAGGATTGCCGCGATTTTTGCCGGTCTGCGATCCCATGCCGTCCTGTTTCCTGTGCGGGGCGAATCAGCAATGAGGTGCAGACCTTAAACATCACACAGGTTTTTGCTCTTTCGGAGAAATCATGGCAAAAGAAAAGTTTGAACGCACCAAGCCCCACGTGAACGTGGGCACCATCGGTCACGTTGACCACGGCAAGACCACCCTGACTGCTGCTATCGCTACCGT
>NZ_JBXARF010000010.1:0-232595 GCF_058807955.1 Comamonas sp. GW821-FHT11H03
TTCCCGTGTGAAAGTAGGTCATCGTCAGGCTCTTACAGTGAAAACCCCGTAGTCGAAAGATTACGGGGTTTTTTATTTGATCAATCGGTATTGTTGATATCGCTTGCGCAGTAGCGGACATGGAAAGGATGAGCATGCAGCTGCAGGACATGTTGTATTCACAGGGCTTTGGCATTCGCCGTGTGTGCTCCGGCTTGGTGCAGCAAGGCTGGGTGGAGCTATGGAACCAGCAGACTTCCGACTGGGAGAAGGTTCTGGATTCCACCCAGCAGGTGGATCCCGAAGGTCTGCGTTTCAGGGTGCAAGGCGTGGAGTGGGAGTATCACGAGCTGGGTTATGTGCTGCTGAACAAGCCAGCCGGCACCGAATGCTCGCAAAAGCCATCGGCCTATCCCAGCATCTATACCTTGCTGCCGCCTCCGCTGCGTCAACGACCCAACAAAGGGGCGGTGCAAGGTGTTCAGGCAGTGGGCCGTCTGGACCAGGATACGACGGGCATGCTGCTGCTCAGCGACGATGGCCAGTTCATCCACCGCATGTCGTCGCCCAAAAAGCATGTCTCCAAGGTTTACCGGGTGACTTGCAAGCATCCGGTGGATGCCAAGCAGATACAGCGGCTACTGGATGGCGTCGTTCTCGACGATGATCCCAAGCCCGTCAAGGCTGCTGCCTGCGAGCAGGTGGACAGCCATGTGCTGGATCTGACGCTGACCGAGGGCAAGTATCACCAGGTCAAGCGCATGATTGCGGCCGTGAGCAACCGGGTTGAAGGTCTGCACCGCAGAAGAATCGGCGGCATGGAGTTACCCGCAGAGCTGGAGCCTGGCCAATGGCGCTGGCTGACGGCGCAGGAGCTGGATCTGTTCAAGCCGGGCAAATAAAACCGAGCAAGATAAAAAGCCTGCTGGCTTGCGCCAGCAGGCTTTTTCATGGGCGGTATGGGAACTCAGCGCCGTTGAATGACGGGCGCGGATGCCTGCTGGAGCTTGCCGTAGGTTTGCAGCGCAGCGCCGGGCAGGAATTCGATGCCGGTGCGGCGAACCAGTTCCGCGTAGCTGATGGGCTCGGTGACGCGGGCTGCGTCATCATTGGCCTGCCAGTGCGCCCAGGCTCGCTGGCTCTGAGCGTCGTAAACCAGCTTGTAGAGAAAGCTGGGCACACGCACCTGGTTGTGGCCGACGGAGGCGGCGCCGGCATCAAAGACCGGGCCGGTGATGACGTAGACATCGCCCTGAGCCCGTTGCGCATAGCTGCGCGTGTCTTTCTCGATGCGGGCCCAGGGGCCGCCGTTTTGCTTGATGGACTGGGGCACCATATTGGCCAGCGAGAAGCTCTGGGCCATGGCCTGTGCGGTCGGCATGTCGCCAGCGGGAGCCATGTGGCCGCGTGAGTAGCCGGAGCGCTTGTAGTCGTCCAGCTCGGCGCGTTCATCGCGGGGCAGGCGGGCGTCGCTGTAGAACTTGTTGGTGCGCTTTTCGTCGGCGTCGGCGACCAGGGCCTTGTTCAGACGTTGGGCGACGAAGACGGGAGTCTTGCTCTGGCCGCTGTGCAGCACGGCAAACGCGTCATAGCACAGGGCCCGCAGCTTGGGCTGATCGCTGAGCACGGGTGCCTTGCCGTTGGCAAAGAACTGCGGGCATTGCTCAAAGCCCTGGGTGCTGCGCGTGGGGTTGCTGACCTGGATGAGCGATGCGGGGCTGGTCGCTGCCGAGGGCGCAGGCATCTTGGCAGAGCAGGCCACGCTGCTGATGACCAGCATTGCGATACCGGCATGGTGCAGCCATAGCGGGATTCGTGAGCAAGAAGAGGAAAGCGGTGCTGAAAAAGTGGAGGACATGAGCGAAGAAGGCCGGGGGAGATGAAAAAAGTGCGAGCAGCCCAGGCGCAAGAGCGAGTCCTGCCAACATTGAGGGTGATTGATTGCTACTCAAATAAGAGCTGCTTGCGCAATATTTGAAAGCTTTTCAAGGTAAAAGTTTCCTGAAAAGCTTTGTGGTAAAGCGCTAAGTGCTCATATTTTATGAAAGGTGGACTTTGCCACGGCCTTGTCCCGGCTCATGTCGCCAAGCTGCGAGTCCCCGAGGGCGTTCCATGCATGAGCAGAATCTGCAGTGCGGCTTGGGTTTGCAGATGCAGCTGCTTGAGCGCCTCATCTTTCTGGGGCGGCAAAATGTACCGGCCCTGTGCGTTCCTGGCATAGGGCTTGCCCAGAATTTCGGCCATATCGATCTGGTAGTAGCTGCGGTCGCCATACGGCCGCTTGCCGTCGATATAGGGCAAGGGCCAGATTGCCTGGCCGTCTTCCTCGTTGGCCAAAACATAAGGCAGTTCATCGGTACCGACTTCTCGCCACAGGGCGGCATGCAGCAGTGTCAGGTGTTCGGGACGAAAGTCGAAGCTGCTGTCTGACGCCTGACCTGGGAAGTCGGGCGGCAAGGTATAGCGACCGGGTGCCAAGGTGGCGCTTGCCACAAACTGCGGCAGCCAAAGGCAGACCTCGGCCAGGAGCTGGGTGGCCAGGGCAGGATTGCGAATGCGCAGCACTTGCTGGGCAGTGTCGAGGGTGGACAGATTGCCGCCAAAGGGCTGCACGGGATCGAAGCCGGGTGCCCCCGACTCTATGGGCATCCACTGCACACGCAGAAGGCGGATCAGCTGCAGATGCTGGGCGCTCAGTGGCGGCAGTGCCTGGCTGAAGACCGTCTGGATCATGGATCGACGTTCGGTACTGCCCTGACGCTTGCGCAGCCACGACCAGCTCAAGGCGCCGGTTGCCGCAACTGCCAGGGTGGAGAGTGTGCAGATCAGCCGCCTGCGCTTCATGGGCGAAGGTTTTCAGTCATCGATGGAGGCGCTCCAGCGGTCGCCCCAGCCGCTGCTGCGTTGCACGCGGTCGATTTCGCGGCGGTCACGCTTGGTGGGACGGCCGGTGTGCTGGGCCGCCAGTGCATCGGCAGGCTCAGGTGCCAGGCGGCGCTGCTCGGCCAGTTGTTCGCGCTGGGCAATGCTTTGCGCTGTTTCCTCGTAGAGCTGCTGGGCCACGGGTGCAGGGCCGCGCATGCCGCTGAGCCCGCGCACTATGACTTCCCGGGGAATATTGCCCTGGCGCAGGTGGATGTGGTCGCCCGGGCGGATTTCACGCGAGGCCTTGGCATTGGCGTTGTTGACCGTGACCCGGCCTTTGCCAATTTCCTCCACAGCCAGGCTGCGGGTCTTGTAGAACCGCGCGCACCACAGCCATTTGTCCAGACGCATGGATTCGGTTTCACTCATATCGGTATTTTGCGGCGTGAAGGGATGGCGATTCAAGTCAGAGCAGTATCCATGTCCTGGGCATCGCCATTGTGCAGGGGCAACTGAATCAGCGCCTGCAGGCCACGCACGAGGCCGAGTTCGTCGTGCAGATTGCGCAGCTCGATCTGGCCGCCCAGGGTTTGCACGATCTCCTGGCAGATGGCCAGGCCCAGGCCCGAGCCGCTGCGCGTGTTGCCCGCCGAAAAGGGCTGAAACAGCCTCTGGGCCAGTTCATCGTCGATGCCGCTGCCGCTGTCTTCGATACTCAGCTGCGCCATGCCGCCGTGCGCGCGCACATCGATTTGCAGACTCCCGTGCCTGGGGGTGTGGCGTATGGCGTTGTGCAGCAGGTTGCGGGTCAGCTCGCGCAGCATCCATTCATGGGCGGCCACGCAACAGGCCTGGGTTTCGATGCCGAAGTCCATGTCGTGATCGGCAATCAGCGGCGATAGCTCCAGCGCCACGTCGCGCACGATGTGGTCGAGCTGGGCGAGCATGGCGCTGTTCTGGTTGCTGTCCTCCTGACGCAACTGCTCGACCTTGGCCAGGGCCAGCATCTGGTTGGCGACGCGGGTGGCGCGATCCACCGTGTCGTCAATTTCGGCAAAGGCCTGGGCCGGGGGGATATCGCCGCGCTTGGCCGACTGCACCTGGACCTTGAGCACGGCCAGCGGCGTGCGCAGCTGGTGCGAGGCGTCGCGCACAAAGCGTTTCTGATTGCTCAGCAGACCTTGCAGGCGCTGCATGGTCTGGTTGGTAGCCTCCAGCAGAGGCTGGATTTCACGCGGGGCCTCGGGTGCCGCCAGCGGGCTCAGATCTCCCTGGGCACGGCCCTGCAGATCCTGGCTGAGCTGGCGTATGGGTTGGGTGGCGCGTTGCACCACGATGATGACGATCAGGGCGACGACCAGCACCAGCAGGGCCTGACGAATCAGGGTGTCACGCAGAATCTGCAAGGCCAGGGATTCGCGCAGCTCCAGGGTTTCGGCCACCTGGATCACGGCCATGCCGCGTCCGTCGGCACTGGCAACCGGCTGCAGCAGCACTGCCACGCGCACGGGGTGGCCACGAAACTCGTCGTCATAGAAGTCCACCAGCGCAGCATAGGGGGGGCGCTGGGCAATCTTGCCGTTCCAGACAGGCAGTTCCTCGAAGCCAGAGATCAACTGCCCGTCCAGCGTGGAGACGCGGTAGAACATGCGGCTCTGGTTGTCGGCCTCGAAGATTTCCAGCGCCGAATAGGGGACGATGGCGCGCAGCTGTGCATGCTCGTCGTATCCAGTGACGCCGATCTGCTCGCTGATGCTCTTGGCCGAGGCCAGCAGGGTTCTGTCGTAAGCCGTGTGCAGCGATGCCAGGGTTTGCTGATAGAGGCTCCAGGCGTTGAGGGCAATCAGCGCCAGCACGGGCAGCAAAATGCCGGTGAGCAGCAGGCGCCGCAGCGACCAGGCTGTCTTGGGCCGCGTCCTGGCCGGACTGGCTGTCATGTCGCCGCCTCGGCCTTGACCAGATAGCCCAGTCCGCGCAGCGTGACCAGTTGCACGCCGGTGCCGCCCAGCTTTTTGCGCAGCCGGTAGGCCACGACTTCCACGGCCTCGTACTGCACATCGACCTCGCCGGGGAAGACCAGGCTGAACAGCCGCTCTTTGGTGACTGCATGACCGGGGCGGGCCAGCAGCGCATGCATCATGGACAGCTCGCGCGGGGTCAGCTCAAGTACCTTGTCGTTGAGATAGATCGCGCCGCTCTCCTTCTCATAGCGCAATGCGCCCAGGGTGACAGCTTCAGAAGCCGATCTGGGTGTGAAACTATCCTGGCTGCGGCGCAGCAGGGCGCGCAGGCGTGCTTCGAGCTCGTCGAGGTCAAAGGGCTTGGCCAGATAGTCATCGGCGCCGGCGTTCAGCCCCATGACGCGGTCGCCCACGGTGCCACGTGCCGTGAGGATCAGCACCGGCGTGCGCAGGCCCAGTGCGCGGGCGCGCTCCAGCACCTGCAGGCCGTCGAGGCCGGGCAGACTCAGGTCCAGCACCACGGCATCGGGTTCGCGGGTCTGCCAATGGGCCAGGGCGCTGGGGCCGTCGGCCGCCACATCCACATTCAGGCCGCGGCGCATCAGGGTGCGCTGCAGCGTGGTGCGCATGGCGGAGTCATCTTCAACAAGCAGTAATTGCATGTTGCCGAACATAGCACTGCGCTGCGAATGCGCAGACAAGTCGTGAAACTACCAGGGCTGCTTAAGGGATAGCCCTAGGTGATTGGACAGCTGTTTGACAGGCAGGCTGTCCATGATTGCACCCACTAACTACATAAGGAGTACATCATGCGTCGTGATACGTTTCTGAAGTCTCTGGCAGCCCTGGCGGCAGCCGGTGCTTTGCCCCTGTCGGCCCAGGCCGCGGCGGCCATCAAGATGATGCTGCCCGCCAACCCGGGTGGCGGCTGGGACACGACAGGCCGTGCCCTGGGCAAGGCCTTGCAGGACGCAGGTGTGGCTTCTTCCGTCACCTATGACAACAAGGGCGGTGCTGCCGGTGCCATCGGCCTGGCCCAGTTCGTCAACGGCAGCAAGGGTGATCCCAATGCGATGATGGTCATGGGCGCCGTGATGCTGGGCGGCATCATTACCGGCAAGCCTCCCGTCAATCTGAGCCAGGCCACGCCTCTGGCGCGCCTGACCAGCGAATACAACGTGTTTGTGCTGCCCGCCAATTCGCCGTTCAAGAACATGGCGGAAGTGGTGGCCCAGCTCAAGAAGGATCCCGGCTCCGTCAAGTGGGGTGGCGGCTCGCGCGGCTCCACCGAGCACATTGCTGCGGCCATGATCGCGCGTGAAGTGGGCGTGGACCCCGCCAAGATCAACTACGTGGCCTTCCGTGGGGGCGGCGAGGCTATCTCCGCGATCCTGGGCGGCAACGTCACCGTGGGCGGCAGCGGCTTCAGCGAGTTTGCCGAATACATCGCGACTGGCAAGATGAAGCCCATCGGTGTGACCTCGGCCCAGCGCCTCAAGGGAGCGGCGTCGAGCATTCCCACGCTCAAGGAGCAGGGTATCAACGTGGAAATCGGCAACTGGCGCGGTGTGTACGGCGCGCCCGGCATTTCCAAGGCCCAGCGCGACGAGCTGGTCGCCCAGGTCGAGAAAGCCACCAAGAGCAAGGCCTGGGCCGAAGCCCTGCAGAAGAACGACTGGACACCTGCCTGGCTGGGCGGTGATGCTTTCGGCAAGTTCGTGGACGACGAGTTCGCCAGCCTGCGCGCCACCATGGCCAAGTCCGGCATGATCTGACGATCACCGGGCCGCTGCGTTCTGCCGCGGCCTTTTCAGGACATGGCACAGGGCTGGCGACTTCAGCCCTGATCACATTGTGTCCTGCTGTTTCTCCCCCGCACTGATTGATGGCCTGCCCCTGACGGCGCAAGCCAGGGTTTGTGCAACCCCATGATGCCGTGGGAGCTGACGCAAGGCGGCTCTGGCGGGTTCCGAAAACCACTGAAATCACACACATTCATCATGTCTGATTCCTTCCAAGATCTGGCCCGGGCAGCGGAGGCCGCACAGGTTTCGGCCTATGCAGACCCCGACGAGCCGCAGGGCCCCAACGTACCGTCCCAGAGAGCACAAACCATTGTCGGCGCGGGCGTGCTGCTGGTCGCTGCGGGACTGGCCTTTGGCGCACTGCAAATTCCTTCGGATTCCGGCTACGGCGGCGTCGGCCCCAATTTCCTGCCCTGGGTCTGCGCAGTGGTGCTGGGTATCTGCGGTGCCTTGCTGATCTGGGAAGCACGCAGCGGTGGTTTTCGCCATGCGGCCGACCCGGGCGGCCAGCCCAAGGCCGACATCCTTCCCTTTGCCTGGGTCTCGGCCGGTCTGCTGGTGAATGCGGCCTTGATCAGTACCCTGGGCTTTATTTTCAGCTGCACCATCTGCTATGTGCTGGCCGTGCAGGGCTTGCGCCGAGCCGCGCATCAGTCGCAGGCGTCCGCACCGGGCACCTGGGTCAAGGATGTGCTCACGGGGCTGTTGATTGCGGCACCGGTGTTCTGGATGTTTACCCAGTTCCTGGCCATCAATCTGCCTGGTCTGACTGAAACGGGGTGGCTGTAATGGATATTTTCAATGCTTTGATGGCTGGCTTTGCCACGGCCATCACGCCCGCCAATCTGTTGTGGGCTCTGGTGGGCTGTGCCCTCGGTACTGCCGTGGGCGTGCTGCCCGGTATCGGCCCGGCCGTGGCCGTGGCCATGCTGCTGCCCATCACCGCCAAGGTGGATGTGACGGCCTCCATGATCTTTTTCGCCGGCATCTACTACGGTGCCATGTATGGTGGCTCGACCACCTCGATTCTGCTCAATACGCCCGGCGAGACGGCATCCATGGTCACGGCCATGGAGGGCAACAAGATGGCCAAGAGCGGCCGTGCCGGGGCGGCGCTGGCAACCGCCGCGATCGGCTCGTTCTTCGCGGGTACCTTTGCCACCGTGGTGGTGACCCTGTTCGCTCCCTACGTGGCCGACTTCGCCGTGAAGCTGGGCCCGCCCGAATACTTCATGCTGATGGTGCTGGCCTTCACCACCGTGAGTGCCGTGCTGGGCCAGAGCACGTTGCGCGGCATGACGGCGTTGTTTGTCGGCCTGGCTGCAGGTTGCATCGGCATGGACCAGATCTCCGGTGCGGCGCGTTATACCGGCGGCAAGATGGAGCTGCTGGACGGCATCGATATCGTGCTGGTGGCCGTGGGGCTGTTTGCCGTGGCCGAAGTGCTGTATGCCGCCATGTATGAAGGCAAGGTCGAGGAATCGCAGAACAAGCTGACGCGTGTGCACATGACCAAGCGTGACTGGAAGCGTTCCTGGCCCGCCTGGATGCGCGGCACGCTGCTGGGCACACCGTTCGGCTGCATTCCTGCCGGCGGCACCGAGATCCCGACCTTTCTGAGCTATGCGACCGAAAAGAAGCTGGCCAAGGGCGAAGACAAGGCCGAGTTCGGCAGCAAGGGCGCCATCGAAGGCGTGGCCGGTCCGGAAGCCGCCAACAACGCGACCGTGACCGCAGCTCTGATTCCGCTGCTGACGCTGGGCATTCCCACCAGCAACACCACGGCCGTGCTGCTGGGCGCTTTCCAGAACTACGGCATCAACCCCGGCCCCCAGCTGTTTACCAGCTCGGCGGCCCTGGTCTGGGCGCTGATCGCCTCGCTGTACATCGGCAACGTGATGCTGCTGGTGCTGAACCTGCCCATGGTGGGCCTGTGGGTCAAGCTTTTGAAGATTCCGCGTCCCCAGCTGTATGCCGGCATCCTGATCTTTGCAACCGTCGGTGCCTACGGCATGCGCCAGAGTGCATTCGATCTGTTCCTGCTCTACGGCATCGGCGTGCTGGGCGTGATCATGCGCCGCTTCGACTTCCCCACCGCACCCGTGGTGGTGGGCATGATCCTCGGCCCCCTGGCCGAAGCCCAGATGCGCAACGCCGTCTCGATCGGCGAGGGCAGCTGGTGGATCTTCCTGCAGCGTCCCATGTCGCTGACGCTGATCATCATTGTGCTGGCCGTGCTGATCATTCCTCGCGTGCTCAAGCGCCTGTCGCAGGCCAAGCATGCCCGGGAGGCAAGCACCGCCTGAGTCCGGTTTCCTAGCCTGCTGCGGGTGCTTCACGCATGGAGCCCGTTGCATTCACATCCCCTGTCCGGTGAGCCGGACAGGGGATTTTTTTATGGAGGCAGGCTCAGTTCAGAAGCGTGGATGCGTTGTCCGCTCAAGCATGGATGGCGCAAGGAGCGCGGCTACAGGTCTGTGCTGATGGTTGGGCTTGAATGTCGCCCTACCATGACGCGATGGAAATGAGCCAACTGCTACCCCACGATTTCGCATGCGAGCTGCCCGAAGATGCCGACGGCATCTATGCCCTGGCGGCACGGTCCATGTTTCAGCTGTTCTCGTCGATGAGCCAGGGTATGTTTCTGGTCGACAGAAGCGGGCGCATCGTCTGGGTCAACAAAGGCTACGAGCGCTTTTTGCCGCGCCTGGGCGTGGCCGGTGTGGGCGATTTTCTCGGGCATATGGTCGAGGAGGTCATTCCCAACACGCAGATGCGCAGTGTGCTGGAGACCGGCAAGCCAGTCCTGATTGATCTGCTGACCAATAGCGCCGGAACCTTTGTCGTCAGCCGCCTGCCGCTGCACGACGACGAAGGAGGTGTGATCGGTGCCATCGGCATTGTGCTGTTCGATCAGCCCGAGACGACCTTGCAGCCGCTGATCAGCAAGTTCGCGATGCTGCAGCGCGATCTCGATGAAGCGAGGCGCGAGCTGGCTGCCCAGCGCAGCCGCAGCTTGCAGGCGTCCGTACAAGGGTCGCGCCGCAGCAAATACAGCTTTGCCAGCTTTGTGGGCAGCAGTCCGGCCGCAGTCGAGGTCAAGCGCCAGGCGCGGCGGGCGGCCCAGTCCATGAGCCCGGTGCTGCTGCTGGGCGAGACCGGTACCGGCAAGGAGGTGCTGGCCCATGCCATCCATGCCGCATCGGCGCGCTCTGCCGGCCCTTTTGTGAGCGTCAATATCGCGGCCATTCCCGAGACGCTGCTGGAGGCCGAGTTCTTCGGCGTGGCACCGGGCGCATTTACCGGAGCCGAGCGCAAGACGCGCGATGGCAAGTTCAAGCTCGCCGATGGCGGAACCCTGTTTCTCGACGAAATCGGCGACATGCCCGCCAGCCTGCAGGCCAAGCTGCTGCGGGCCTTGCAGGAGGGCGAGATCGAGCCGCTGGGCTCCAACCAGATCGTGCATTTCGATGTGCGCGTGGTGGCCGCCACTTCTCGCGATCTGCTGCAGATGGTGCGTGACGGGCGCTTCCGCGAAGACCTGTTCTATCGGCTGCATGTGCTGCCCGTGCGCGTGCCGCCGCTGCGCGAGCGCAGCAGCGATATCCCGGCCCTGGTGGAAGTGCTCTGCGAGGACCTGGCGCTGCGCAACGACATGGTTCCGCCGGAGCTGGGAAAGGGAGCGCTGGAATTGCTGGTCGCACAGGCCTGGCGCGGCAATATTCGCGAGCTGCGCAATGTGCTGGAGCAGGCCGCCATGCGCTGCGATGACTCGCACATCGATGCCGGCCTGCTGGCGCAGGTGCTGCGCTCGTCCGGGGTGGAGCTACAGGTTCCACATCTGTTGCCCTTGACTCAGGCGCCCATGGCTGCGGTGGCTGCGACGGGCGATCTGCTCAAACCGCTTGCCGAGCAAATGGCGGATCTCGAAACCCGCGCGATAAGGGCCGCGATGCAGGCCCATGGGGGCAACAAGCTGGCAGTGGCAAGGACGCTCGGCATATCGCGGGCCAAGCTGTACGACCGGCTCGAGAAGCTGAATTTCTGAGCCATGCTAGGGATTGCCCTTGGTAGGCAGGACTTGGTTTGTTTTTATAGTTATAAAAAATATCTAATTTGAGTCCGGAGACAGCATGGCATTGGTACAAGGGCAGGAGTTGTGGAGGCCCACGCAGCAACAGCAGGAGCAAAGCGGCCTGTGGCATTACATGAACTGGCTGCGCGACAGCCGTGGCCGTGACTGCTCCGACTATGAGGCGCTGTGGCAATGGTCGGCAACCGATATCGAAGGCTTTTGGCGCTCGATCTGGGACTACTTCGAGATTCAGGCCGATGGTGACCCGACGCAGGTGCTGGCCGGCCGCAAGATGCCGGGTGCTCAGTGGTTTCCCGACACCCGGCTCAACTATGCCGAGCATATCTTCCGCCAGGCCAGCGATCAGCGCCCGGCCATCATTGCGCGCTGCGAGGGCCAGACCCCGGTCGAAGTCTCCTGGCAGCAACTGCAGCGCGATGTGGGAGCCTTGGCGGCAAGCCTGCGCGGTCTGGGCATTGGGCCTGGCGATCGTGTGGTGGCCTATCTGCCTAATGTGCCGCAGACCGTGGTGGCGTTTCTGGCCTGTGCCAGCATTGGCGCCATCTGGTCCAGTTGCGCGCCGGAGATGGGCGTATCCGTGGTGCTGGACCGCTTCCAGCAGATCGCGCCCAAGCTGATTTTCGCGACCGACAGCTATACCTATGCAGGCAGGCAGTTCGATCGCCGTGAGGTGCTGGACGAAGTGCTTCAGGGTCTGCCCGATATCGCCCGGGTGATTCATGTGCCGGGGCCCTTGTTCGGCAGCGATGCAGCACATGCGGCCGTGCCCTGGCGTGACTGCATGCGCTGGGACGAGGCAACGCGTCATGCAGCGCCGCTGCAGTTCGAGCGCCTGCCGTTCTCCCATCCGCTGTGGGTGGTGTACTCCTCGGGAACCACCGGCCTGCCCAAGGCCATGGTGCACAGCCATGGCGGCATCGTGCTCACCCACCTCAAGACCAATCGCCTGCAGCACGATGTGTTGCCCGGCGATCGCTTCATGTTCCTGGGCAGCACGGGCTGGATTGTCTGGAATCTGATGATAGGCAGCCTGCTGGCCGGCGCGACCGTGGTGCTGTCCGACGGCAATCCGACGGCGCCCCATGATGATGCGCTCTGGGATTTCATCGACCAATACCAGGTCAGTATCTTTGGTTGCGGTGCGGCCTTCCTCATCAAGAGCATGAAGGATGGTGTCTCGCCGAAGAAGGGGCGCCAGTTCGAGAAGCTGCGTGCCATCAACTCCACGGGCTCGCCGCTGCCTCTCGAGGCCTATGCCTGGGTTTATGAGAACGTCAAAAGCGATCTGTGGCTGGCCTCGATCAGCGGCGGCACGGATATCGCCTCGGGCTTTGTGGCCTGCGCTCCCATACTGCCGGTCAATGCGGGCGAGATTCAGTGCCGCGAACTGGGCGTGGCGGCCCACGCTTTCAACGAACAGGGCCAGAAGGTGGTTGCCGAAGTCGGCGAGCTGGTGATTACCGAGCCCATGCCCTCCATGCCCGTGTTCTTCTGGAACGACGAGAGCGGCGCGCGCTACCACGACAGCTATTTCGATGTGTTTGCCGGCTACTGGCGTCATGGTGACTGGATCGAATTCAGCGAGCGCGGAACGGCTGTGATCTACGGGCGCTCGGACAGCACCATCAACCGCTTCGGCATACGCATGGGCACGGCAGAGATTTACCGTGTCGTCGAGGAACTCGACGCCGTCAAGGACAGCCTGGTGGTCGACCTCGAATACCTGGGCCGACCTTCCTTCATGCCGCTGTTCGTGACCCTGGCCGAAGGCCAGGCATTGACGGGCGAGCTGACTGCCCAGATCAAGAACGCCATCAAGACCAAGGCTTCGGCACGCCATGTGCCCAATGTGGTGGTGCAAGTGGCCGAGATTCCGCGCACCCTCACCGGCAAGAAGATGGAAGTGCCTGTGCGCAAGCTGCTGCTGGGTGCCGACGCGGCCAAGGTGGCCAGCCCCGATGCCATGGCCAATCCATCGAGCATTGATTTCTTTGTTCAATTTCGAGAGAAGGTGCCGCAGGCGTGACAAGCGCTTGAGGCTGATTTGACTCAATACCCAAAGCAGACCCACCCATGAACCATCAAGATCTGATCGCCATCGACTTCCACACCCATGCCGAAGTCAGCTGCCGCAATCCCTTTGACAGCTATGGCGAGGAGTACGACCGCGCGGCCGACAAATACTTCGGCAGCTCGCTGCGCCCGACGATCGCCGAAACCATTGCTTATTACCGCGAGCGCAAGATCGGTCTGGTGATGTTCACGGTGGACAGCGAGGCGCAACTGGGCCGCCGCCGCATTCCCAACGAAGAGATTGCCGATGCCGCGCGCGAGAACAGCGACATGATGGTGGCGTTCGCGAGCATCGACCCGCACAAGGGCAAGATGGGCGCGCGCGAGGCCGAGCGTCTGATCACCGAATGCGGCGTCAAGGGCTTCAAGTTCCATCCCACGGTGCAGGGCTTCCATCCCTACGACCGCATGGCCTGGCCCATCTACGAGGTCATCAACCACTACAAGCTGCCTGCCATCTTCCACACCGGCCACAGCGGCATCGGCAGCGGCATGAAGTGCGGCGGCGGCCTGCGCCTAGCCTACAGCAACCCCATGCTGCTGGACGACGTGGCCGTGGATTTCGGCGATATGCAGATCGTCATGGCTCACCCCAGCTTTCCCTGGCAGGACGAGGCGATCTCGGTGGCGCTGCACAAGCCCAATGTCTGGATCGATCTTTCGGGCTGGAGCCCCAAGTATTTCCCCAAGCAGCTGGTGCAGTATGCCAATACCTTGCTCAAGGACCGTGTGCTGTTCGGCAGCGACTTCCCGCTGATCACGCCGGAGCGCTGGATGAAGGACTTCGAAGTCGCCGGTTTCAAGCCCGAGGTCATGCCCGGCATTCTCAAGGACAACGCCGTGCGGCTGTTGGAGCTGGACAGAAAACGCGATGCCGCATGAAAGCTCAAAGGATCACCCCGGTGATCCTTTTTTCATGGTGCTTGAACTTCGGCCGAGGCGAGGCCTGAAGAGATGTATGGAAATCATGCAGTGTCTTTTTTTTAGACATTTTCTGTTTGATTTTCAGGCAAACAGGATGCAGGCTGAAACAAGACTAAGAGGAAAACCAGACTGGCACGAAGGCTGCTTGATGCACACCATACAAAGACAAGCGGACACACCGCATCCATCCTCAAGGAGACAACACATGCACAAGCGCAGCCTGCTGCAGGCGGCCGTTCTGGCGGCCATGGTGGTTTATGTTCCCGGCGCCCTGGCGCAATCTGAAATCCGCATCGCCCATGTCTACAGCAAGACCGGGCCGTTGGAGGCCTATGGCAAGCAGACGCAGGCCGGGCTGCTGATGGGGCTTGAATACGCCACGGGCGGCAGCATGACGGTGGCAGGCAAGAAGCTGGTGGTGATCGAGAAAGACGACCAGGGCAAGCCTGACCTTGGCAAGAGCCTGCTGGCCGCCGCCTATTCGGACGACAAGGCCGATCTGGCTGTCGGTCCCAGCGCGTCGGGCGTGGCGCTGGCCATGCTGCCGGTGGCAGAGGAGTACAAGAAGATCCTGATCGTCGAGCCCGCCGTGGCCGATTCCATCACCGGCGACAAGTGGAACAAGTACATTTTTCGCACCGGCCGCAACTCCAGCCAGGACGCGATCAGCAATGCCGTGGCCATCGACAGGCCTGGCGTGACCATTGCGACACTGGCCCAGGACAATGCCTTCGGCCGTGACGGCGTCAAGGCCTTCAAGGAAGCGGTCAAGAAGGGCAAGCTGGTGCATGAGGAGTATCTGCCCGCAGCCACCACCGATTTCACGGCCGGGGCTCAGCGCCTGATCGACAGGCTCAAGGATGTTCCAGGCAAGAAGGTGATCTGGATTGTCTGGGCCGGTGCCGGCAACCCCTTCAAGATCGTCGACATGGACCTCAAGCGCTACGGCATCGAGATTGCCACGGGCGGCAACATACTGCCCGCCATGGCCGCCTACAAGAATATGCCGGGCATGGAGGGCGCCACCTACTATTACTTCGGCATTCCCAAGAATCCGGTGAACGAAGCCATGGTCTCCATGAGCTACAAGCAGTTCAAGGCTCCGCCCGACTTCTTCACGGCGGGCGGTTTCTCGGCCGCCATGGCCATTGTCACAGCACTCAAGAAGACTGGCGGCGACACCAAGACCAACACCTTGATCAAGGCTCTGGAAGGCATGAGCTTCGATACCCCCAAGGGGGTCATGACCTTCCGCAAGGAAGATCACCAGGCCATGCAGAGCATGTACCACTTCAGGATCAAGAACGATCCGGCCATGGCCTGGGGCGTGCCCGAGCTGGTGCGCGAGATCAAGCCTGAAGAAATGAACGTTCCCGTGCGCAACGGGCGCTGACTGAGCGGCCCGCAATGCGGCGGGTGCCCATTCCATCTTTGAAAGCTGATGGCGCTTGTCCACCAAGCGCTGGAGGCCCCTTTGGCCTGAAATTCTTGCGACTGCCTGCCGCCATGCCCGGAATCTCTCCTTTTCATCCATGCTGACCACAGACAAGCTCACCATCCGCTTTGGCGGCCATGTGGCGGTCAACAGCGTGACCTGCTCCTTCGAGCCGGGCACGCTGACGGCCATCGTCGGCCCCAATGGCGCGGGCAAGACCACTTACTTCAATCTGATCTCGGGGCAGCTGCGGGCCACGGAGGGCAGGGTGTCGTTGCAGGGGCGCGACCTCACGGGCCTGCCGCCTTCGGCACGCACGCGTGCCGGCCTTGGGCGGGCCTTTCAGCTCACGAATCTGTTCCCGGCCCTGTCGGTGCTGGAGAACGTGCGCCTGGCGGTGCAGGCCACGCGCCAGGGCGCGCACCGGCGCGGCATGAACCTCTGGAGCATCTGGAGCGACCACCGCGCATTGCTGGCGCGTGCGCAGCAAATCCTGGAGCAAGTGGCGCTGTGGGCGCGGCGCGATGAGCCGGTTTCGGCCCTGCCGCACGGCGACCAGCGCAAGCTCGAGGTGGCGCTGCTCATGGCGCTGGAGCCGCAGGTCTATATGTTCGACGAGCCTACGGCGGGCATGAGCCATGACGAGGCGCCTGTGATTCTGGACCTGATACGCGAACTCAAGAAGGATCGCAGCAAGATCATTTTGCTGGTGGAGCACAAGATGGATGTGGTGCGCGAACTGGCCGACCGCATCATCGTGCTGACCAATGGCACGCTGGTGGCCGACGGCAAACCGGCCGAAGTCATTGCCTCGCCCGTGGTGCAGCAGGCATACCTGGGTCTGACGCCCCAGGATGCCGTTGGCGGCATTGACGCTCCCCCCCATCCCGGTCTTCCCCCGTCTGGGGGACGAGGAGAACAGCCATGAGCGAGCTACTGTTGGAGCTCCAGGGCGTGCACACCCATATCGGCGCCTATCACATCCTCCACGGCGTGGACCTGGCTGTGCCGCGCGGCGAGGTCACCCTGCTGCTGGGCCGCAATGGCGCGGGCAAGACCACCACGCTGCGCACCATCATGGGCCTGTGGCAGGTCAGCCAGGGCAGCATCCGCTTTGGCCAGAAGGACATCACGCGCCTGGCCACGCCGGCGATTGCCCAGCTCAACATCGCCTATGTGCCCGAGAACATGGGCATCTTTGCCGATCTCACGGTCAAGGAAAACCTGTTGCTGGCTGCACGCTCGGCCTCGCATGCGGCGCGCATGGACCGCTCGCGCCTGGACTGGATCTACGAGCTGTTCCCGGCCGTACAGAAATTCTGGGACTACCCGGCCGGCAAGCTCAGCGGCGGGCAAAAGCAGATGGTGGCCGTGGCGCGCGCCATCGTCGAGCCGCGCGATCTGCTCATTGTGGATGAGCCAAGCAAAGGCCTGGCACCGGCCATCATCAACAACATGATCGAAGCCTTCGCCCAGCTCAAGGCCAGCGGCGTGAGCATTTTGCTGGTCGAGCAGAACCTTGCCTTCGCCAAGCGCCTGGGCGACGGCGTGGCCGTCATGGACAACGGCAGTGTCGTGCACGCGGGCCGCATGGCCGATCTTGCGGCCGACGAGGAACTGCAGCAGTCGCTGCTGGGGCTGGCGCTATGAGGTCACGAAAATCAAAACAAAAAGCAAATCGAGCGCTTGCTGGTCAAGCGCAGGCAGCTATGGATATGAAAGTTCGCGCCGAGGTGAAGACATGATGCGCAAGGACCTGGATTACAAGCCGCTGCTGCTGGTGCCGCTGCTGGCGCTGGCCACCTTGCCCTTGGTGGGCTCTCCCAGCACCTGGCTCACGCTGACGGTGGCGGGCTTGGCGATGGGCATGATCATCTTCATCATCGCCTCGGGGCTGACCCTGGTATTTGGCCTCATGGACGTGCTCAACTTCGGCCATGGCGTGTTCATCGCTCTGGGGGCTTTCGTTGCCACAAGCGTGCTCGGTGCCATGGGCGACTGGACGGGCTCGGCGCAGCTGTGGCGCAACCTGGTGGCCGTGCTGCCCGCCATGGTGATGGCCATGCTGGTGGCGGGTGCCTTGGGTCTGGCCTTCGAGCGCTTCATCGTGCGGCCCGTCTACGGCCAGCACCTCAAGCAGATTCTCATCACCATGGGCGGCATGATCATTGGCGAGGAGTTGATCAAGGTCATCTGGGGTCCGCAGCAGATTCCGCTGCCGCTGCCCGAAGCCATGAAGGGCGCCTGGCTGCTGGGCGATGCGGCCGTGGAGAAATACCGGGTCTTCGCCGTGCTGGTGGGCGCAGCCGTGTTCGCCGCGCTGGCCTGGACGCTGGCGCGTACCAAGATCGGTCTGCTGATCCGCGCCGGCGTGCAGGACCGCGAGATGGTCGAGTCCCTGGGCTACCGCGTGCGCCGATTGTTTGTGGCCGTGTTCGTCGCAGGCTCGGCCCTGGCCGGGCTGGGTGGCGTAATGTGGGGCCTGTACCAGCAGAACGTGGTGGCGCAGATGGGCGCCCAGGTCAATGTGCTGATCTTCATCGTCATCATCATCGGTGGCCTGGGCAGCACGGGCGGCGCGCTGATCGGTGCGCTGCTTGTGGGACTGATGGCCAACTACGCTGGCTTTCTGGTGCCCAAGGTGGCGCTGTTTTCCAATATTGCACTGATGGTCGCCATCCTGCTCTGGCGTCCCCAAGGCATCTATCCGGTCGCCAACCGCTGAAGGAGAACAGAATGCTCAACCGTTTGCTCTCGGGTGATCTGCCGCGCAGCCGCATCCTGGCGCTGATGCTGCTGCTCATCTTCATCGGCCTTGCCGTGGCACCGTTTGCCTTTCCCGGCGTCAAGGCGCTCAATGTGGCGGCCAAGGTGCTGATCTTTGTAGTGCTGGTGGCCAGTTTTGACCTGTTGCTGGGCTATACCGGCATCGTCAGCTTTGCCCACACCATGTTCTTCGGCATAGGCGCCTATGGCGTGGCCATTGCCTCGGGCAAGCTGGGCCCGGGCTGGGGGGCGCTGGCCCTGGGGCTGGGCGCGGCGCTGCTGGTGTCGCTCGTTCTGTCCCTGGCCATCGGCCTGTTCTCCCTGCGTGTGCGCGCCATCTTCTTTGCCATGATCACGCTGGCGGTGGCGGCTGCATTTCAGACCCTGGCGTCGCAGCTGTCTGACTGGACGGGAGGCGAGGACGGCCTGACCTTCAAGATGCCCGAATGGCTGTCGCCCAGCTTCGAGCCGTTCGAGAACGAGATCTTCGGCATCCTCATCGATGGCAGGATCATCAGCTACTACCTGCTGTTTGCCGTGGCCGTGGTTCTGGTACTGATGCTGCTGCGCATCGTCAATTCGCCCTTCGGCCGCGTGCTGCAGGCGATTCGCGAGAACGAATTCCGTGCTGAAGCCATTGGCTACCGCGTGGTGATCTATCGCACCACCTCCAGCGTGCTGTCGGCCCTGTTCGCCTGCGTGGCCGGCGCCATGCTGGCCGTCTGGCTGCGCTACAACGGGCCCGATACCTCGCTCTCGTTCGAGATCATGATGGACTGTCTGCTCATCGTGGTGATCGGCGGCATGGGCACGATTTATGGCGCGGTGATCGGCTCCGTCATCTTTCTGGTCGCGCAAAGCTATCTGCAGGATTTGCTGCGGCTAGGCAGCGAAGCCGCCGTCAGCCTGCCATGGCTGTCGGCCCTGCTGTCGCCGGACCGCTGGCTGCTGTGGCTGGGTCTGCTGTTCGTGCTGTCGGTCTACTACTTCCCTACCGGCGTGGTTGGCCGGCTGCGCGCGGCTGCGGCGCGCAAACCCTGACATCTTTTACTGGCATCCCTTCTCTGACTGCTTTCACTACGACAGGAGACAAAGCCCATGCAGAAGACCTATGCGATTGCCTTACCGCCCGCAGCCCTAGCGGTGCTGGCG
This sequence comes from Comamonas sp. GW821-FHT11H03, assembly GCF_058807955.1. Taxonomy (NCBI): domain Bacteria; kingdom Pseudomonadati; phylum Pseudomonadota; class Betaproteobacteria; order Burkholderiales; family Comamonadaceae; genus Comamonas; species Comamonas sp. GW821-FHT11H03. The sequence continues at coordinate 19,057 of NZ_JBXARF010000010.1, forward strand.
GCTGCCGTGCTGACCGCCTGCGGGGGCGGCGATGGAGGCGAGCTCAATGCCAAACCCGGCTACCTGGGCACGGTGCGGCAACAGAGCTATGACGGCAGCAGCGATGACCTGCTGACCGCAGGCATGGGCAAGAGCGGCCTGGCTGCGGCCACGGCACCGGGCTTTGCCATTGCGCTCCAGCCCACGGCGGCCGAACTGCGCCGCCTGGCCATTTACACCAATTACCGCGCCATGCTGGACATGACAGCTGCGGGTGGCTACGGCACGCTCTACGGCCCCAATGTGGATGTGCAGGGCCGGGTGACGGCCGGCGAAGGCAGGATTGCCGGCATCGAGTACATCGCGTTTTCGGACGACGGAACGGGCCGCAAGAACGTCACGCTCATGGTGCAGGTGCCGGCCAGCTTTGACCCAAGGAAGGCCTGCATCATCACCGCCACGGCTTCGGGATCGCGCGGCGTGTACGGCGCCATCACGACGGGTGAATGGGGGCTCAAGCGCGGCTGCGCGGTGGCCTATTCCGACAAGGGCACGGGGGCCGCGCCACATGACCTCATGAACGACACTGTGCCTCTGATTGACGGCACGCGCAGCACGGCTGCGGCAGCGGGCAAGCAGGCTGCATTCAATGCGGGACTCACGGCTGGCGAGCTGGCTTCCTTCAACACTGCCACGCCCAACCGCTTTGCCTTCAAGCATGCGCACTCGGGCCAGAACCCAGAGAAGGACTGGGGCCGTACCACGCTGCAGGCCGTGGAGTTCGCCTACTACGTGCTCAACGAGCGCTATGGGGACCGCAACATTCTGGGCGAACGTCTGCGGACGCTCAAACCGAGCAACACCATCGTCATCGCATCAAGCATCTCCAACGGCGGCGGCGCGGCGATTGCCGCCGCCGAACAGGACTCGCAAGGGCTGATCAACGGCGTAGCCGTGTCCGAGCCAGCGGTTGAATTGCCCGCCAACCCCGGCGTGACCGTGCAGCGCGGCGGCACGGCGCTGCCTGTGGTGGGCAAGACGCTGGTGGACTTCACGACTTATGCCAACCTCTACCAGCCCTGTGCCTCTCTGGCAGCTTCGATCAGCGGCTCGCCCTATGCGGCTGCGTTTGCCGCGGGCTTTGCCAGCACGGCTCTGCCGATTGCGCCCAACCGCTGCGCGGCACTCAGGACTGCCGGTTTGCTGAACGCCATGACCACGGCGGCCCAGGCCGAAGAAGCTTTGCAGAGGCTGCGCGACTATGGCTGGGAACCGGAATCCAGCGAGCTGCATGCCTCGCTGGCCGCCTTTGAGGTGGCGCCCGCCGTGTCGGTCACCTTTGCCAACTCGCTCTCGCGCGCCAGCGTGAAGGACAACCTCTGCGGCTACAGTTATGCCGGTGCGACGGCTGCTGGCGCAGTGACGCCGCTGGCCCCCGGGGCGCTGGTCAGCATGTTCTCCACGGGCAACGGCGTGCCCCCATCGAGCGGCGTGCAGCTCATCAACAACAAGGGCAAGTTCGGTGCCGCGCGCGATTTCCTCTCCGTGTCGATGAACTCGGGCGTGGCCGACTGGAACACGCCGGGTGCGCTGTGCCTGCGCAATCTCGTCACCGGCAACGATGGCTCCGCCAGGGCGCTACAGGCTGGTATCGACGAGACAAGACGCAGCGGCAATTTGCAGGGCAAGCCGACCATCATCGTCCATGGCCGTGCGGATGCGCTGCTGCCCGTGAACCACACGACGCGGCCCTATGTGGCGCTCAACCGGAGGGTGGAAGGCGCTGCCAGCAAGCTCAGCTATGTGGAGGTCACAAATGCCCAGCATTTCGACAGCTTCATCGGCCTGCCGACCGTGCTGCCGGGTTACGACACGCGTTACATCCCGCTGCATGTCTACCTGAACCGCGCGCTCGATGCCATGTATGACCACCTTGCCAGCGGCAAGGCGCTGCCGCCCAGCCAGGTGGTGCGCACCGTGCCGCGTGGTGGCAACCCGGGCCAGGCACCGGCCATACAGCCGGCCAATCTGCCGCTGATTGCCGGCACGCCAGCAGCGGCCGACAGGATAGAGGTCAGTGCCGGAGCCATCCGCGTGCCGGACTGATACGTATGACCGGCCTGCGGCTACGGCTGCCGGCCGACTACCGAAGTTGATAGCTGATAGCGCTCATCACATATGCGCTAGAGGCCTTTTTGATGCTGAAACCTGCCATGCCCAACAACTGCGCTTCTGCGGCCACCGTGCCGGCATCCCGCTATGCGAACTGCGCTGGCTACGAAATTCATTACCTTGACTGGCAGCCGCAAGGCCCGATCAAGGCTGCGGTGATCGCCTGGCATGGCCTGGCACGCACGGGTCGCGACATGGATGCACTGGCGCAGTTTCTCGCGGCGCAAGGCTATCGCGTCATCTGCCCGGATACGCTGGGTCGAGGCCTGAGCCAGTGGAGCCGCAATCCGCGCGAGGAGTATCAGTTGCGCTTTTATGCCCGTCTGGCGCGCGAGCTCATGGATGCGCTGGCACTGCAGCAGGTGCACTGGGTGGGCACCAGCATGGGCGGTGCGATAGGTACGGTCTGCGCATCCGGCCTGTTCGAACCGGATCTCAGGCAGCGCATTCTCACGCTCACGCTCAACGACAATGCGCCCGAGCTGGCCGAGGCTGCGCTGGCCCGCATCAGGAGCTATGCCGGCCGGCCGCCGGTGTTTGACACCGTCGCCGAGCTGGAAGGCTTTTTTCGCGCGGCCTACAAGCCCTATGGCTGGCTCAGCGATTTCGAGTGGCGCAAGCTCACCGAGACCAGTACGCGCCGTTGCGATGACGGCCGCGTCACCCCGCATTACGACCCGCGCATGATCGAGCAGTTCACCGAGCATGACAACGACTATCTGCTATGGGATCACTATGACGCGCTGCACCTGCCCGTGCTGTTGCTGCGCGGCGAGCAGTCCGATCTGGTGCTCAAGCCGGTGGCTGAGCAAATGCAGCAGCGCGGCCCTGGTGCCCGAGGTCTGCTGACCTGGCTGGAAGTGCCGGATTGCGGCCATGCGCCGGCGCTCAATGTGAGTGCGCATTTCGAGGCCGTTCTGTCCCATCTGCACCAGGCATGAAGCGCAACAACCTCGCAGCACTGGGGATGTTCGCGTCTCGCTAGCATCGGTGGCTCACCCTGGTCGGGGTAAGGAGCGTGGGTCATGGGTTTTGTCGTCGATCTGATTCGGGAATACGGCTTCGGCATTGTCTTTCTCAATGTGCTCGTGGAGCAGCTGGGCGCACCCATCCCGGCTTATCCGGTGCTGGTGGTGACCGGAGCGCTGGAGGGCGGCAGCCTGGCACGCCTTGGCTGGCTCACCGTGATTGCGGTGGCCGCAGCGCTGATGGCCGATGTGCTCTGGTACCACGCAGGCCGAGCCTATGGGCACAGGGTGCTGGGACGTATCTGCCGCATTTCGCTCTCGCCCGATGCCTGCATCCGTCAGACCGAGTCCGTTTATGGTCGCTGGGGAGCCAGGTCTTTGTTGGTGGCCAAGTTCGTGCCGGGCTTTGCCTCCATTGCCAGTGCGCTGGCCGGCGTGGTGGGCACGCCGCTGCGTACCTTTGTGTTGTTCGATACGCTGGGGGCCCTGATCTGGGTGGGCTCGGCCGTGTTTCTGGGCTCGCTGTTCAGCTCCACGGTGCAGGATTTGCTCGATGTGCTGACGGCCCTGGGCAAATGGGGGCTGCTGCTGCTGTGTGTGGCGTTCTCAGTTTTCGTGGCGCGCAAGTGGTGGCAGAGGCAGCGCGTGGTGCGTTCGCTGAAGATGCCGCGCATGTCGGTCGAGGAACTGGCGGGGCTCAACGCTCAGGGCATCACGCCGACGGTGATCGATGTGCGCGAACCCCTGCTCTTCGGTCAGAGTCATATTCCCGGTGCCAGCTCCTGGCTGGAGCATCAGGGCAAGGGCAGGGCGGCCTACGAGCACTTGCTGCCGCGTGAGCGGCATGAGCATGGCCTGGTCGTGTATTGCGACTGCCCCGACGAGATCTCCGCCGCGCGTGTGGCCAGGCAATTGCAGCGTGCGGGATTTCACAATGTCCGCCCATTGTCCGGTGGCCTGACGGCCTGGGAGGCGGCCGGGTTCGAGCTGGAAAAGCCCGAGGCCTGAGCAGGCCCCAAAGAAAAATGCCCTGACCATTCTCTGGGCAGGGCAGCGGGTGGGGTCGAAGCGCTTACTTGCCGGCAGGCATGGAGCAATGCCCGCCCTGTGCGGCCTGGCCGGAGCCCGCGGCAATCAGCGGCGCTTCGAAGCGCAGGTCGATGGCTGGCGATGTATGAAAGTCCCAGGCCAGAAAGACGAGCAGCACGGCCCAGAATACGGTGCGCAAGGTGCTAGGTGAGGTCATGGTTGTTCCTTGCTCAGAAGCCGAAATGGCGGCGGATGCGCAGTCCGAAGATGGTGCCCGCAAATGCCAGTGGCACCCAGATCCAGCCGTGGATGGAGCCGGTGGAGATGCCCGAGAGCATGGCACCCACGTTGCAGCCGAAAGCCAGGCGAGAGCTATAGCCGAGCACCAGTCCTGCCACCAGGGCCACGACCCACTGCGTGCCTGTCAGTGCCTTGGCCGCCGTGGGCTTGCCGGCGGCAATCCACAGTGCGCCGCCCAGAATGCCGATATTGGTGATGCTGGTCACGTCCAGCAGCACGGTCTCGTTCAGGCGCGCCGCATTGCCAGGCTGGCTCCAGAACCAGTTGCTGGCCAGATCGACGGCGCCCGTGGCGTTGGCGATCTTGGCGGCCCACAGACCAAAGCCGTAGACCACGCCCCAGGGCTGGCCCGCAATGATCAGGTTGAGCGTGGCCAGGATGGCCAGCAGCACGGCACCCACCAGCCATTTGCGCACCAGCAGCGGCTTGGCCGGGCGGTTCAGGGCGGCATTGGCCTTTTTCACATACAGGGCCACGCCTGCAGCGATCACGGCCAGTGCGACCAGCGTGGCGATCAGCGCTGGAGCCCAGCCCCATTGCGTGACCAGACCCACGGGGGCGGCATTGCCCAGGTCCAGCCACCAGCCCAGATGCAGGCTGCCCAGAAAGCTGCCGATCGCAAACAAGGGCAGTATGGCGGTGTTCATGGGGATGCCCATGCCAGCCTTGTATAGGGTGCCGCTGCCGCAGCCGTCGGCGATCTGCATGCACAGGCCGAAGACAAAGGCACCGACCAGCAAGCTGATGCTGGGTGGGCCCAGAGCTGCCGTCAGCTCCGGGAAATGGCCCAGCAAAGGCATAGCCAGGGCCGCAGCCAGCGCCAGCAGCAGCAACTGGCCGAAGATGCCGCTGCCGTCTTTTTCCTCGACCAGCATGCGCCAGCCCGTGGTGAAGCCAAAGCGCTTGCCGGCCAGCACCGCGCCCAGGCCTATGCCCACGGCAAACAATGCCGCCTGACGCACCGAGACCGACCACAGCAGCCAGCCAAAGAAAACGGCCAGCAAGGCCGTTATGGGAAGTCGTTTCATGTTGTTAGTGTTAATTCAGTGCCTCAAGAGTTCGAGGCTTGTAAAACCGCCACACACCAAGTCAGAGACACCAAGCAAGTCCTGGGCGGCCCCGCCGCCTCGCAGTAAGGGTGCCTTGGGGGCGCCGGGCTTGGGGAAGGCGCGAAGCGACTCAGGGGGTTACTTGAATGTTTTTTCCCACCATTTTTGGGCGTCATAGGCCAAGGACTGGGCGCGGCCCGGCTGGTTGGCCATACGCGGCGCGTCCTTGGATTGCGTCCAGTCCACCATGGAGCCTGCATACAGTTTCACATTGGGCAGGCCCGCCATTTCGGACAGGCCGAACCAGTCGGTGGCCGCCCAGTGACCGGTGTTGCAAAAGGCCACCATGTCCTGGCCTTGCGGGCGCTCGATCTTGGCGGCGATTTCCCGGGCCTTGGCGGCATCCACGAACTGCGAAGTCCCGGGAACAAACCACTGGTTGAAATCCAGTTGCTGTGCGCCGGGCAGGGTGCCCGAGAGCTTGGCGGCCGGCGCGCGGGTCTTGCCCAGATAGAAGGCGTCGGGGCGCGAGTCCACCAGGGCCGCATTGGAGAGGTCGATATGCTTGCCCACGTCCTGCTGGGTGGCCAGCCAGCTGGCGTCAAAAGTCGGGGCGTAGCTGCTGGGCGCAATCTGCGTCTGGGTCTTGCCCAGGGGCTTGCCTGCCCTTTCCCAGGCTTTCATGCCGCCGTTGACGATGGACAGCTCCTTGAGGCCCAGGCTTTTGAGCGTCCAGTACACACGCGCTGCGGCACCGAAGTCCGTGGCATCGGCACCGCTGGAGATCACGATGGCATGTGTGGTCGGCGTCAGGCCCAGGGACTGGATCAGCGCCACCAGCTTGGCCTGGTCGGGCAGCTCGCCAGGATTGGTGGCCGGGCCGCGCCATTTACCGTAGGGGGCGTTGGCGGCCTGGGCGATATGGCCGGCCTCGAAGGCTTTGGGGTCGCGGATATCGATCAGGCGGATATCGGCCTGCTGGAGCAGCGGCTGCAGTTGCTCGGGGCTGAGCAGGGGCTGGGCCGCGAGCGCCCAGGCGCTGGCACCCAGGCTCAAGCCCAGACCCAGTGCATAGCGTGTCAGAGAGTTTTTCATGGCAGGAGTCGGCAAAGCCGATTCGTCAGGGGCATGGCTATGCCCAGGGCCTCTATTGTCCGGTCTTGCCGCGACAGGGCCAACCAAGATAAACTTGTCTGCTTATTGCCTGGGGTCATGAACCGGCAAGCCAACGGCGTGGTTTCTGATAAATGTGGTTAAAAGTGGATGAATCGCTTTGTAGGTAAGAGATTGCAGCTATTGATTTAGAAAAATCATGCGATTTGCCCAGCTGGAAACAGCTCATGCACAGCACGCCGGATACCGCCATAGCCCGTACAGCGGCAAAGGTTTCCGCACATCTGGGCCTCGGCCTCGGCGGCCGTGGGACGGGGCTGCTGCTGGTGCAGCCAGCTCATGCTCATGACCATGCCGGAGGTGCAATAGCCGCATTGCACGCCGCCGCAGCGCGCCAGCGCGTCGCGCACGGGTTCGCTGGCGCTGTCCTGAGCCACGGACTCGATGGTGCGCACGGTGTGGCCCTGGATCTGATAGGCCATCAGCAGGCAGGCGTTCACGGGCTCCGCATTGAGCCAGACCATGCAGGCTCCGCAGCGTCCCACTTCGCAGCCAGGCTTGGCTCCGGTGAGGTTCCAGTGCTCGCGCAGCAAGGTCAGCAGCCGGGTATCGGGGCTGCAGCTGGCGCTGACCGGCTGGCCGTTCAGATTCAGCTGCAGCACAAAAGCCGGGGCCTCCTTCGCGCTGGCTGCGAGCGGCTTTACGCCGTGATCCGGGATGTGGGTCGTCGTCATGGTGTGAAGGGCTCCGCGCCCGCTTCCAGCAGCGCGATCACGCGCTCAGGGGTCATGGGCAGTTGCGTGATGGGGTGCTGAAGTGCGGCGGCCAGAGCATTGGCCACTGCAGGCAGGGCCAGGTTGACGCTGATCTCGCCGGCTCCGCGCGGGCCTATGGGGTCGCCCTCGGGAAGGTTCTCGATCGCCAGCACCTGCATGTCAGGGGCATCGGCCAGCGTGGGGATCAGATAGCCGTCGAGATTGCGCGCCTGGTAGCGGCCGTCCAGGCAAGCCAGCTCCTCCTGCGTGCCCATGGCCAGACCCATGAGGGCGCCGCCTTCCATCTGGCCCAGATAGCCCTGGGCCGATGCCACGGGGCCCAGCGCCGTGCACATCACCAGCCGCTGCACCTGAACCATGCCGTTCCAGGTGTCGATGCGTACCTGGGCAATGGCGGCGCAGGCTCCGAAGACGAAGTGGGTGTCATGCGCGTTGCCCTCCGGGTCCTCTGCGCGCAGGTCGATGGAGATACAGGGCGCTTGTTCGCCCGATGCCTTTGCCAGATCGGCATAGCTGAGGCACAGGCCTGCATCGCTTTCCAGGCCTCGTGCGCCGCAGCGCAGAGGAATATCGGGCCGCAGTCTTGCGGCAGTCAGTAGCAAGGCTTGCTGCCAGGGCTGGACTGCCTGCTGCAAGGCGCGCCATACCAGTGTGGTGCCGCGCGAGGCGGCCACCGGGCCCGAGTCGGGCGTCAGCCGCGTATCGCCCAGTACCGGCCGGATGGCATCGGCAGCGCAGCCCAGATAGCGGGCGCCGAGGCTCTGGATGGTCCCGACCAGGTTCTGTCCCAGCTCGGTAAAGCCACAGCGCAGCTCGATCGCTCCGTCGGCGGCCAGGGCCAGCTCCATGCGGCAGTCGCTGGGGCCTCCCTTGCCAAAGCCGTCGCTGCGGTGGATCAGCGTGAGGCCCACGCCGTGCAGATGGCGGCCGTCCGCGCTGGCCCAGCGATGCGGCCCGCGCCACAGCGCTTGCCGGCGGGCGACATCGAGTGCGCGTTGGGCGCCGTCAAACGGCACGACATGCTGGCCCAGCGGGCCGGGGGCTTCGGGAGCAGCGAGATTGAGGGCGCGAAACGCGTCAGCTGTCATGCCGACCAGCGCAGCCAGCCTGTCCATCTGCTGCTCGAGTGCAAATTGCACCTGCACGGCGCCAAAGCCGCGAAACGCGCCCGCGATGCCGTTGTTCGTATAGGCCAGCCTGGCACTGAGGTCCAGTGCCTGATACCGGTAGGGGCCGGGGGCATGCTCGAGCGCGGCATCCAGCACCTCGGGGCCATGCGTGGCATAGGCTCCGGTGTCGGCCACTATCTGCACCTGGTGGTAGGTAAGCCGGCCCTGTGCATCGCAGCCGGTCTGCATTGCGATCTGCATGGGATGGCGCTTGACGCCCAGGTCCACCGATTGCGGACGTGTCAGATGCAGCCGCACGGGGCGTTGCGTCTTCCAGGCCAGCAGGGCCGCGATGGGTTGAATCGTCAGCTCGTCCTTGCCGCCGTAGGAGCCGCCCACGGGCGAGCCTACGGCATGCACCCTGTCATGCGCCAGGCCCAGCATATCGGCGATGACCTGCTTGTCGCGCGCAGGGTTGTGGCCGCCGAAGAACAGGCGCAGGCCGCCCGCACCATCTGGCTCGGCCACCCCGCCTTCGGTCTCGAGAAAGGCGTGCATCTGGCGCGGCGTGACATAGCTGTCCTGCACCCTGTGTACGGTGGCTGCCTGGGCCGCAGACATGTCGCCCTGGCGGTGGCTGGCGGCATGCAGCAGATTGCCGTCCTGATGGACCTGTGGGTTGGCGGCCACCGTGCCGTCAAGGGCAGCGATCGGGTCGCAGACCGAGGGCAGGAGTTCGTATTCGACGCGGATCAGCGCCAGAGCCTGGCGCGTCGTCTCCATGTCCACGGCCGCAACGGCGGCGACCGGGTCGCCCACATGGCGCACTTTGTCGATGCAGAGCACGGGCCGATCCTCCTTGCGCAGGCCGTAGTACTTGAAGCCCGGGATATCGGCATGTGTGACCACGGCATGGACACCCGCAAGAGCTTTGGCGGCGCTGGTATCGATGCGCAGAATGCGTGCATGGGGATGGGGGCTGCCGAGAATCGCTCCGCGCAGCTGACCTGGCTGAATGCGGTCGCTCAGAAAGCCCGGGTTGCCGCCGAGCTTGACTGCGGCGTCGGGTCGGATCGGCAAAGGCTCCAGGCCAAGATCGCGAATGTGATGAGTGGTGAGAAATTCCATGGCGGTTCAGGCCAGCAGCCCGCAATGTCCGGCAATCAGGCGGCTGGCGATCCGGGCCAGGTCGGGGGGCAGGCTTTGCTCGCAGGTGGTGCGTATATCGCCGAGGGAGGGTCGGATCTGCAGCTCCTGCGCATAGCTCAGCAGCTTTTCCGTGGCTTGCAGGCGGTGCACGCCAATGCCGGGAGCCGCCACGGCGATGCGGTCCAGGCTCAGGCGCTTTTGTGCATCGCTCCAGCGCAAGGCCATGCGCAGGCGCGCGGGGGAGAATGCCGCGCGATAGCCGACTTTCTCGAATACCAAAGGCCGGGGCTCCATCACATCCCTGCGCGGCAGCAGGAACGACAGCATCAGGGGCCGGTCCATGAGCTTCAGCGTCTGCGCCAGCGACTGCAGGTTGCCGTCCGTCAACTCGACCTGCGCATCCATGGCCAGCAATACCGGGCAGCAGTCGCCTTCGCCCCAGCCTATATTGCCGCCCAGGGTTCCCAGGCGGCGTATTCCCATGGCCCCTAGCTGATCAAGGGCCTTGACGAGCACGGGCGCGTGCTGCTGCACCCAGGGGTGACGGCGGACGGCCTCCAGCCGCATGCCTGCACCGATGTGCAGATATTGCGGGCCGAGGCTGATCTGCTGCATCTCGGGCCAGTGCATCACATTGATGAAATGTGTGGCCGACGGGGCCAGACGAGGCTCGGGCCATGACTGCTGCAGCAGCGTGCCCCCGGCGATGAAGCAGGCGGCATTGCCGAGCTTGCGGGCCAGGGCCTGCGCGGCCTGGGGTGACGAGGGATGGGTTAGCAGCATGGCAGCGTCCTGCTGGCGTGGTTCTCAGCGCCGCGCCCAGAAGGCTTGCTGCTGGGCGGCGATCTCGGCCTCCATCTCGGGTACGGGGCCGATCAGCTCCACGGCCTTCTGGCAATGATCGAAGACATAGCGTGACGAGACGCTCATGGTCGGATTCTCGCCATGGCTGCCCGTGCACTCCAGCAATCGGTGCTCGGTCATGCCGAACACGATGCGGCCGATATTGGCCCAGTAGGCCGTGCCGGCGCACATGCAGCAGGGCTCCACATTGGTGTAGAGCGTGCAGCTCCAGAGAAACTCGGCCGTGTAATTGGTGGCCGCCATGCGCGCCAAGGTCGATTCCGCGTGGTTGACGGTGTCGATATTGCACTGCTCCATGAGCACGGTCTCCTGGTCGGGGCCCACCAGTACGGCGCCGAAGGGGTGGTGGCCCATCTGGGTGGCGCGCTGGGCCACGTCCTGGGCGCGACGCAGATTGCGCTGGATTTGCTCGGCAGAGGGCGTCAGGCCCTGAGGGGGTAAGTTCTTGTCTGTCATGGTGGCGGTCCTTGTGTTGATCAGGCTGGAGTGCTCTGGCTCCAGGGAAAGAAGCGCTTGTGCAACTGCTGCACGCCACCATAGAGCAGCAGGCTGCACAGCACCAGCAGTGCCAGTGCTGCAAAGGCCACGGGCACCTTGAAGGAGGAGGTGGCAAACAGAATCAGATAGCCCAGGCCTTTTTCCGCAGCCACGAACTCGGCGACCACGGCTCCCACAATGGCCAGCGTGATGGAGACCTTGAGGGCCGAAAACACATAGGGCACGGCAAACGGCATGCGAATCTGCCAGTACTGGCGGCTGGTGGTGGCGCGCAGCGAGCGCGACAGCTCCACCAGCTCAGTCGGCACCGAGGCCAGGCCCAGGGCGGTGGAAACCACCAGCGGGAAAAAGGCAATCAGCGTGGTGATGACCACGCGGGGCAGCAGGCCGGCGCCCAGAGTGACGACGATGATGGGGGCTACGGCCACGATGGGAGTGGACTGGATCACCACCAGCCAGGGCATGATGATTTTCGAGAGCAGCTGCGATCGCGTGATGGCGATGGCCAGCGGAATGGCCAGCGCGATCGCCAGCGCATAGCCTATGAGCGCGACCTGCAAGGTGGCCGTGACATGCTCCAGCCAGCGCTGCAGCCCCATCTCGGAAGCAGCCAGCCAGATCTGGCTGGGAGCGGGAAAAATGTATTCCGGGATATGCGCCAGGCGGCAGGTGCCCTCCCAGAACAGCAGGACGGCGAGGAAGACCAGCAGCGAAGCATGGCGTTGTATGAGGGCAGACATAGAGGGCCTCTTGGGGCTGCGGGAGGATCTTCAGGCGTGTGCGGGGTGTTTGCTGAAGACCTGGAGACGAATCTCGTTGGCCATTTCGGTAAACACAGGATCGGCCAGGGTGGCCATGCTGCGCGGTCGTGCCAGCGGCACATCGATGATGTCGGCCACGCGGCCCGGGCGAGCGCTCATGACCACGATGCGGTCGGACAGCAGCAAGGCCTCCTGGATGGAGTGGGTCACAAAGACCACGGTCTTGGGGCGCTCGTTCCAGATGCGCAGCAGCTCCAGGCTCATCTCGTCGCGTGTGAGTGCGTCCAGCGCCGAAAAAGGCTCGTCCATCAGCAAGATGTCCGGGTCATGCAGCAGCGAGCGTGCAATCGCGACGCGCTGCTGCATGCCGCCCGAGAGTTCGTGGGGCCGCTTGTGGCCAAAGTCCCTGAGGCCGATCATCTCCAGCAGTTGCTGGGCGCGGGCCTCCTCCTTCATTTCCACATGGCCGTATTTGTGGCGCATGGGGAAGGTGATGTTGTCCAGCACCGAGAGCCAGGGCAGCAGCGTGGGCTTCTGGAACACCATGCCGATCTCGTCGCGTGGTTCGGTCACGGGCAGATCGAAGATGCGTACCTCGCCGCTGCTGGGGCGGATCAGACCCGCAATCAGGCGCAATATGGTGGACTTGCCGCAGCCCGAGGGGCCGATCAGGGAGACGAATTCGTGGCGGCGCAGATGCAGGTCCACGCCTTGCAGGGCCGTGACAGGGCTGCCATCGCTGGAGACAAAGGTCTGGGTGACCGCGTTCAGATCGATTACGTATTGCATGGCAGGCGATCAAGGAAGGACAAGGGCGGGAGCGTGAGGGCGGCGCTGCGCCGCCCTCACATGGGATTTACTGACTCAGAAAGCGGCGATCCACCAGCGTTTCCGGGTCGACCTTTTTGAGGTCGTAACTCATGGACTGGGCCACCCAGCCCCAGGTGGCAGCTAGCAGCCGGGGCTCGAATTTGCCCAGGCCGTCGCGTTGGCTGATCTCGTTCCTGAGCAGCGGGATGGAGGCTTCAAATTCGGCCTTGACCACGGCAGTGTCGGCTTCGGGCACCTGGGCCTTCAGTGACTCGGCCGCCTTTTGCGGGTTCTGGATGGAGAACTCCAGCGACTTGCCCAGTGCCCGCACATAGCGCTTGAGCACTTCGGGGCGTTCCTTGATGGTCTTGTCACTGGCCATGACGGACCAGCCATAGCCGTCCAGACCGAACTGCGTCCAGGGCAGGACCGACAGCTCCTTGCCGGCCTGTTTGAGCACGGCGCCGAAGGCCGGAGCCACCGTCACCCAGTTGATGGTCGCGTCCACGCGGCCCTGGGCCAGCATGGGAGCCAGCGTGGCCGGGTCCGACTTGATGACCTTGATTTTGCTGGCGTCCACGCCGTTCTTCTGCAGCACGATGGGCCACAGGGCATTCGACGAGGAGAAGGTGGGCATGGCCACCGTCTTGCCTTCCATGTCCTTCAGGTTCCTGATCTTGCTGTCGGCGCGCGTGAACAGCGCATCGGGCTGTTTGGAATACAGCGACATCACGGCCTTGACGGGAATCCTGCCTTCGGCAGCGGCCATCATCAGCGCCGAAATGCCGCCAAAACCCACATCGGCAGAGCCCGAGGCCACCTTGGTCACGGCATCGGCCGAGCCTCGGCCGGGAACGATCTTCACGTCCAGACCTTCGTCCTTGAAAAAGCCTTGCTGCACGCCGACATAGACAAAGGACTTGTCGCCCCCGGGCAGCCAGTCGAGCTGTACCGTGAGCTTGTCGGCCGCCTGGGCCGCAGCGCCACAGGCGACGAGCACGGCGAAAAGGGCGGAGCGTTTGAAGTGGGTGGTGGGGCGCGTCATGAATAACTCCTGAAGAATACGAGTCCGGGGTAATTGGTTGCTATACATTGATGAGCGGCATGCGCAAGCTCATAAAGGGTTTTGACTGAATTTCATTGATAGCAGGCAGCAAGGCGTCGTTCAGGGCCTGAGGGCAGGCCAGCTGGGGCACATGTCCGCAATCGAGGCTGATACGCCTGGCGCCCGGCGTGAGCTGCTGCATGCGCTGCTGCAGCGGCAGCGTCACGGAGCGGTCCTGGCGACATTCCACATAGATGCGTGGCACCTGGCCAAAACGGTCGGCACTGAGCCGATTCACCATGGCCCGGCCCGTTTCGGGTTGGACGCAGAAACGGCTGGCCGCCTTGAGCGCTGCGGTCGGAGGGCAGTCATGCAGGAACAAAGCCATGGCGGCTTCCAGCGGCACGCTGCTGGCATTGCGCTGCTCGTTCCAGGCCAGATGCGGGCCTATGCCCTGGTAGTCAAAGCCCGGATCGGCAGCGCGGCATTGCGCGATCACATCGCTATAACTCATGCCGCTGGGCAGCATCATTCCGGCCAGGTAGACCAGGGCGCTGACCCGCTCGGGGGCGGCCTGGGCGACCTGAGACGCTGTCATGCCGCCACCGCTGTGACCTACCACCACGGCAGGGCCGTCCAGCGACTCCAGCACGCGCAGCACATGGGCGGTGTAGCCGTCGAGATTGGCGCAGCTGTCATCTTCGGCGGCGGCATCGTTGCCCGGCAGATTGACGGCAAGCACCTTCCAGCCCCGGGCCTGCAGCAGAGGCGTCCAGGCGGCAAAAGCCCAGCTGCCTTGCCAGGCCCCGTGGATCAGCACCATATTGCGTGAGCTTTTCATCGTGGCCTCCGTCAACCGTAGGTGCGGCGATAGCATTCGATCTGGTGCAGCTCCACCGTGACGGCCGGGTACTTGGGCTGCTCGCCCTCGTCCAGGCAGGTGGGAATGCATTCCACCTTGTGCAGCAGATTGCCCGTGAAGAAAAAGGGTACGGAGTAGCGTTCGCGCCCCGAGACATTGATGACCCGGTGCAAGGTGGAGACATAGCGGTCGTTGGTCCAGCGCGCGAACAGATCGCCGATGTTGACGACGAAGGCGCCGGCCACGGGGGGGGCGTCGATCCAGCTGCCGAGGTCTTTGTCCCAGACCTGCAGCCCGCCGGCCTCGTCCTGCAGCAGCAAGGTCACGCCGCCGAAGTCCGTGTGTTCGCCGCAGCCTTTCTCACCGGGTTCGGGATTGGCAGGCTGGGGCGGGTAATGCAGCAGGCGCAGGGTCGCGGCGGCGTCCTTGAGATAGCCGTCGAAGTGGCTGACCGGCACGCCCAGCGACAAGGCCAGGCCGCGCACAATGGTCGCGCCCAGGCCATAGGCCGCCTGGTAATAGTTCTGCATCACGGCGCGGAAGTCGGGTAGGGTTTCGGGCCATTGGTTGGGGCCGGTATTGAAGCGGCCGGCTAGCACACGCGCATCGTTGGCCGCGACCTCGGCGCCCGCGTAGAAGCTTTCCTTGAGGTCGGGTGGTGCGCCGCTCTCCAACGTCTGGGCGCGCAGCGGCTCATAGCCGCGATTGCAGCGGGAGAGCTTTTTGTCCACGGCCAGCTTTTCGGTCATGGGCAGGTCAAAGAAGCGCTGGCTGGCGGCAAACAGGCTGCTGATCAGCGCCGGGTCTATGCCATGGCCTGTGATATAGAAGAAGCCGCGCTGTTCGCAAGCCTGGCGCAGCTGCTCGGCCACCAGGTGCTGATCCACAGGGTCATGGCTGCGCAGGCCGCTG
The DNA here is from genome assembly GCF_058807955.1 of Comamonas sp. GW821-FHT11H03. Taxonomy (NCBI): domain Bacteria; kingdom Pseudomonadati; phylum Pseudomonadota; class Betaproteobacteria; order Burkholderiales; family Comamonadaceae; genus Comamonas; species Comamonas sp. GW821-FHT11H03. The sequence continues at coordinate 34,453 of NZ_JBXARF010000010.1, forward strand.
ATGTCGATGAGGGGGAGGGCAGAGGTGCTCACAAATGGCGTCCAGAAACTGAAGAACTGGAGTCAGTTTAGGAAGCGCAGTCCGTGCTGGATAGCGCAGCTTTTGCTGCAGGGTGATCTAAAAATGTGAGCGCTAAGCGCTGATGGGTAAAGCTTTGCACGGCATTGGTGCATTCGCGAGAAGCGATGCGCACAATGCCGGTGCAGGCACAGGCCGAGGGTGGTCTCAGCTCGTGGCGGAAGCCGCCGCAGCGGCGGTCTGCGTGCGTGCCACCCATTCACGCAGGGCGACACTTTCCTCGTCCTCGCGGCTTTCTATGGCATCGGCCGCGATGCGGTTGAAGGCGTCGAGTGCCGATGGCAGCGTGCGTCCTGCACGCACATAGACGCCAAGTTCGGAGTACAGCGTGGTGGGGGTATCCAGCGGCACATGGACCAGCCGGCCTTCGCGCAGCTCGCGCTCCAGCCCCAGGCGGCTCTGGAAGAAAATGCCCACGCCGCGTTCGGCAAGACTCTTGGCCAGCTCGATGGACGAGGTTTCCAGCAACACCTGCAATGCACGCTTGTGGTGCGCCAGCAAGGGCTGCAGCAAGTCGTGCATGGAGAGTTCGGGCGTTGGCAGAATCAGCGGAAAGGCCGCGCATTGTGCAAAGTCCACGCGCTCCAGCTGGGCAATCGGGTGCTTGGGCGGCACGATGGCACCCAGCGCGAAGCGGCCCATGGTGCATTGGCGCAGATTGTCGTGGCGCTTGACCGAAAAGCCTATGCCTACGTCCGCATCGCCCTGAATCACGGCCTGTGCCGCCTGCTGGGAGCCGCAGGTGCGCACATGAATCTGAATCGTGGGATAGCGCCTGTGCATCTGCGTGAGCACGGCCGGCATCAGGTCGGCATTCAAGCCCTCTACCGCCGCTACGCTGACCGAGCCACGACGCACGCCGCGCAGCTGCTCCAGCTCGGTGCTGAGGCGGTGCTCGTCCTGCAGCACCGTGATCACATGGCGCGAAAACACTTCGCCAGCGGCCGTGAGCCGCAGGCCCGAGCTCAGGCGCTCGAACAGCGGGCTGCCGATTTCATCCTCGAGTTGCAGCAGCTGGCGGTTGACCGCCGATGACGCCACATGCAGATGGCGCGCGGCCTCGCGTATGGAGCCGCAGCGGCGAATCATGTCGAAATAGCGAATGGAGCGGGCGTGAATATGCATGCTGCCGGAGGCAGCATATGCCGTGCCAGTTCGTTCGATGGCCGCCTACTGCGGCGCGCCGGCCGCCTTGGCGTGCTGGGCGCGGGCCTTGAGCTCGGCGTCGTCCTCGCGCCCGGTGGGCCAGCCTTGCATATGCTGCTGGGCAATATCGCTGAGTGCGGTGATCCAGGGTGCACTGTCGTTGAGGCAGTCTATGTACTCGAACTGCTGGCCGCCCGCATGCAAAAAGGCTTCACGCGCTTCCTGCTTGATTTCCTCCAACGTCTCCAGACAGTCGCTGGTAAAGCCGGGGCAGACCACATCGACGCGCCGGGTGCCAGCCTGGGCCATGGCAATCAGCGAGGGTTCGGTATAGGGCTCCAGCCATTTGGCCTTGCCAAAGCGCGACTGGAAGGTCACCAGATACTGCTCGTTGCCGAGCTTGAGCCGTTCGGCCAGCAGGCGTGCCGTCTTGTGCGATTCGCAGTGATAGGGGTCGCCCAGATGCAAGGTGCGCTCGGGCACGCCATGAAAACTCATGACCAGCTTGTCCCCGCGGCCGTGGCCGCGCCAGTGTGCTTCGATGCGCTGTGCCAGCGCTTCGATATAGCCGGCATGGTCGTGGTAGCGGTTGACGAAACGCAGCTCGGGAATATGGCGCTGGGTCCTGGCCCAGTCGTAGACGGCGTCGAACACGCTGGCCGTGGTCGTGCCCGAGTACTGGGGGTACAGCGGCAGAATCAGGATGCGCGTCACTCCGTCTTTCTTGAGTGCATCCAACTGGGCCGCAATGGACGGCGTGCCGTAGCGCATGGCCGGCAGCACCAGCACATTGTGGCCGCGTTCGCCCAGCCAGCCGCGCAGCAAAGTGGCCTGGCGCGTGGTCCAGTGCAGCAGCGGGGAGCCGTCCTTTTCATGCCAGACGGTAGCGTACTTGGCAGCCGACTTGGCCGGGCGGGTGCGCAGGATGATGCCGTGCAGAATCGGCCACCAGGCGAGCTTGGGAATCTCGACCACGCGATCGTCACCGAGAAACTCCGCCAGATAGGGGCGCACTGCGGCGGCCGTGGGCGCGGCCGGCGTGCCCAGATTGCACAGCAGGATGCCGGTGCGTGCGGATTGATCGTGGCGGAAGCGGGGTTCGGGCGCAAAGCGTGATGGCATGGCGCAATTGTGTCAGCTAATCGGATAGGCGCAGCCGCTTTGCGGCATTAGCCGGGCCGCTATTCTTCGGGCATGCAATCCCAAGACACCACAGCCCTTGCCATTGAAACTCTTCAGCGCCTGCGCCACAGCGGCCAGATTCGCGCCATCAGCCTGGATCTGGACGACACGCTCTGGCCCATCTGGCCCACGATTGCCAAGGCAGAGGCCATTTTGCTGCAGTGGCTCGCGCAGCATGCCCCCGGTACGGCCGAGCACCTGGGCGATACGGACAAGGTGCGCGCCTTGCGTCATGAAATCGTTGCACTGCGCCCGGATCTGAAGGCCGATCTCAGCGGCCTGCGCCGCGAGTCCATCCGACTGGCGCTGACCAGGGCCGGTGACGATCCCGCCTTGGCCGAACCGGCCTTCGAGGAGTTCTTTGCGGCTCGCCAGCGCGTCGAGCTGTTTGACGATGCCTTGCCAGCGCTGCAGTTTCTCTCGCAGCGCTGGCCTGTGGTGGCCCTGTCCAATGGCAATGCGAATGTGCATGTGGTGGGTATCGGCGAGCATTTTCGCGCCTCGCTGTCTGCCAGCGCAGCCGGCATGGCCAAGCCCGAGACGCGTTTTTTTCAGGCGGCAGCGGATGCGGCCGGCGTGGCTCCCGAGCATGTGCTGCACATCGGCGACGATGCGCAGCTGGATGCCCGGGGCGCCATGGATGCGGGTATGCACGCAGTCTGGCTCAACCGCGGGCAGGTAGCATGGCCTTGCGTGGGTCCTGAACCCCACGTCACAGTCGCCAGCCTTTGGCAGTTGTGTCAGGGGCTGGCAGATCGTTGACCGGGACGAGGGAAAGCTTTGCGGGTCAGCGAAGAAGGACCGCCTATGCCTACCTGTCTGTCTGCCTGCCTTCTCACGCCGCCTCCGCTGGCACCTGTGCGAACCATTGCCTGGAGCCGGCCTCTGGTTTGGCTGTCCAGAGCCTTGCAGGACATTTCTAACGCTCCGTTAATCAGTCTGGCGCATGGTCTGGCCTTGATCCTGATCGGTGCAGCCATCCTGACCCTGGGGCACAATCGCTTCTGGTTGATGGCAGGAGCCTTGTCGGGCTTTCTGGTGGTGGGGCCTCTGGTGGCCACCAGCCTCTACGCCATCAGCAGGGCCGTCGAACGCGGCGAGGTGGCAGACTGGGGTCTGATCCGCCGCACCTGGACGCAATGGCAAAGCTGCCATGCCACGGGGCGGGGCGGGTACTGGTGCATGGTCAGGTTCGGCGCCATGCTGGCGCTGGCGGCCACGGGCTGGGTGCTGATTTCGGCATCGCTGATCACTGTGATGTCACCTGTGCGGGTGCAGACCCTGCAGGATTTCATTGCGCATGTGGTGCTGGCCAGGGACGGTCAGCTGTTTGTGCAATGGATGGCTTTGGGCAGCTTTCTGGCTGCTCCGATTTTTGCGTCCAGCGTGGTGGCGATGCCGCTGATGCTGGACAGGCGAGTGACCGTGCGCCAGGCCGTGCTGACCAGTTGGTCCGTGGTGCTGGCCAACCCGGGCCCCATGGCCTTGTGGGCGGCACTGATTGTGATGTTGACTTTGCTGGGCCTTGGCAGCTATCTGCTGGGGCTGGTGGTTGTGATGCCCTTGCTGGGCCATGCCAGCTGGCACGCCTATCGAGACCTGGTGGATGCCTCGGCATTCCCTGCCAGGGATGACGCGATAGCGCCTGCCGTCTGAGCGCTGCGCGACCAGGGCCTGGCAAGGGCTGTAAGGACCTGGTTGTCGTGATATTCGGTTATACGGAAGAGCAGATCGCCCACTTTTTCCTGACATGGGGCGTGGGTGCCTTCATCTTGTTCATGGTGTTCATCATCCTGCAGCTGGCGCGTCAGTCCAAGGCAGGCAAGTTCGGCACCTTTGTGATTTGCCTGGGCCTGGGCGTGGGCTTTGTTGGCTATATCGCCAAGATCATCATCCAGTGGTGGATAGAGAGCCACTGAGCTGCGCCACGAACTGTGCGCCATAAGGGCTGACCGACTCAGGACATCGAGCAAGGTCTGCCCTGCATTGAGGATCTTGCCCCCCTTCCGAAACGAAGGGGGAAGGTGCGGCACCTCGGGGTTCAACCCGGTTTCACCTGCGCGCGCTTGAGCACTTTTTGCCAGCGGTTCTGCTCGGTGGCGATGAACTGGGCAAACTGTTCTGGCGTGCTGCCAATGGGTTCGGCCGCGTCGCCTTGCAGGCGCTTGAGCGCATCGGGTGCCTTGACGGCTTTGGCGCATTCTGCGGCCAGCTTGTCCACATGGGCGCGAGGCAGGCTGGAAGGGGCAAGCATGCCGTACCACTGGGTCATCTCGAAGCCGGGAAAGCCCTGCTCGGCCACCGTGGGCACATCAGGCAGCTGTGGCAGGCGCTTGGTCGAACCGGTGGCGATGCAGCGCACCTTGCCGGCCTTGATGAAGGGCAGCAGCGCGGCGGCGCCGACCGAGGCAGCATCAAGACGGCCCGAGAGCAGGTCGGTCATCATGGGGCCGGTGCCGCGATAAGGCACGTGGAGCATGAAGATGTCGGCCGTCATCTTCAGATATTCGAAGGCCAGATGACCTGCGCTGCCGTTGCCGGCCGAGCCATAGCTGAGCTTGCCGGGGTTCTTCTTGGCATAGGCCACCAGATCGGCAATGTTTTTGACGGGCAGATCGGGGTGCACCACATAGAGACTGGGCACCTTGGCTAGCAGGCTCACGGGCACAAAGTCCTTTTTCGGGTCCCAGGGCAGCTTGTCAAAAATATAGGGGTTGACGGCCAGGGTGCCGATATGGCCGAGGATGACCGTGCTCTGGTCGTCGGCGCGAGCCACTTCCTGCATGGCGATATTGCCCGCAGCGCCGGGCTTGTTGTCCACGAATACGTTCTGACCGATGGTCTTGGACAGCTCTGCGGCGGTGGAGCGGGCCACGATTTCAGAGCTGCCGCCGGGCGCAAACGGCACGACAAAGCGAATCGGGCGGTTGGGCCAGCTGTCATCGGCAGCGCGGGCCATGCCAGGCAGCAGGCTGCTGCAGGCCAGGGCTCCGGCACCGGTTAGCAGATGGCGGCGCGAGATGCTTAGAATCTCGCGAGTGGATTTGTCGAACGTGGATGCCATGTTGTCTCCGTTGCTTTTGGCTTTATGCGGCTGAGAGATTGCCTCTTCGAGCATGGTTGCAACTGTGGCTGTCAAATCGCTGTCAAACCCGGTTCAGATGGACTATCCAGACATCAGGATTGTGCTGATAGGGTTTGCTCTAGAGCTGCTCAGCCTTGGTCCATCCGGGCCAGCTCCTCAGCCGCCGCGAGTCCGCAACGTACCGCGCCTTCCAGCGTCGCCGGGTAGGGCCCATTCACATAGTCGCCGCAAGCCCAGAGGCCATGGCCAAGTTCCATGCCAGGGCGCTTCACGTCGGGTCTGCAGGCAAATGTGGCGCGCTTTTCAACCACGGTCAGCACAGCTTGAATGTCCTGCCAGTCCAACTGTTGACGGGCTTGATCCAGTACCTGCTGCTCCAGTGTTTCGCGGTCCGTGCGGCAGTCGCTGACGACAAAAGCCATCAGACCTTGCTGGACGTTATCGGAGGGCTGCAGATGCCCACGGTCAAACACAAACTGGGCTGGAGCCTGCTCGTCAGGCTGCAGTGCAAGCCAAGGCAACTCGGCTGCAAGGCGATGGCAGGTGCGCGCATAGACCGTGGCAATGGCCGTGTGCTCCAGCGCCTGCGCGGTCTGTGCCCAGTGCTGGTAATGCACGCCGTCGCGTGCGGGAAGTCGCTGGTCTTCGGCAGCCAGCAGGGCCAGGCGGGCCGCTTCCTGAGGTGAGCAGGCCAGCAGCACGGCATCGAAGCGCGATTGCTCAAGCGCTGGTGTCAGTGCCGCGTTGGATGCACGCAGCAGCCATTGCCGGCCATGTGGAATCAGCTCCTGAATGCGGCTGGCTGTATGCACCGCATGGCCGCGGCCTTGCAGCCATTGCGCAGCCGGGACGGGAAAGAGATCGCCAAGGCCGCGGCGTGGCACCATAAAGTGCGAGCCGCCTGTGCCCGCGAACAGGGCGTCATGCAGCACACGCAAGAAGATGCTGCCACTTGCCTGCGAGGCTGGCAGGTTGAGGGCTGATACGCACAGAGGTTCGATGAACTCATCGAGCAGGCGCTTTGGCAGACCGTTGCAGATGTCGGCCACGGTGGCCTGGTCTGCGCAGCGAAAGCCCTGAATTCGCCAGCGCAGGGCGCGCGCCAGCAGGGCGGTACGTTCGCGAAGTGACCAGCCGCTGGCGCTGGCAATGCCGACGAGTGCGTCCAGCGGCGCTGGTAGGTTGGGGAAGGACAGGCCGCTGCCATCGGCGTAGCGCATGGCCAGTGGCCTGCGCAGCAGGGCATGCTCTGGCGCTGCACCCACGACGCGCATGAGCCTCAGGCATTCGGCATAGGCTCCGATCAGAATGTGCTGGCCGTTGTCGGCGATGGTGCCGCCTGGCAGCCCCAGATTGCGGGCCCGGCCACCCAACTGGCGGCCGGCTTCGAAAACCGTGGGCCGATGGCCACTGAGCGAGAGCTGTACTGCGGCAGCCATGCCGGCCCAGCCGCCACCGATGATGGCAACTTGCATGGCGCGCTTACATGCGGCCCAGTGCCTGCATTTTCCAGACCAGCCAGAACTTGCGCAGCGGCGTGAGGCTGATGCGCTGGTGCAGCACCTGGAAGTTTTCGGACTCGATTTCGCGCAGCAGGGTGCGATAGATGCTCGCCATCATCAGGCCGGGCTTTTGTGCGTGACGATCGGCGTCCGGCAGCAGGCCCAGCGCCTTGTCATACAGGCTGTGGGCACGCTCGGCCTGAAAGCGCATCAGTGCAGTGAAGCGATCCGAGTACTCGCGCTTGTTGATCTCGTGGGCCTTGACGTCGAACTGCTGCAGCTCGCTGATGGGCAGGTAGATGCGTCCGCGCATGGCGTCTTCGCCCACATCGCGGATGATGTTGGTCAGCTGCAGAGCCTGGCCCAGCGTGTGGGCGTATTCGGTGGTGCGCTCCTCGGTCTGGCCGAAGATGCGGGCGGCGACCTCGCCGACCACGCCGGCGACCAGGTGGCAGTAGCGCTGCAAGCCGGCAAAGTCCAGATAGCGGGTCTGATCCAGATCCATCTGGCAGCCTTCGATGACGGCCTGCAGATGGCGCTCTTCGATGCCATAGGTCTTGGCGTGGGGCATCAGTGCCTGCATCACGGGGTGGACGGATTGACTGGTGAATGCCCTGTGTACCTCGGTCTTCCACCAGGCCAGCTTGGTGGCTGCCACGCCGGGATCCGTGACCTCGTCGACCACGTCATCCACTTCGCGGCAGAAGGCATAGAAAGCCGTGATGGCGGCGCGGCGCTCCTTGGGCAAGAAGAGAAAGGCGTAATAGAAGCTGCTGCCTGAAGAGGCGGCTTTGTCTTGGACGTACTGATCCGGATTCATAGGGGGAGCATTGTCCCATGACGCGGGCGGTTGGCCGACACAACAGTGAAATGCGCGGTATGCACCTGGTTGGATGTCAAATTCAATAGCGCCTTGCACAGGCCTATAAGGAGTTCGGGGCTATCTTTTCGATCACATGCGCACGGCTCGCCAGAGCATGGCGACCATATCGAGCTTGCTCAGCTTGATGCGCTGATAGAGGTTGCGCCCCTGCATGGCGTCCAGTCTGTCCAGAATGCGCAGACCGCCTTGCACGACCAGGCGCAGTTCCCAGCCTGTTCGGCCGGGTAGCTGATGCACCAAAGGCGCCCCATGGATCATCAGGCTGCGGGCCTGGCGGTTGAGCTCGCCGAGCAAAGAGCGCAGCTCGGGTGTCAATGCCGCTGCTTCCGGCTTGATGGCACTGCGCACAAGGCCGTGGCGGGCCAGATCGGCATCCGGCAGGTAGTGGCGCTGGCGCGGCAAGTCCTGGCTCAGATCCTGCCAGAAGTTGATGAGTTGCAGGGCGGTGCAGATGGCGTCGCTCTGAATCAGTGTCTTGGCGTTGACCACGCCATACAGATGCAGCAGCAGGCGGCCGACCGGGTTGGCCGAGCGGCGGCAGTAATCCAGCAACTGGGCCATGTCGGTGTAGCGGCTCTGGGCGGCCGTCATGCGCACATCCTGCTCGAAGGCACTGAGCAGGTCTGCCAGCAATGGCTTGGGTAGACGATGGGCCTGAACCTGAACTGCCAGGGGGCCAAAGACATGGGGCCAGGAGGTTCGCATCAGCATGGCGGCTTCGCCAGCGCTGCCTAGCTGCTGCAGATCGGCGGCATATTGCTGCAACTGTGCCAGGCGCTTCTCTGCGCAGTGTTCGCCTTCGTCGGCCAGGTCGTCAGCGGTGCGTGCAAAGTGGTAGATGGCGGCGATGGGCGCGCGCAGCCGTGGCGGGCATAGCCAGGAGGCGACGGGAAAATTTTCGTAATGGGTGATGCTGGCCGGCGCATTGGCGACGGGGCTTGCTGGGGGCATATGGTTCACGCCCGTATTGTGGACCGGGTGGGCTTGCCTGCTTGCGGCAGCCCATAAAAAGACGGCGCAAAAGCGCACGTGCGTGCACAATCAGCGCTGACTTTGGTGCAGTGGCCTACCCGGCGGCTGCGCTTTTCCTATTTTTTACAAGCCCAGAACACCATGGCTGTTTTGTCTTCTCGTCGTTTTGCAATGTTGTCTTTGCCGCGCCGGCCTGCCGTGCCCTTGGCTGCGCTGTCCATAGTGGCGGCTGCTGTCATGTTGTCGGCCTGTTCCAAGAAGGAGGCTGCGCCCGAGCCGGTGCGCGCAGTCAAGCTGGTGACCGTGGGTGAGGGGCAGATCGAATCTGCCCAGGAATATTCCGGCGATGTGCGGGCCCGTGTGGAGTCTCGCCTCGGCTTTCGCGTGGCGGGCAAGATCACCAGGCGCGAGGTGGAACTGGGCCAGCGTGTGAAGGCTGGACAGGTGCTGGCGCGCCTGGATGCGCGTGACTATCAGCTTAGTGCCGATGCCGCTCGTGCCCAACTGGCCTCGGCCACCACGCAGCGCGATCTGGCCGAGGCCAATGCCAAGCGTTTTCGTACCCTGCGTGCACAGAACTTCATCAGCGCCGCTGAGATGGAACGCTACGAGGCCAATCTGAAGGCGGCCCAGGCCTCGCTCGATCAAGCGCGGGCCCAGCTCTCCAGCCAGTCCAATCAGGAGAACTACACCCAGTTGCTGGCCGATGCCGATGGCGTGGTCACCAGCGTGGAGGCCGAACCCGGTCAGGTGGTTGCGGCCGGCACACCCGTGGTTCGGATTGCCCAGGATGGCGCGCGCGATGCGGTGTTCAACGTGCCGGAAGACCGACGTAGCGCTATCAAGCCGGGGCAAGGCGTGAAGGTGAGGCCCTGGTCGGATGAGTCGCGCGTGATCAACGCCCTGGTGCGTGAGGTGGCGGCCAGCGCCGATCCGGCCACGCGCACCTATGTGGTCAAGGCCGCCCTGCAGGGAACGGACCTGCCCGCACTGGGCGCCACCGTACAGGTCATGCCCGAGGGCATGGGCGTGAGCCGCGAAGCCGTTGGCAGCCAGGTCATCAAATTGCCAACCACGGCCTTGCGCCAGGAGGGCGATAGCGGTCAGGGGACGGCCGTTTGGCTGTACGACGCGGCCAGCAGCTCGGTGAAGCTGCAGCCGGTGCAGATTGCCAGCGCCGACGGCAACGAGGCGGTGATTGCCTCGGGTCTGCAACCCGGAATGCAGGTGGTGGCCACAGGCGCCCATGTGCTGACCCCTGGCCAGAAGGTGACGGTGTATCGCGATAAATATGCCAAGTCGCCACAGAAATCTGTATCAAATCAACCCCAAACGCAGGTGGATAAAGCGCAGAATGCTCCTGAATCTGGAGCGTCTCAGCCTGCAGTTTCTGCGGAGTCGGGCAAATGAGCGGCACTGGACACAAAAAGACCGGTGGCGCGCATTTCAATCTTTCCCGCTGGGCGCTCGATCATGTGGCGCTGACACGCTATTTCATCGTCGTGCTGATGCTGCTGGGCTTTGCGGCCTTTTTTCAGCTGGGGCAGGATGAGGACCCTCCGTTCACCTTCCGGGCCATGGTCATTCGTACCTACTGGCCTGGCGCGACGGCCGAGCAGGTGGCTCAGCAGGTGACGGACAAGATCGAGCGCACGCTGCAGGAAGTGCCTTATGCCGACAAGATCAGCAGCTATTCCAAACCTGGCGAGTCGCAAGTCATCTTCCAAGTCAAGGACTACTCTCCCCCCAAGGAAGTGCCGCAGCTCTGGTATACGGTGCGCAAGAAAGTGGGGGACATGCGCTACACCCTGCCGCAGGGCGTGCAGGGGCCGTTCTTCAATGACGACTTTGGCGACGTTTATGGCGTGATCTATGCGCTGCAGGCCAAGGGCTTCAGTTATGCCGAGCTCAAGACCCTGGCCGACGATGTGCGTCAGCAGCTGCTGCAGGTGCCCGATGTGGCCAAGGTCGAGCAGTTCGGCGTGCAGGACGAAAAGGTCTATGTAGAGCTGTCGCACCGCGCCACGCAGATGGGGCTGAACCTCAAGCAGGTGCTGGATCAGCTCAACCAGCAAAATGCTGTGGCATCGGCCGGTACCTTGCAGACGCCTGCCGAAACCATTGTGTTGCGTGTGCAGGGCCAGTTCAACGACCTGGAGCAATTGCGTGCCATGCCCATCATCGGCCAGGGTGGGGCGCAGTTCAGGTTGGGCGATATCGCCGAAGTGCACCGTGGCTATGCCGATCCGGCCAATGTCATGGTGCGTTTTCAGGGCGAGCCTACGGTGGCCCTGGGGGTGTCCATGGTCAAGGGCGGCGACATCATTGCCCTGGGCAAGGAGCTGACGCAGGCTACGGAGCGCATCGCCAAAAGCCTGCCCGTGGGCGTGACGCTGAGCAATATGCAGAACCAGCCCAAGGCGGTGGCGGATTCGGTCAGCGAGTTTCTCCAGGTACTTGTCGAAGCCGTGGTCGTGGTGTTGGCCGTGAGCTTTCTGAGCCTGGGTCTGCACAAGCGTCCTGGGCAGCATCCGCTGTGGAAGCGCTGGTACATCGACCCGCGCCCCGGACTGGTGGTGGGCATCACCATTCCCCTGGTGCTGGCCGCGACCTTCCTGGCCATGTGGTACTGGAATATCGGTCTGCACAAGGTGTCGCTGGGCTCGCTCATCATTGCGCTGGGCCTGCTCGTGGACGACGCCATCATTGCCGTGGAGATGATGGTGCGCAAGATGGAGGAGGGCTACGACAAGTACCGTGCCGCCACCTTTGCCTATGAGATCACCTCCAAGCCCATGCTGACTGGCACGCTGATCACGGCAGCGGGCTTTCTGCCCATCGGTATGGCCAAATCCATGACAGGCGAATACACCTTCGCCATCTTCGCGGTGACGGTGATTGCGCTGGTGCTCAGCTGGTTTGCCTCGGTGTACTTCGTGCCTTACCTGGGCCTGCTGCTGCTCAAGAAGCCGCCACATGCCGCCAAGCTACCGCCCGAAGTGGCGTCCGGTGAGGTGTCTGCCGAAGAAGCTGGCATCAACACCAACGCAGGTGAGCATGAGCTGTTCGATACGCCGTTCTACAACCGTTTTCGCCGTACAGTGAACTGGTGTGTGCAGCACCGCTGGCTGACGATTGGCGCGACGGTGCTGGTGTTCGTGCTGGGCCTGGCGGGCATGGGCAAGGTGCAGCAGCAGTTCTTCCCCGACTCCAGCCGGCCCGAAGTGCTGGTCGATATATGGTTCCCCGAGGGCACTTCCCTGCAGGCCAACAAGGAAGTGACGCTGCGCGTGGAAAAGCGCTTTTTGCAGCTCGACGGTGTGGAGTCCGTCAGCGAATGGATCGGCTCCGGAGCACCGCGCTTTTATCTTCCGCTGGACCAGGTGTTTCCGCAGAACAACGTATCCCAGTTCATTCTGGTGGCCAAAGATCTGAAGGCACGCGAGGAAATCCGCAAACAGTTGCCGGCGCTGATGGCCGAGGAATTCCCCGAGGTGCGGGCGCGCTCCAAGCTGCTGCCCAACGGGCCGCCCGTGCAATATCCGGTGCAGTTCCGTGTGATGGGCTCGGACCCTGCCAAGCTGCGCACCTACGCCGATGAAGTCAAGGCGCTCATGCAGGCCAATGCAGATATGCGTGGCGTGAACGACAACTGGAACGAGTCCATCAAGGTCATACGCCTGCAGGTTGACCAGGACAAGGCGCGTGCCCTGGGTGTGACCAGCCAGTCGATCGCCGAAGCCACGGGCATGAACTTCAGCGGCACCACCGTGGGGCAGTTTCGCGAAGGCGACAAGCTGATCGATATCGTGATGCGCCCGCCCAAGCAGGACCGTGATGCCATTACTGATATCGCGGCTGTCTATGTCACCACGGCAAACGGGCAGTCCATTCCGCTCACGCAGATTGCCAAGCCCGTCATGGTCTGGGAGCCGGGTGTGATGTGGCGCGAAAAGCGCAACTTCGCGATTACCGTTCAAGGCGATGTGCGTGAGGGTCTGCAGGGTGCCACGCTGACCAACGAGCTGTTGCCGCAACTGCGCAAGATGGAGGCCGGCTGGCATGCTGCCGGTGACACCGGCTATCGCATCGAAGTGGCCGGTGCCGTGGAGGAAAGCTCCAAGGGTTCAGGTGCCATCGTGGCCGGAGTCCCGGTGCTGCTGTTCCTGACTTTCACGCTGCTCATGCTGCAACTGCGCAGCGTCAGCCGCTCGCTGCTGGTGTTTATCACCGGTCCCTTGGGCATCCCTGGCGTGGCGGCGGCCTTGCTGCTGCTGAATCGCCCCTTCGGCTTTGTGGCGCTGCTGGGGGTCGTGGCCTTGATGGGCATGATTCAGCGCAATTCGGTCATCCTGATCGATCAGATCGAGAGTGGACGTGCCCAGGGTGTGCCGGCCTGGGATGCGATTGTGGAGGCTGCCGTTCACAGGCTGCGTCCCATCGTGCTGACTGCGGCGGCTGCCGTGTTGGCCATGATCCCGCTGTCGCGCAGCGTGTTCTGGGGCCCCATGGCTGTGGCCATCATGGGCGGTCTGATTGTGGCGACCGTGCTGACCTTGCTGGCCTTGCCCGCCATGTATGCGGCAGCTTTTCGCATCAGAAAGGACACAGCCTGAGCCTGTTTTGCGCGAAAGAGCGCCGGTTTTGCGGCTAGAATCTGCGTCTTGACCTCAGTAAGCGTAAATTTGCGCATTGCTGACCGCGCGGGTGGCGAAATTGGTAGACGCACCAGGTTTAGGTCCTGACGGTGGCAACACCGTGCCGGTTCGAGTCCGGCTCCGCGCACCAGACATTGGCAGTCCCTGCTGCCTCAAGCCCGTAACCACAAGCCGTTACGGGCTTTTTCTTTTCCCGCCCCCTTCTTTGTATGTGCGGCGTCAGCTTTTAAGGCAAACCCCTGTAGGGCGATGGCAGAGCCTGCGCAGCGCCTCGTTATAATGGTCGGCTTCGCCTGTTCCTGATTTGAACAAATGCCTGGTGCCAGACGCTGGGGCAAATGACCGGGGCAGGCTCTGGAAATTTGTGGTGCCGCATGTCGTTGGGTGTGCGCGCACTGTGACTTTGCGCAATACGGTGCGGGTTGCTTGGCAATCTGCACGGTCCTCATCCCTCTTAGGAAAAATCATGGCCGTTAACGTTGAAACTCTTGAAAAGCTCGAGCGCAAGATCACGCTGAGCGTGCCCCTGTCTGCGATCCAGTCTGAAGTTGATGCTCGCCTGAAAAAGGTAGCGCGCACTGTGAAGATGGATGGCTTCCGTCCTGGCAAGGTGCCCATGAGCGTTGTGGCTCAGCGTTATGGCTACTCCGTGCAATACGAAGTGCTGAACGACAAGGTGGGCGAGGCTTTTGCCGCTGCCGTGAATGAAGCCGATCTGCGCGTTGCTGGTCAGCCCAAGATCACCGAGAAGGATGGCGCTCCCGAAGGCGAGGCACAATTCGATGCCGTGTTTGAGGTCATGCCCGAAGTCAAGATCGGCGACCTGACCGCTGCTGAAGTGGAAAAGCTGACCACCAGCGTGGATGACGCCGCCATCGACAAGACCGTGGACATTCTGCGCAAGCAGCGTCGCACCTTTACCGAGCGTGCAGCCGGTGAAGCAGCCGTGGACGGCGACCGCGTGACCGTGGACTTCGAAGGCAAGATCGACGGCGAGACTTTCTCCGGCGGCAAGGCTGAAGACTTCCAGTTCCTGGTCGGCGAAGGCCAGATGCTCAAGGAATTCGAAGACGCAACCCGCGGCATGAAGGCTGGCGAGTCCAAGACTTTCCCCCTGGCCTTCCCCGCTGACTACCATGGTGCCGATGTGGCTGGCAAGACCGCCGACTTCCTGGTGACCGTCAAGAAGGTGGAAGCTCCCAACCTGCCCGAAGTGAATGAAGAGTTCGTCAAGACTCTGGGTGTGGACGGCGGCTCCGTTGAAGCCCTGCGCGACGACATCAAGAAGAACCTGGAGCGCGAAGTGAAGTTCCGCGTTCAGGGCCGCAACAAGCAAGCCGTGATGGATGCCCTGGTGTCCGTGGCCGAGCTGGATCTGCCCAAGGCTTCCGTGCAAGCTGAAGTGGGCCGCCTGCTGGAAGGCGCACGCGCCGAGCTGGAACAGCGCGGCATCAAGGACGCGGCCAAGGCTGAAATCCCTGAAGACATCTTCCTGCCCCAAGCCGAGCGTCGTGTGCGCCTGGGCCTGGTGGTGGCCGAGCTGGTCAAGACCAACAACCTGCAAGCCACTGCCGAGCAGATCAAGGCTCATGTGGAAGAGCTGGCATCCAGCTACGAGAAGCCCGAAGACGTGGTGCGCTGGTACTTCGGCGACCGCAACCGTCTGGCTGAAGTGGAAGCCGTTGTGATCGAAAACAACGTGACCGAGTTCGTTCTGAGCAAGGCCAAGGTGACCGATAAGGCCGTTTCCTTCGACGAGCTGATGGGTCAAGCCTAAGGGCTGGATCTTTTATCGGTGCTTGCCCTAGGCGAGTTCCGATAAGTTAAATTGCGGGGCTTGTGCTTTTGCGCGCAAGCCCCATTTTCTTTTCAGAATGCGGCTACAGTAGGCGCATAGCACTGGAGAAAACATGAGCGCATTGGATACATTGGGTTTGGGCATGGTGCCCATGGTCATTGAACAGTCGGGTCGCGGTGAGCGCTCCTATGACATTTATTCGCGTCTGCTCAAGGAGCGCGTGATTTTCCTGGTGGGCGAGGTTAACGATCAGACTGCCAACCTGGTGGTGGCCCAGTTGTTGTTCCTGGAAAGCGAAAATCCCGACAAGGATATTTCCTTCTATATCAACTCCCCCGGCGGCAGCGTGACGGCAGGTATGGCGATTTTTGACACCATGAATTTCATCAAGCCTGACGTCTCGACGCTGTGCACCGGTATGGCGGCAAGCATGGGTGCGTTCCTGCTGTCGGCCGGAGCCAAGGGCAAGCGCTATGCACTGCCCAATGCCCAGGTCATGATTCACCAGCCTCTGGGCGGTGCACGTGGTCAGGCGACCGAAATCGAAATTCATGCCCGCGAAATCATCAAGACACGCGAGCGTCTGAACAAAATACTTGCCGAGCGTACCGGCCAGCCTCTGGAAAAGATCCAGAACGACACCGAGCGTGATTATTTCCTTTCCGCCGATGAGGCTAAGGAATACGGCCTGGTTGACCAGGTAATCAGCAAGCGTTCCTGAAATGCATAGCACCGAGTCCAATGTCTGATTGGGCTTACGTGTGCTTGCACAGAAAAACCTGGGAGCTGCTGACTGGCTCTTAGGACTTGCTCGGCGGCGTTTGTCCCTGATGGCCTACGCCGCCTTGTCTTTGGTTATCATTAATTTTCGTTTTTTCGTAACGAGGCACAGCCCCCATGGCCGATAAAAAAGGCTCTTCCACCGAAAAGAATTTGTATTGCACCTTCTGCGGCAAAAGCCAGCACGAGGTCAAGAAGCTGATCGCCGGCCCGTCCGTGTTCATCTGCGACGAGTGCATCGACTTGTGCAATGAGATCATTCGCGACGAACAGCCTGCCGCCGATGCCAAGGAAGGTCGCGGCGATCTGCCGACGCCTGCTGAAATCAAGGCCAATCTCGACAACTATGTGATCGGCCAGGAGCAGGCCAAGCGCACGCTGGCCGTGGCTGTCTACAACCACTACAAGCGCCTGAACCACAAGGACAAGGCAGGCAAGGACGATGTGGAGCTCAGCAAGAGCAATATCTTGCTGATCGGTCCCACGGGTTCGGGCAAGACCTTGCTGGCTCAAACGCTGGCGCGTCAGCTCAATGTGCCATTCGTGATGGCCGATGCCACCACGCTGACCGAGGCCGGCTATGTGGGCGAGGATGTCGAGAACATTATTCAGAAGCTGCTGCAAAGCTGCGAGTACGACGTCGAGCGTGCTCAGCGCGGCATTGTCTACATCGATGAAATCGACAAGATCTCGCGCAAGTCGGACAACCCCAGCATCACGCGTGACGTCTCGGGTGAGGGCGTGCAGCAGGCTCTGCTCAAGCTGATTGAAGGCACGATGGCCAGCATTCCTCCTCAGGGTGGACGCAAGCATCCCAACCAGGACTTTCTGCAGATTGACACCACCAATATCCTGTTTATCTGCAGCGGCGCGTTCGCGGGATTGGAAAAAGTCATCGAGAACCGCACCGAGGCTTCGGGCATTGGCTTTGGCGCTACCGTCAAGAGCAAGAAGCAGCGTTCCATCTCGGAGATGTTCCTCGAGATCGAGCCTGAGGATCTGATCAAGTTCGGCATCATCCCCGAGCTGGTGGGGCGTATGCCCGTGGTGACGGCGCTGGCCGAACTCAGCGAAGAGGCGCTGGTGCAGATCCTGACCGAGCCCAAGAATGCGCTGGTCAAGCAGTACAGCAAGTTGCTGGCCATGGAGGGTGTGGAGTTGGAGATCCGCCCTGCGGCCCTGAAGGCGATCGCCCGCAAGGCCCTGGCTCGCAAGACCGGTGCCCGTGGCCTGCGCTCCATCGTCGAGCAGGCACTGATCAGCACCATGTTCGAGCTGCCGACCGCCGAGAATGTGGAAAAGGTCGTGGTGGAAGAAGCCACCATTGAAGACGGCAAGGAGCCGCTGCTGGTTTACCGCGAAGCGGCCAAAAAGGCCTGATACTGTGCTTGCGTGCAAGGCGACCTCTCAATCGGCTCGCTTTGTCGCCTGTGGCTGAAAGGCAATGCCCCTGCGGCGGCAAAAACAATTTGCCCCCGGGGGTTGAAATACACCGGTAAGCGGACCATCTTCCGCTGAGAAACCGAGGATACCTATGTCTGGACAAACCCCTTTGCCTTCTACCGAGCTGGACCTGCCACTGCTGCCGCTGCGCGATGTGGTGGTGTTTCCGCATATGGTGATTCCGCTGTTCGTGGGGCGTGCCAAGAGCATCAAGGCTCTGGAGCTGGCCATGGAAGGCGACCGCCGCATCATGCTGGTGGCGCAGAAGACGGCCTCCAAGGACGAGCCTGCAGCGGAAGACATGTTTGATGTGGGCTGTGTCTCCACCATCTTGCAGATGCTCAAGTTGCCCGACGGCACCGTGAAGGTGCTGGTGGAGGGCCAGCAGCGCGCGCTGGTCAAGCAGGTCGCCGACGAAGAGTCTCACTTCACGGCATCTGTGACGCCTGTGGAGCCCGACGGCGTTGCCCATGAGCAAAGTGAAATCGAAGCTTTGCGCCGTGCGGTGACCCAGCAGTTTGACCAGTACGTCAAACTCAACAAGAAAATTCCGCAGGAAATCCTGACCTCAATCGCCAGCATTGACGATGCCGGTCGTCTGACGGACACCATTGCGGCGCACCTGCCTCTCAAACTCGAGAGCAAGCAGGCTGTGCTGGATCTGGTGGACATCAAGGAGCGTCTGGAAAACTTGTTCGAGCAACTCGAGCGCGAGGTCGATATCCTCAACGTCGACAAGCGCATCCGTGGCCGCGTGAAGCGCCAGATGGAGAAAAATCAACGCGACTTCTATCTGAATGAGCAGGTCAAGGCCATTCAAAAGGAGCTGGGCGAAGGTGAGGACGGTGCCGACATCGAGGAGATCGAGAAAAAGATCAAGCTCGCCAAGATGCCAGCCGAGGCCCGCAAAAAGGCTGAGGCCGAGCTCAAGAAGCTCAAGCTGATGTCACCCATGTCGGCTGAAGCTTCAGTGGTGCGCAACTACATCGAAGTGCTGACTGGTCTACCCTGGAGCAGGAAGACCAAGATCAAGCACAACCTGGCGAATGCCGAGGAAGTGCTGAACGAAGATCACTTTGGCCTGGAAAAGGTCAAGGACCGCATTCTTGAGTATCTTGCTGTGCAGCAGCGTGTGGACAAGGTCAAGGCTCCGATTCTGTGCCTGGTGGGTCCTCCCGGCGTGGGCAAGACCTCGCTCGGACAGTCCATTGCCAAGGCCACAGGTCGCAAGTACGTGCGTATGGCACTGGGCGGCATGCGAGATGAGGCGGAAATTCGCGGTCACCGCCGTACCTATATCGGCGCCATGCCCGGCAAGGTGCTGCAGAGCCTGGAGAAGGTTGGTACGCGCAATCCTCTGTTCCTGCTGGACGAAATCGACAAGCTGGGTATGGACTTCCGTGGCGATCCTTCGAGTGCGCTGCTGGAGGTGCTGGATCCTGAGCAGAACAACAAGTTTGGTGACCACTACGTGGAGGTCGACTTCGACCTGTCCGATGTGATGTTTGTGGCGACTTCCAACTCCATGAACATTCCTTCGGCCTTGCTGGATCGCATGGAGGTGATTCGCCTGTCGGGCTATACCGAAGACGAAAAGACCAATATCGCCGTGCGCTACCTGCTGCCCAAGCAACTCACCAACAACGGTGTGAAGGATGGCGAGCTGGAAGTGACCGAAGCCGCGATTCGCGACATCGTGCGCTACTACACCCGCGAGGCGGGCGTGCGTTCGCTTGAGCGCGAGCTGTCCAAGATTTGCCGCAAGGTGATCAAGGGCTTGCAACTTGGCAAGCTTCAGCCCAAGGTGGAGGTGAATGCCGACAACCTCAATGAATATCTGGGCGTGCGCAAGTTCAGCTATGGCCGTGCCGAGCATGCCAATCAGGTGGGGCAGGTTGTGGGTCTGGCCTGGACCGAAGTCGGAGGGGATCTGCTGACCATCGAGGCTGCAACCATGCCAGGCAAGGGGGTCATCACCCGTACCGGTTCACTGGGTGATGTGATGAAGGAGTCGGTCGAAGCTGCTCGCACCGTGGTGCGTAGCCGCGCTCGCCTGCTCGGCATCAAGGATGAAGCCTTCGAGAAAAAGGACATCCATGTGCACGTGCCTGATGGCGCTACACCCAAGGATGGCCCCAGCGCCGGTGCTGCGATGACGACAGCTTTTGTCTCGGCTCTCACTGGCATTCCCGTGCGAGCTGATGTGGCCATGACCGGTGAAATCACCTTGCGCGGTGAAGTCACTGCGATCGGCGGCCTCAAGGAAAAGCTGCTGGCTGCTCTGCGTGGTGGCATCAAGACCGTGCTCATTCCTGAAGAGAATGCCAAGGATTTGCAAGACATTCCCGATAATGTGAAGAGCGGTCTGGAAATCGTTCCTGTGAAGTGGATCGATCAGGTTCTCAAGGTGGCTCTGGAGCGTGTGCCGGATCCTTTGACTGAGGAAACTGTTGCGGCCGTAGCGTCCACTGATGTCAAGCCGGTAGAGGCGGCCATCAAGCACTAAGCTTGTTTTGTGAAAATTGTGGCGTTTTTTCTGAGAGGGCTCAGAACTGCGCTACAATTCATCCATCGCAGCAAACAACGTTGTACAATGTTGGGCTTCGGTAGATATGCGGGAATAGCTCAGTTGGTAGAGCGATACCTTGCCAAGGTATAGGTCGACGGTTCGAACCCGTTTTCCCGCTCCAGGTTTTCAGAACCTGTAGCAATACAGGTTCGCATCAAAGAGTGAAAGCTTTTTGAATGCGGGAATAGCTCAGTTGGTAGAGCGATACCTTGCCAAGGTATAGGTCGACGGTTCGAACCCGTTTTCCCGCTCCAGGTTTTCAGAGCCTGTAGCAATACAGGTTCGCATCAAAGGGTGAAGGCTCTTTGAATGCGGGAATAGCTCAGTTGGTAGAGCGATACCTTGCCAAGGTATAGGTCGACGGTTCGAACCCGTTTTCCCGCTCCAGGTTTTCAGAACCTGTAGCAATACAGGTTCGCATCAAAGAGTGAAAGCTTTTTGAATGCGGGAATAGCTCAGTTGGTAGAGCGATACCTTGCCAAGGTATAGGTCGACGGTTCGAACCCGTTTTCCCGCTCCAGATTTTTGTGATAACGGCGCGATAGCAAAGCGGTTATGCCCCGGATTGCAAATCCGGTTAGACCAGTTCGACTCTGGTTCGCGCCTCCAAACTAGTGGCACAAGCCCTGCAGATGAAAGTCTGCAGGGCTTTTTGCTTTGTGCGCTTGGTATCGGCAGGCTGAGGTGCCCATGTGCCGGCGAGTCTTGGAGACCAGGGCCACATCTGCATCACCCTATGCAACTCGGGCTGCTGCAGGCGATGTCCTTTCGCTATGAAAAAGCCCAGGGCAATGCCTTGGGCGAGTCGGAAAGGACGGGGGACGCTTGCGTTCAGACGGGCTCGGCCAGCTTTACGCTCTGACGCAATGTCTTGGCTGCCTCCACCATGTGCTGCAGTGCAGGAATCACTTCAGCCCACTGACGTGTCTTGAGGCCGCAGTCGGGGTTGACCCAAAGGCGTTCGGTGGGAATGCGTTTTGCGGCTTTTTGCATGAGCTCCACGATGTCTGCCTTGGTGGGAATATTGGGAGAGTGGATGTCATAGACGCCCGGGCCGATCTCATTGGGGTAATCGAAGTGCTCGAAGGCCTCCAGCAACTCCATGTCCGAGCGTGCAGTCTCTATGGTGATCACATCAGCGTCCATGGCTGCAATCGAAGCAATGATGTCGTTGAACTCCGAATAGCACATATGGGTGTGAATCTGGGTTGCATCGGCAACGCCATTGGCACTGATGCGAAACGCTTCCACGGCCCAGTGCAGATATTCCTTCCATTGTGATTGACGCAATGGCAAGCCCTCACGCAATGCTGCCTCGTCGATCTGGATCACGCGCACGCCGGCTCTTTCCAGATCCAGCACTTCTGCGCGAATAGCCAGTGCCAGCTGATAGCAGGATGTGGAGCGTGGCTGGTCATCGCGCACGAATGACCAGTTCAGGATGGTGACCGGGCCTGTCAGCATGCCTTTCATGGGTTTGCGGGTCAAGGATTGGGCGTACTGGATCCATTCCGTCGTCATCGCCTTGGGGCGGTTGATGTCGCCGAACAGGATGGGGGGCTTGACGCAGCGTGAGCCATAGGACTGCACCCAGCCGAACTGACTGAAGGCATAGCCATCGAGTTGCTCGCCAAAGTATTCGACCATGTCGTTGCGTTCAGCCTCGCCATGCACCAGTACGTCCAGTCCCAGAGTCTCCTGCTCTTGCACGCAGCGTTCAATCTCGGCGCGCATGGCGCCTTGGTAGAGGGAGAAGTCGAGGCGACCAGCCTTGAATTCGCTGCGCGCCTGGCGGATCTCTGCCGTCTGGGGAAAAGAGCCAATGGTGGTGGTCGGGAAGGCTGGCAGCTTCAGCACTCGGGCTTGCTCGGCAGCGCGTACTTCGTAGCTGCTCTGGCGCTGGCCCAGCCTGGCACTGATCTGCCTGACTGCGGCCTGCACCGCAGGGTTGTGGACGCGAGGCGATGTACGGCGTGTGGCCAGAGCGGCAGCGTTGTCGGCCAGCTCGGCCTTGACGCAGTCTCGGCCATGGCGCAGAGCCTCGCCCAGCACGCGCAGCTCATCAAGCTTTTGCTGCGCATAAGCCAGCCATGATTTGATGTCGGCATCCAGCTTTTGTTCGCTGTTCAGATCCACGGGTACATGCAGCAAGGAGCACGATGGCGCAATCCAGAGACGCTCGCCTAGGCGTTCGGCCAGCGGCTCCACCCAGTCCAGCACGGCAGCCAGATCGGTTTTCCAGATATTGCGGCCATTGATCACGCCCAGCGACAGCACCTTGTGCGCGGGCAGCAGCCCCAGCAACTGTTGCACATCATCCTGTCCGTTGATGGCATCGATGTGCAGGCCGGCTACGGGCAGGTTCGCTGCCAGATATTTGTTTTCAGCCAACTGACCGAAATACGTGGCCAGCAGCAGCTTGATCCTGCAGCTTTTGAGGTGGTGGTATGCGGTGTTGAATGCGTGTTGCCAGTCGGCATCGAGCTCGGTCACCAGGATGGGCTCGTCCATCTGCACCCATTCCACGCCTTGGGTCGCCAGCGCATCCAGCAATTGGGCATAGACGGGCAGCAGACGCTGCAGCAGCTCCAGCTTGCTGGTGCCGTCCTTGGCCTTGCCCAGCGCCAGATAGGTGACGGGGCCGATGAGTACGGGTTTGGCTGCTATGCCCTGGGCCCTGGCTTCGGCCAGTTGCTCCAGCAGGCGCGCTGGATCAAGCTTGAATTCGGTGGTCGAGCTGAACTCGGGCACGATGTAGTGGTAGTTGGTGTCAAACCACTTGGTCATCTCGCCCGCGGCGACGCCAGCGCAGCAGCGGGTGTGGCCGGTACTGCGGGATTCGGTCGTGATCGCCGAGCGGCCACGGGCCACGCGAAAGTAGTTGTCCAGCGTATCGCCTTCGAAGCCTTGCACCCGTTCGGGCAGATTGCCCAGCGTAAAGCTCATGTCCAGTACCTGGTCGTAGAACGCGAAGTCACCCACGGGCACCCAGTCCAGGTCTTGCTGCGTGGCCCAGTGGCGTTGGCGCAACTCGGCGCCCAGTGCCTTGAGCGCATCGCGCGAGGTCTCGCCTCTCCAGTAGGACTCCAGCGCGAACTTCAGTTCGCGCTTTGCGCCGATGCGAGGAAAGCCCAGGTTGTGAATAGTCGTCATGCAGAAATCCAGTCTTTTGATCTTTGGCCCATGGCCAGAGTGGCTCGGGTCAGCGGACTGGATGTTCTTGGAATCGATGCATGAAGTAAAATGGTTGTTTCTCATGTATCCATGAATTGTGTTCACAGATGATTGAGCGTATCCATCTCGCCATCGTGCAAGAGGTTGAAAAGCAAGGTTCTTTGACTGCGGCAGCCGATGTGTTGTGCGTCACCCAGTCCGCACTGAGCCACAGCATGAGAAAGCTGGAGGGCCAACTCGGCACCGATGTCTGGCTGCGTGAAGGGCGCAGCCTGCGCCTGACGCAGGCGGGCCAATACCTGCTGGCGGTGGCCAATCGCGTGCTGCCTCAGCTGGATCTGGCCGAGTCGCGTTTGCAGCAATTTGCCCAGGGGGAGCGCGGCAGCTTGCGCATCGGCATGGAATGCCACCCTTGCTACCAGTGGCTGCTGAAAATCGTCTCACCCTATCTGGCCGCCTGGCCCGATGTGGATGTGGACGTGAAGCAGAAGTTCCAGTTTGGCGGCATCGGTGCGCTGTTCGGCTATGAGATCGACATGCTGGTCACGCCCGATCCGCTGTTCAAGCCGGGTCTGCACTTTGAGCCCGTTTTTGACTACGAGCAGGTGCTGGTCGTTGCGGCGGATCACACCCTGGCCCAGGCTGGTCATATCAAGCCCGGTGATCTGTCCCGCGAGGTGCTGATTACCTACCCCGTGGCCGTGGACCGGCTTGACATCTATACCCAGTTTTTGCTGCCCAAAGGCATTGCCCCCCGGCGCCATAAAACCATAGAGACCACCGACATCATGATGCAGATGGTCGCCAGCGGCCGTGGGGTCGCGGCCCTGCCGCGCTGGCTGGCTCTGGAATATGCCGAAAAGATGGCCGTCGTACCCGTGAAGCTGGGCAGCAAGGGGATCGCCAAGCAAATCTACCTCGGTGCCCGCGAGGCAGAGTTGCATACCGACTATCTGCAGGCCTTTATTGCGCTGGCACGGGCACCTGGCCTGGCTTTGCCGGCTGCGGCACCCACGCAGAAAGAATCCTGAAAAGATATCGGAAACCGATTGCTCAATAAGCGATAGCGGCTGATTCACATATTGATGGCTCTCATGCCCGGTGCGGACGCCCGGTCGGCTTGCCGTCCGGCCTGCACGCCCCACAGCCACATGGCACCGCCCGCCAGCAGCGTCAGCACAAACGATTGCTGTGCGCCCCAGTGGTCGATCAGCCAGCCGGCAGCGGCTGCACCCAGGGCCACGCCGCTGGCCAGGCCAGTCAGCAGCCAGGTCATGCCCTCGGTCAGGCGATTGGCTTGTACCTGTTGCTCCACCAGGCTCATGGCTACGGTAATCGTCGGGCCAAAGGTGATACCTGCCAGCAGCACGGCCAGCGTCAGCGCAGTCAGATTGCTGGCCAGCAGCAGGGGCAGGGCGGAAATGGCGACCGATGCACCGACCCGTACGATCTGGCGGCTGAGTGGCATCTGCAGGCGCAGCGTGCCAAACAGCAAGCCCATGGCGCAGGAGCCCAGCGCATAGAAGGACAGCACCACACTGGCCATGCCGGGCTGGCCCTGTGCGGTGGCGAAGGCCACGCTGGCCACATCGATCACGCCCACGATGACACCTTGCGCCAGCATGAACAGCGCCAGCGTGCGCACCACAGGCTGGCGCAGCATCGACGAGGTCCTGCCTTTTTCCGAGTCGGCATGCGGGCTGACAGGTGGTTCGGTGCGGCGTTGCACCACAAACAGGCCTACGCCGATGATGAGGAACAGCGCCGCAGCCAGCGGGCCTGCCTCGGGGAACAGCAGCATGCTGAGGCCCACCGACAGCGGCGGGCCGACGATAAAGGCCAGATCGTCAAGCACGCCCTCCAGTGCAAACGCGGTCTGCAACTGGGGCGTTCCGCTGTAGATTGCCGTCCAGCGGGCGCGAACCATCGCTGGCATGCTGGGCAGGCTGCCGACAGCAGCGGCCAGTACCAGCAGCAGCCAGTCCGGTCCCTGCCAGTGGGCACAGGCCAGCAGCGCCAGCATGGACAGCGCACTGCTGGCGGCCGCAAACGGCAGCACCCTGAACTGGCCGTAACGGTCAACCAACGCCGAGATGCGCGGTGCCAAAACGGCAATCGACAGTGCGAAACAGGCCGACACCATGCCTGCCAGCGTGTAGGCGCCGCGCTGCTGCGACAGCATGGTGATCAAGCCAATCCCCGTCATCGACAGCGGCAGTCGCGCCAGCAGCCCGGCCAGCACAAAGCCCGTGCTGCCCGGCGCTGTAAACAGCTTGCGGTAAGCATTCAACATGGAAACCCTTGAATAGATTCACTCGCATACATTGTGTATGCGAGTGACATTCTAGGAGCTTGGGATGTAGCGCGTATGATTGGCATACGCTTTGTATGTGAATATTGCCGGGAGTTCGCAGTGACCCAAGTTCGCCAGAGTCGTGCCAGCATGATCGAAGCCACGCGGGCCAAGCTGATCAGCGCGGCGCGCAGCGCTTTCGCCGAGCATGGCTATGCCCAGGCAGCCATGGACGAGTTGACCGCGCAGGCCGGTTTGACGCGCGGCGCGCTCTATCACCACTTTGGTGGCAAGCCCGGTCTGCTGGCTGCCGTGGTGGCGCAGATGGATGAAGAAATGGACCAGCGGCTGGAGCTGGTGCTGCGGGGCCATGCCGATCCATGGGAAGGTTTTCTGGCCTATTGCCGCGCCTATCTGAGCATGGCGCAGGAGGCTGAGATTCGCCGCATTGTGTTGCAGGATGCACGCTCTGTGCTCACCGGTACCGACCAGGGGCAGCAGCACCAGCAATGCATTGCTTTTATCGCCGGTTTTTTGCAGCAGCTCATTGATCAGGGCGTCATCGTGAGCGCCAGTGCAGCGGCGCTGGCAAGGTTGCTCAACGGCTGCCTGATCGAAGCGGCTTTCTGGATTGCCGAGGAGGGCGCTCCACCCGAGCGCCTGAACGAGGCATTGCAGGCGCTGGATTTGATGCTGCAAGGCTGGAAGGCGGCGTGAGCCGGTGCCCCGACGGGTATCTTCGATGCCTGCAGGCTGACCGCCGAAGACAGGCGCAGGAAGATGCAGTGGCGGCGCTGCTGCATCTGTTGCATGCGGCGCAATCCTGATGGAAAAGTGGCCGGGCTTCGGTGATGCTTTGCGCATGACTTTTCAACCAACCCTTGGAGCTGCACATGACAACTGAACCGAAGATCAAAGGCCCGGCCTCCTACTTTCCCTCCATCGAGAAAACCTACGGCCAGCCGGTCACGCACTGGATCAAGATTCTCGAAGGCCTGCACGACAAGAAACATATGGAGCAGGTCACGTATCTCAAGGTCGAGCATGGCATCGGCCACGGACATGCGAACGCGCTGGTCGCATACTATCGGGCGCAATCTGGCGCCCAGTGAGAGTGCATCGTGCCAGTTTGCAGGCGTCAGAGATGGTGTGCGAGCTGGTGCTGTCTATCTTGCGTGAGCCCTGCACCTTCAGCGAACCCATGAAATTTAAGAAAGTGCTTCGTGAAGCGTTGCGGCTCTGGCCATCGCAAAGATGGATTTCTGACGGGTGGCTCATGGCCGGCGACGGAGGTCTGTCTCCGCAGCTGTCCGCACACTGGGAGATGGCGCAAGCCCATGCAAAAGCGTGGAGTGAAGCGCATCAGCTGATGGTCTGGGCGATCTTCTGTGCCTGGCACAAAGCTGCGGTCGAACATTTCAAGGCGGGTCGGGGCCGGATTGCCAAATTGGATCTGGATATACGGCATTTCCGCCAGAAGTACGAAGAAAGCCTGTTCGCAGATGGCAGCCGCTATCCACGCCAGATGCTGCGCGCCTATCGCCGTGAGTTGAGGTCCAGGCCAAGACCAGCTCCATAGGCTCAGCCACCTATGCGGGATGATAAAAAAACAGCGCGCAACGCTTGATGCCTAGGCGTTGCACGCCGTCTGCTCCTCAGGACATGCTTTGGAGTTACTGGTACTTCTGCTCCAGCCCATCCCAGAAGTCCTTGTTCACCAGCCGCTGGCGTTCAAGGAAAGGTGCGACGATGGCGGGGTCTTCATCGACCTTGTGATCGTCACGCAGCAGGGTCAGGCACTTTTGCATGCCGGCCACAGCGCCTTGCAGTGCGGCATTGGCATAGAGCACAAAGCCATAGCCCAGTTCACCCAGTTCGTCAGCGTTGAAGATGGGGGTCTTGCCGCCGATGACCATATTCATGAGCTGGGGAGCTTGCAGGCGCTGCGGCAGGGCGCGCACTTCTTCGGCCTGGGTGACGGCCTCGACAAACAGGATGTCGGCACCGGCTTCCTGAAACTGCTGAGCGCGCTCGATGGCGGCTTCAAAGCCGTGAACGGCTGCCGCGTCGGTACGGGCCATGATGAGAGTGCCGCTGTCGCGCCGCGCATCGACAGCGGCCTTGATCTTGCCCAGCATTTCGCTGGTTTCGATCACGGCCTTGCCATTGAAGTGACCGCAGCGCTTGGGGCTGACCTGGTCCTCAAGCTGAATGCAGTCGGCACCGGCGCGCTCCAGCGTGCGCACGGCGTGATAGGTGTTGACGGCGTTACCGAAGCCGGTGTCGGCATCGACCAGCAGCGGCACCTCCACGGCGTCGCGGATGCGGGCCGTATGGTCGGCGATATCGCTAAGACCCATAAAACCCTGGTCTGGCATGCCGAACCACATATTGGTCACGCCGGCACCGGTCACATAGATGGCTTCAAAGCCCAGGTCGGCGATCAGCCGCGCCGACATGGCGTTGAATGCACCGGGAACGATGACGCCGCGGCGGGCATCGGCCAGGGCCTTGAGTTGTTGCTTCGGGTTCATGAGATTTCTTGTTAAAAAAGGACTCTGAGACTTATCTGATGGGCGCATTCAGCTATCAGCCGTGATGGCTGTATGCACTTCTGGCTGGTGCAGTCAGGCAGAGCTGCCGCGCAGCTCCTCGGCGGATTAATCCAGCGAAATATTCGCGTTCTTGATCACAGGTGCCCACTTGGCGCGCTCGGCTTCCAGGTATTTGCCATAGGCCTGAGGCGTGCCGCCCATGATCTGGCCGCCACTGCTTTCGATCATCTGGCGCAGAGACTTGTCGTTCTTGAGCGCTTCGTTGACGGCCTGGTTGAGCTTGGCCACCACGGCGTCGGGCGTGTTGGCCGGTGCAACCATGCCCAGCCAGTTGTACGACTCAAAGCCCTTGACCCCGGCTTCGTCCAGAGTAGGTACGTCGGGCAGCACGGCCAGGCGGGTCTTGCTGGAAACGGCCAGGGCATTGATCTTTTTGGCCTTGATCGAAGGCAGGGCCGAATAGCCCATCTCGAACATCATGGCCAGATGGCCGCCCATGAGGTCAGTGGCTGCCAGTGAGCCGCCCTTGTAGGGCACATGGGTTAGCTGGGTCTGGGTCTGGTAGGCCAGCAGCTCGCCCGACAGATGATGGGCCCCACCCACGCCCGAGGAGCCATAGGTCAGATCGCCGGGCTTGGCCCTGGCATGGGCCAGCAGTTGCTGCACGTTCTTGAAGGGCTGGTTGGGAGCGGTGGTCAGAAACAGGGGCGCCTGCTCGATGAGGATGATGGGCTTGAACGCCGTCTTGGCGTCATAAGGCATCTTTTTCATCAGCATGGGATTGGTGACCAGGGGGCCGGGCGAGCCGAAACCGAAGGTGTGGCCGTCGTTGGCCTTGGCGATGGCATCCGTACCCGTCACGCCGCCGGCACCGCCACGGTTGTCGATGATCACGGGCTGGCCCAGCGCCTTGCCCAGCGAGTCGGCAATCAGGCGTGCGCGGGTATCGGCATAGCCGCCTGCCGCATAGGGCACGATGAGCTTGACGGTGCGGGTGGGCCAGGCATCCGAGCCTTGGGCCAGAGCGGCAGAGGCACCGCCCAGCAAGGCTGTGATGGCGGCGGCGCAGGCAGTGGCGCGCAGCAAGGCGTTTCTACGGGAAATCATGAATCAGGTCTCGGTATTGCTATAAGGCTCCAGCGTATATGGGGCATGCGCTGGCTGCTATGTTTTTTTGCGCAGCTCACTTTTCCTGCATATGAGCTGCCTTGACGATCTCGCCCAGGCGCTTGCGCTCGGCATCGGCAAACTTCACGAACTCCGCACGTGTGCCGCCTACCGGCTCGATGCCCAGGCCCTTGAGCTTTTCGACGGTGGCGGGCTCCTTCATGGCCTTGTCCACGGCAGCAGCCAGCTTGTCCAGAATGGCGGGTGGTGTGCCCTTGGGGGCATGAATGCCGGCCCAATGCGCGATCTGCAGGTCGGCAAAGCCTTGCTCCACGGCGGTGGAGAGCTGGGGGTAGGCGGAGATGCGCTGGGTCCAGGTCGTGGCCAGAGGTTTGAACTTGCCCTCATGAATGATGTGCGGCAGCGCGATGATGCTGGCTTCGGACGTGCCTTCGACCTGGCCGCCCAGCACGGCGGTGGTGCTCTCCGAGCCGCTCTTGTAGGGCACGGGCTGCAGCTTGGCGCCATATTTCACATTCAGCATCTCGGCCACGAAGTGCGGCGTGCTGCCCGTGCCGGCGGTTGCAAAGTTGAAGCCGGCACCCTTCTTCGAAGCTTCGACGAAGTCGCGCAGGTTGTTATAGGGCGCGTTCTTGGGCACCACGATCACCGAAGGCGCCAGGCCGATCATCACCACGGGCTGCAGAGCATCGTCCTTGAAAGGCATGGTCTTCTTGATCATGCTGTTTGAGATGACGCCGGCCGCGCTGACCAGCAGCGTATAGCCATCGGGCTGGGCCTTGGCCACGATATCAGCACCCACGGTGCCGCCCGCGCCAGGACGGTTGTCAATCACCACAGGCTGGCCGAGGATCTTGGAAGCGCCTTCGGCTGCCGATCGGGCCATCAAGTCATTGGCACCGCCAGCGGAAAACGGCACCACGAGGCGAATCGGGCGAGTGGGCCAGTCGGCGGCCTGGACCAGGCCTGCGGGAGCCAGCACGGACAGAGCCAAGGCCTGGACAACAAGATTGCGGCGGTTCAAAAACATCGATATCTCCTGGATCCAAATTCATATGGGTATGGGCTGTTACCGCAAGCACTGTGCCAGGCAGATCCAGGGAAAACCCTTTGTGAATCAAATGCTTGAAATCATTGAATTTTTTGTGATTTCTCGGGGTGCCTTTCTGCGAGGGTGTATTGGTTATGTTTCGATGATGAAATAATTGTTCTCATGAATGAAACAGATGAGATATCGGACGATGGTGTCAATCGGATGCCGACAACTGGTCAGCCGCATTTGCCCCACATCGTCACCGTAGGCCGCTATCGTGTGGGGCGGGTGCTGGAGCGGCTGGCACAGCCCTGGTCGGGTGAGGCCAGGTTCTCGCATATCTCGGCTTCCTTCGACGATGCGGTGGCCCAGGTGCAGGCGCTCAATCTGCGCCAGCCTATCGACGCCTTGGTGGGGGCCGGAGCCAGCGGTGCCTGGATTCGCGAGCGCGTGGACATTCCGCTGGCCATGGTCGAGGTGCGCGGCCTGGATTTGCTGCAGGCGCTGCGCCAGGCCAAGTTGCAAACCACGCAAGAGGCTGCGCGCGTGGGCCTGGTCAACTTCGAGGTGCCGTCGCCCGTGGTGGCTCAGTTCGACAGCCTGTTCGGCCTGGGTTTGGTCCAGATCGCCTATCAAGGTCCGCATGATGCGCCGGCCTGTGTGCAAAAGCTCAAGGCTGCAGGCGTTGGTGCCGTGGTGGCGCCAGGCCTGGTGGCCGATCTGGCAGAGCAGGCGGGCATGGCCAGCGTGTTGCTGTATTCCGATATTTCGGTG
This sequence comes from Comamonas sp. GW821-FHT11H03, assembly GCF_058807955.1. Taxonomy (NCBI): domain Bacteria; kingdom Pseudomonadati; phylum Pseudomonadota; class Betaproteobacteria; order Burkholderiales; family Comamonadaceae; genus Comamonas; species Comamonas sp. GW821-FHT11H03. The sequence goes on from NZ_JBXARF010000010.1 coordinate 65,506, forward strand.
CGTCAGGCACTCAGTGACGCCATGCTGCTGGCCCGCCATCGACGTGCCGAGCGCGACCGGCATCAACGACTGGAAACCGTGTTGCACCAGTTGCAGGACGGTGTGGCGGCTGTGGACGAGCGTGGCCGCATTTGCGCGCTGAACCCGCGCATGGCAGCCTTGCTCGGGGCCTCGGTCGAGGCCTTGCACGGCCGCATGCTGGAGGAGGTGGCTCCGTCCCTGGGAACGGCTCGGGCACTGGCGGGCGAGGAGGGCGGAGAAGAGGTGGTGCAACTGGCCCTGCGTACCCTGGTGGTGCGACGTGCGCCAATTGTGGAGAACGGGCTGGTGACCGGCGCTTTGCTGGTCTGCCGCGATCCTGCCGTCATCCAGCGGGCCGATCGCAGCCTGCGCGCCAATCAGCGGCAAAGAGCTAGCGGTGTGCGCTGGCGTATTGAGGACTATCTGGGCAGCAGCCCCGCTGCCCAGCGTGTGCGACTGCTGGCCAGGCAGTACGCGAACAGCGATGCGACGGTGCTCATCCTGGGCGAAAGCGGGACCGGCAAGGAGCTGGTGGCGCAAGGCATTCACAGCGCGGGACGACGTGCGGAGCAGCCATTTCTGGCGGTCAACTGCGCGGCGCTCAGTGAAAGCCTTCTGGAGAGCGAGCTTTTCGGTTACGAGGAGGGCGCTTTTACCGGGGCCAGGCGTGGCGGCAAGACCGGGCTGATCGAGGCTGCGCATACCGGGACCCTGTTTCTCGATGAAATTGGCGACATGCCGCTGGCGCTGCAATCGCGGCTGCTGCGAGTGCTGCAGGAGCGCGAGGTATTGCGCGTAGGTTCCACCGCGCCGATTCCCGTGGATGTGCGCGTGATTGCCGCCACCCATGCGGATCTGGCGGATCAGGTGGAGCGCGGCCGCTTCCGGCGCGATCTCTACTACCGGCTGGCGGTGCTGCGCCTGAGTACGCCTTCGCTGCACATGCGTGGTGCCGCCGATATTGCGGAACTGGGCCGCGCCATGCTGGCTCAGCGCCTGAGCGCGGCAAGCGGGCTGCCCCGCGCACTGCATGACAGAGTGGAGCAGCAGCTCGATGCGCTGCTGGCCAGGGCTGCGGCGCATGACTGGCCCGGCAATGTCCGTGAACTGGACAACTGGGTGGAGCGTCTGCTGGCCTGCAGCGACTATCTGGGCTCAGGCCGGGGCGGCCTTCTGGATATGGCGCGTTTGCTTGAAGTCTTCCCGGAGTGTGCCGACGGCCTGGCTTTGGCTGAGCCTGCTGCGGCCCGGCAGGCACAGCTCAGAGACGCGGGTCGCCTTGCCGAGCAGAAGCGATTGTGTGAGGTGCTGGAGTCGGTCGGCGGCAATCAACGGCAGGCCTGTGAGATTCTCGGCATCAGCCGGGCCACTTTGTGGCGGCGCATGAAGGCTTAGCTGCGGAGCGGCTTGAGCGGCAGCAGGTCACCATACGTATGATTTCGGCCAATATCGTGAGTGGACGGCGTGAATTTCGGCATCTGGCGCAACAATCTCCTGCAAGCTTGGATTGGGCTTTGACTTGAGCCTTCAAGCTCTGAACGACTGCAAGCGCGACAAGGCCAGGACCTGCAACAGGACAGGCCGTAGATTTATCGGTTGGAATCGGGAGGGAGACGGCTTATGTCCGACGTGAGCGAGCTTGAGAACGAGAGTGCGGTCTACAGAACCTTGCTGGAGTCCACCAAGGCCATTCCATGGAAGATCGACTGGGCGACCATGAAGTTCGCCTATATCGGCCCTCAGATCGAGAGCCTGCTTGGCTGGAGCCGTGAAAGCTGGGTCAGCGTCGAAGACTGGGCCATGCGCATGCATCCCGACGACCGCGAATATGTGGTGAATTTCTGTGTGAGCCAGTCCCAGGCCGGCGTGGACCATGAGGCTGACTATCGCGCGCTGACCAAGGACAACGGCTATGTCTGGATTCGCGATGTGGTTCATGTGGTGCGCAACGAACACGGTGAAGCCCAGGCGCTGATCGGCTTCATGTTCGACATCAGCGAACGTAAAAAGACCGAGGAAAGACTGCTGAGTCTGCAGAAGGAGCTGGAGGTGCTCTCCTTCAAGGATGGCCTGACCAGCATTGCCAACCGACGCTGCTTCGACGCCAGCTTCGAGCAGGAGTGGGAGCGCGCGCGCAGCGATGGCAAGCCCCTGTCCATGCTGCTGTTCGATGTCGACTTCTTCAAGCAATACAACGATTTGTACGGTCATATACAGGGCGACAAATGTCTGGTGGATATTGCTCAGACCCTGAGCCTGGCGCTGGACGGACAGCGTGACCTGGTGGCGCGTTACGGTGGCGAGGAGTTTGTGGTGCTGCTGCCCGAAGCAGATGCCGAAACTGCGCAAAAGGTGGCCGAGCGCTGCCAGCGCCTGATCCAGAAGCAGTCCATCGTGCATGCGCTGTCGCCCCATGACCGAAGGGTGACCGTCAGCATTGGCGCGGGTACGGTGCTGCCGGCAGAGCATATTCGACCTGCCGGCTTCATCGAAGCCGTGGACCGGCAGCTCTATGCGGCCAAGAACAAAGGCCGCCACCGGATTGAAAGCGTGACCTTGAGCCCTTGAGCCTTGCCAAGGCCTGCATGCCGCAGGCGACCGGCAGTGCACACCCGGTGTCAGGCCTGCAGCACTTCGCCAGGCACCCGTACCCAGCCTTCCATCAGAATGCGGGCGCTACGGCTCATCAAGGCCTTGGTGACCTGCCATTGACCCTGGTCGCTCCTGGCTTCGGCCCCCACACGCAGGGTTCCGCTGGGATGGCCGAAGCGCACGGACTGGCGCTCGCCGCCGCCCGCTGCCAGATTGACCAGCGTGCCGGGAATGGCGGCAGCCGTGCCGATGGCGACGGCTGCCGTGCCCATCATGGCGTGGTGCAACTTGCCCATGGACAGCGCCCGCACCACCAGATCGATATCCTTGGCGGCAATGGCTTTGCCGCTTGAGGCGATATAGCTTTGCGCAGGAGCCACAAAGCCGATCTTGGGCGTGTGCTGGCGTGTGGCGGCTTCATCGAGATCCTTGATCAGGCCCATCCTGAGTGCGCCATGGGCGCGAATGGCTTCGAATCTGGCCAGTGCTGCGCCATCGCTGTTGATGGCATCCTGCAGTTCGCAGCCGGTGTAACCCAGCTCTCTGGCATCGAGAAAAATGGTCGGAATGCCGGCATTGATGAGGGTCGCGCAAAAGCGGCCGACACCGGGCACATCCAGCTCGTCGCTGACATTGCCGGTGGGAAACATGGCAGCGCCGTCCTCACCTTCATCGGCGGGATCCAGGAACTCCAGGGCCACTTCGGCAGCGGCAAAGGTCACGCCGTCAAGTTCGAAGTCCCCGGTTTCCTGCACCTGACCATCGCGGATCTGCACATGGTTGATGATGGTCTTGCCGATATTGGCCTGCCAGATGCGGATGGTAGCCACGCCGTTGTGCGGAATGCGCTCGGCCGGAATCAGACCCATGTGGATCGCGCAGGGACCGACGGCTGCGCTCAAGTTGCCGCAGTTGCCGCTCCAGTCCACAAAAGGCTGATCGATGGAAACCTGGCCGAACAGATAGTCCACATCGTGATCGGCGCTTGCGCTCTGGCAGAGGATCACGCCCTTGCTGGTGGAGGATGAGGCATTACCCATGCCGTCAATCTGTTTGCCATAGGGATCGGGGCTGCCAAGGGTGCGCAGAAAGATGGCGTCGCGAACAGGGCCGGGCTGCCGGGCCGTTTCGGGCAGATCCTGAAGCTTGAAGAACACACCTTTGCTGGTGCCTCCGCGCATATAGGTGGCGGGAATGCGGATTTGCGAAGTGAGGGACATGGAATGGCAAACAAACAAGGTATTCAAGGTTTAAGCCAGGGCTTGAGCCTTGAATCAGTGAAACAGGCGTAGTTGTTGGGGACGGGGCGCAGAGCCGGAAGCCAATGGCCAGCGATGCAGTACCTGGTAGCGTAACTGCTTGCCTGTGACGGTTCGCTCGACCAGCTGAATCTCATCGATCAGCCAGTCAAAGGGATCGATACGCCGAGTGGGCAGGGCATGTAGTGCTCTGTAGCTGATGGTGATGTGCGGTCTATGACCGCCATCCTTGAAGCCGTGGGATTTCAACTCGGTCTGCAGCGTTGTCAGCAGCCGGTTGAAAGGCTCTGGACGTCCGCAGGTGCGCAAAGACCAGTGAATGCGCTCGCCCACCTCACCGCGAATGCGGTTGAAGCTGAGCTCGAAGGCTTTCAGCTGTGCCGCTTGCACGGCATTGCCTGCGGCCAGCAGGGCGAGCAGTGCCTCTTGCCCGGAGTCAAACGGGCCACACCAGGTTTGGTGCCAGTGATCTGGAGAGAACAGGCGCTCGCCCAGTTCCTTATCAAGGCCCAAAGCGTTGATCCGGGCACACAGGCGATGACGTACCAGGCTTTGGGGCTGGGTGACAATCAGTATGCGTGCCTGGCTCATAGCGGCTCCTTAGCTCACAAGTTCAGCCGTCGATGTGGAATCGGCCGCTGCGCTGTCCGCCAGGAAGTCCTGGGCAAAGCGCTGCAGCACGCCACCGGCCTCGTAAATCGAGACTTCTTCTGCGGTATCGAGGCGACACAGTATCGGCACTTCGCTGCGAACACCGGTCGTTCGGTGGATATGAAGTGTAAGCATGGCCTGGGGGCTACGCTGGCCGATGACATCAAAGCTCTCAGTGCCATTCAACCCCAGTGTGTGGCGGCTTGTGCCGGGCAGGAACTCCAGCGGCAACACACCCATGCCGATCAGATTGGTACGGTGGATACGCTCGAAGCCCTCGGCCACGATGGCCTCCACACCGGCCAGGCGCACGCCCTTGGCTGCCCAGTCGCGGCTCGATCCCTGGCCATAGTCGGCTCCGGCGATGATGATCAGCGGCTGCTTGCGCTGCATATAGGTTTCTATGGCTTCCCACATGCGCAGGGTCCGGCCCTCGGGCTCGACGCGGGCGAGAGAGCCCTGGCGCACCTTGCCCTGGTCGTCTACCACCATTTCGTTGAACAGCTTGGGATTGGCGAAGGTGGCGCGCTGTGCGGTCAGGTGGTCGCCGCGATGCGTGGCATAGGAATTGAAGTCCTCCTCGGGCAGACCCATTTTGTGCAGATACTCGCCAGCGGCCGAGTCCATCAGGATGGCGTTGGAGGGCGAGAGGTGATCGGTGGTGATGTTGTCGGGCAGTATGGCCAGAGGACGCATGCCGCGCAAACTGCGCTCGCCCGCGAGGGCTCCCTCCCAGTACGGCGGTCGGCGGATATAGGTGCTCTGCGGGCGCCAGTCATACAGTGCCTCGACCCTCTCGCCCTGGTCTGCGCGGATGGCAAACATGGGTTCATAGACCGCACGGAACTGCTCGGGTTGGACTGACGCCTTGGCCACGGCGTCGATCTCCTCGTCGCTGGGCCAGATGTCCTTCAAGCGGATTTCGCGGCCCTGGAAGACGCCCAGCGCATCGTTCTCGATATCGAAGCGGATGGTGCCCGCAATCGCATAGGCCACGACCAGCGGCGGCGAGGCGAGAAAGGCCTGTTTGGCATAGGGATGGATGCGGCCATCGAAGTTGCGATTGCCCGAGAGTACGGCCGTGGTGTAGAGGTCGCGGTCGATGATCTCCTGTTGAATCACGGGGTCCAGCGCGCCGCTCATGCCGTTGCAGGTGGTGCAGGCAAAGGCCACCACGCCAAAGCCCAGCGCTTCCAGGTCCTGCAGCAGACCAGCTTGCTGCAGATACAGCGGCACGGTCCTGGAGCCGGGGGCGAGAGAAGTCTTGACCCAGGGCTTGCGCGCCAGACCCAGATTGCGCGCGTTGCGTGCCAGCAGGCCGGCCGCGATCACATTGCGCGGGTTGCTGGTGTTGGTGCAGCTGGTGATGGCGGCAATGATCACGGCCCCATCAGGCATACGGCCCTCGGCTCTCGCCCACTCACCGGCAATGCCTCTTGCTGCAAGCTCGCTGGTTGCCAGGCGGGCGTGCGGATTGGAAGGGCCGGCCATATTGCGCACCACGCTGGACAGATCAAAGCTCAGCGCACGTTCGTATTCGGCATTTTCAAGGCTGTCTGCCCACAGGCCGGCCTGTCTGGCGTAGTTCTCGACCAGTTGCACCTGGGCAGGCTCGCGCCCCGTCAGGCGCAGATAGGCGATCGTCTGTTCGTCGATCGCAAACATGGCGGCCGTAGCCCCATATTCGGGCGCCATGTTCGAGATGGTGGCGCGGTCGCCGATGGAGAGGCTGCGCGCGCCTTCGCCATGGAACTCCAGATAGCTGCCCACCACTTTCTGTTGACGCAGGAATTGGGTCAGGGCCAGCACGATGTCTGTGGCAGTGATGCCGGGCTGCCGCCTGCCAGTGAGCTGCACTCCAACGATCTCGGGCAGGCGCATCCACGAGGCGCGGCCCAGCATCACGTTCTCGGCTTCCAGCCCGCCCACACCCACGGCGATCACGCCCAGTGCATCGACATGCGGCGTGTGGCTGTCCGTGCCCACCAGGGTGTCGGGATATGCTTCGCCATCGATAGCATGGATCACAGGGCTCATGCGCTCCAGATTGATCTGGTGCATGATCCCGTTGCCAGGCGGAATCACTTCCACATTCTTGAAGGCCAGTTTGCACCACTCGATGAAATGGAAGCGGTCTTCATTGCGCCGGTCTTCGATGGCGCGGTTTTTCTCAAAGGCCTGAGGATCGTAGCCGCCGCACTCCACGGCCAGCGAATGGTCCACGATCAGTTGCACGGGCACCACGGGGTTGACCGCGGCCGGGTCGCCGCCTTGCTCGGCAATCGCATCGCGCAGGCCGGCCAGATCGACCAACGCAGTCTGTCCCAGGATGTCATGACAGACCACGCGGGCCGGGAACCAGGGAAAGTCGCGTTCGCGCTTGCGTTCAATGATTTGCGTGAGGTACTCGGTCAGGTGGGCCGGATCGCTGCGCCTTACCAGGTTTTCGGCATGGACGCGGCTGGTATAGGGCAGTGTGGCCCAGCTGCCAGGGCGTATGGCTTCCACAGCAGCTTGCGCATCGAAGTAGTGAAGCTGACTTCCTGGCAGGAGCTTGCGGTAACGCTGGGATTGGGTTTTGCTCATTGTGGTGTCTGTTCGCAGTTTTCAGAGCGCCAGGGCTGTGCGCCGGTGCTCGGTCAGTGGGGCGGAAAACGTCAGGGGAGTACGCGGCGCGGGGCCCAAGGCCAGTTGCAGCCTCGCTTGTGCGATGGCATGCAAGTGCTCGGTCAGCTCTGCGCAGCCCCGGGGCTGCTGGCGTTGCAGCTGCGCAAGATGATGTGCAAGCAAGGTGCACAGCTGCTGGGCCTCGGCCACCTGAGCCGCCGTGAGCTGGGTGACCGTCATGCCCCGCCTTGGCTGGGCCGTCAGCAGTCCTTCATGGCACAGCAGCTTCATGGCTTCGCGCACAGGGGTGCGGCTCACGCCAAACTCCTGCGCCAAAGCGCCGTCGTTGACGTCGGATCCGGGCGGCAAGCGGTGGCTCAGAATGCGCTCGCGCAGTTTGTTGGCGATGGCAATGCACAGTGAATGGGATTGCATGGGCTTGGCGGTCATGGCGCTTGGAAGAGATTTACTGACGTTCGTCGATGGGGATGAACATCAGATCCTCCGGGCCTGTGTAGTTGGCGCTGGGACGGATGATCTTGTTGTCCTGGCGTTGCTCGATGATGTGCGCCGCCCAGCCGCTGGTGCGCGCAATCACGAACAGCGGCGTGAACATGGCAGTGGGCACGCCCATCATGTGGTAGCTGACGGCGCTGAACCAGTCGAGATTGGGGAACATGTTCTTGGTTTCCCACATCACTGACTCAAGCCGCGCGGCAATGTCGTACATCTTGGTGCTGCCGGCTTCATCCGACAGCTTCTTGGCGACGCCCTTGATGACCACATTGCGGGGGTCGCTCACGGTATAGACCGGGTGGCCAAAGCCGATCACGACCTCCTTGGCATCCACGCGGCGGCGAATGTCGGCTTCGGCTTCGGCAGGGTTGTCATAGCGCTTCTGGATCTCGAACGCCACTTCGTTGGCTCCGCCATGCTTGGGGCCACGCAGTGCGCCGATCGCGCCTGTAATGGCCGAGTACATATCGCTGCCGGTTCCGGCCACCACGCGGGCGGTAAAGGTCGAGGCATTGAACTCATGCTCGGCATACAGATTGAGCGAGGTATGCATGGCGCGCACCCAGCTCTCGCAAGGCCTGACTCCATGCAGCAGATGCAGAAAGTGACCGCCGATGGAGTCGTCCCCGGTTTCGACCTCGATGCGGCGGCCCGAGTTGCTGAAGTGGTACCAGTAAAGCAACATGCTGCCCAGGCTGGCCATCAGGCGGTCGGCGATATCGCGCGCACCTGGAAGGTTGTGGTCGTCTTTCTCCGGCAGCGCGCAGCCCAGGGCGGAGACACCGGTGCGCATCACGTCCATGGGATGGCTGGCGGCGGGCAACTGTTCCAGCGCAGTCTTTACGCTGCCGGGCAGGCCGCGCAAAGCCTTGAGCTTGGCTTTGTAGGCCTTGAGTTCGGCCTGTGTGGGCAGCTTGCCATGTACCAGCAGATGGGCGATCTCTTCAAACTCGCAGACCTCGGCAATGTCCAGGATGTCGTAGCCGCGGTAGTGCAGGTCGTTGCCGGTCTTGCCCACGGTGCACAGCGCCGTATTGCCTGCGGTCACACCGGAGAGGGCGACGGACTTTTTGGGCTTGAAACTTGCGGCGGCGTGGGCAGTGGCGGTTGGAGATGTTGCGTCGGTCACAGTGCTCATGGGTGTCTCCTTTGGATATGCAGTGCAGGCTCTTGCTGGTCTGCGATACTTCGCAATCTACGCATTTGCTTTTCATGCGTATAGACCTGAATTAGTGAATGCTTGTGAAGGTGATTGCATGTATTTGCAAATTTTGCGAATCTTTGGCATCAGGAATAGGGAGTGGGTAAGTGGCCAAGACATTCATGGGCGTGCGCTTGCGCAGCCTGCGTGCCGAGCGTGGTCTTACGCAGGCTGCGCTGGCCCAAGCGCTGGAGCTGTCACCCAGCTATCTGAACCAGATCGAGCAGGATCAGCGCCCGCTCACGGTGGCCGTGCTGCTCAAGATTCACAGGGTGCTGGGCGTCGATATCCAGCAGTTCTCCGAGGATGAGGAGGCCCGCTTGCTGGCGCAGTTGCGCGATGCGGTGGCCGCCATGCCTCAGCCAGAAGGTGCCGTGCCGCTGCCCGAGCTGCGCGAGGTCGCAGCCAAGCTACCGCAGGTGGCACAGATGCTGCTGGCCATGCACCAGCGTCACCTGGCGGACGCAGAGCGGCTGGAGGCCTTGAGCGTCCATCTGGGTGATGGCCGTGCCGGGCCGGATGCCGACACCTCAGTTCACAGAGATGTCGCTGGGAATGGTGCAATGGCGGGCCTGCTGGCTGAGCCCTTGCGCCAGATGCCGTTCGAGGCGGTGCGTGATTTCTTCTTTTCCCACCGCAATTACCTTGATGCGCTTGATCGTGCTGCCGAAGCGCTGGCTCGGCAGGCTGCAGAGCAAGGCGGGCATCTGCATGACTGGCTGCAGTACCGGTTGCAGGCACGACATGGGGTATTGGTTCTGCGTGCTCATGTCGGGACCGCTGAGAAAGCGGGCAGCCATAGGCGCTACGATGCGCTCACGCGCACCTTGTATGTGGCACCGCAGCTGAGCCCCATGCAGCAGGCGTTTCAGCTGGCTACGCAACTGGCACTGCTGGAGTTTGACTCACTGATTGAAAGGGAGCTGCAAAGCGTGTCCTGGCAGGACGAGGCCACGCTCCGGCTGGCACGCATGGGGCTGGCCAACTATGTAGCCGGGGCATTCGTGCTGCCATATGGAGTGTTTTTGCGTGAGGCCGAAGGCCTTCGCTACGACATAGACTTGCTGGCAAGGCACTTTGGTGTGGGCTTCGAGACCGTCTGCCATCGTCTCTCAACCTTGCAGCGAAGCGACGCGCCGGGTGTGCCGTTTTTCTTTATCCGAGTGGACCGGGCCGGCAATATCAGCAAGCGCCAGTCGGCCACGCATTTTCATTTCTCCAAGACAGGCGGCACCTGCCCGTTGTGGGTGGTGTACGAGGCTTTTACCCAGCCGGGTCGCATCGTGCCCCAGCTCGCCAGCATGCCGGACGGGCGTGTCTACCTGTGGATTGCTCGCACCATCAGCCATGCTGGCCAGGGCTGGGGGGCACCAGGCAAGACTTTCTCCATCGGCCTGGGCTGCGACTTGCAGCACGCCGCGCGGCTGGTGTATTCCCAAGGCATGGATTTGCGCAATATAGGAGCAGCGACTCCTATCGGCATGGGCTGCAAGGTATGCGAGCGCGGCGCTTGCCCGCAACGTGCCTTCCCGTACGTGGCCAAACCGCTCAAGGTCAATGAGAACGAGAGCGGGTTTGTCCCCTATGGCGGTTAGCTGCTGCTGCCATGTGCGGTGAAGTTGGAGATGAGGCATCTGACACGGGATTGCGGGCACCAGCTGATTGCCAGATGTGAAAATGCAGTGAAACGCAATTCTGTATTGCTTCAGTTGCTATTGATTTAATAGCTTTTTTGCGCAAATTCGCTTAGTCTTCTTGGACGATGGGCTGAAGGCGATTTCTTTTTACGCTTGTCTCCAGGTTTTGATTGCACATCAACAAGGAGACAAGAATGCGTCTAGCAGGAAAAGTTGCCGTGGTCACGGGGGCGGGCCAGGGCATGGGGCGAGCGATTGCACAGCGTTTTGCCGATGAGGGAGCCACTGTGGTGGCCGTGGACTTGAATGAAGAAGCGGCCAAGCAGACCCTGCAAGGCAAGCCTGGCAAGCATCTGGCCCGATCCTCCAACGTGGCCGACAGCGCTGCGGTCGATGCGCTGTTTGTCGAGATCCGCGAAAAGCTGGGCGCCGTCGACGTGCTGGTGAACAACGCCGGCGTAGGCTCGGTGGACCAGTTTGCCGATATTCCCGATGCAACCTGGGAGCGCGTGATTGGCGTGAACCTGAACGGCGCTTTCTACTGCGCCCGTGCCGCCGTCAAGCAGATGCAGGAAGGCAAGGGCGGAGCCATCGTCAATATCTCCAGCACCTCGGCTGTCAGTGGTGACGGTCCGGCGCACTACTGCGCTTCCAAGGCCGCCCTGATGGGTTTGACCCGTGGCATGGCCAAGGAGCTGGCGTCCAAGAAGATCCGTGTAAACACATTGGTTCCCGGTCCCACCAACACGCCCATGATGCAGGGCATTCCTCAGGAATGGGCCGATGCCATCATCGCCGGCGTGCCCATGGGGCGCATGGCTGAGCCAGAAGACATCGCCAAGGTGGCAGTGTTCCTGGCCAGCGACGACAGCGGCTTTGTGACAGGTCAGAACGTGGCAGTCAACGGCGGCAGCGCCTTCCTCTAAGGAGAGACAAGCATGAGCAAGCGTCTGGAAGGAAAGATGGCATTTGTGACCGGTGGTGGCTCCGGTATCGGTGCCGCAACGGCTGAGCGTTTCGCCCAGGAGGGGGCAACCGTTGTGATCTGCGGCCGCCGCAAGCAGCCTCTCGACGAAGTCGTGGCCAGGATCAAGGCGGCAGGCGGCAGTGCCGAGGCCATCGTGGCCGATGTGGGCAACGAAGCCCAGTTCGTTGGTGCGCTGGAGCAGACTGCCAAAAAGCATGGCGGCCTGGACATTCTGGTCAACAACGCCATGGCCTACACCTGGGGCGGCATCGATGCCATGACCACGGCCGACTGGCATGCCAATTTTTCCACCTCGGTGGACGGCACTTTCTGGGGGACGCGCACTGCGCTGAAGCTGATGACCGGCAAGGGCGGCTCCATTGTCAATATCAGCTCCATCTGCGGCACGCTGGGCACGCCCTATATGTCGGGTTACTCGGCGGCCAAGGCCGCCATCATCAACTTCTCGCGTGCGGCGGCTGCCGAAGGAGCGGCGGCGGGCATCCGAGTGAACGTGGTGATCCCCGCCGTGGTGGAAACCCCTGCCACGGCCGGCATGCTGGCCGATGAAGCCTCGCGCAAGAACACCGAAAAGCTCATTCCCATGGGGCGCGTGGGTCAGTCCAGCGAGCTGGCCAATGCCGTGCTGTTTCTGGCCAGCGAAGAAGCCAGCTATGTGACAGGTGTCGCCCTGCCCGTGGATGGCGGCCGTTCCGCGGTGCTGGTGACGGCGCTGTAAGAAAGGGGCTGAAGAGATGAGTGAAGAACCCGTGAATCAGTGGCCGCAAACGCTGGATGAGCGCATCGACAGGCTGGAGTCGCTGGATGCGATTCGTCAGCTGGCTGGCAAGTATTCCCTGTCCCTGGACATGCGTGACATGGACGCCCATGTGAACCTGTTCGCTCCCGATATCAAGGTGGGTAAGGACAAAGTGGGGCGTGCGCATTTCATGGCCTGGCAGGACAGCACGCTGCGTGACCAGTTCACGGGAACCTCGCACCACCTGGGCCAGCACATCATCGAGTTTGTGGACCGGGATCACGCCACCGGCGTGGTCTACTCCAAGAACGAGCATGAGTGCGGTGCCGAGTGGGTCATCATGCAGATGCTGTACTGGGACGACTACGAGCGCATTGACGGCCAGTGGTATTTCCGTCGCCGTCTGCCCTGTTACTGGTATGCCACCGACCTGAACAAGCCGCCGATTGGCGACATGAAGATGCGCTGGCCCGGTCGTGAACCCTACCATGGCGCTTTTCATGATCTGTTCCCGAGCTGGAAGGAGTTCTGGGCCAGCCGCCCTGACAAGGATGAGTTGCCGCAAGTGGCCGCGCCTGCGCCACTGGAGCAGTTCCTCAAAACCATGCGCCGTGGCACACCCGCGCCGCGCATGCGTGTGCGCTAAGGAGCCGGCATGAGTCAAACGCTTTTCACGCCCATACAGCTGGGCAAGATTGCTCTGCGCAACCGCGTGGTCATGGCCCCCATGACGCGCAACCGCGCCGATGCCGATGGCAGGCCTACCGACATCATGGCCGAGCACTATGCCCAGCGCGCTGATGCCGGTCTGATCGTGGCTGAAGGGGCCTGGCCCGAGGTCACAGGTCAAGCCTATTGTCGTCAGCCCGGCATCGAAACTGCTGAGCATGTGCGCGGCTGGCGCCGGGTGACGGACGCCGTGCATGCGCGTGGCGGATCCATCGTGCTGCAGATCATGCACTCCGGTCGTATCGGCAGCAGCCATATCAAACCCGCTGGTGTGCGTTCCGTATCGGCGTCCGCCATTCAGGCTCAGGGCAAGATCTGGACCGATGCTGCGGGCATGCAGGATTTCGACCTGCCCCAGGCATTGACGACGGAAGAAGTGCGCAAGGCCATTGCCGAGCATGCTGCGGCCGCCCAGCGCGCCATGGATGCGGGGTTTGATGGCGTCGAGCTGCATGGCACCAGTGGTTACCTGAGTCTGCAGTTCCTGCACTCCAGCACCAATCGGCGTTGCGACGAATATGGCGGCGACGCCTGCAGCCGTTCGCGTTTCGCCGCGGAATGTCTGAGCGCCATGGGCAATGCCATCGGCATTGATCGCGTGGGTCTGCGCCTGAATCCGGGCAACACCTTCAATGACACTGCGGACGAAAACTCTGCTGCCACCCATGCCGAGCTGATGCGTCAGGCCGCCAAGCTGGGCATTGCCTATCTGCATGTGATGCGTGCGGTGTTCGATCCTTCAATCGACGCCTTCAAGCTGGCACGTGAGAATTTTGGTGAAAACCTGATTCTCAACGACGGCTTTGATGCGCACAGTGCCGAAGCCGCGTTGCAGGCAGGCGAGGGCAAGGCGGTATCTTTTGCGCGGCATTTCATCGCCAACCCTGATCTGGTGCAACGCATGCGTCAGGGCCTGCCTCTGGCCAGGTTTGACCGCAACACGCTCTACACCCCCGGTGCCAGAGGCTACAACGACTATGCGTCTGCAGAAGAAGTGCAGACCGTCTGATCCATCAAGAAACTGAGTTCATCGTGTTGGCCGCATTCCCGCCTTGGGGGTGCGGCCTTTTTTTGCACTGCGGGTTTTCACGGCTGTCGCGAGGGTGTCGGATCGGCCCGATTCAAAGGTCCGAAAGCAATCTAGTCTATTGCTCTGAACTGCATGCTGATTCTTGTATGGATGCTATTAAATTTGGGTAATGAAGCGCTAAATCGTTAGTCTCAATGGACGATGTTTGCAAAGGCTCCCCTCTTCAGAATCCTCAGCATCACTAAAGGATTTGGGTTGGAGGCCCGGACATCATGATGGAAATACGTGGACTAGCGTACGTTGTTGCCGAGAGCTCTGATTTGGATCGCTGGGTCAGCTATGCACGTGATGTGCTTGGCATGATGCCAAGCACCACTGCCGATGGCGATCTGCTGATCAAGATGGATGAGCGTCAGTTCCGCTTCCAGGTTCAGCCTGGCAGCAATGACAGATACTCCGCCTCCGGTTGGGAAGTGGCCGGCAAGCAAGCCTTTGAGCAGGCGCTCAAGGTGCTGCAGGCAGCGGATGTGCACTACGAAATAGGCAACTCCGAGCTGTGTGCCAAGCGCCATGTGCAGGAGCTGGCCATCGTGATGGATCCTTCCGGAAACCGTCATGAGATCGTCTGGGGCTTCAAGTCCGACTTCAGTCATTTCGCATCGCCCCAGGGTGTGTCGCGCTTCATCACCGGCGACTATGGTCTGGGTCACACCGTGCTGCCCGCTCCCGACTTTGACAAGACCGTGGCCTTTGTGCGCAATGTGCTGGGCTTTGGCCTCTCGGACATCTACAACTTCAAGCCCGCAGGCGATGCCGGCCCCACGGTCCGAATCCACTTCTTCCACTGTGCCAATGCTCGTCACCACAGCCTGGCACTGGCCGAGTTCCCTTCCGCATCGGGCTGCGTACACGTGATGGTGGAGGTGGACAACATGCCCGAAGTGGGTCGTGCCATGGACCGCATGCAAAAGAGCCAGGTCAAGCTCTCGGCCACCCTGGGTCAGCACACCAACGACAAGATGATCTCGTTCTACATGAAGACGCCCTCCAACTTCGACCTGGAGTTCGGCTATGGCGGCGCCGTCATCGACTGGGATCACCACATCACGCACGAGTTCACGACCGTAAGCCTCTGGGGGCACGACTTCAGCGTGGGCCGCCCTGAAAACAACTGATAGGAGGCTTGGAGATATGGCCAATAAATTGATGACAGCGAAGGACGTTGTGGCATCCATCAAGGATGGCATGACGATCGGAATTGGTGGCTGGGGGCCCCGACGCAAGCCCATGGCCCTGGTGCGCGAGCTGCTGCGCAGCCCCGTCAAGGACCTGACCGTGGTGGCCTATGGCGGTGCCGATGTGGGCATGCTGTGTGCGGCCGGCAAGGTCAAGAAGTTGATCTTCGCCTTCGTGTCGCTGGACTTCATTCCGCTTGAGCCTTACTTTCGCAAGGCCCGCCAGAGCGGTGAGATCGAGGTCATGGAAATTGACGAAGGTCATATGGTGCTGGGCCTGAAGGCTGCGGGCATGCGTATTCCCTACATTCCCACCCGCGTCGGCCTGGGCACCGACGTGCTCAAGCACAACAGCTCTATCCGCCTGATCGAATCGCCCTACGACGGCAAGGAGTGGGTGGCGATGCCCGCCATCAATCTGGATGTGGCCCTGCTGCACGTGGATCGCGCGGACTCTCGCGGTGTCTGCCAGATTGCCGGTCCCGATATCTATATGGACGACCTGTTTGCCCGAGCCGCAACCCATACGTTTGTGAGCTGCGACGAACTGGTCGAGTCCAGCAGCTTCGAGTCGGAGCAAGCCGCGCGCCTGGTGTTCTGGGAGCGTTCTGAAACCACGGGCGTCGTGCATCTGCCTGGCGGTGCTCATCCATCGTCCTGCGCACCTCTGTATGGCTTTGATGTCAAGCACTTCAAGGAATACGCGGCCAGCAGCAAGGAGGAGGGCGGCTGGAGCAGCTACCAGCAGAAATACGTGCAGTGCACGGAGCAGGAATATCTGGAAAAAGTGGGTGGCATGGAAGCAATCAAGCGCCTGCCCTTGCCCGTGTTCTGAGGAGGCACAGAGATGAGTGAAATTGCATTGGTAGATCGCGTCATCTGCGCCGCGGCACGCGCCTGGGCAAACGACGGTGAGGTGCTGGCCACCGGCATCGGCCTGGGGCCGCGACTGGCGGCTTCGCTGTGCATGCGGTCCATCAACACCGATCTGATCATGACGGACTCTGAAGCCTGGGTGGTCAACGAGCCCGTGCCCGTAGGTCCGCGAGGTGACTACAAGATCAAGCGTGAAAGCTGGATGGGTTTCTCGCGCATCTTCGACAACGTCTGGGGAGGCAAGCGACACGCCATGGTGGGTCCCGTGCAGGTGGATCGCTTCGGTCAGGGCAATATCTCCATGGTGGGCAGCGACTACGCCCGCCCCAAGTCCATGATGCTGGGCGTGCGCGGCTTCCCCGGTAACTCGATCAACCACGCCAACTCCTTCTTCGTGCCCAACCACAGCACCAAGGTTTTTGTGTCGGGCGAGGTCGATGCAGTGGGCAGCGTGGGCTACAACAGCGCACGCCTGGCCAAGGGCTGGACGCTGGAGGAGACCACCGACATCCGCTTCATCTTCACCAATCTGTGCGTGATGGACTTTGGCGGACCCAGCCATCAAGTGCGCCTGGTGTCGCTGCATCCCGGCGTGACGGCGGTGCAGGTCAAGGAGGCCACGGGCTTTCCGATCCATGTCCCCGAGAACGTGGGTGTGACACCTGATCCAACGCCCGAGCAACTGGCCTTGCTGGCCCAGCTCGATCCGCACAATCTGCGCGCTACGGTCATGGGAGCCTGATATGGATGATGCATCCAGCGAATTTGTGACACGCGAAGACAAGGCCGTCTACGAAACCGACGAGCCCGTGCTCTACAGCGTGGGCAACGGCATTGCCACGGTCACCATGAATCGACCCACGTTCAACAACGTGCAGAACTCGCAGATGACCTATGCGCTGGATGCGGCCTTGCGCAAGGCGACCGATGACGACGACGTCAAGGTCATCGTGCTGCGCGGCGAAGGCAGGCACTTCAGCGCGGGTCACGATATCGGCACGCCCGGGCGAGATATCAACAAGCCCTTTGACCGCGTGCACCTGTGGTGGGATCACACCAACAAGCCCGGGGGCGAGCAGCTGTTTGCCCGCGAGCAGGAGGTGTACCTGGGCATGTGCCGCCGCTGGCGCGACATCCCCAAACCCATGATTGCCATGGTGCAGGGCGCTTGCGTGGCCGGCGGCCTGATGCTGGCCTGGGTCTGCGACCTGATCGTGGCCAGCGACGATGCGTTTTTCCAGGATCCCGTGGTGCGCATGGGCATTCCCGGTGTGGAGTACTTCGCCCACGCTCACGAGCTGCATCCGCGTATTGCCAAGGAGTTCCTGCTGCTGGGCGAGCGCATGCCGGCAGAGCGCGCCTATCAGATGGGCATGGTCAACCGCGTGGTGCCGCGCGCCGAGCTTGAGGACCAGGTCTATGCCATGGCCCAGCGCATGGCGGCCCAGCCGCGTCTGGGCCTGGCGCTGACCAAGATGGTCGTCAACAAGGCGGAGGAGCTGCAGGGCCTGCGCTCCACCATGGACATGGCTTTTGGCTACCACCACTTTGCGCACGCACACAGCCAGGCCATGGGCATGGGGCAACTGGGCGGCCAGGATGCCAGGTCCATGGCAAAGGCCAACAAAGAAGAGTCAAAGGCATGAGCAATATGAACGATATGGGCAGTCTGCGCACTCCTATCTGCGACCTGCTGGGGTGCCGATATCCCGTCATCCAGACTGCCATGGGCTATGTGGCGGGGGCTGATCTGGTGATAGGTACGACCAATGCTGGCGGCTTTGGCTTCCTGGCAGGTGCCACCATTGCCGCCGACAGGATCGAAGCCGAAATCCTGCGTGTCAAGCGCGAGACCGACGATCAGCCTTTCGGGCTGAACTTTCACATGTTCCAGCCCAATGCCCAGCAGCTGCTGGATCTGGCTGTGAAGTACCGTCTTCGTGCGGTGAGCTACGGCCGTGGCCCGGACAAGAAGGTGATTGGCCGTCTGCGCGATGCCGGCATCGTCTGCATGCCTACCGTGGGAGCCCTCAAGCACGCTCAGAAGGCGATCGAGATGGGCGCCAATGCCATCACCGTGCAGGGCGGTGAAGGGGGCGGTCATACCGGCAGCGTTCCCACCACGGTGCTGCTGCCTCAGGTAGTGGATGCGGTTGAGGTGCCCGTGATTGCCGCAGGCGGCTTTTATGACGGCCGTGGCCTGCTGGCTGCGCTGGCCTACGGTGCATCGGGCATTGCCATGGGTACACGCTTTTTGATGACCAGCGACTCCAAGGTTCCCGCGGAGACTTTGCAGCGCTATCTGGCTACAAAGGATGCGGAAAAGATCGCCATCTCGCACCTGGTCGACGGCATGCCCCAGCGCATGATCCCCAACGAATACCTGGCCATGCTGGAAAAAGCCAGCCCCATGAAGCGCTTGCGCATCGCCCTGGGTCTGGCGTTGCAGTGGAAGGCCGAGACCGGCATGACCACGGGCCAGGCCTTGAGCATCTTCATGAAGGCCATGCGCGAAGACTCTTCTTCCGTCGCCCAGACCGTGATGGCCGCCAATGCCCCCATGCTGCTGCAGCGCTCCATGGTGGACGGCAACCCTGCAGAAGGTGTGATGTCAGCCGGCCAGGTGGCCGCGCTGATCGGCAAGCTCGACAGCTGCGAGGAAGTGATCGGTGGCATCGTCCGCCAGGCCATGGACCGTCGCAACGCATTGAACGCATTGACTCCCGCATAACAACAAGCCAACGAGGCTGGATATGTCCACTCAACAATTTCACTCCAATATTCACGACAACGGTGTGGCAGAGCTGGTGATCGACCGTGCTCCCGTCAATGCCCTGAATGCCGCTGGCTGGAACGGCCTGGCCCAGGAAATCGAGGCGCTGGGTCAACGCCCTGACGTGCGCGTTATCGTCATTCGTGCCGAAAACCGTGGCTTCTGCGCGGGTGTGGACATCAAGGAGCTGGCGACCAACGACAAGCTCATCATCGACGTGAACGCAGGCAACTACGCCACGTTCAAGGCCGTGCATCTGAACAAGGTGCCTGTGATTGCGGCCGTGCACGGCTTTGTGCTGGGCGGCGGCATCGGTATCTGCGGGGCATCGGACATCGTGATCGCGGCCGAAGACGCCACTTTCGGTCTGCCCGAGGTGGACCGAGGAGCCATGGGCGGCGCCGCCCATCTGCAGCGCATGTTCGGCGTGCAAAAGACCCGCTATCTTTTCTTCACGGGCGAGATGATCGCTGCGGCAGAAGCCCTGCGCCTGGGGGCCATCGAGCGTGTAGTTCCCCGTGAGCAGTTGCGCGACGTCGCCATGGAGATCGCCAACAAGATTGCCGCCAAGAGTCCCGCCATGATCCGCATCGCCAAGGAAGCGCTGACCGGCATCGAAGACGGCAATCTTGAAGACAAATACCGCTGGGAGCAGGGGTTCACCCTGCAAGCCTATATGAGTCCCGACTCTGCCGAGACGCGCAGCGCCTTTGTGGAAAAGCGCGACGCCAAATTCTGAGCATCACTAGCGCGAAGAGGAGACAACCATGGATTTGACATACACCCCAGCGCAGAAGACCTTCCGTGCCCAGGTACGTGAATGGCTCAAGAACAATGTGCCTGCGGAGCGACTGCAGAGCTATGACACTCGAGAGGGGTTCGAGCAGCACCGCCAGTGGGAAGCCCGGCTGGCCGACGCCGGCTACAGCGCCGTGACCTGGCCCAAGGACCTGGGAGGCAGCGGCTGCGATCTGACCGAATGGCTGATCTTTGAGGAAGAGTACTGGGCAGCCGATGCGCCATCCCGCGTGAACCAGAACGGCATTCTGCTGCTGGGCTCAACGTTGATGGAATTCGGCACGCTCGAGCAGAAGGCCCGCTTTCTGCCCCGTATGGCCCGCTGCGACGATATGTGGGCCCAGGGCTGGTCCGAGCCCAACGCTGGCTCGGACATGGCGGCCATCAGCAGCCGCGCCATTCGCATGGGTGACAAATTCATTCTGAACGGTCAGAAAATCTGGTCTACCCGTGCGATCTTTGCCGATTGGGTGTTCGGCCTGTTTCGCAGCGACCCGACATCGAGCCGCCATCATGGCCTGAGCTACATACTGGTGCCCTTGAATACGCCCGGCATCACCGTGCGTCCCATTCGTGCCATCAATGGCCGCGAGCACTTTGCCGAAATCTTCTTCGACGATGTCGAAGTACCCGTGGAGAACCTGCTGGGTGCAGAAGGCAAGGGCTGGCATGTGGCGATGGCGACGGCCGGCTTCGAGCGCGGCCTGCTGCTGCGCTCTCCCGCCCGCTATCAGCGCAGTGCGCAGAAGCTGGTGGACCTGTATCTGCGCAATCAGGGCGATGCCGACCGCGACCACTCCATTCGCGACGCTGTTCTGCGTGCCTGGCAGGGGGCGGAGGCATACACGCTGTCTTCCTATCACACGGTAGGCCGCCTGAACAAGGGCGCACAGATTGGCGCCGAAGCCAGCACCAACAAGATTGTCTGGTCCGAGCTGGACATCATGATTCACGAAACCGCGATGCGCATTCTGGGCGCGCGTGCCGAACTCATCGATGACGCCGAGGCCAACGAATGGCTGGAAGGTTTCCTGTTCTCGCAGGCCGGTCCCATCTACGCGGGCAGCAACGAGATCCAGCGCAACATCATCGCTCAGCGCATGCTGGGCCTGCCCAAATCCTGATCGGCAGGGAGACAACCATGGACTTCACCTTTACCGAAGATCAAATCGCATTCCGTGACTCGATCAGCCGCTTTCTGATGACCGAAGCTGCCCCCGAGCTGCTGCGCGACATCTGGGAAACCCCGACCGGTCGCAGCCCCGAGCTGTGGGCCAAGATTGCAGAACAAGGCCTGATGGGGCTGTCCGCCCCCGAAGCCGATGGCGGCATGGGCATGGCCGATGTGGACTGGGCGCTGCTGCTGCAGGAAGTGGGCTATTACGCGCTGCCCGATTCCTTGACCGACACGGCCTATGTGGCCGTGGGCATGCTGAGTGCATTGCCGCAAGGACATGACAGCCGTGTCTGGCTGTCCAGGATTGCCGAAGGCAGCTGCCGCGTGGCCGTGGGCCATCCCGTCAACCTTAATGTGGCGGACGCCGCACTGGCCGATGTGCTGTTGCTGCCCCATGCCACGGCCACCGGCCTGGAACTGCACCTGGTCAGGCCCGCACAGTGCGAGATCACGGCGCTGAGCAGCATTGACTCCTCGCGTCGTCTGTCACGGGTACGCTGGACGGCATCCGATGCCACCCGTTTGCTCGATGGAACTCAGGGCCAGAAGGTCTGGGACACTGCCGGCGAGCGCGGTGCACTCGCCGCAGCTGCCCAGATGCTGGGCCTGGCTCAGCGCATGCTGGACCTTTCGGTGGACTATGTGGCGCAGCGCAAGCAGTTCGACAAGGTCATCGGCAGCTTTCAGGCCGTGCAGCACCACCTGTCGGACATTGTCACCAAGATCGAGTTTGCCAAACCCGTGCTCTATCGTGCCTTCTATGCGCTGCAGCACGGCGAACCCGATCTGGCCGTGCGTATCTCGCACGCCAAGCTCCAGTGCAGCGAAGCGAGCTGGTTTGCGGCACGCAACAGTCTGCAGGTGCATGGCGCCATGGGTTACACCTGGGAAGTCGATCTGCAGATGTTCATGAAGCGCGCCTGGGTACTGGACGCGGCCTGGGGCGACAAGGCATACCATGCAGCCCGCCTGACTCAGGGCCTGCTGCGAAGTCCCAATGCCCCTGTGGGGCCCGGATCGACTTTTGATCGAGAAATCGATTCATGTGCCTCCTGCTTTGCGCAAGATGCCATCAAGAACATTGCTGAAGAGGTGGCTGCATGAGTGCCCAGGCCTATATCGTTGATGCGCTGCGCTCTCCTACCGGAAAGCGCAAGGGCTCTCTTGCCACCGTGCACGGTGCCGACCTCGGCGCCCATGTGATCAAAGCGCTGGTCGAGCGCAACGACATTCCCGCAGCCGATTACGACGATGTGATCTTTGGTTGCGTGGACACCATCGGTTCTCTGGCCGGTGATATTGCCCGCACCTCGTGGCTGGCAGCCGGTATGCCCATGAACGTTCCCGGCACCACGATCGACCGCCAGTGCGGCTCGTCCCAGCAAGCCATTCATTTTGCGGCCCAGGCCGTGATGAGCGGCACGCAGGACGTGGTGCTGGCCGGTGGCGTGCAGACCATGACCGCCATTCCCATCTCCTCGGCCATGCTCGCCGGTCAGCCCCTGGGCTTTACCACGCCGTTTGCCGAGAGCAAGGGCTGGCAGGCCCGTTTCGGCAACGCGCCCGTCAACCAGTTCTATGCCGCCCAGCGCATTGCCGATCACTGGGGTGTGAGTCGTGCCGACATGGAAGTGTTTGCCAAGCAAAGCCACGACCGCGCTTTGAATGCGATTGCCGAGGGCCGCTTCGACCGTGAAATCGTGCCGTTCGGCGATTTCAGGATGGACGAGACGGCTCGCCTTTCCACTCTGGAGAAGATGGCCACTCTGGAGCCGGTGGACCCCAGCTATCCCTCCATCACGGCAGCTGTCTCCAGCTCCACCTGCGATGCAGCGGCTGCGGTGCTGGTGGTGTCCGAAGCCGCTCTCAAGCGCTACAACCTCAAGCCACGCGCCCGCATTCACCATATGAGCGTGCGCGCCGATGACCCCATCTGGCACCTGACCGCTCCGATTGTCGCCACGGAGCATGCGCTCAAGAAGGCTGGCATGACCATGTCCGACATCGACCTGGTCGAGATCAACGAGGCCTTCGCTTCCGTGGTCATGGCCTGGCTCAAGGAGACCGGCTACGACCATGGCAGGACCAACGTCAACGGCGGCGCGATTGCGCTCGGTCATCCGCTAGGAGCCTCGGGCGCAAAGCTCATGACCACACTGCTGCACGAGCTGGAGCGCACGGGCGGTCGCTATGGGCTGCAGACCATGTGCGAAGGTGGTGGTCAGGCCAACGTCACCATCATCGAACGTCTCTGAGGGCGCTCATGCAGGCACTGCAGTGCCTGCATCGCCCCGGATTTCAGGTGTGAGCACCTGGGCAAGTCGTCCAGAAAACCAGCGGAGACAAGGACATGCAAGACGACGCGACAGCCAGCGCCGGCCCCGCATCGGGTGCCTGACTGTCCGCACGCGGAACATGAATCCCGAACAACAAAAGGATGGAGACCATGGATACATTGAATCAAGGTGTGGATCGTCGCGGCTTTATTCAGGGCGCAGGTGCCGCAGCCGCCGCCGCGACCATGCCGGCGATGGCCGCACAGAAGAAAAATGAGGCGACTGCGGTGGATGGCTACGCCTGGGCAGAACAGATCCGCCGGGGCGATATCACGCCGCTGGAAGCGCTGGAAGCAGCGATTGCACGCACCGAGGCCTTGCCCAAGCTCAATGCAGTGGTCATCAAGGACTACGAGCTGGCACGTGATCAGGCCAGGCAGATGTCGGCTCTGGGCAGCGCTGCGCGTGCCGAAGCCACAGCCAGGGCGCCCATGTGGGGCGTGCCCTTTTTGCTCAAGGACCTGAACCAGTATCTGAAGGGAACGATCACTACCAATGGCTGCCGCTTTTTCAAGGGAGCCGTGGCAGAGTACGACAGCACCCTGGTGGCACGCTACAAGGCGGCCGGTCTCAATATCTTCGGCAAGACGGCATCGCCCGAGTTCGGCCAGACGCCCACGACCGAGTCCTTGCTCTACGGCAAGTCGCCCAACCCCTGGAATGCTGCCCACACGACAGGCGGCTCCTCGGGTGGTGCGGCCTCGGTGGTTGCCGCAGGCATTGTGCCCGTGGCCCATGCCAGCGATGGAGGCGGCTCCATCCGCATTCCCGCTTCGCACTGCGGCCTGTTTGGCCTCAAGCCCAGCCGTGGCCGTCTGCCTACCGGTCCGGCCAATATGGAAGGCTGGATGGGCTTGTCCATGAACCATGTCATCAGTCGCAGCGTGCGCGACAGCGCTCACCTGCTCGATCTGACGCAGGGGCGTGAGCCCGGCTCGCGCACCGTGCCGCCGCGCGACGTGGAGGGCAGCTATCTGGACGCCCTCAAACAGCCGCCCAAGAAGCTCAGGATTGCCGTCTGGTCCAAAAACTACTTTGGCATTCCCGTACATGCGGACTGTCAGGCTGCGGTGGACAAGGCCATCAAGACCTGCCTGGCGCTGGGACATGAAATCGTGGAAGACATGCCGGAGTTGCCTGTGGCTGAGGTGTTCTCGGGCCTGGGCGTGGTGACATCCGTGGGCATGATGGCCAGCATCCGTGCGCGCGAAAAGCTGCTCGGTCGCGCAGTGCGCCAGGATGAGCTAGAGCAGATGGACTGGCTGTATCTGGAAAAGGCCAAGTCCTATACCGCCGAGCAGATGCTGATGGCGCGTACCAACTTCGATACGGCCGGCCAGATTCTGGACCGCTTCTTTCTGAAGTACGACCTGATTCTGACCCCCGTGATGGCCGTGCCGCCACCGCTGTTGGGTGTGCTGACGCTGGACCAGCCTTATGACTCATTCGCGCGCGAAGCCGTCAAGGCTTCGCCCTATACCGCGCTTTTCAATATGACGGGCCAGCCCGCCATGTCTGTGCCCATGCACTGGACTAGGGACAACTTGCCCGTGGGGGCGCACTTCGCTGCGCCGTTTGGCCGCGAAGGGCGCCTGTTGGCGCTGGCCGCGCAGCTGGAGCAGGCCGCTGCCTGGGCACATCGTCAGCCTGATCTGTCGGTTTTCAAAGCGTAATTTCAAAAAGGCAGACGGCCATGAGCTTGTCTGCATTGCAAGCAAAAGGGGAAAGAAATGGGTATTTGCAACCAGAGAACCGTCGTCATCACCGGTGCAGGCGGTGGCCTGGGCCGCGCTTATGCGCTGGCCTTCGCGCAAGAGGATGCAAATGTGGTGATCAACGACATCCGTGCCGAAGCCGCTCAGGCCGTGGCCGAGGAAGTCAGGGCCGCTGGCGGCAAGGCCCTGGCCAACACGGGCGACATCACCACCGTGGCCGGAGCGCAATCGATTCTCGATGCGGCACTGGCCGCCTTTGGCGATGTGCAGGTCATCGTCAACAACGCCGGCGTGCTGCGTGACCGCATGTTCCTGAGCCTGTCCGAAGAGGACTGGGATATGGTCATGCGCGTGCATCTGCGCGGACATTTCTGCATGGCCAAGGTGTTTGGCAGCTACTGGCGCGATCAGAAGAAGGCCGGCAAGGACGTGGATGCGCGCATCATCAACACCAGCTCCGGCGCGGGCCTGCAAGGCTCCATCGGTCAGAGCAACTATGCCGCAGCCAAGGCCGGCATCGCCGGTCTGACTCTGGTGCAGGCTGCGGAGCTGGCGCGCTACGGCATCACAGCCAACTGTCTGGCACCTGCCGCGCGCACCTCCATGACCGAAGGCGCCATGCCCGATATGGTCAAGAAGCCCGAATCCGGCTTTGATGTGTGGGACCCCATGAACGTGGCCTCCATCGTCGTCTGGCTGGGCAGCAGCCAGTCCAGGCATGTGACGGGCCGCTGCTTTGAAGCCAAGGGCGGCGAGCTGTCCGTGGCCGACGGCTGGTTCACCGGCAAGGTCAATGACAAGCAGGCGCGCTGGGAGCCTGCCGAGCTGTCTGGTGTGGTCGATCGGCTGATCGCCGAGGGCAAGGCTCCTCAGAAGGTCTACGGGACCTGAGCGCAAGAAACAGCCGGGTCGTGGGGCCTGGCCTTCCCATTCGATGAAGAACTCAGGACGCGAGCCATCATGGATTTAAGTCTGAACGAAGAACAAAAAATGATCGCCGAAAGCGCGGCGGTGTTTCTGCAGGAAAAAAGCAGCACGGCGCAGGTGCGCAAAGTCTCAGAAACAGAAGGGGGCCTGGACCGCGCTCTATGGCAGGAAGTGGTGGACATGGGCTGGTGCAGCGTGGCGCTGCCCGAAGCCGCAGGCGGCATGGGCCTGGGCTGGCGCGAGCTGGTGCTGCTGCAAGAGCAGATGGGCTACCACCTGGCCTGCGTGCCGTTTTTTGATGCTGTTGTCGCCGTCACTCCACTGTGGCAGGCGCTGAGTCAGACCGAGCAGGGCTTGCCCGTGGTGGAGCGGCTGGCGGCCTCGGGCCAGATCTGCGTGCTGGGCATGACGGTGCGCGGCGAGCTGCCTGCTGCTGCGACGGTGACGGTTGAAGGCGATACGCTGGTGCTGAACGGCCAGTGGAATCAAGTGGGCTCGGGCTCGCACGCCGATGTGTTTTTGCTGCCCGCCACGCTGCCTTGCGGCTCGCTGGGCCTGCTGGAAGTGTCCGCCAAGGCTGAAGGCCTGAGCGTGCAGGCGCTGACGACGGTAGATGCCACGCGCAGCAGCGCCAATGTGGCTGCCGTGAATGTAAACCTGAGCGGCGCTGCCGTTCTGGTGCATGGCGACGCGCTCAAAAAACTGTGGGCTCAGACCCGCAATCTGGCGGCGATTGGCTTGGCCGCCGAGCAGGTCGGTGTGGCCGATCGCGCGCTGAATCTGGCGGTGGATTACACCAAGGAGCGTCAGCAGTTTGGAAAAGCCGTGGGCAGCTTCCAAGGCGTCAAGCACCGTGCAGCGCAGATTTTGGTGAAGGTGGAGACGGCCAGATCAGCCGTCTATGCTGCAGCTTTCATAGCTGATACCACTGGTGATGCAAACAATCTGACGTATTTTGCAGCGCAAGCCCGCACAGATGCGACGGAGGCTGCTCTCTTTTCCTCGCGTGAAAGCATTCAGTTGCACGGCGGCGTGGGCTTTACCTGGGAGTTCGATCCGCATCTGTTCTTTCGCCGCGCGCAGGCATCCAGCCAGCGCATGGGCACGGTGGAGCAGTGGCGCGAGCTGGTGGCTGCGCGTTTGTTGGACGAGAGCGTGACGGAGGCAGCATGAAGATGCAGGAGTCGGAAATCAATGAAGCCTTTCGCGCTGAAGTGCGTGAATGGATGGCGCAACATCTGACAGGGCGGTTCGCCCCGCTCAAGCATGCCAGCGGTCTGGGTGCCGAGGGGTATGACGCGCAACTGGCCAAGGAGTGGGAGCAGGAGCTGGCCAAGGGCAGCTGGACAGGGCTGGGCTGGGAGGCCCGGTATGGCGGTCGTAACGCCCCGCTGGCCCAGCAAGTCATCTTCCACGAGGAGTATGTGCGCTGCGGTGGCCCAGGCCGTATCGGCCATATCGGCGAGACCCTGCTGGCCCCTACGCTGATGGCCTTTGGCACGGCCGAGCAGAAACAGCGCTTCCTGCCAGGCATTCTGGCCGGCACCGACTATTGGGCTCAGGGCTACTCCGAGCCCGGCGCGGGCTCCGACCTGGCCGGCATCCGTACCAGGGCCCGCCGCGATGCGGACACGGGGGAATGGGTGATCCATGGCCAGAAAGTCTGGACCTCCTGGGCCCATGAGTCCGAATGGGTGTTTGTACTGGCTCGCACCGATGAGGCCGCAGCGGCAGAGGTCAGCGCGCGCCACGCCGGCATGGTGCTGCTGCTGGTGCCTATCAGGCAGCCGGGCGTGGAAGTGCGTCCGATCCGCCAGATCACCGGCACCTCGGAATTCAATGAAGTCTTCTTCGACGGTGCACGCACCGAAGGCACCTTGCACCTGGGCCCCGTGGGCGATGGCTGGAAGGTCGCCATGTATCTGCTGGGCTGCGAGCGCGGTGCCTCCACGCTGGGTCAGCAGGCGCATTTCCGTCATGAGCTGGACCTGATCATCGCCCTGTCCAAGCGCAACGGCGCGGCCCGTGACCCGCTGATCCGTCAGCGCCTGGCCAAGGCCGATATGGGCCTGCAGACTCTGCGCGCCCATGCGCTGCGCTCCAGCGATGAGAGCACGCCCTTGCGTGTGGCTTCCGTCTCCAAATACGCATGGTCCAACTGGCACCGTGATCTGGGCGAGCTGGCCATGGATGTGCTTGGCGAGCAGGGCGAGCTGGTGCTCAAGGAGCCTGCGCTTGCTGTCCTGCAGCAACTGTGGCTGGTCAGCCGCGCCGACACCATCTACGCCGGCACCAACGAGATTCAGATGAACCTCATGGCCGAGCGTGCGCTGGGCATGCCGCGCTGATTCCAGGTGCTTGGAGTGTTCGTCTTTGTGCGGGTGATGACTCTGATTGGCTGACGTAAAGCTGCCGTAAATCAAGGGTTGACCCCTGGAGGTTTACGGCGTCTTTGCGTTTGAAATGTCGGTCCAGCGACACTAGGGAATGACCTATCGTCCAAAGTGACGATGCTGCAGCGCAGCGGGAGCCGGAAGATCAGGGTAACTACCTTCTGAATGACAAATGACTAGCGCTCCTTCCTACGTTGCTCCCCATGGCCTGCTCAAAGGCAAAACTGTGCTCGTTACCGCTGCTGCTGGCGCCGGTATCGGCTTTTCAGCTGCAAAACGAGCAGCAGAGGAGGGCTGCAAGGCCTTGTTCATCTCCGATGTGCATGAGCGCCGGCTGGCCGAAGCCGTGGAGCAGATCAAAAAGGATACGGGCTTGACCCAGGTCTTTGGCAAGCTCTGCGATGTGAGCAAGGAAGAACAGGTTCAGGCACTGATCTCCGAAGCCGACAGCGCCATGGGCGGGATCGATGTGCTGATCAATAACGCCGGTCTGGGCACCAGCTGCAAGGTCGTCGACATGGGCGATGACGAGTGGAACAAGGTCATCGACATCACGCTGACCGGCACCTTCCGCATGACGCGCGCAGCGCTCAAGCTGATGCAGCCACGCGGCAAGGGCGTGATCGTCAACAACGCCTCGGTGCTGGGCTGGCGCGCTCAGACCGAGCAGGCGCACTACGCCGCCGCCAAGGCAGGCGTGATGGCCCTCACACGCTGCTCGGCGTTGGAAGCGGCCGAATTCGGCATCCGTATCAACGCCGTGGCGCCTTCCATCGCCATTCACGCCTTCCTCAAGAAGTCCGCCTCTGAAGAGCTGCTGGCCAAGCTGTCCGAGAAGGAAGCCTTTGGCCGTGGTGCCGAGCCCTGGGAAGTGGCCAACGTGATGATCTTCCTGGCCAGCGACTACTCCTCGTACATGACGGGTGAAGTGGTTTCCGTCAGCTCGCAGAGGGCCTGAGCATGAATGCAGTCGCAGACAAGATGCTGTTTGACTCGGCAGCCTCGGTGCAGGCATCGGTGGGACGTCAGCTGGGCGAGACCGAATGGGTGCAGATCACGCAGGAGCGCATCAATCAGTTTGCCGATGCCACGGGCGATCACCAATGGATTCATGTGGACCCCGAGCAGGCCAGGAGCGGCCCGTTCGGCGCCTGCGTGGCCCATGGATATCTGACGCTGTCGCTGGCCAATCTGTTTTTGCCTCAGCTGGTCAGCTATCAGGGGCTGAAGATGGGCGTCAACTATGGCTGCGAGAAGGTGCGTTTTCCGGCTCCGGTGCTGGTGAACAGCTTCGTGCGTGGCAGTGGCGAGGTGGTGGCGGCGACGCCGATCGGGGAAGACGGCGTACAGGTCACGATCCGGATCACCGTACAGGTCAAGGATCAGGATAAACCCGGCTGTGTGGTTGAAACCATCAGCAGGCTGTTCTTTATCCCGGAAAATTGAGTGTGTGCAAGCGCCTGCTTCGGTGGACGTTTGCATTTTTTGTGAGGAGGGACGAGCCGCCAGCAGAGTGGCCGACCTCGATACGGCAGCAAAAGCTGCCCAGGGCGCGACGACAAGAAAGTTAGGAGACAAAGACATGAAAGACGCAGTCATCGTTTCGACGGCACGTACCCCCATAGGCAAGGCTTACCGTGGTGCCTTCAACGACACCGAAGCTCCGGTGCTGGGCGGACACGTCATTCGCGCGGCGCTCAACAAGGTGAGTGTGGCTGGTGCGGATGTGGATGATGTCATTTTGGGCATTGCCGCGCAGCAGGGCACGCAGGGCTACAACCTGGGGCGTCTGTGCGGCTATACCGCCGGCCTGCCGGAATCCGTGGGCGGCATGGTGATCGACCGCATGTGTGCATCGGGCCTGATGAGCATTGCTACGGCTGCCAAGGGTGTCATGACCGGCGAGATGAATATCGCTGTGGCCGGAGGCCTGGAGTCCATCTCCCTGGTACAGAACAAGTACAAGAATTCGTACCGAGCCCAGTCGAAGGCGGTGCTGGCCGCAGAGCCCACAGCTTACATCCAGATGATAGAGACGGCCGAGCTGGTCAGTCAGCGCTACGGCATCAGTCGTGAAGCCCAGGACGAGTACTCGCTGCGCAGCCAGCAGCGCGTGGCCGCTGCACAGCAGCGTGGTCTGTTCGACGATGAAATCGTGCCGCTGACCACGGTCAGGCAGCTGTTTGACAAGGAAGGCAATGTCGCCGGCAGCGAGGAAGTCACGCTGACCCGCGACGAGGGCAATCGTGCCGACACCACGCTGGAGAGTCTGGCCAAGCTCAAGCCTGTCTGGAAGAACGGCCAATGGGTGGAGCAAGGCCAGTTCATCACGGCCGGCAATGCATCCCAGCTGTCCGACGGTGCCAGCGCCTGTGTGGTGATGAGCGCTGATGAAGCTCGCAGTCGTGGCCTCGCGGCACTGGGCACTTATCGCGGTGTGGCCGTGGCAGGCTGCCGTGCCGATGAAATGGGGATCGGTCCCGTCTATGCCATCCCCAAGCTGCTCAAGCAGCATGGGCTGACGGTTGGCGACATCGGCCTGTGGGAAATCAACGAGGCCTTTGCCTGCCAGGTGATCTACAGCCGCGACAAGCTGGGCATTCCCGATGAGCGCCTGAACGTCAACGGCGGCGCGATCTCCATCGGCCACCCCTTTGGCATGTCGGGCGCCCGCCTGGTGGGTCACGCCCTGCTGGAGGGGCGTCGCCGTGGCGTGCGTTTTGTGGTGGTGAGCATGTGTATCGGCGGCGGCATGGGCGCTGCCGGCCTGTTTGAGCTGAACTGAGCCTATCTGTCTGCAACCAACCTTCAACCAAGGAGTTGAACATGATGGACAGCGCTTTCGCCAAGATGGGCTTTTCCACCTACACGCCGAGCTCCATCGCTTGCGTGATCAAGGATGTGCCCATATTCGACACCCCGGCTCCCGTGCGCGCATCGGCCGATGCGCCCTTCGTGAGCGCCGAGCAGTTCAGCTCGCTGATCAGTCAGCTCTATGAAGCTGCCATGGACCCAGAAGGCTGGAAGCCTTTTCTGGAGACCCTGCGTCTGCAACTGGGCGGCAATTACGCTTCGCTCATAGTGCGCCCCGGCTCCGCCGACGATGTGGGGCTGATCGTCTCGGCCGCAGGCGACCGCCGCGATCTGATGCCCAACTGTCCCAAGATCAGCATGAGCCCGTTTCGCAGCATGCCTACCGACCGCATCGTGACGGTGGGGGATGTGATGCCCGAGTCCGAGTGGCGCGCTTCAAGCTACTACAACGACTGGTGCAAGCAGCTGCAGGTGTTTCATGTGATGGCTGCCGACATCGTCACCAAGGACCGCTGCGTCTACGGTCTGCGCATCACGCGGCCCGAAGGGGCTCCGGCCTTCAACAAGCAGGAGCGTGCCTTCGGCTCCATGATGCTGCCTCACATCAAGCGCGCGCTGAATCTGCATCTGTCGGTGAACCAGGACCGTCAGGTCATCTCCCTCTACAGCAAGGCCACGGCCCAGCTGATGGTGGGGGTGGTCATCCTCGATCAGAACGGCAATGTGCTGGAGTGCAATCCCGCTGCGGCCAGCATCCTGGACATGCAGGACGGCCTGAAGATCTCCGGCGGCATGCTGGAGGCCAACTACGCCAACGACAACCGCAAGCTGCAGCGCCTGATCAAGGATGCGCTCATGCATACCCAGGTCTCGCGCCTGTCGATGACCGAAGGCATGTCGGTCAGCCGCCAGTCCGGCCAGCTCAACTGGGGCGTGGTGGTGCAAAGCATCTCGCCCGACGAGTGGACCGAGGGCAAGCAGCGCCCCAGTGTCGCCGTCTTTGTACGCGACACCGGTGGCAAGGCCGACCCACCCCTGAAGCTGGCTCAGCAGCTGTTCCAGCTGACGCCGGCCGAGACCTCGCTGGCCATCCAGCTGGCCAACGGCCTGTCGCTGGAAGAGGCCGCCGAAGCGCTCAACATCCGCCGCAATACGGCGCGAGCCCATCTGCGCTCCATCTTCTCCAAGACGGGGGTGCGCCGCCAGACCGAGCTGGTGCGTATCTTCCTCAACAGCGTGGCCTGGCTGGGCAACAAGTGAAGACGGTTGGTGGAAATGAAAAGCGGGCTTCGGCCCGTTTTTTGCATTTGGAGCAGAGTCGGACAATCTGCCTTCAACTATGACCGTGCAAAAACACCTCGCGCAGCCGGTCGATGGGAGGCCCGGTTCAGGCTGCTTGCGTGCAGCTTGTCTGTGCAGGATGGTCCTGTTGTCTCGCTGGCTTGCTTCTCGCATATTCCATCCACGCAAGTTCAATCGTTTGAAAACAAGCTGGCGGTCGCGGCGCGAATGCCAGCCAGTCACAGCAAGATAAGCCCCGACCCTCACTGGAGAAACCAAGGCAGAATGACGGGGCGCGGGGGGGAGTATTCGGTGTTCCTACGGAAGAAAGCACCTGCATGGCTAAACGGAAGAAATGTGACCGGCTCGCTCAAATAAAGCAACGACATGAAACTATTTCGCAAGCCTGCTTTTGATCACTTCAACTTCATCTCTCGTGCGCCCTATGCAATGCTCGTGGTGGGAGGGATTATTGCGCTGTCAATGACGGCGATCTGTACCGTAGTCCTCTATCAGAGTCGACTGGATGCAATGGAGCATGCGATAGAGACATCGCGCAATGTGGCGCTTCTTGCTGAAAACGATGTGGTGCGGAACTTCGAGCTCTATGCACTGTCGTTGCAAGCCGTGGTCGATGGACTCAACGATTCCGAAGTGATGGCTGCCTCGCCGCATGTGCGTAATGCGGCCTTGTTCGACAAGGCCGCAACTGCGAGCTATCTGGGATCCATCCTGGTTCTTGACGCAGACGGAAAAATTGTCCTGAATGCAGGGGGCGAGAATTCGGCGAACGGGCATTACTCGGATTATGACTTTTTCAAAGTGCATAAGGAGAGCCCGAGCATCGGTCTCTACGTGGGAGACCCTTATTCATCCATGCTGCATGGTGGCTCCCTGAGCATTCCTCTGAGCCGTCGGATTTCCCATGCAGACGGCTCTTTCGCCGGCATTGTGCTGATTGATGTTCAGCTGGAGTACTTTCAGAAACTGTTTTCCGTGCTTTCGCTAGGTAAACACGGATCGCTGGCCTTGATAAGGAAAGACGGGGCCATGATGATGCGGCAGCCCTTCGATGCAAAAGTCATCGGGCGCAATATCCGCAATGCAAGCACGTTCCAGCAGTTCATGTCGGCACCCGAAGGGAGCTTTTCGGATACCTCCTACCTTGATGGTGCTCAGCGGGCGTATTACTTCAAGAATCTGCCCAGCCTGCCATTCATCATCATGGTCGCCAAGGCGCATTCCGATATTTACGCGGTCTGGCGACAGAGAGCCTTGCTGATTACCTCGGTCATGGGAGCGCTCACCATGGCGTTCATCGGCCTGTCCTTCGCGTTCGGAGTGCAGCTCAAGCGCCGCATGCGCGCAGAGTCCGAACTGGCGCTGCTGGCGCGCACCGATGGCCTGACCGGCCTGAACAACCGCCGCAAGCTCGACGAGATCATCGAGTACGAGTGGCACAGGGCCAAAAGAAGTCACAGCGCCTTCTCGCTGCTGTTCGTGGATATCGACTGGTTCAAGGCCTACAACGACACCTACGGGCATCAGGCCGGGGATGCGGTTCTGGCTACCGTGGCCAGGTGCGTTGCCAACAATATCCGACGCCCCGAGGACAGCGCGGCCCGCTATGGGGGGGAGGAATTCATCGTGGTGCTGCCGGACACGGCCCTGGATGGGGGCGCGCTGATTGCGGAGAACATCCGGGAGGCGGTCTTTGAACTTGCGATTGCGCACACCGGAAGCGAATTCGGCTGCATCACGGTCAGCATTGGCTGTGCGGCCTGGGTGCCGGGCAAGGATCTGGACATGCAGGAGGTGCTGCGTGCGGCCGACAAGGCGCTGTATGGCGCCAAGATGACCGGGCGCAACAAGGTCGTTCTCTCCAGCGCGCCCGCTGCATAGTGGCGTGCCCCGCAGACTGATAATTAATGATAGCTACTACCGTATGATTTATATGAGTTTCAATATAAAAAGTATCTGAAATTCAATAAACAAAGGCGGTAGAAGCTATATTTTCTATAGCGTATATTCTGCGCCGGGGTTCAGGCGCAGGCCCCGCTATCGCGCAGCGCTGCAATATCTGCCCTGGCATAGCCCAGGGATGCGAGCACGGCATCGGTGTCCTGCCCGATCCTGGTTCCCGGTGTGGGGCTGCGCGCGGGGGTGCGTGAAAAGCGTGGGGCCGGTGAGGGCTGGCGCTGGGTGCT
This sequence comes from Comamonas sp. GW821-FHT11H03, assembly GCF_058807955.1. Lineage (NCBI taxonomy): Bacteria > Pseudomonadati > Pseudomonadota > Betaproteobacteria > Burkholderiales > Comamonadaceae > Comamonas > Comamonas sp. GW821-FHT11H03. Next base: position 100,008 of record NZ_JBXARF010000010.1, read on the forward strand.
GCCGTCCACTTCCAGATCGATGAACAGATTGCGCTGGGCGTTGTGCGGGTGAGCGGGTGCATCGGCCAGACTCAGTACCGGGGCAAAGCAGACATCGCTGCCTTCGAGCTCTTCGCACCACTGTGCCTGCGTCTTCCTGCACACGATTTCTGCCACGCGGGCCTTGACTTCGGGCCAGTCGCAGCTCTGGTACTGGCGCTTGGGATCGACATCGGTCAGGCCCAGCTTTTGCAGCTGCAAGGCATAGAACTGCGGCTCGATGGCGCCCAGGGTGATGTGCTTGCCATCTGCGCACTCGAACACTTCATAGAAGGGGGAAGTGTTGAGAAAATGATTCTGCGCGGGATCGTCCTTCCAGTAGCCCATGGCGCCGCGCATCTGGTGCATCAGGCCACTCATGGCGGTCACTCCGTCGATCATGGCCGCGTCCACCACCTGACCCCTGCCGGACTTTCGCGCCTCGTGCATGGCGCACATGATGCCGAACAGCAGGAACATGGCTCCGCCCGCCATATCGCCCACGATGGTCGGTGGCAGCACGGGAGCCTGTCCGGGACGCATGGAGGTGGACATCACGCCCGTCAGCGCCACATAGTTGATGTCATGACCGGCGGCCTGGGACAGCGGGCCGGTCTGGCCCCAGCCGGTGACACGGCCAAAGACCAGCCGGGGCGCGCGGCGGGCTACTTCCTCGGGGCTGAAGCCCAGGCGCTCCATCACGCCGGGCCTGAAGCCTTCGATGAGTGCATCGGCAGACTCGATCAGCTTCCAGGCGGCGGCGCGTCCGGCCTCGGACTTGAGGTCCAGTGCGATGGACTTCTTGCCCCGGTTCTGCGCCATGCGCGGGTAGCGGGATGCCGCCGCATGGTCGGCGCTGCGCTCGATGAGAATCACTTCGGCGCCCATATCGGCCAGCATCATGCCGGCAAAGGGTGCAGGGCCTATGCCGGCAAATTCGAGGACGCGCATTCCGGACAAGGGGCCAGCGTTCTGGCCCTGGGACGGGTTTTCTGTGCTCAAGTCGGTCTCCTGTTGGGTGTCTGACTTTTCTATCTTGTGGATCCTGCCGGTTTTGGACCCGTCCGTTTGGAGTATGTCCGGGGTGCATGCCAGGCCAACACTGGATATTCCATAGAAAAGCAGAGCAAGACATGTTCAGGCTGGACGGGAAAGTGGCGCTGGTCAGCGGCGGTGGTCTGGTGGCCTGAGCCCGCCAGCCTTGCTCGACGGCATTGCGGTGGTGAAAGCCGGGAGGCTTTTTTGTCACTCAAGAGACCGCGAGCTGTGGCTCCGAGGGCGACAAAGCCCCCGCTGGGGGCATTGTCGCGGCGCAAACCGGCTTTCGCGTCCGCAGAGGCAAGCCATGTGCCGCCAGGGGCGGTTGTGGCCGGTTTTTCTCATAGTCTGCCCCTAGTCTGAATCAGGTAGGTTGGAGCAAAAGCCGTATGGCAATCTGAAAAAGAACTCGATAACAACCTGGTGATGTGAGGAAAGCAGATGGAGGCATTGATCTTCGACCATGTCCGTACCCCCAGAGGCAAGGGCAAGCCGGATGGAGCGCTGCATGAGGTGACGCCGGTCTGGCTGGCAGCGCAGCCACTGGTGGCGCTGCGTGAGCGCAATCGGCTTGATACGGCGGTGGTGGACGATGTGGTCATGGGCTGTGTGGTGCCCGTGGGCGAGCAGGGCGGCAATGTGGGCCGCATGGCGGTGCTGCAGGCCGACTATGCGCAGAGCGTGGCCGGCGTGCAGCTCAACCGCTACTGCGGCTCGGGCCTGGAGGCGGTGAGCTTTGCCGCGGCCAAGGTGATGGCGGGCCAGGCCGATATGGTCATCGGTGCCGGTGTGGAGATGATGTCCCGAGTGCCCATGGGCTCGGACGGTGGTGCCTGGGCGCAGGACCCGCAGCTGGCCAGCAAGACCTATTTCGTGATGCAGGGCATCTCGGCCGATCTGCTGGCATCGCTGCGTGGCCACGGCCGCCGTGATCTGGATGCGTACTCGGCTGAAAGCCATCGTCGTGCGGCCACGGCCTGGGCTGAAGGTCGCTTTGACAGGTCTGTCGTGCCTGTCAGGGACTTCCTGGGCATGACGCTGCTGGAAAAGGACGAGACCATTCGAGCCGGGACTTCGGTGGAGTCGCTGGCGACACTCAAGCCCGCGTTTACAGAGATGGGCCAGAAATACGGCTACGACAGCGTGGCGCTGCAGCGCTATCCGCAGGTCGAGCAGATTCACCATCATCACCATGCCGGCAACAGCTCGGGCATTGTCGACGGTGCGGCTGCCGTGCTGATAGGTACGGCCGAGGCCGGTGCCAGGCAGGGCCTGAAGCCCAGGGCCCGCATCCGCGCCTTTGCCAGCATCGGCTCCGAGCCGACCTTGATGCTGGACGGCCCGGCCCTTGCCGCACGCAAGGCCTTGGCCCGGGCGCGCATGCAGGCTTCCGACATCGATCTGTGGGAGCTCAATGAGGCCTTTGCCACGGTGGTGCTGACCATGATGGAGGAGCTGGACATTCCCCATGAGCGCATGAACGTCAACGGCGGAGCGATTGCCATGGGCCACCCGCTGGGAGCGACGGGCGCCATGATTCTGGGCACGGTGCTGGACGAGCTGGAGCGCACCGGCAAGCGCACGGCGCTGATCAGTCTGTGCGTTGCGGCGGGCATGGGCTCGGCCATGATCATCGAACGCGTGTGAATGAGGGAGCACAAGTCATGACAACAGAAATCATTCGCTACGCCGTCGATGAGGATGGCATTGCCACGCTGACGCTGGATTACCCCGGCAAGACCATGAATGTGATCGACCAGGCCTTCATGGACAGCCTGCAGGCCTGTATTGAACGCATGCAAGGCGACGACCGGGTGCGCGGCGGCATCATCACCTCGGGCAAGGACAGCTTTGTCGCGGGGGCCGACCTGATGGGCATGGAGGCCAATATCGACGCCATGGCGGACATGCCCATCGAGGAGCTGTTCGCCTCCTGCGCATCGCTTTCCAGGCTGCTGCGCAAACTGGAGAGTCTGGGCAAGCCGCTGGTGGCGGCCATCAACGGCATGGCACTGGGAGGTGGCTATGAAATCTGCCTGGCCTGCCACCACCGCATTGCCGCCGATGCCCCCACGGTCATGGTCGGCCTGCCCGAGGCGCAAGTGGGCTTGCTGCCCGGCGCCGGCGGCACCCAGCGCCTGCCGCGCATGATCGGCATTCTGGCCGCCATGCCTTTTCTGATGGAAGGCAAGCAGCTGCAGGCCGTGAAGGCCAGGGAAGCGGGTCTGGTGGACGAGGTGGTGGCTCCCGAGCAGTTGCTGGGCGCTGCCAAGGCCTGGCTGCTGGCCAGTCCCACGGCGGTGCAGCCCTGGGACGTGAAAGGCTTTCGCATTCCCGGTGGCGGCCCGCTGGATGCGCGCGTGGCCCCGGCTTTCGTGGTGGGCAACACCCTGCTGCAGGCCAAGACCTTTCACAATATGCCGGCGCCGCTGTGCATTCAAAGCTGCATCTACGAAGGCTGCCAGCTGCCCATCGACAAGGGCCTGCGCATCGAGAGCAAGTACATGGCCACGCTGTCGCGCAGCCCCGTGGCGCGCGGCATGATCCGCACGCTCTTCGTCAACAAGACCAAGGCCGAAAAAGGCATGCACCGTCCTGCAGGCTTCGAGCCCTTCAAATGCCGCAAGCTGGGTCTGATTGGCGCAGGCATGATGGGCGCGGGCATTGCCTTGGTGGCAGCCCAGCGCGGTATCCAGGTGGTGCTGATAGACCGGGATCAGGCCGCTGCGGACAAGGGAAAGCGCTACTCCGAGAAGGTGCTGGCCAAACAGGTGGACAAGGGCCGCCAGACGCGTGAGAAGGCCGATGCCATTTTGGCGCGCATTACGCCCGGCACCGACTACGAGTTGCTGCGCGATGCCGATATGGTGGTCGAAGCCGTGTTCGAAGACCGTGCCATCAAGGCCGAAGTGACCCGCAAGCTGGACGCCGTGCTGCCGCCTGGCTGCGTGCTGGCCAGCAATACCTCGGCCCTGCCCATCAGCCTGCTGGCGCAGGCGAGCGACAGGCCCGATCGCTTCATCGGTCTGCATTTCTTCTCGCCGGCCGACAAGATGCCGCTGGTGGAAGTCATTCGCGGCAAGCAGACATCGGATGCCACGCTGGCGCAGGCACTGGACTTCGTGGCTCAGCTCAAGAAGACGCCCATTGTCGTCAACGACAAGCGCGGCTTTTTCACCAGCCGCTTCATCGGCGCGTTTGTGGATGACGCCATCGGCATGGTGGCCGAAGGCATTGCCCCTGCATTGATAGAGAACTGTGCAAAACATGCGGGCATGCCCGTGGGGCCGCTGGCGATTACCGATGAGCTGTCGATTGATCTGTCCAAGCATGCGGGCGAATCCCAGGCCAAGGAGTTCCCAGAGGAGTACCGGCCCGGTCGCTCCGTGCCGGTAATCGGCAAGCTGTTCGAGCTGGGCCGCCTGGGCCGCAAGGTGGGCAAGGGCTTCTATGACTACGACCCCAGTGAGGGTGGCAGCGGCAAGCGCATCTGGCCGGGCCTGGCCGGGCATTACCCGCTCAAAGCCCTGCAGCCCAGCGCGCACGATCTCAAGCAGCGCATTCTCTATGTGCAGGCCGTCGAAGGAGCGCGTGCCATGGAGGAGGGCGTGCTGCTGGCACCGGCCGACGGCGACATCGGCTCGATTCTGGGCGTGGGCTTTCCGGCCTACACAGGCGGCCCGTTCTGCTTTATCGACGGCATAGGTCTGCCGCAGTTCGTGGCCGAGGCCGACCGTCTGGCCGATCTGTTCGGCGAGCAACTGCGCCCGCCGCAGCTGCTGCGCGATATGGCGGCCAGGGGGCAGACCTTCTACGGCAAGAGCGCAAGAGCCTGACAAGAGCACCAACGTGCCGCAAGGGGCGGGCCAGGGCTTGCCCCAGGTGCAGACACTCATCCGATAAATACATCAATGGAGACAAGCCATGGATGAAGTCTTCGATTACATCGTCATAGGCGCGGGCTCGGCGGGCGGCACACTGGCTGCGCGGCTGAGCGAGAACCGCGAGCACAAGGTCCTGCTGCTCGAAGGCGGCGCGAGCCACAAGGATTTGCTGGTTTCCATGCCTTCGGGCTGGGGCCAGATGATCAACAGCCCCCGGTATTCCTGGGGGCACGAAACAGAGCCCGAGCAGTACGCCGCCAAGCGCCGCATCAGCCTGCCGCGAGGCAAGCGCCTGGGGGGCTCATCCTCCATCAACGGCATGATCTATGTGCGCGGCGATCGGGCGGACTTCGACAGCTGGGCCGAGCAAGGGGCCAAGGGCTGGAGCTATGACGAGTTGCTGCCCTACTTTGTGCGCACCGAAGACCAGCAGAGCAGCGAACAGGAATTCACCCGGCCCTGGCACGGGCGCGGCGGGCCACTGACGGCCAACAATCTGCACAACCCACATCCGGTATCGCTGGCCATGGTGCAGGCCGCCATTCAAGCCGGCATGCCCGCCTGCAAGGATTTCAACAACGGCCACCCCGACGGGGCAGGGCTGTTTCAGGTCAATCTCAAGAATGGTCAGCGCTCGTCGGTGGCCAGGAACGCCATCGAGCCCGCCATGCAGCGGCGCAATCTGGATGTGCGCATGCAGGTGCTGGTCACCCGCATAGGCCTGGACGGGCTGCGCGCCAGCACGGTGCACTGGAAGGACCAAGCCGGCGCAAGCCACTCCGCCTGCGCAGGCAAGGAAGTGCTGCTGTGTGCAGGGGCCCTGCAGTCGCCCCAGTTGCTGATGCTTTCGGGCATCGGCCCGGCAGCGCACCTGCAGGAGATGGGCATCGAGGTCAAGGTGGATCTGCCCGGAGTGGGCGCCAATCTGCAGGACCATGCGATTGTCCCCATGTCCTGGCGCATGAAGGCCGGCACGCCCAGCCTCAACCGCTCGCTGCGCGGCCTGGGTATTGGCGCTTCGCTCATTCAGTACCTGCTGACCAGGCAGGGCGCGATGGCCATGCCGGCCTCGGAGTTTGCCGCCTGGTTCAGCAGCGATGCGAGCCTGCCCTACAACGACATCCAGATTCACGGCCTGCCCGTGACCGGCGATATCGAGGGCTATATGCGGGGCGGCAGGAACTACCGCACCGAAGCCTTCCCCGGCATGACGATGGCACCCTATCAGGTGCGGCCCTATTCACGCGGGCAGCTCAGGCTCAGAAGCCGCCATCCCGAGGAACTGGCCAGCATTCGCATGAACTTTCTGCATGACGAGCGTGACCGCAAGGCGTTGCTCCATGGAGTACGCATGGCCAGCACGATTGCCCGCCAGAGCGCGCTGGCCGGTCTGATCGAAACGCAGACGCGCCCGGCACCTGGCCTGCAAAGCGATGAGGAGCTGCTGGACTGGATCTCCATGTACATGGGCTCGGGCCACCACGCCAGCGGCAGCTGCCGCATGGGCCATGCCACCGATTCGCGAAGCGTGGTCACGCCAGACCTGCGGGTCAAGGGCGTGCAGGGGCTGCGTGTGATCGATGCCTCGGTCATGCCGCATCTGGTGTCGGGCAACACGAATGCTGCATCGGTGGTGATTGGCGACAAGGGCGCAGATCTGGTGCTGGGCCTGGCGCCGCCCGCTGCAAGGCAGTGGAGTGTGGCTGCGGTGCTACCGGATGTCGCAGCTGCCGCCGCCGTGGTTTGAGCGTTGGAAGAATGGGTGGAGACAACAAAGATGAACTTCGATTTCAGTGACGACCAGAACGCCTTGCGCAACGAGATACGCAAATTCCTGACCCGCGAATCGCCGCTGACCCAGGCGCGTGCCTTGCTCGACGGCGAGGGGCACCATGCCCGGGACGTATGGAGCGGCATGGCCCAGCTGGGCGTGACCAGCCTGATGCTGCCGCAGGACTGTGGCGGTATCGGCCTCGGTGCCATGGAGATGTGCGTGGTGGCCGAAGAGGTGGGCCGCCAGCTCAGCCCCGTGCCTCTGGCATCGACCATGTATCTGGCGGTGCAGGCCGTCCTGTTATCTACACAGGATCAGTCTGCGCAACGCCGGCAATGGCTGCTGCCGGTTTCGGGGGGAAGCATTGGCTGCCTGGCAGCGCCTGTGGACGGGCAGGAGCCGCCATCCGGGCTGCCCCTGTTTGACGGCAAGACCTTGAAGGGGGAATGTCCGCTGGTGGCCGACGGCATGGCCGCGCAATGGGGTGTGGCGCTGGCGCGCGATGCGACGGGGGCGGATGTGCTGGTGGCCTTCAGCTGTGACGGCTCGGTGCAGCGCAAGAAACTCAAGACGCTGGATCCTTCCAAGCCCTATGCCTTGTTGCGCTTTGACGGCACGGCGGCCGAGCCGCTTGACGGAGCCCGCAGCGCTGCTCAGGTGCTGGCACGCGTGCGCAATCGTGCTGCCGTGATGCTGGCCTTCGAACAGCTGGGAGCCGCCGACGCCGCGCTGGAGATGGCCTGCAGCTATGCCAGGGAGCGCAAGGCCTTTGGCCGGCCCATTGGCTCCTATCAGGGCATCAAGCACAAGCTGGCCAACCTCTACACCAGCAACCAGCTGGCCCGTGCGCATTGCTACTACGGAGCCTGGGCGCTGACGGCAGATATGGCTCTGGCTGATGGTGCGCCCGAGCTGGCCGGCGCAGCAGCGGCAGCTCGCGTGAGCAGCACCCAGGCGCTGTCGGATGCCGCGCAGGAAAACCTGCACACCCACGGCGGCATGGGCTATACGTGGGAGCTGGACTGCCATCTGTTCTATCGCCGCGCGCGTCAGCAGGCCGTGGAGCTGGGCAGTATCCACACCTGGCGCGAGCAGGTGGCGGTCGAGTTGCAAAAGCGGGTGCTTGCTCCTGCGCAAGAGAAGATTGTGCAGAGCACGGCCGCGGCGGAGCGCCAGTCCATGGACTTTGAGGACACGCCCGAAGAAGCCGTCTTCCGTGCCGAATGCCGCGACTGGCTGCAAGCCAATGCCCAGCCCAAGGCAAGTGCCGACGATTACTTCGGTCGCGACATGACTGCCGAGCAGCGCATGGAAGCAGCCCGGCTCTGGCAGGGCAAGAAGGCGGCAGCGGGTTTTGGTGCGATTACCTGGCCCAAGATGCTGGGGGGCCGGGGCGGCACACCCATGCAGGAGCTGATCTGGCGCCAGGAAGAGGGCAAGGTCAAAGTGCCCACGGGCATGTTCAATGTGAGCCTGGGCATGGTGTTGCCATCGGTGATGGCACATGCCAGTCCCGAAGTGCTGGGCCAGCATGTGGCCCCGGCACTGAGCGGAAAAAACCTTTGGTGCCAGCTGTTGAGCGAGCCGGGTGCCGGCTCCGATCTGGGCATGGTGCGCACACGTGCCGAGCGTGCAACCGATGGCCGCGAAGGCTGGATCCTCAACGGCCAGAAGGTCTGGACCTCTCTTGCGCAGTTTGCCCAGTTGGGTCTGGTGCTGGCAAGGACCAATGCGCAGGCAAGCAAGTTTGAGGGACTGACCACCTTCTTTCTCGATATGAACTCGCCCGGCATTGCCGTGCGGCCGATTCGCCAGGCAGGGGGCGAGTCCGAGTTCAACGAGGTCTTCTTCGAGGACGTGTTCGTGCCCGACAGTCAGATGGTGGGCAAGCTGGGCGGTGGCTGGAAGGTCACGCTGACAGGCTTGATGGCAGAGCGCCTGGCCATTGGCGGCGTGATGCCCGCCGAGCTGTGGCGCACCACGGCGGGCCTGCTGGCCGATCATCGATTTGACGGCAAGCCGGCGCTGCAGGACGGTCGCCTGCGCGAGCGCTGGGCCGACCTCTATCTGAAGGAGCAGGCGCTGTGGCTGCTGCAGTGCCGCGCGCTGACGGCGCTGAGCAAGGGGCGACAGCCCGGCCCCGAAATGAGCGGCGCCAAGAACGTGGCCGCTGCCGCGCTGCAGTCCTTCAGCTATTTCGCCATCGACTTGCTGGGCGAGCGCGGCGTGCTGGCCGCCAGCGAACTTGGCGAGCGTTTTGCCATGGTGGAGCGCCTGTGGTTCGGCTCTGCCGGCATGCGCATTGCGGGCGGTACCGACGAGGTGGTGCTCAACAGCATTGGCGAACGCGTGCTGGGGCTGGCTGCCGAGCCCCGTGCGGACAAGGACCTTCCCTTCTGCGAACTGCTCGCCTAGTGACTTGGCGCGGCACGCCGCAATGTGCCGCGTCCTTTTTTGCCGGGCATGCAAGGCTCCATTCAATCCACGTGGCGGAGATCACGTTTTTCAGGAGACAGGAAATGAGTGCATCTGCTGCGGCCCAAGTGCCGCAAGCCGCTTCGGTCAGGGTGCTGCCGGCGAGCAATGTGACGGGCTGGCGTCGTCACTATCTGCTGCTGGTGCTGCTGCTCGTGTATGGCGTGAGCATGATAGACCGTCAGATCATGGGGGTGCTGATTCAGCCCATCAAGCAGGAGATGGGGGTTTCGGACAGTGCCATGGGCCTGCTCACGGGTCTGGCCTTTGCGCTGTTCTACAGCATTCTGGCCGTACCCTTTGGCCGCTTTGCCGACCGCACCAATCGCCGCAACCTGATTGCCTGGTGCTGCGCCGGCTGGAGCGTTGCCACGGGTTTTTGCGGCATGGCGGTAGGCTTCTGGAGCCTGACGGCCGCTCGTGTGGGCGTGGCTGTGGGCGAGGCGGGCAGCACGGCGGCATCGACCACCATGATCGCCGACGTCTACCCGCCCGAGCAGCGCAGCCGAGCCATGAGCGTGTTCAGCCTGGGCCCGCATCTGGGCTCGCTGGTGGGTCTGGGTGTGGGCGCCTGGATTGCCCAGCACTATGGTTGGCGTGCGGCCTTTTTGTGGCTGTCTGTGCCCGGCGTGCTGATCGCTTTGCTGCTGCGCTTGACTTGCCGCGAGCCCTTGCGCGGCGCGCAGGAAGGTCGTGCCGTGGTGCAGGCAGCAACCGAGAAGTTCAGCGAGGTGATGTCGGCCCTGGTGCGCAACAAGGCGTTTGTGGGCCTGGGGCTGGCCAGCATGCTGATGGCGTTCTCGGGCTATGCGATCGGCATGTGGAATACCGCGTTTTTGGTGCGCTCCCATGGTCTTCAGCTCAAGGACGCTGGCGCCATCATGGGATTTATCGGCGGGCCGGGGGCGATTTTTGGGGCCTTGCTCAGCGGTTGGGTCACCGATCTGATGGCAAGGAGGGACGTGCGCTGGCAGATTGGCATTCCGGTTCTGGGGACGCTGATTTCGATTCCGCTGGGGCTGGCTTTCTATCTGGATGACTCTGCGGGACAGTGGGCGCTGGCCGGGCTGCAGATTCCGCATGCGATTGCCTACTACGGCCTGTTCTCCATCTTCTCCAGCTTCTGGGCGGCGCCGGTGTTTGCTGCTCTGACCAATGTGATTGCCTCCAGCCGTCTGGCGACTTCGCTGTCCATCTACAACCTGCTGCTGACTGCCGTTGGCGGTGGTCTGGGACCTCTGGCGGTGGGCCTTCTCAGCGATGCATTCAGCGTTCGGGCGGGCAATGAATCGCTGCGCTGGGCGCTGATCTGCATGCTCGCCTTCTATGCGCTTGCGCTGCTGATCTATGCCGGGACCATCAAGCCCTATGCATCGATGGTGACTACGAAAAAGATGGCTTGAGGCGATCTGGAGACAAACGATGGAGCGTATTTCCTCTGAGATTGTGCTTTCGTCGACCAAGCCCCGGGGAATGCCCGGGCGGAAGTTTTTTCAGGGTAGGTGCTGTTGGGCGCTGCTGACCGATCTGCGAGCATGCCCCCTCGAAACCACAAGGGTCTGCACCAGGTTCAAGCGGACGATGAATGTGGACAGACCGCCGACGAGCATTGCAGCACCTGCGGGACAAGTGGATTCATAAAACGGGAAGACAGACGGAGACAAGAGATGACACGGACCTTCAATCTGGCGGATATTTTTGAGTTGGTGGTGCAAGCTGTGCCGGATCGCGTTGCTTTTGGCTGCGGCAGCCAGACGCTGAGTTTCAGACAGCTCGATGAGCGAGCCAATCGGCTGGGCAATGCGCTGCGTGCGCGTGGCATAGGGCGGGGCGACAACGTCGGCATCCAGCTCTACAACTGCGCCGAGTATCTGGAGGCCTTTTTCGCCTGCAGCAAGGTCGGTGCCGTGCCGGTCAACGTCAACTACCGCTATGTGGCCGATGAACTTCAGGGGCTGTTCAACAGCCTGGATCTGCGCGGCCTGGTCTATGGCGCGGACTTCGATGCGTCGGTGCAGGAAGTCATTGCCCTGGTGCCCACTTTGCGCCTGGCGCTGCGGGTTGGCGAGGAGCGCCATGGCCAGTCCAGGACGGTGCAACCCTACGAGCGCGTGTTGGCCGAAGGTGCAAAGGAGCTCACGGACGCCGATCGCAGCGATGACGATATCTTCATGCTCTGCACCGGCGGCACCACGGGGCTGCCCAAGGGGGTGATGTGGCCGCATAAATCCTTGTTCATGGGGGCCTTGGGCGGTGGCGGCTATTACTTCCGTCGACCTCCCATCGAAAGGCCCGAGGAGCTGCTGCAGCTGGTGCCCAACAGCCCGGCGCTGGCCTATCTGGCTGCGGCCCCGCTCATGCATGGCGCAGCCATGTGGGCCACCCTGATCAGCCTGTTTTCCGGGCATCCGGTCTATGTGAACGATCGCAAGCACTTCGATCCCGTGCATATGCTGGACCTGATCGAGCATCACCAGATCAATGTGATGGCCGTGGTTGGCGATGCCATGGCCTTGCCCATCATCCAGGCGCTGGAGAACAACCCCGGGCGCTGGCCTCTCAAGTCATTGAGGATCTTCGGCAACGGCGGTGCCGTGTTCTCGCGTCATCTGCAGGAGCGGCTGCTGGTGCAGGTGCCGCATCTGATGCTCAACAACGGCATGGCCAGCTCCGAATCCGGCGTTCTGGGCGGGGGAGAGAAGACGCCCGAGGGCGAAGGCTTTATGCGCATCGCGCCGCGTCCCGACCTCAGCGTGATTTCCGAAGATCTGCGCATCCTGACTCAGCCAGGGGAAGAAGGCATTCTTTCGCGCCGTGGTCACATGCCCCTGGGCTACTACGGCGACCCCAAGAAAACGGCCGAAACCTTTGTGGTCGTGGAGGGCAGCCGCTGGGTGCTGACGGGAGACAAGGCCCGCATCGACACCACGGGTGAATTGATGGTGCTTGGACGAGGCTCGCAGTGCATCAACACCGGAGGCGAGAAGGTCTACCCCGAAGAGGTGGAGGAAACCGCGCGCCGCTACCCGCCGGTTCAGGATGTGGTGGTCGTGGGGCTTCCCGACGAGCGCTGGGGCAGCAAGGTGGTGGCCGTGGTGCAGGTGCAGCAGGGCCGCGAGTTCGACCTGCAGGAGTTCGAAAAGATCTGCCGCAGCAATCTGTCGGGCTACAAGATCCCGCGTGCCGTGTATCTGGCCCCGGAAGTCAAGCGCAGCCCGGCAGGCAAGGCGGATTACCGTTGGGCCAAGGCCTATGCGGCCGAGCATGAACCGCTGAGCGCCATAGAGGCCTGAACCGGAGGCAAGAGAGCAGTTGCAGACAGCAGAAAGAATACCCTGTTCGTCGCGCCTGACGACGGGATTTAAAGGAGGCTTCGGCCTCCTTCTTTTTTATCTTCAGCGTGGCGCAGCGCAGATCCGGCGCGCCGTCTTCTCGGACTTCAGCTCCACAAAGGCCTTGGCCTGCGCGTCATAGCGGTGTGCGATCACATACCGGCTGCAGCGGTCCGAATAGCGTGCGCAGGTCTGCATGGCAATGCAAAGATGAGGCCCGTTCCCCCAGACCTTGGCGGGCGGCCTGTCGTAAATGCCTTCGTACAGCGTCTGCTCCTGCGCTTCCCCGTCATTCCATCTGGCCACGATTTCAGAAGAGAAATGGTCAAAGCCGGCGCTGCTGTAGCTCACCTCGTAGTCAATCCTGCCCAGCTTGGTGATGGATGTGTGGCCCGTGACCTGCTTTTCCCAGGCCGCAGCTTCCTGCGCGCCGCAAGGCATGGCGCAAAAGCCCAGCAGCATGAGCCACGTTTGAAGCGGGGGGTAGAACTTGCGCAAATGCATGGTGGGCAGACATGGAGGATGACGGGGTCACTATATCGTTGGCATCTGCATGGCGTGAACACGATCTGCCCAAGGCACCTGTTCAGGGCACCTGCTTGATGCACCTGTTCGAGGCGCTTGGTCGAGACGTCCGATCTGTGCGAAGGAGGCCAGGGAGTATGGCGGCTCGCAAGCAGGGCGGGTCGAGCGGATCTGCTCCGCTCTGGCGGCAGGACTCACAGCGTTCAGCTGGCCCTTTGCTCGCTGCGCTTGAGCAAGCGGCCCGGCAATGCATCGGTGGCCATGCTGTCGCGGTAGGTGATCTGGCCGGACTTGATGGTGTAGCGGTAGCCTTGCGCGCCTTGCAAGAAGCGCTTGCCGCCGGCAGGCAGGTCGCGAACGATGTGCGGCGGCAGAATTTTGAGCGCCTGCAGGTCAATGAGGTTGAGATCCGCCAGCTTGCCGACCTGCAGGGCTCCTCGGTCGGCAAAGCCGTAGAGCGAAGCCGGCCGCTGCGTCAGCATATGGACGGCCTGCTCGATACTGAACAGGCCGCGCTCGCGCACCCATTCGGTGAGCAGAAAAGTCGTTGCGCTGCCATCGCAGATGGTGCCCACATGGGCGCCGCCATCGCCCAAGGCGGGTACGGTGTGCGGATGGTCGAGCAGCTCGTGCAGGGCGCTGCAGTCATGGTTTAGATAATTGGCCATGGGCAGATAGACCAGCGCCTGGCCTTCATTGCCCAGCATGAAGTCATACATCCAATCGAGCGGCGGCTGGCCGGCTGCGTCGGCCAGCGCCTGAACCGATTCGCCTTCTTGCGGCAGATAGTTGGGCTCTTGGCCGCACCAGGGGTACATGCCCGCAAAGTTCTGGCCGAAGTACTCCATGAACAGGTGGGGATTGCGGTCCTTCTCGCCGAGGATGGCGCTGCGCGTGCCCGGTCGGGCCAGCTCCTGGAGGCGTTCTGCTGGACTGAGCTGCGCCAGCGCTTCATAGCTGGGCTTGCAGGAGAAGGGGTTCAGGCTGCATTCAAACCCCATGAGTACGCCCACAGGGCGGTTGAGCACCTGGCCCATGATGCGCAGCCCGCCGGCATTGGCGGCGTCAATATGCCGCAGCAGCTCTCGGTGCAGTTGCGGGCGGTGCGGATACTGAAGCACGGTGAGCGTGCTGGCGCAGCCCGTGTCCTGACTGACGCGTGTGAGGATGCTGAATTCGTCCTCGACCTGCTCGAAGTCCGAGATCATCTGGAAAACGCTGTTCGGATAGCTCTTGAGCGAGAGTCCCAGCGCCAGCAACTCCTCGCTCACGGCCTGGTACATGGGGGTGAAGTCCCCCGACTTGGAGCGGTGGGCCATGGTGCGCGAGGTGGACAGCCCCACGGCTCCGGCTGTCAGGCCTTGCCTGATCAGCTCCTGCATGGTTCTGATGTCCTCGGCGCTGGCCTGCTCGCGGCGTATGGCGCGCTTGCCCATGGCATAGACGCGCAGTGGAGCGTGAGGCAGCAGGGCGGCAATATCGATGTCGTAGCGCTGCGCTGCCAGGGCTCGCAGGTATTCAGGGAAGCTTTCCCAGCTCCATGGCAGGCCTTCATGCAGCGCGGTGTCGGGGATGTCCTCGACGCCCTCCATGAGCGCAATCAGCGTGTCGCGGTCCTCGGGCCGGCAGGGGGCAAAGCCCACGCCGCAGTTGCCCATCACTGCGGTGGTCACGCCCTGCTGGGAGCTTGGCCAAAGCCTTTCATCCCAGGTTGCCTGACCGTCGAAGTGCGTGTGCACATCCACAAAGCCCGGCGTCACCAGCAGTCCGCTGGCGTCGATTTCCTGCGCAGCCGTGCCCAGGTCTTGGCCGATGGCGGCGATGCGCTCATGGCGCACACCGATGTCTGCGCGGTAAGCGGGGGCCTCGGTGCCGTCCACGATGCGGCCGTTACGGATCAGCAAGTCGAAGTGCTGCATGTGTCAGTCTCCTTGAGGTTCTGGTGTGCGGTCGAGCCCGCAGCCGCATTCCATTAAGAGGCAATCCGCGCCCAAGGCCTATCGGGGTTAGGGAATCGTCCGTTGGGACGATGTGAGGGAGGCTTCCCATGACCACGATGCTCAAGGCGGCGCCATCGGACTGGAGATGGATGCGGCCGCCATCTCGTCCTGGCAGCGGCGCAAAGGTGTGAGCTGCGGCGTGATGCAAAAAACCAAGAAAACAATGACAAACAAAAATCATCAGAACCCATCAAGGGTGTATGTGCTGGCGCTGCTGACGGCCTTGTCTGGCCTGACCTTCATGGACCGGCAGATCCTGGCTGTGCTGCTGCAGCCCATCAAGCAGGAGTTCGGCTTCTCGGACCTGCAGATCGGCCTGATTACCGGGCTTGGTTTTGCGCTGACGTTCGCAGTGCTGGGCATTCCTCTGGGGCGACTGGCAGACAGGCATGAGCGTCGCAGCCTGATTGCATGGTGCCGTGGCGTTGGTGGCAGCGTTGCGGCGCTGGGCGCGCTGGCCACGGGTTCGGGTGGACTGACTGCATCGCGCGCCGGTGCCGCATTGGGGGATGCCGGTGGCGGCGCTGCGTCCATGTCCATCCTGGCCGATCTGTACAAGCCCCATGAGCGCTCGCGTGCCATGAGTGTCTTTGGTGTCGGCAATGCGATGGGTGCCTTGCTGGCTTTGCTGCTGGGGCCGTTGTTTGCCGAGTTGTGGGGGTGGCGGGTGACCATGGTCATCATCGGCGTGGCCATCATGGTCCTGTCCCTGGTGCTGCGCCTGAGCATCAGCGAACCCGCTCGTACCATCCCGCAGGTGGCCTGCGGCCCGCAGGACGGCCGGCCACAGGCCCAGTCTGCCGTCGCCCTGATATGGACAGAGCCCGTGACCCGGTTTCTGATCATGGGCGCTGCCTGTGTCCTGATCGCGGGAATCTCGATCGGCGCCTGGAATGTGGCGCTGCTTGCGCGGCGTTTCGATCTCAGTCTCAAGCAGGCAGGGACGATTTCCGCAGGCGCTGCCGTGCTCTCGGTATCGGGCAGCCTGTTCTCCGGCTGGTTGACGGACCGGCTGGCGCGCAGCGATGTGCGCTGGCAGATTCGCATCCCCGTGATCGGCACCAGCCTGGCCATGGTGCTGGGGTTCGGCTATCTGCTGGTGGGCTCGGACATGTTCATGCTGTCCATTGCCTGCATGTTGATTTATTCGTTTTTCACGGCCTGGTGGGCTCCGGCCACCTACGCAGCCCTGAGCCTGGTCGTGCCGACCGAGCGGCGCGCCACGGCCAGCGCCATGGTCCTGATGGCCGGAGCCCTGCTGGGCAACGGAGTGGGACCTATCGTGGCGGGCTGGCTCAGCGATGCACTCAACACCGTTGTACCTGGCGAAGGCCTGCGCTATGCCATGGCGATCATGATGTGCACGCTGTTGCCGGCGGTGTGGGCGTTTTACCGTGCTCTGCAGCACTACCCTGGCGCCTATCGCAGGGCTCACGCCCCCGTGGTCGTTGCCGCATGAAGCCGGCCAAGATGAGCGAGAAGGATTGCTGCGCCGTATGGAAGATGATCTATCTGGCGCGGCGCAATCCGGCGTTGCGCCCACAGGATTTTGCGCAGGCCTGGCGCGAGCATTCCGCGCTGGGTCGTCAGTGCCGCAACGTGGGCCAGCGCGTCAAGGCCGTGGCCCAGTGCTCACGACATCTGCAGGCAGATGCCGCAGCCCTGAGCAAGGACTATGACGGCGTCAATCTCATGGTGCTGGCAGAACGCGAAGCCGGCTCTGCGATCTGGAGCGACCCGGAAACCCTGACCGTCATGCGTCCCGACGAGCCACGCGTTTTTGCCGACTATGTGCGCAATTTCTCGCTGCTGTGCCGTCAGCAGGTCTTGCATGGCTGCCGGTCCGTGGAGGTCCTGCCGCAGCAAAAGCAAGTCATGGTGATCGGCTTTTTGCAGCGCAGCGACGTCTGGCGGGGCGCTGCGGCCTTGCCGGAGATTTGTCCACCGCAGTGGCAAAGCGCTGCTCTGGGCCTGGCCAGCCGCATTGTCTGCAACACCGTCGATGAGCAACCACCTTCCGGCTACGGCTACCGCCATGTGGTCGAGTGGTGGTTTGACTCGGTGGAGCAGGCGCAGGCGGCAGCGCTGTCACTCGATGTCTCGGCCCGTGCGCAGGACGGCGAGTTCGGCTGGGGCGAACATGTCTTCGCGCTGACACAGGTGACGCATGCCAGGCCTTGAGGATGTATAAATTGATAGCTGTTATCGAATCATAAATAAGGATTTCAATATGTTTTGTATTGAATTTCCTTGTAGATAAAGCGCTGGAAGCTATGATTTTTAAGTGGGTTCCTTCCCCCAACAAAAAGGCCCATGCAAGTGCATGGGCCTTTTGCCTTGGAGATTCTCGGGATCAGGCCGTCGCTTCTTCGGCTTCCTGGGTATAGGCCACCATGCCGCGCGGAATGTACCTGCCTTCGCACTGGTCCAGATACTCGGCCGCCTTGGAGCGGGGGTTGTAGAACTGCTTGTACCAGATGCGGGCCTTGAGGAAGGCGCCGTCGCTGGGGATGAACAGCGGGTTCAGGCAGGGTGCCTTCTGCGACCAGACTTCGAAGTCCTGGGCAAAGGCCAGGCGGCTGGCCTCCTGGTACTGCTTGGCTGCGATCTCATCCGCCTTGGTGGGCAGGCCGCCATGCGCTGTCTTGACCAGCAGGTTGTGCCAGACCTTGATCCTGCCGTCCTCGATGGGGGTATGCATGATCATCATGAAGGAGTTGAACATGCCGCTGACCTTGGAGACCAGGATGGCGGGGCCGTGGTACCAGGTGTCGGTGTGCAGATCGGCGCTGGCACCGCCTTCGCCCACCAGGGTGCGGTGACCGCCGCACTGGCGCTGGATGGCGTTGTGGCCCTTGAATTCGTTCTCGAAGCGCGCCACGGTGGAGCCGTGGATGGGGCTGAGGTGACCATAGTCGGCAATATTGTCCACGACCTCCATGGGGTGCTGGTGCAGCTCGCCCAGGTAGTCCCACTGGCCGTTGACATAGGTCTCGTCATGCCAGTCGCCAAAAGTGGGCAGATCGTAGTCGGGCTCGCCACCTTCGGGATCGAACCAGACCCAGATGGCGCCGTATTGCTCGACCACCTTCCAGCTCTTGACCGCAGCCGCCGCCGGGATGGCTCCGTCGTGATAGGGGATGTGGTTGCACTTGCCGTCCGCGCCGAAGCGCCAGCCGTGGTAGGGGCAGCGGATGCCGTCGCCTTCCACATTGCTGCCGCCTCCGTCGATCACCACATAGCTGGTGGCGTTGGGCGCTGCCAGATGGGTCTTCATATGGGGGCAGTAAGCGTCCAGCAGCACGACCTTGCCGCTTTCGCGGCCACGGTAGAGCGCGAAATCCTGGCCGAAGAAGCGCACGGCCACGGGCTTGTGGGTGTCGAGCGCACTGGCCTCGGAAATCATGAACCAGCCACGCGGGTAGGTGAATTCACCGAGGCGGTAGTCCTTCGTGGTTGCCATTGCAGAGGTCTCCGTATTGAGTTTTGGACGGATGAATCTTCTGGCAAGTGACGTCGCTGCGCATACTCTGTTTGGACGAGTGAATGCGCGGCTTTGATATGGCGCAAATCGCACAGGGTTTGCCCTGGGTTGGGTGTTTGCGCACGCTTACATGCTGCTCACGTGGTCGCCGCCACGCGCTCTTTGTGAAGTGGTTGCAGGTCAATCATGGTGTAGCTCTTGGCCAGTGGCAGAGCGTCTTTCTCCGTGCCCAGCCAGAACAGTGCCTCCGCAATCTCTTCGGGGGTGGAGGCACCATAGCGCTGAGCCAGCAGGCCGTCGTCGCCCAGCGTGGCCTTGACGGCCTCGGTCGTCACCACGCCGGGGTTGACGCTGAAGGCGCGCACATTCTGCTGCTTGTATTCGGTGTTGACGCAGCCGGCCAGGCGCGCAATGGCGGCCTTGGAGGCTCCATAGGCAAAGCCCCAGCCGCCCTGGTCGGCGGGCACGGGCGGGTTGTACTGACCGGCAGCCGAGCACACATTGATGATGCGGCCGCCGCCTTGTGCCGCCATGGCCGGCAGCAGGCGCTGCGCCAGATGGAAAGGGGCGATGACATTGCCCAGCATGCAGCGCTGCAGCGACTCGGCTGTGATCTCGGGGATCAGGTGGTTGATCTCGCGGTTCTGGTAGACGGCGTTGTTGATCAGCAGATCGACACGGCCAAAGCGTTTGAGCACAGCGTCTGCGGCCTTGTCCAGGCTGCTCAGGTCCATCAGGTCCATGACATGCGCAAAGACCTCGCCCCCGGCGGCCTCGATGGCCTTGGCGGTGGACTCCAGACTGCCGGACAGAAGCTGGCCGCCTGGCAGGCGCAGCTGGTTTGCCATCTGCGCACCTTCGCTCAGCGTGCGGGCGGTGATGGCCACGCGCCATCCCTTGACGGCAAAGAAGACGGCGGTTGCCGCGCCGATGCCGCGACTGGCACCGGTGATGAGAACGACGGGTCGGCTCATGAGAGTCTCCAATTTTTGATGATCAGGCGGCAGCCATCTGCAACTGCTGCAGGCGCTGCTGATAGGAGCGGATGGCCAACGCGAAGAAAAGCGAAGTGATGACGAGCAGCGAGGTCACGCCCATCAGCGCCCAGCGCAGGCCTTCGGAGCCATGGGCCCGGGAAAAGTAGTCCGACAAAATGCCGGTTACCAGCGGACCCAGGCCCACGCCGAGCAAGGTCATGAAAAGATTGAGAAGTGCCGAGGCAACGCTGCGTTCGGCGGCAGTCACCATCTGGCTGACGGCGCTGTAGGAGAGCGTGGCAAACCAGCTCGCAAAAAAGCCGAACAGCAGGGCAAATGCCATGGCATAGGGAACCTTGATGCCGGCAACCGTCCAGAAGTCGGACACGGGCCAGAAAAACACGGCCACGCCTGCAGGCACGGCGCAGAAGGTGCCCATGGCGGCCAGGCGCAGCTGCCAGCGCGAGTCGCGCTGGGTCAATCTGTCGCTGAGCCAGCCGCAGAACATGGCGCCGAACACGGCACCCAGGCCGCTGGCCAGGCCGAACACCAGGCCGGCGTGGGAGATGCTCATGCCGTGAATGCGCATGAAAAAGCTCGGTGCCCAGACACCGTAGCCATAACCTGCAATACCGGCCACGCCGCAGGCGATGCAGATATTGCGCAGCGCCGCCATGCCCAGCAAACGCCTGACCTGGGCAAGCATGGATTCGCGCGGGGTGCTGCCTTGAGCTGCGGGCCTGGTGCTTTCATAGGCGCCACGTGCCGGTTCCTTGACAAAGAAATACACCAGCAGAGCAAGAATTACGCCCGGAATGCCGAAGGCGAGAAACACGGAGCGCCAGCCGTAATGCTGGGCCACCATGCCGCCGATGACCAGGCCCAGCAGCGTTCCGAGGTTGGGGCCCATCATGAACAGACTGATGGCAAACGAACGCATCTTGGGAGGATACAGGTCCGAGACTATGGACACCGAGGGCGCCATGCCACCGGCTTCGCCCACGGCCACGCTCATGCGGGCCAGCAGCATGTGCCAGTACTGCGTGGCCATGCCGCACGCAGCGGTGGCAAGGCTCCAGATTCCGCAGCACAGGGCCACGATGTTGCGGCGGTTGCGGGTGTCGGCCAGACGCCCCACAGGCACACCCAGCATGGCATAGATCAGACCGAAGGCCAGCCCCGTGAGCAAACCCATCTCGGTGTCGGAGGCGCCGAATTCCTGTTTGACGGGCTCCAGCAAAATAGACAGAACCTGTCGGTCAATGAAGGAGAAAATATAGACCAGCGCCAGAAGGGCGAGGCTGAGATGAGTGCGCCAGTTGACGGCGGGAGGCGGGGTTTGAGGGGTGTGCATGCGCTGCATCGTGCGAGGGGCCTAGGGTTATGCCATCGTCTTTTTGGACGACGACCGCGAAATCCGCAGGTCTGAGCATGTGCCTTGCGTTCATGGCTTTCAAGAGAAGTATCGAGGAGACAAAATGACCCAGACAAATTCGTCCATCGGCATTCGCCAGCTGCTGGACATGCAAAAGCAGGCCTTTATCGAGGAGGCTGCGGTCAGCGCCGATGTGCGCATGCAGCGCATTCAGCAAGTCATCGACATGCTGGTGGAGCACAAGGAGGAGCTTTGCCAGGCCATGGGCGAGGACTTTGGTGGCCGCCCCGCCGTGTTCTCGCTGGCCAATGACATTCTTGGCTCGCTGTCCTCGCTCAAGCATGCACGCGATCACCTCAAGGGCTGGCTGGGTGACTCCGAGCGTCCCAGCGTCAAACCCTTTGACATGTTGGGCGCCACGGCCTGGGTCAGGTACCAGCCCAAGGGCGTGATCGGCATCATCGGCACCTGGAATGCACCTCTTTTCACCTTGCTGTCGCCGCTGGCCTGCGCGTTCGCGGCGGGCAACCGGGCCGTGCTCAAACCTTCCGAAATTGCACCGCGTACGGCCCAGGTGCTGGCCGAGGCCGTGGCCAAGCGCTTTGACCCCCAGGTGCTGGCCGTGGTGCAGGGCGGTCCCGAAGTGGCCGCGGCATTTGCCGAGCAGCCCTGGAATCATCTGGTCTTTACGGGCTCCACCAGCGTGGGCAGGCTCATCATGGCTGCCGCCGCCAGGAACCTGGTGCCCGTGACGCTGGAGCTGGGCGGCAAGTCTCCCGTGCTGGTGGGCGACTCCGCCGACATCGCCAATGCGGCCGAGCGCATCGCCGTAGGCAAGTCGCTCAACTCCGGCCAGCTTTGCGTGTCACCCGACGTGGTCTGGGTGCATGAATCCCGCCTGCAGGCGCTGGCCGATGGCATTGCCTCGCAATACCAGGCGCTGTATCCCTCGGTGACAGGCAACGCAGACATGACGCCCGTGATCAACGAGCGCCACCACGCACGTGTGAAAGCCTATGTCGATGATGCCAAGGCGCGCGGTCTGACCGTGCTGGAAGTCGGTGCCGCGCAAGCGGGCGCAGACCGTCGCCTGCCGCTGGCGCTGGTCATCAACCCGCCAGCCGAAGCCGAAATCTCTCAGCACGAAATCTTTGGCCCGGCCGTGGTGCTGCGCAGCTTCCTGAACATCCGCGACGCCGTGGCCGCGATCAATGCCGGTGAGCGCCCGCTGGCTCTGTACTACTTCGGCAGCGACGAGACGGAGCAGAACTGGGTGCTGGACAACACGCTGTCCGGCGGTGTATCCATCAATGATGTGGTCATGCATCCTGCGCTGGAGGATGCACCGTTTGGCGGCGTGGGCGCTTCGGGCATGGGCCACTATCATGGCCGCGAGGGTTTTCTCGAGTTCAGCCATGCCCGCTCCGTCTACAAGGCCGGCAGCCACGACCCGCGTCGCGAGTGGGGCATGCTGCCGCCCTATAACGAGCAGTTTGCACAGATGCTGCAGGCAGCAGTCACCCCCTGAGCCGCTGCGCGGCTCCCCCCTCTAGCCGCTGCGCGGCTTTCCCCTCTCTGCTTCGCGGTAGAGGGGCGACAGCCTCGCTGTCGCTGATCTGGAATTTTCCTGATTCGCGGCGCTGCCGTGGTGCAGCGCGATCAATGTCAAGGACTCCATTTTTCGTGTTGACGCAAGCTGCGGGGCCCGACCATGGGGCTTGCCCCATGGTCCGTTTGGCGGATGTGTCAAAAGCGTTTCATGCAGAGCATGGCTGGGTTGGAACGCAATCATAGGAAGAGACATGAACGAGATTTTTCGCCAGTTTTCGCTGGAGGGGAAGGTGGCCGTGGTGACCGGCGCGGGCAAGGGTATCGGCCGTGCATGCGCTGTCACGCTGGCCAAGGCCGGCGCAGATGTGGCGCTGTTTGCGCGCACCGAGGCGGACCTGCAGGCAGTCAAGGCCGAAATTGAAGCGCTGGGCCGCCGCGCCATTGCCGTGCAGGGCGATGTGAACAAGGAGGAAGATCTGGACAAGCTCATCGTCCGTGCCGTGGAGGAACTGGGCAAGATCAATGTGCTCATCAACAATGTGGGTGGCGGCGGCCCCAACGACCCGCGCAAGGTGGCGGGCAAGGCGGTGGGCGACATGCTGGCGTTCAATGTGGTGCCTGCATACACGCTGATCCAGAAGGCCGCTGCGGCCATGGAGGCTGCGGGCGGCGGAGCCGTGGTCAATATCTCGTCCACGGCCGCACGCTATTCGCAAAAGTACTTCAGCGCCTATGGTGCGGCCAAGGCCGCGCTCAACCAGATGACGCGCTGCTTGGCGCAGGACTTCGGCCCTAGGGTGCGTATCAACGCCATCGAGCCCGGCACCATCATGACCGATGCACTGGCACCGTTTCTCACGCCGGATCGCAAGGAGCGCATGGAAAAAACCACACCCATGGCACGCATGGGCCAGCCCGAAGACATTGCCAATGCAGCGCTGTTTCTGGCCAGCCCCGCATCGAGCTGGGTGACTGGCAAAGTGCTGGGGGTGGACGGAGGTGTGGAAGCTCCCAACTTCTGAGTCTGATGACATCGCTCAGGCGGCAGCGACCGCTTCGCACAGGACAAGGGGAGCTTGGCTCCCTTTTTCTATGCCCTGTTGACGATGTCGCTTGAGCCGATCCGCAGCAGGAATCGAGCCGTTGCTTTCCCGGTCAAGCGCAATTGCAATGTCTGCAAGCTGCTGCCCGGATGGCGTGAGCGGTGCTGGTCCGAAGTGGCTTCAGCATGCCATCGCCTGAGCCGCCTGTCAGCTGTCTGGTGGCCGGCCGTGGTCATGCCCTGGAGCGGATCTGCTCCTGCATCAGGTCCACGAAGGCCTTGACCTTTGCCGGTCGGAATCGTGCGGTCGGGAACACGGCATGAATGCCCCCCGATGGCAGTTCCCACCTGGGCAGCACCTGTATCAGCGTGCCGTTCTTCAAATCATCGGCCACGGCGAAGTCGGGCAATACCGACAAGCCCGCCCCATGACGCACGGCTTCGCGCACGGCCAGTGTCGCATCGAGCGAGATCACCGGGTGCACCGTCACGCTCTGACGCTCCAGCTCGCTGCGCGAGAAGCTCCAGTTGCAGGGGTCACGCAAGGCCGTGTTCGCGACAAAAGGCAACTCGCTGATGTGCTGCGGCTGTTTGAGCTGCGTCACCTGCCGGCGCAATGAGGCAGCGGCAACCAGCAATTGCCTGAAGCTTCCGATCTGACGGGCCTGCACATTCAAGTGTGAAAGCCAGCCGACGCGGATGGCCAGCTCGACCTGCCCCGACATCAGATCAAGTGGCTGGTCGCTGAACACGGCGTCCACCTTGCATTGGGGATAGTGCCGCGTGAACTCGGTGATGGCCGGCACCACTGCCGTGATGCCATAGTCCAGCGGAGCGGTCAGACGCAAGGTTCCCGAAGGCTCTGCCGCCACTTCCCCCAGCTCGTCGAAAGCATCACCCGCTTCCTTGAGGATGGATGCGCAGCGTTGATAGAAGATCCGGCCTGCGTCGGTGGCAACGACCTTGCGGGTGGTGCGAGTCAGAAGCGTCGTGTGGAATTCGCTCTCCAGCCTTGCGACCTGCTGGCTGACCACGGCCTTGGTGATGCCCAGCCGGTCCGCGGCCGCCGTGAAGCTGCCGGTTTCCACCACGGCCGCAAAGTAGGCCAGGCGCTTGAGATTGGCCAGCTTGCCGGCGACGGATTCTTCGGAATTGTTTGCTATTGACATACAGTTTATCTATTCGATCAGGCTTTTTCTGTCAATGCTTTGTTCCTACGATCACGGTATTGAATCAATGGAGCCGATGGTGACCAAGACCCTGCATTACGTATTCGACCCCCTGTGCGGCTGGTGCTACGGTGCCGCCGCCGCGGTGGCGGCTCTGGGCAAAGCGCCTGAGGTCGAACTGCGCCTGCTGCCCAGCGGCCTTTTCGCAGGCGAAGGTGCCCGTCTCATGGACGATGGCTTTGCCGCCTATGCCTGGGGCAACGATCAACGCATCGAGCGCCTGACGGGCCAGCGCTTTAGCGAGCGCTACCGCAGCCATGTGCTGTCGGATCGTCAGCAGATGTTCGACAGCGGCCCGGCCACCCTGGCGCTGAGCGCTGTCAGTCTGTGCAATCCAGCGCGTGAGCTTGACGCCCTTGAAGCCATTCAGCATGCCCGCTACGTCAATGGCGAGGACATCACGCAACCGCAGACACTGATGGCAGTTCTGCAGGCCCTGGGGCTGGAGCAGGCTGCTGCAAGCCTGCTGCGCTCTGATGGCGAACTGCTGGCTGCCAATCGAGCCCGCATCGACGGGGCAAAGGCGCTGCAGAGCCAGCTTGGCGCGCGTGGCGTTCCAAGCTTCATCCTGCAAACCAATGGCCAGCGCCAATTGCTGAACTCCAGTGCCGCTTACTCCAATCCGCAGGCCTTGGCCGAGCAAATCGCCAAGGCCTGAAGCTTTCGCTTTCAACCCCGCCATCCCGAAATTCACCGGAGAACCATCATGATGAATCGCCGAGACTTTGTCCAAACCGCCGCCGCTGCCGGCATCGCCACAGGCCTGGCTGGTTGCGCCGCTGCCGTGACCGGCCACTCCAAGCTGCAATGGAAGCACTTTCCAACAGACGACAAAGGCTTCTTCCGTGCGCCCGTGCTGCTCTCGGGCGATAGGGAGGCCATTCTCATCGATGGCGGCTTTTCCCTGCCCGATGGCCGTGCCGTGGCCGAAGCCATCAAGGCATCGGGCAAGCAACTGACCACCATCTACGTCAGCCAGAGCGACCCGGACTATTACTTCAGCCTGGGCCCGATCAAGGCCGCCTTTCCCGCTGCCAGGGTGCTGGCCGCCTCCGACACCATTGCCGCCATCCGCGCCAACGTGCAAAAGAAGATAGCTACCTGGGCACCCCAGCTCAAGGAGAACGGTCCGCAGAAGCTCGCCGACATCGTCTTTCCTGAAGCCTATGACGGCCCCGCGCTGATGCTGGAGGGCAACACCATCGAAATCGTCAAGGCACAAGGACTGGAGAACCGCCGCTACCTGTGGGTTCCCTCGCTGAATGCGGTCTTCGGTGGCGTGCTGGTCTTCTCGGGTCTGCACGTGTGGACGGCCGATACCCCGACGCCAGCCTCCCGCGCCGCCTGGGTAAAGAACCTGGAAGCCATCGCCGCGCGCAATCCGGCCGTGGTCGTGCCGGGCCACCTGGGCGCCCAGGGAGCGCTGGATGTTTCGGCCGTGAACTACACCCGCGTGTACCTGCTGGCCTTCGAGCAGGAGCTGGCCAAGGCGGCCAACAGCGACGCGCTGATCGCAGCCATGAACAGGCGCTACCCTGAGGCCGGCCTGGCCGCCGCGCTGCAGATCGGTGCCAAGGTGGCCATGGGTGAGATGAAGTGGGGCTGAAGCCCGGGACGCACACCATGACCACCAATCTGGATATCATCCGCGCGACCTACGAAGGTTCGTCCGAAGAGAACGGCAGGAATCTGCTGGCCGTACTGGCACCCGATGCCAGATGGACAGAGGCCGCCGGCTTTCCCTATGCCGGCACTTACGTCGGCCCGCAGCAGATTGCCTCGGGCGTGTTTCAGCGGCTGGCGACGGAGTGGGACGGCTACAGCGCCAAGGTCCATACCTACCTGGCCGATGGCGACCGTGTGGCAGCCTTCGGCGTCTATTCGGGAACCTACCGCAAGACGGGCAAAGCGATGACGGCGAGCTTCGCTCACCTGTACCGGCTCAGCGACGGCAGGATCACGAGCATGGAGCAGTATGTGGACAGCCATCCGGTGCAGCAGGCGCTGCTGGCCTGAGCGCGGCGGAGTCCTGTCATGAACGAAGTCAATGCCAAGCTGCAAGCCATTCTTTTGCTGATGCAGGCCGGGCAATGGAATGCCGCGCACGATGCCGTGCAGCGGCATGAAGGCCTGCTCGCGGCCTGGCTGCACGGGCTGCTGCATCTGCAGGAAGGCGATCTGGAGGACGCCGAGAACTGGTATGAGCGAGCCGGCCTGCGCTTCAGGCAGCGCGGCACGCTGCAGCAGGAGCTGGCCCGGTTTGAAGCGGCGCTGCGCGCTGGGCCTGGCGCGTGAACCGGGGCAGGCCGTCCGATATCCGATAGCCGGCTGTCCGAGAGTCGGCCGTCCGATGAAGGCCTTTAGGCGGCGGAGCTGAAAGCCTCAGCCCAGCGCCTGTCGGGCGAGCTGCGCAACGGCCAGTTGCCTGTTGGCCCGGGCGCGCGCTCCGTCCTCCAGGAACCAGGCCGCCGACAAAGCGGCGTGAGCCATGACCCATTTGAGCAAACGCCGACGCTCCAGCCCCGTGACCTTGATGACTACGGCAAGCTGCCGAGCGAAGCGCTCCGGGTCGGTGCAAGTCTCCAGCTCGGGGTTGCACAGCACGTTCACGTAGTCGTAGTACCGCTCACCGGTGACGCGCTTTGGATCTATCGCCAGCCATCCACGCCTGTCGAAATCGAGTATGTTGCCGTGGTGCGCATCACCATGCAGGACGACAGGCTCACGCTGCTCATTGAGCAGCTCACCTGCCACCGTTGCGCATTCGGCCATCAAGCCGCCTTCCTGCTGCGCCATCAGCGGGAGAGACTTGAAAAAATCCGTCAGTGGCAGCAGTTCTTCAGGGGATGCCGAGGATCTCTTTGAATGAAGTTGCTCGATGGTGCGGCAGATACAGCTTGTCGCTGCATCATCTTCGCCTTCTCTGGCCATGTGCAGCAAATGCCTGGAGCCGGTTGCGCGCTCCATCAGCAGCGCTCCTGCATCTTGGTCGCAAGCATAGACTCGCGCTGCGCCATTGCCACCCCACCATTGAAGCACCCTGGCGCCGATGCGCTCATCAAGGCTGCGCATGATTTTGATCATTGCAGGCAGACCTGCCCAGTTCCTTGTAAGGGTGACGGGCAGAAGGTCACTTGTATGCGTGGTGAAGGGGGCACCGGCCACCTTCGCGCTCCAGCGTTGGAGATGGATATCAAACAGGTCGAGCTTGGGCATCTGGCTGATTTTGGGGTAGCCCATGCCATCCGAAGATTGGGTGCAGCGGTCCAATGGCCGCTGATGGCGGTGGCTTCAACGGGTCAATGCAGCTCCTTGCCGGGGGGGCCGGCTTCCGAGCAAATGGCTTGCTTGAGAGGCTCAGTCCTCGCGATCACGCGGGTAGCCTGCGTCTGCCCAGTGCTGTGCAGAAGCGCGGGTGAGACTATGGCCGGGTCGCACTCGTACCTTGGCCAATTCGCTGCCGTCCGCTGCGGTGGCAGTGAGAGTCGCCGTGGGGTTGTCCTCATCGGGCTCAATATCGAGAGCCACCGTCACGCGCAATCCGCGAACTTCAATCTGGATGGCTTTGTGCAACAGCGCTGCCTGGTGCTGCTCATGGCGACGTATCACTTCACTGGCAGTCTTCACCAGCGTGTTGAAGGCCGACACGTCAAGAGGCTTGGGATTCTTCTTGTCGCGCCCCATGGTCCATGGGCCGACCAGAGCGGGTTCCGCTTGGCCGTCCTGGGTCATTGAAACTGCCCAGCCATCGTCGTCTTCATTCTTGATGACGCGGGCTTCCCAGCCCTTGTGGTGCCAAAGGCGGTCTTCGAAGATGGCGATGTCTTCTGGTTCGAGTTCTGCTGGCATGTCTGGACTTTTCCCTGAGCTATCAAGTCCAAAGTCTACTGTTTTTTCATACAGCCTGCGGGGCCGGGTCTATCTCCAGCTTGGGCGTCTAGGGCCATGCATGCCCTGACCAGGTCGATGCAGGGGCCTCGCCCAAAGGCACTGGGCAAGACCACCCTGTTTGAAAGCAGAGGCTGCACGTGACTGTCGATTCGACCCGAAGCCGCCATCAATTCACGAGCCTCATTCGTTCATCTGGAGCAAGAGGCTAGAGTTCATGGCTGTACACGATGAAACCGCTATGTTGGGCTAACTTGTCGTAGAGCGCACGGCCGGCTTCATTGGTTGATTGTGTTTGCCAATAGACGCGATTTGAGCCAGCCAGCATGGCTTGCCTGTAGACGCCGTTGATGAGTGCCTTGCCAATTCCAAGCTGACGCCTTGTCGGGGCCGTGAAAAGATCCTGCAGGTAGCAGACAGGGCCCAGTCTCGTGGTACTGCGGTGAAATATGTAATGCACTAGACCAACCACTTCTCCTGCATTTTCAGCGACCAGCGCAAAGACCGGTTCGATGGGATTAAAGAATCGCTCCCAAGTTTTCTGGGTAATTTCCTTTGCCAGTTCGGTAGCTCCAGCCCTTCCATAGAAAGCGTTGTAGCCATCCCAAAGTGAAAGCCACGCTTCAAAGTCATGTGGTTGGACTTCTCTTACTACGACAGTTGTTGCAGCGTCATTTTGGGGCATAGGAAAGACTTTTCATCGTGCGAGCCGGGGGTAAATAGAGCGACCTGTATTGAAGTGTAAGGTCTGCTCGTGGCCGGTAGGCAACGGTCCCGGAATGACCCAGGTCGGACATGCACGCACACATCAACGTGCATCAGTTCTCTGAGCCGGATGACCCTGGGTAACGATTCGCAGCCATGGCCAACGCGCTTGGTAAGACTCGGCCTTTTGCTCGAAAAGCTCGCGATGCGGGGTCAATGGATTGAGCGCCAAAACTCCGTCATAGATCAGCTCCAGACTGTTCGGCGCATAGAGGCGGCCTGGGCGAAGGCCCACGCAAGTAGCTGGGATCAGGAAGCGATCGATTCCCTCGCAAGAGCTTTGCAGTGCCTGATAGGGACGGCCGAAATATGACTCGTACCACAAGTGAACCCGAGCCTGGTTCGTGACTTCAATCTTGATGTCCAGGTCGCGTAAAACGCGATCGGCATGTGCCTGTACTTTCTGTTCCGCACTCTCAGTGGTGTTCAATGGATCAAAGTAGAAGAGATCGTAATCTTTGATGGAATCCGCAGGATTTCGTTGCGCCTGCAAATTCCACACTGTCTGAAATAAGCAGCCTGCAACAAGCCAGCCATCTGGAAGATTCAAATCATCCCAGCGCTCCACAATCGTGCGATTGTTGATATTTTTCAGGACATCCGCAACGAAGCGCTCAGGCGTAGGCATCGGGACAGTCAATTCCTGGTGAAACAAAAGTGAAAGGCAAGATCGAAGCTATTTTGCTTCAGTTGCGAGGACCCGCTTCCGGCCGGATGAAACCCCTCGCTTTGGCCGGCCGTGCAGCGGCAATCGGCAATCGGCAATCGGCAATCGGCAAAGGGCCAGGTTCTGCCGAAATACGGTGACTCCAATGGAAAACCGCCTGCGAGTTCCATGCTCGCAGGCGGTCTCGGCGATCGAGGAGTCTCTTCAGACTTCGCGTCCGGCCTGATGGCCTGAATGCATGGCGCCCTCGATATAGCCCAGGTCCTGGCAGTCGCCGATGCGGTGCACGGGAGTCCGGGTAAGGGATTGCAGCTGGTCGGCCACGGCGGAGTCGGCCTCGGCTCCAATGGCCAGCACCACGGAGTCGGCTGGCGTGCGGTATTCCTCGCCCTTTTTGTCCGTCCAGGCGACTTCCTTGCGCTCGATGCGCGTGACGTTGGACTGCATCAGCAGCTTGCCGTGGCTCTTCACGGCGTCGTACACGCGCCAGCGGCGCACGATGGCCAGCTCGGTGCCGGGGTGGGTACCAGGGTCCAGTACGGTGACTTCGCGGCCGCGATCGAGCAGGAACTCGGCCAGCTCCAGGCCGACCAGGCCGGCGCCGATGATGACCACGCGCTTGCCCAGGGGCATCCACAGCTTGGACAGGTTCTGGATCGCTGCCGTGCTGTCCGTCACCTTGAGCATGCCGCCGGCCTTGAACAGCGCGCGCTCGGCCAGATTCAGCTTGGCCTTGGCAATTTCTTCGGCGCGATCGCCCGTCATCAGGCGGCGCAGTTCGTCGCCGCTCCAGACATGGCTTTGCTGCGCGCCTTCGATGGCGGGGGCGGCACGCCTGGCGCCGGTGCCCACCAGAATTTCGTCAGGCTGCAGCTCGGCCAGCAGAGCGGCGTCGGCCGTGGTGTTCAAGCGCAGCTGGATGTTCGGGTGGTCCATCTGCCGCACCAGATAGTCGAGCAGGCGGCCGTTCTCGGGATAGGCCAGTGCGGCAAAAAACAGCGTGCCGCCCAGGCGGTCGCTGCGCTCGACCAGCGTCACGCGATGGCCGCGCAGGGCGGCGACGCGAGCGGCCTCCATGCCCGAAGGGCCGCCGCCGACGATCAGTACATGCTTGGGCTTTTCGGCGAAAGTGATGGTCTTGCTCGCCTCGTGGCCGGTCTGTGCGTTGACCGCGCACTTGATGCCCTTGTTGATGAAAATCTCGCTGACGCAGGCATAGCAATAAATGCAGGGGCGCACGCTCTGGGCGGTGTTGGCTTGCAGTTTGTTGGCCAGGTCGGGGTCGGCCAGCAGCTTGCGGCCCATGGCCACAAAGTCAATCTCGCCATTGCTGATGGCGGCGGCGGCGGCATCCAGCTCCCAGCGGCCGGCCGAGATGATGGGTATGCCGACCACCTTTTTGATGCCGGTGGCAAATTCGCGGTAGGCATTTTGCTTTTGCGGAATCGGTGCATCCGTGAAGGCCGAGCCTGTGGGCAGGCGCGCATAGGCCGAGACATTGATGGCATCCACGCCCAGCTCTTCGCAGAGCTTGGCGGTCTTGAGTGCCTCGTCCATGGTGATGCCGCCGGGCGTGTGCATTTCTTCGGCGTCGATACGCACCCAGATGGGAAAATCTGCGCCTACGCGCTCGCGCACGGCAGTCAGCACTTCGCGCAGCAGGCGGCTGCGGTTTTCATAGCTGCCGCCGTATTCGTCGCTGCGGCTGTTGAAAAAGGGTGAGAGGAAGTTGGCGATCATGTAGTTGTGCGCGCAGTGCACTTCCACAGCATCGAAGTTGGCCTGCTTGGCGCGCAGGGCGGCCGCAGCAAACCATTCCACCATCTGTGCAATATCGGCCTTGTCCATCACGCGGTAGCGGTCGGGGTAGGGGCCAACGCCCACAAAGGTCGAGAACTCCTTGGGTGTGACGGTGCGCATGGCTTCGGCCACAGGACCGTCGGGCGGAATCGAAGACACCCACATCTCGCGCCCGTGGGTGCGGTCGTTGGCCGCGACCTTGCCGCTGTGATTGATCTGGATGGCGACTTTGCCGCCGTGCGAGTGAACGCGGCGCGTGACTTCCGCCAGACCGGGGATGAAGTGATCTTCGGAGATGCCCAGCTGGTGCGGCTCGCTGGTGCCGGTGGGCCAGGAGATGGCGGCCGTGCCCATGATGATGAGGCCGGTGCCGCCCTTGGCACGCTCTTCGTAGTAGTCCTGGGCGCGTTCGCCGCAGATGCCGTCGATGCCGCCGTAGTTCTCGCCCATGGGGGCCATGATGATGCGGTTCTTCAGCTCCATGGTGCCGATACGGCCCGGCTGCAGCATTGATGCGTGGGGATTGCTCATTTTGTTTCGCTGTCTCCTATAGTTTTCGGCCGAGTTCGGCCCCTTCTTCGATGGCGCGCGCTGCATCAATTTTGTGAGCGTTGCGCGCGCCCCCAATCACAGTGTGCGCAATGCTGTGTGCTTGAAGTCTGGATGACCAGGGGTCATGTGATTGCTGGCCGGCGCAGACCACGATGTTGTCCACGCTCAGGCAGCGCTGCTCGCCGCGTATGCGCAGGTGCAGACCGTTGTCGTCGATGTGGATGTACTCCACGTCGTTGAACAGGCGTGCGCTTTTGTTCTTGAGCCGGGCGCGGCGAATCCAGCCCGTGGTGGTTGGCAAGGTGCTGCCCATGGCCGCCTTGCTGCGCTGAAGCAGCCAGATCTGACGCGGCGAATCGGCTTTCTCGCTGGCCTTGATGCCGCCGCGCAGCTCGCGCTCCGGATCGATGCCCCATTCGCGGTCAAAGGCGGCCACGCTGCCGTCCTCGGCCTTGTGGTGGGCCAGCAGCTCGGCCATGTCAAAGCCCAGCGGCCCCGCGCCCACGATGGCCACGCGTTCGCCGACAAAGCGGGGGCTGCGCAAGGCCTCGATATAGTCCACCACCTTGGAGCTGTTCTCGCCCTCAATGCCGCTGCGCCGCGGTGTCACTCCCGTGGCCACGACCACATGATCAAATCCGCTCAGGCAGTTGATGTCCGGTGTGGTGTTGAGCCGCAGCTCTATGCCCAGGCGCTGGATTTCATGCTCGAAATAGCGCAGCGTCTCGCCCAGCTCCTGCTTGCCGGGCACTTTCTGCGCCAGAAAGAACTGGCCGCCGATGCGGATTCCGGGCTCGAACAGCGTCACCTTGTGGCCCCGGTCGGCCGCCTCGCGCGCGCAGGCCAGTCCGGCAGGTCCAGCGCCGAGCACGGCGATCTTGCGCGGTGCAGCGGCTTTTTCCTGCGGCCATTCCCATTCGCGGCAGGCTCTGGGGTTGACCAGGCAGCTGACCTGCTGGCGCGTGAAGATGCGATCCAGGCAGGACTGGTTGCAGGCAATGCAGGTGTTGATGGCGCTGCTTTGGCCCGTCTGCGCCTTGCGCACAAAGGCCGGGTCGGCCAGAAAGGGGCGGGCCATGGCCACCATGTCGGCATGACCCTGGGCAATCAGGTCATCGGCCACTTCGGGGGTGTTGATGCGGTTGCTGGCCGCCACGGGAACGCTGACTGCCTGCTTGAGCTGCTCGGCAGCCCAGCTGAAGGCCGCGCGCGGCACCATCATGGCGATGGTGGGAATGCGCGCCTCATGCCAGCCCACGCTGGTGTTGAACAAGTCCACACCAGCGGCTTCCAGTTGTCGGGCCAGGTCAAGCACTTCCTTCCAGTGGCTGCCATGCTCGACCAGGTCCATCAGCGACAGGCGAAAGCTGATGACGAAGTTCTCGGGCACAGCCGCGCGTATGCCCTGCACGATGCGCAGCGCAAAGCGGCTGCGGCCGGCGGCGTCTCCGCCCCACTCATCGGTGCGGAAATTGGTCAGCGGCGCCAGGAACTGGTTGATCAGATAGCCCTCGCCGCCCATGACCTCCACACCGTCATAGCCGGCCTCCCGGGCCAGTCGGGCGCAGCGCACATAGTCGGCAATGATCTGCTCGATCTGCGCTGTGCTGAGTTCGCGCGAGCTGCGGTTGCTGAGCTTGGAGAGCACGCTGCTGGGCGAGACGCCGCCGCTGCCGTGGTCATAGCGGCCCACATGCAGTACCTGCATGAGGATATGGCTGCCTTCGGCATGCACCGCGTCGGTGATGAGGCGGTGCCGGGCTGCCTGCTCGGGCGTGCACAGCGTCGAGAACTCGGCGTGCTCGGGCATGCCCAGCGCCCACTCGTTGACGCCGAAGCCCCCGGTGACGATGAGCTGCAGCCCTTCCCGTGCACGTTCGGTGTAGAAGAGGGCCAGCTTCTCGAAACCCTGCGTCTGGTCCTCCAGCCCGGTGTGCATGGAGCCCATCAGAATCCGGTTCTTCAGGGTGATATGGCCAATGGTGATGGGCTGGAAGAGATGGGGGTACATGGCTGAATTTCCTCACGCGCAAATGTTGAGCCAGTGTAGGAAGGGCCACGGTAAATTTTCCCTAGGGGAATTACATCGTCCGTTTGCATGTAGCCTGGTTGTCCAGGATGGGCTTTGATGTGCGCCATCACCACCCAGACAAAAGGAGACAAGACATGTCCATCATCGTGATAAGCGGCTGCGCCACCGGCATTGGTGCCGCTACGCGCAAGGTCCTGGAAGCGGCCGGTCACCAGATCGTAGGCATCGATATACGCGATGCGGAAGTGATTGCCGATCTCTCGACGGCCGAAGGTCGAAAGCAGGCAATTTCCGATGTGCTGGCGAAGTGCAGCAAGGGCGTGGACGGCCTGGTGCTGTGCGCCGGCCTGGGACCGCAGACCAAGGTGCTTGGCAATGTGGTTTCGGTCAATTATTTTGGCGCGACCGAGCTGCTGGATGCCTTTTTGCCAGCGCTGAAACAGGGCCATCAGCCCGCAGCCGTCGTCATCTCGTCCGTGGCTTCCGCGCATCTGGCTTTTGACAAGAACCCACTGGCGCTGGCACTGGAAGCCGGCGAGGAAGCCAAGGCCCGCGCCATTGTCGAGCAAGCGGGAGAGCAGGGCGGCAATCTGGCCTATGCGGGCAGCAAGAATGCTTTGACGGTGGCTGTGCGCAAACGCGCCGCCGCCTGGGGCGAGGCCGGCGTGCGCCTGAACACCATCGCCCCCGGTGCAACCGAGACTCCCTTGCTGCAGGCGGGCCTGCAGGACCCGCGCTATGGCGAATCCATTGCCAAGTTCGTTCCTCCCATGGGCCGCCGTGCCGAGCCGTCCGAGATGGCGTCGGTCATCGCCTTTTTGATGAGCCCGGCCGCAAGCTATGTGCATGGCGCGCAGATCGTCATTGATGGCGGTATTGATGCGGTGATGCGCCCGACACAGTTCTGACCTCTCATGAGGCGCTTTGCCAGGGTGGCCCTGCGTCTTCCCCCTCGCTGTGCGGGAGGGGGAGGGCGGCCTCGCTGCAAGGGTTTTTTTGTTCACCGCCCCCGTTTGGGCATTGCCGGTTTTCAACGGCGCCTGCTAGAAGGATGATTTGAGATGAATACCCCAGAACATATGACCGCCGTGGTACAGCGCTATGTGGCTGCGCTCAATGCCGGTGATCTGGACGGCATCGTCGCGCTGTTTGCCGATGACGCCACGGTGGAAGACCCCGTGGGTTCCGAGCCCAGGTCCGGTACGGCTGCGATTCGTGAGTTTTACGCCAACTCGCTCAAACTGCCTTTGGCGGTGGAGCTGACGCAGGAGGTACGCGCGGTCGCCAACGAAGCGGCCTTCGCTTTCACCGTCAGCTTCGAGTATCACGGCCGCAAGACCGTGGTTGCGCCCATCGATCACTTTCGCTTCAATGGCGCCGGCAAGGTGGTGAGCATGCGCGCCTTGTTTGGCGAGAAGAATATTCACGCTGGCGCCTGAAGAGAGTCAGGCGCTTGACTGCTCCTGATATGGAAGCTGTCTTCGCCTGATTCAATTGAGTTTCAAATACATTTTGATCTGAAATACATTGAAATCATGCGTTGAATGCTATTGATCTTGCTGTTCAAGGCAGTGCAATGAGCACTCCCGGCCTGAGCCGGCTTACAGATGGAAGTGTCCGGCCGCCTCGGGCTGGTAGAGCAATTTCTCGATCCGGATATGGCGGGTGCGATCGAGAATCCTCCAGTCGATGCGGTCTCCTTCCCGACAGCCCAGAATGGCCGTGCCCACGCCCGAGAAGACCGAGAACCTTCCTGCACTGTCATCGGTATCTTCGGGGTAGACCAGGGCCACTTCGATGGCCACCTCATCAAGGCGCAGCAAGGCTCTGGAGTTCATGGTGACCACATTGCGCTGCACCTGTCGCGCATCGACGACGGTGGCGCGCTCGATTTCATGCTCCAGGTCGGCTGCTTGCGACTCCCATTCCAGCGCGAGCCTGTCTCTGAGGCGTGCCTGATCCACGGCGGTGATGCAGATGCCCGTCGCAGCGCCCGGCAGCCCGGCGCGCAAGCGCTGGAGGTAGCGCTGCGCCGTCATCGCATAGGACTTGAGTGCGGGTGTCTCGTTCTCCAGCACAAAGCCGTTGTGCACAAAGGCCCTGAGCGAGCGCGTGTTGTCGGCATGGATCCTGGCAATCAGTCTTTGGGCCCGCATGTCGAAAAAGGCCAGCTTCATGCCCTCGTGCAAGGCGCTGGCGCCGAGCTTGCGCCCCCAGTTGTCGCGCTTGCCGATGACCAGCACGATTTCGCAGTCCGGCCCGTTGCGGACCAGACGCACGAAGCCCACGGGCACGTCATCGCGGTCGTAGGCCATGAAGAAGCGGCCGCCCTGATTGAAGAGATGGGTGAGTATAGGCAGCTGAACCCGGTCGATGAGCTGCTCGATGTGACGCGAGACATGGCGCGAATCGCTGAGGTGGCGCACGACGTCCTCGTCGTTCAGCCAGTCCACCAGGCTCAGCGCATTGGCTCGCGTGATTTCCGGGCACAGGGATATGAAAGGCTTGCTCATCTTCAACACCGTCGGTTGCAAGAATGAAAGCCTTTCATGGCCACGGCGCTGGCCATGACGGTTCTTTCGATACAGACACCGATTCTAGGCAAGCAGATTCTGCTGCACAGGCACAGCGCCGATCTCGCATCTCTTTGCTCGGTCTATGGCGAGCCTGCCCCGCATGCGGAGAAGCCATGGCACCGGCGCTGCAGGGAAGCAACGGCCGACGCCTGCAATGCTCCGTATTAAGGAGCTGCTTGCGCTTGACTGAATTCGAATTCAGATTGTTTTATATCTGAAATTATTAATGGATTTTCGCTATAAGCTATTATTTATATAGCATTTGAGATGTTGAATGCAGCGATCCGGTCTGGACCGGCGCGCGCAGTCCAGCCAGGCCGGCCTTTCAGGGGTCAGGGATCAGGGATTGGCGTATTTGAGATGGATGATCGGGTAGGCGCGGCCTTGTCCGTCCTGCGGGGAGCGGCCCGTGCGCTTGAAGCCCATCTTTTCGTAAAAGCCCACCGCCTGCGCGTTCTGCTCGTTCACATCGGTGCTCATCTCGGGATGCAGCGCCAGGCCGTGGCGCACCAGCGCCGCACCGAGGCCCCGGTGCCTGAAGGCGGGGTCCACAAACAGCGCTTCCATATGGCCCTGGTCCACAAGCATGAAGGCCAGAGGATGGTCCTGCTCGTCGACAGCGAACCACAGCGGGGCGTGCGGCAGAAAGCCGCGCACCATCTCATCAATCTCGGCGCGATCCTGCGGACTCAGAAAGTCATGGGTGGCATCAACGGCATGGCGCCAGATCTCGATCGCTCGTGCCCCGTCTTCGGGGCGGGAAGCTCGAATGCAAGTCATCGCCGAATGATACATATGCACCATGCTCGCCCTGGTGCCGGGCATCAAGAGCGGTCCATGCCTGTCAGATGGGGCTGTATCACCTCGGTGATCCAGTTCAGAAAGGCCGTGACCCGCGGCGCGATATGTCTGCGATGCGGGTACAGCAGGGACACCGGCATGGGCGCCGCCTTGAAGTGGGGCATGACCTCGACCAGCAGGCCCTGATCCAGCAGATGGCGCGCACCCCGGACAGGGGCCTGAATCAGGCCCAGGCCGGCAAGACAGGCTGCCTGGTAGGCATCTGTGCCGTTGACCACCAGGGCGCTGAGCATGGGCTGCAGCGCGATTTCCTTGCCGCGCTGATATTCCCAGCCCGCACCATGCCGCCCGAGCTGGTTCGCATAGTGAATGATCCGGTGCCGTGACAGATCGGCCAGTGTCGCGGGCGTGCCGTGGCGCTGCAGATAGGCGGGGCTGGCCAGATTGCACATCTCCATCGCACCGATGGTGCGGGCGATCAGGTCGGTATCTGCCAGCGCGCCAATGCGCACCACGCAGTCAAAGCCTTCCTGCACCACATCCACGCGGTGGTCCCTGGTACTGATGCCTACTTCCAGCAAGGGGTGGGCCGAGAGGAATTCGGGCAGTTTGGGAATAACGACATCCCGGGCCAGAGAGTTGGGCATATCGATGCGCAGACTGCCTCGCAGTCCGCTGGTGGCGGGCTGGAACATGGCTTGCAGCTGTTCCAGGTCGGCCATCAACTCCTTGCTTCGCTCAAGGAACTGCTCGCCATCGGCGCTCAGCCGCACATGCCTGGTGGTGCGTTGCAGCAGACGGGTTCCGAGCTGCTTTTCCAGCTGCTGCACCACGGTCGACACACGGCTTTTGGTCAGCCCGAGCTGCTCTGCGGCCAGGGTGAAGCTGGAGAGTTCGGCCACGCGGGTGAACACATGAAGCGCATTGAAGTCCATGGCTTTATTGTATTTTTAAAGTGAACAGTGCGATCTTTTCTAAATTGTTTATTCATTGAGGGAGAACACCTAAAGTCCTGGCTCGTTGACATACTCCATGAGACCGACATGCAAGCATCTGCACCCCGTATCGCATTGATCACCGGCGCAAGCCGTGGCCTGGGCCGTAGCGAAGCCCTCAAGCTGGCCGAGCGCGGCGTTCATCTGATCGTCACTTACAAGGACAGTGAAAGTGATGCCCAGGAGCTGATCTCCCGCATCGAGGCGCTGGGCAGCCGCGCCGTGGCGCTGCGCCTGGATGTGGGTGAGAGCAAGAGCTTTGCCGCGTTTGCCGACCGTGTCGGGCGCGTGCTGGCCGAGACCTGGCAGCGCGAGCAGTTCGACTATCTGGTGAACAATGCCGGCATCGGCCTGGTGGCGCCGTTTGCCGAGACCACGGAAGAGCAGTTCGATCTGCTCGTCGATATTCACCTCAAGGGCACGTTCTTTCTGACGCAGAAACTGCTGCCCCTGATCCGGGACGGCGGACGCATCATCAATACCTCGTCCGGGCTGGCACGCTTCAGCCTCCCCGGCTATGCCGCCTATGCGGTGATGAAGGGCGGCATTGAGGTGATGACGCGCTATCTGGCCAAGGAGCTGGGAGCACGCGGCATCGCCGTGAACACCATTGCCCCTGGCGCCATAGAGACGGATTTCGGTGGCGGCGTGGTGCGCGACAACGCACAGCTCAATGCCCATATCAGCGGGCTGACCGCCATGGGCCGGGCGGGGCGCCCCGACGATGTGGGCGCCGCGGTTGCCGCCTTGCTTGCCGATGGCAACAACTGGGTCACGGGCCAGCGCATTGAAGTCTCTGGTGGCATGATGCTCTGAGCGCGCATCAATCTTGAGGACTCCATCCGGATTTCTCGGGGTGAGCGGCATCGGGTATGTCGGGCAATTCCATTCGGGACATGGCCTTGCCCTGCAGCGCCGGCCAGGCCTGGGCATATGGGGCGTGTGCAGGTGCGCAGCGGCAGATGTGATGACTGGCGCCCCGTGTTTGGATAGCGGATTTGGAGACTGAGTCGTGCCCGAGAACTATCTGGGAAGCTGTTTATGTGCAAGAGTCGGCTACAGGCTGCTGTCGCCGCCCAGGGCCGTGACGCATTGCCATTGCGGGCAGTGTCGCAAAAGCCATGGCTCCGCGTTCGCAAGCTATGGCGCCGTGCCGCGCAAGGACTTGTGCATAGTCTCCGGGCAGGGCGATATCAAGTCCTATGCCTCTTCGGCTTCCGTGCACCGGCAGTTTTGCCAGCACTGCGGCTCATCCCTGTTCTGGTCCGGGCAGGCCGGTGACTGGGCCGACTGGATATGCATCGCACTGGGCACGCTGGACTCGCCTTTTTCGGCGCTCAAGCAAAAGCATGTGCATCTGGAGTCGCAGCCTTTGTGGTCAGGCTTTACCGGTGGCTGCATGCGCAACGACTGAGAGCCGCCTCAGACTCTCGGGCTGCTGCACCGATCTCAACCAAGGCGATGTTGCGGCGCTGGCTTGATGCGTTCACTCCCCCTTGAAAACTGGCTGGCGTTTCTCAATGAACGCATTCATGCCTTCCTTCTGGTC
Organism: Comamonas sp. GW821-FHT11H03; assembly: GCF_058807955.1. NCBI lineage: Bacteria > Pseudomonadati > Pseudomonadota > Betaproteobacteria > Burkholderiales > Comamonadaceae > Comamonas > Comamonas sp. GW821-FHT11H03. Next base: position 140,337 of record NZ_JBXARF010000010.1, read on the forward strand.
GCGGGTCGCAAACAGAATCTGGTTGGCCTTGCGCTCCAGCATCAGGGCGGCGTCCAGCGATGCGTCCATGCCGGCAATCACCACTTCCTTGATCTGTTCCACGGCCAGCGGGGGCATATTGGCAATCAGTTTCGCCATTTTCAGCGCCTCAGGGATTACCTGATCGTCTGCACAGACTAGGCTGACCAGACCCATGGCATAGGCTTCGTCGGCGCTGACGGGTTTGCCCGTCAGCAGAATGCGCATGGCCTGGAACTTGCCCACGGCGCGCACCAGTCGCTGGGTGCCGCCGATACCGGGCATGATGCCGATGCGAATCTCGGGCTGTGCAAAGCTGGCCCCTTGCCCGGCAATGATGATGTCGCAATGCATGGCCAGCTCGGCCCCGCCGCCAAAGGCATAGCCGCAGACCGCTGCAATGATGGGTTTGGGGCATTTCTCAATGGGGGCCCAGACGCGCTCCGTGTGGCGCTTCATGATCTCTATGGGGCCGCAGGAGTCCATGCTCTTGATGTCCCCGCCTGCCGCAAACACCTTGTCGCCGCCAGTCAGAACGATGCAGCGCACGCTGGCGTCTGCGCTCAGCTCCGCGAAGGTTCTGGACAGCGCCGTCTGCAGAGAAAGACTCAGCGCATTCGTTGCCTCGGGGCGGTTGAGCTGAACGATTGCCACGCCATGGTCCTGATGCCGAACCAGTAGCTCTCGCTGCGCGGTGTCCATGTTTTCAATAGCGGAAAGCGTTGCCGACATAAGGATTCCCAGGGAGTTGAACAGGGACGATGGTCGTTTTCAAGGGATGGACCAACATCGTCCTTTTGGACGTATCTGCTGCTGATGCCGAAACCTAAATTGGCAGGCATGGACACGAACAACAACTTTCAAGACAAGGTCGTGCTGGTCACTGGCGGCACCAAGGGCATCGGCAAGGGCATTGCCCAGGCGTTTCTCGCGGCAGGAGCCACGGTGGTCGTGTGCGGCCGTCAGCAACCCGAAGCGTTGCCTAGCATCAATGGCCGCAGCGCAGACTTCATTGCCTGCGATGTGCGCGAGGCCCAGGCCGTCAAGGACATGGTCGATCAGGTGCAGCGCCGCCATGGTCGTCTGGACGTTCTGGTCAACAACGCCGGCGGCGCTCCCCATGTCGATGCCGCCACGGTGTCGCCGCGCTTTCACGAAAGCGTGCTGCGCCTGAATCTCTTCTCGACCCTGCATGCCTCGCAGGCCGCCAATGCCGTGATGCAGCAGCAGGACGGCGGCGGTGTGATTGTCTGCATCGGCAGCATCAGCGCGCTGCGTCCTTCCCCTGGTACGGCCGCCTACGGCGCGGCCAAGGCGGCGGTGCTGAGCCTGGTCAGTTCTCTGGCTGTGGAGTGGGCGCCCAAGGTGCGCGTGGTGGCCGTCAGCCCCGGCCTGGTGCGCACCGAGCAGTCGCATCTGCATTTCGGGGATGAGGCCGGTATCGCCTCTGTCGCGCAGACCATTCCTGCGGGCCGCCTGGCCGAGCCCGAGGACATTGCCAACGCCTGCCTGTATGTGGCCTCGCAGAGCGCTTCCTACATGAGCGGCACCAATCTGCTGCTGCACGGCGGCGGTGAGCGCCCCGCATTTCTGAGTGCCTCGAACTCGGAATCCGTGCCGCAGAAACACTGAATTTCAAAGGAGACAATCTTGACCGATCAAGACTGGATGGCAGAGGTCCGCGCATACGTGGGCAAGCAATACGGGCGTGTCCATGCCTGGGACAAGGTCAACAGCCCCATGATTCGTCAGTGGAGCGAGCTGATGGGTGTGGCCGTAAAGACCAACAAGGATGGCAGGACCATTGCACCTCCTGCGATGCTGCAGGTCTGGTGCATGGAGGGGCCGGTGCAGAACAACTATCCGCCAGGCTCCACGACAGAGAACCCTTATGAAGTTCTGAAGCTGATCGAAGCGCACGACTTTCCTTCCACCGTGGCGGTGAATTCCGAGCTGAGCTTCGAGCGCGATGTGCTCGAAGGTGAAGACCTGTACTACACGACACGTCTGGAAGCCATCAGCGAAGAGAAGACCACGGCCCTGGGCACGGGCTACTTTGTCACGCAGATCATGGAGTACTTCTCGATCAAGGCAGCGAATGGCCAAGACGAGAAGGTCGGCCAGCTGATGTTCCGCGTCTTCAAGTTCCGTCCCGCCAATGTGCAAAAGGCCGACCCCGCGCAGGTTGCCGCCCCGAAGATCAAGCGACCCGCACCGGGCGTGAGCGACGACAACCGCTTCTTCTGGGAAGGCCTGAAGCAAGGCAAGCTGCTGATTCAGCGCTGCAAGAGCTGCGGCGATCTGCACCATCCACCCGGTCCCGTCTGCCCCCAATGCCATTCGTTCGACTGGGACACGGTCGAGGCCAGCGGCAAGGGCACGGTGTACTCGTTCGTGGTCATGCACTACCCCGAGGTTCCGCCTTTCGACCACCCCAATCCCATCGGTCTGGTGGAGCTGCAGGAGGGCGTGCGTGTGATTGCCCAGCTGGTCGGCGTCAAGCCCGGCGAGGTGCAGATCGGTCAGAAGGTGCAGGTGGAGTTCAACACCTTTGACGGTGATCTGACTCTGGCCCAGTTCCGTCCCGTGGGCTGATGCTAGGAGACCGTCATGGACTTTCAACTCAGTGAAGACCAACGTGCATTTGCAGACATGGCGCAAAGCCTGTTCGCAGACTATTGCACCGACGACAAGCTGCGCGAGCACGATGCCTCGGGCCAGCCTTTCATGCAGGAGCTGTGGCAGCAGTGCGTGGCTGCGGGCCTGCACAGCATCCTGGTGCCGGAAGCTGCAGGCGGCCTGGGTCTGGGAATGAGCGAGATGCTGGCTGTGCTGGAGCAGCAAGGCCGTGCGCTGGCGCAGGTTCCGCTGTGGCAGCAGCAGGTCGCTGCGGCCGCGATTGCGAAGTTTGCCGAGGGGCAGGACGCAGTCGTTCAGTCAGCCTTGGAGGGCGAGTTGCTGGCTCTGTCGCTGCAGGCTGCCGTGGCCACACGCGGGCCGGCGCTTCAGTTGCAGGGTGAGCGACTCAAAGGCCAGCTGCAAGCCGTGCCGTTGGGCGAGCAGGCCCAGATGGCGCTGGTGGCAGCGGCGGCGGGCGATGAGATCAAGCTCGTGCTGGTGAACCTGCAGGCCGATGGCGTCAGCCGCGTGGCCGGCATGCGCGAAGACTACTGTGCGGTGGCAGACATCAGCTTTCGCAACACGCCGGTGCTGGCCGTGCTGGGCGGCCGTGCGCTGGACTGGGTCAACGAAATGGCAATCGCCTGCCTGGCCAGCCTGCAGCAGGGCGTGACACAGGAGCAGTTGCGCCGCACCGTGGAGTATGTGAGCGAGCGCAAGCAGTTCGACCGTCCCATCGGGACTTTCCAGCTGGTGCAGGGCCAGATGGCCGACGGCTACATCCTCATGCAGACGCAGCGCAGCGCACTGAGCCAGCTGGTCTGGCGTCTGGATGCCGGCCTGCCCTGCACGCCGCAGGCCCATGCGGTGCGTGCCCAGTCCAATGAGCTGGGCCTGAAGGTAGGCCGCGTTGCACAGCATGTGCATGGCGGCATGGGTGTGGATGTGACCTATCACATTCACCGCTTCATGTTCTGGTGTCGGGCACTGGCTGCCGAGGTCGGCAGCGCCGAACAGCACCTGCAGGCGCTGGGCCAGTGGCTCGCAGACAACGACACGCTCGGCTGGAAGTACGACCTGCCCGAAGACCGCTAAGGAGACAACAACATGGCAAACCAATCTATTCGCTTCGAGTCGGTAAACGTGGGCGACGAACTGCAGCCCGTCAGCGTGCCCATCACCGTGCCGCTGATTGCCGGCGGCGCCATCGCCACGCGTGACTATTTCCCCGGACATCATGACCGCGATGCCGCACGCGAGCTGGGCTCGCCGCATATCTTCATGAACATCCTGACCACCAACGGTCTGGTGCAGAGCTTTGTCGAGAGCTGGGCTGGCGAGGATGCACGCCTCATGGATCTGAAGATTCGCCTGGGGGCCCCCAATTACCCCGGCGACACCATGAAGTTCACGGGCTCCGTGACCGAGAAGAACGAGGCCACGCGCAGCGTTCAGATCGCACTGAAGGGCAGCAATTCCATGGGCTCTCACGTCAGCGGCACTGTGCAAGTGGCCCTGGCCTAAGAACAACAAGCGGAGACATTCCTGTGAACGATATGAATATTTCCGGTCGCGCCGCCATTGTGGGTCTGGGTGCAACAGAATTTTCCAAGAACTCGGGCCGTACCGAGCTGCGCCTGGCCATGGAGGCCACGCTGGCTGCGCTGAGCGACGCCGGCATCGACCCCAAGGAGGTGGACGGCTTTTCCTCGTACTCCGTGGACAAGGTCCCCGAGTATGAAATCGCCCGCCTGCTCGGGGCTCGCAATGTGAGCTTTTTCTCGCAGGTACCGCATGGCGGTGGCGCGGCCTGCGGCCCTGTGCTGCATGCGGCCATGGCCGTGGCCACGGGCATTGCCAAGACGGTCGTGGTCTACCGCGCCATGAATGAGCGCAGTTGGTACCGTTTTGGCACCGGCAGCTATGGCTTTGGCAGCACGCCATTCTTCGACAATGTGAACTATGGCTGGTACATGCCCCACGGCTTTCACACACCGGCATCCTGGGTGGGCATGTTTGCCCGCCGCTATATGCATGCCTTTGGTGCGACCAGTGAGGACTTCGGCCGTGTGGCCGTGGCCGTGCGCGACTTTGCCGCCACCAATCCCAACGCGTTCTTCTACGGCAAGCCCATCACGCTGGAGGAGCACCAGGCCAGCCGCTGGATCTGCGAGCCGCTGCACCTGCTGGACTGCTGCCAGGAGTCTGACGGTGCCGTGGCCATGGTCATCACATCGAGCGACCGTGCCCGTGAGATGAAGGCCAAGCCGGTCTACATCAAGGCGGCGGCCCAGGGTATCTCTGACGGCCAGCAGTCCATGACCTCGTTCTACCGCGAGGACATCACCGGTCTGCCCGAGATGGGGCATGTCGCCAGCCAGTTGTGGCAGCAAAGCCGCCTGACGCCCAAGGATGTGCAAAGCGCGGTGCTGTACGACCACTTTTCGCCCTTTGTGCTGCCTCAGCTCGAGGAGTTCGGGTTCGTCAAGCGCGGCGAGGCCAAGGATTTCATTCGCGCCGGCGAGCATGCACGCGGCGGCTCCATGCCCATCAACACCCATGGCGGCCAGCTGGGCGAAGCCTATATCCACGGCATGAACGGCATTGCCGAAGCCGTGCGCCAGATTCGGGGCAGCTCCGCCAATCAGCTCAAGGACGTGCACAACATGGTGGTGACCGCCGGTACAGGCGTGCCCACCAGCGGCCTGATTCTGGGCGACGAGGCCTGATTGCAAGGGAGACATTCATGTTCATTGACCTGACTCCCGAGCAGCATGCGCTGCGCCTGAAGTGCCGTGACTACTTTCAGGCGTTGATGACGCCCGAGCTCAAGGCCCGCATGCGCGGTGCAGAGGGCGGCGACGAATACCGCGAGCTGATCCGCAAGATGGGGCGCGATGGCTGGCTGGCGATCGGCTGGCCCAAGGAGTTCGGCGGCCAGGGCCTGTCGGCCACCGAGCAGCTGATCTTCTTTGAGGAAGCGAATATCGCCGGGGCTCCACTGCCTTTCGTCACCATCAGCACCGTCGGTCCTGCGCTGATGGAGTATGGCACCGAGGCGCAGAAGCAGGAGTTTCTGCCGGGCATGGCCAGCGGAGACATCATCTTCGCCATTGGCTACTCCGAGCCCGGTGCGGGCTCCGACCTCGCCATGCTCAAGACGCAGGCGCAGCTGCAGGGCGATCTGCAGACCGGGCACTTTGTGGTCAACGGCCAGAAGCTGTGGACTTCAGGCATCGAGTCGGCCGACTACGTGTGGCTGGCTGCCCGCACCGACCCGGAGCTGGCACGCCACAAAGGTATTTCCATCATGGTGGTGGATACCCGGGACAAGGGCTTTTCGCACACGCTGATTCAGACCGTGGGCAACTACACGGCAGCCACGTATTTCGACAATGTTGAAGTGCCCGCAGCACGTCTGATCGGCCAGCTCAATGGCGGCTGGAAGCTGATCACTGCACAGCTCAACCACGAGCGCCTGGGTCTGGGGGCATGGTCGGACAAGGTGTTTGCTCCCTTCGTCAAGGTGCTGCAATGGGCCAAGGCCAAGGATGAGCAGGGCCGGCGCGCTGTCGATCAGGCCTGGGTCAGGCGCAGTCTGGCGCAGTGCTATGCCCGCCTTGAAGCCATGCGACTGACCAACTTCCGCATCGCGGCCAGTCTGGAAGCCGGTGCCATGGACGTGAGCCTGGCATCTGCCACCAAGGTCTATGGCTCGGAAGGCATGGTCGAGGTGCTGCATCGATTGATGGACATCGTGGGCAGCAGCGCTCTGGTGCGTGGCGGCTCGGCGGCGTCCTATCTGATGGGTGAGCTGGAGTATGAGCTGCGCGCCTCCACCATCAACACCTTCGGTGGCGGCACGAACGAGATTCAGCGCGAGCTGATTGCCCAGTTCGGCCTCGGCATGCCGCGCCCTCAGCGCTGATCGAAGACATCTCACACATCAAAAATACCAAGGAGACATGTGATGAGCGACACGACTGTGGTGTCGCGCGAGCAGACCCAGCTCAAGCTGGATCGTCGCGCGCCCATTGCGGCCAAGTACCTGGCCGATACGCCCTACACCATGGCTGATCGTCTGGAGGACTGTGCGCGAGATTTCGGCGAGCGCATCTTTCTGACCGAAGGCGATGTGCGCTACACCTATGCGCAGTTCAACCAGCGCGCCAATCAGGTGGCGCGTGCGCTGCATGAGCAGGGGGTGAGAAAGGGCGATGTGGTGGCCATGGCCATCGAGAATCGCCCGGCCTTTTTCTTTGCCTGGTTTGGCGTGGCCAAGCTCGGTGCCGTGGTGGCCTTCATCAACACCCATGTGATGGGCAAGCCTCTGACGCACGCACTGGAGGTGACCAACGCCAGCCATGTGATCGTGGGCGAGGAATGTGCAGAGCGCTTTGCGCAGACTGAAGGACTGAACACCGCGCTGAGCTACTGGCACTGGCCCGATGAAGTGCGCCCCGCCGCAGCGGGAGTTCTGCAGCAGTTCGGCTCTGATCTGCAGGCCCTTGCCATGAGCCGGGACGGCACGGCGGTGCCGCTGGATTGGCGCGAGGGCGTGGTGGCCGGCGATACGGCGCAGTACATATTCACCTCAGGGACCACCGGCCTACCGAAGGCAGCGGTCATCAGCCATGCACGCTGGCTGATGGCGGGGGACTCCATGCAGCTGCTGTGGGAAATCACCCGGGATGACTGCTTCTACTGCTTCTTGCCGCTCTACCACGGCGCAGCTTCCATGTCGCTGACGGCAACCGCCATGGCTGCGGGAGCGCGCATCGTGGTGCGCCGCAAGTTCAGCCGCAGCGAGTTCTGGAGTGATATCCGCGCACACGGCATTACCTTTTGCCAGTATGTGGGGGAGATCTGCCGTTTTCTGCTCAGCGCGCCCGCGACGGACAGCGACCGGGAGCACAGCTTGCGCAAGATGGCCGGAACCGGCCTCACGCCCGAGATCTGGCAGCAGTGGACATCGCGCTTTGGCGCCGTGTTCCAGATCTATGAAGGCTGGGGAGGCACGGAGTCCAACACCAATACCATCAACCTGGACAACCGCATCGGCTCCTGCGGTCGCGTTCCGTTCTGGGAAAAGACCAATTTGCGCCTGGTTCGCTACGACCAGGAAAGAGGCGATTACATCCGAGATGAAAACGGCTTTTTGCAATTGGCAGGCGTGAACGAGCCCGGCGAGGCCATCGGCATGGTCATCCAGTATCCCGGGGTGGTTGCCGGGCGCTTTGAAGGCTATACCAGCGAGGAGGCCTCCGAAAAGAAGCTGCTGCGCAATGTCTTTCAGCAGGGCGACCTCTGGTGGACATCGGGCGACCTGCTGCGCTGCGACGAAGACGGCTACTGCTGGTTTGTGGACCGTATCGGCGATACCTTCCGCTGGAAGAGCGAGAACGTCTCGACCATGGAAGTCAGCGATGCACTCGGGGACTTCCAGGGGCTGGATGCGATTACCGTCTATGGAGTGCAGGTTCCTGGTCACGGTGGCCGTGCGGGCATGGCAGCGTTGGTGATGCATGAGGGAGCCCCATTCGATCCCAAGGCCTTGTGGAAGATAGCCATCGCTCGTCTGCCGCGCTATGCGGCACCACTGTTCGTGCGTCTGATGGATACGCCGGACATGACCGGCAACTACAAGCTGCGCAAGGTGGATCTGCAAAAGCAAGGCTATGACAGCGCTCAGACGGGCGACCCGCTGTTTGTACGCAATGACAAGCTGCAGACCTATGTGCCGCTGACCGCTGCAACGCTTGAAGAGGCACTGCGTGGATAGCGCCGTCGCGCAGGAGCGCGTACGGGCCAAGCCCGCAGATGTGCTGCGTTATCCCTTTGCGCCGCCGGCATCCGATGGCAGCCATGTGGAGATCGTCCCCGGTCTGCTGTGGCTGCGCATGCCCATGCCCATGGCTCTTGACCACATCAATGTCTATCTGCTCAGGGACGGCGACGGCTGGGCCGTGGTGGATACAGGGCTGGGAATTCCCGGCACCTTCGAGCTGTGGGAGAAGATCTTCACGGAAAAATTGGCCGGCCAGCCGCTGACCCGTGTGATCTGCACCCACTGTCACTATGACCATGCGGGTGCGGCATGGTGGTTGCAGGAGCGCTTTGGCGTGCCGCTGCTCATGAGCTATGGGGAGTTCATGATGCTGCGCTCGCTGATGGGGCCGCCGCCCGATCCTTTGCCCGAGGCGCATCGCGAGTTCTATGCGCGTGCCGGGGTGAGCAGCCAAGAGCTGGACGACATGCTGACCGCCATGCGCAAGGATCCGTTCATGCCGAGGCAGCCCAGCCATTACCAGCGCATTCGTCCGGGTGAGGTGCTGCAGATCGGCGAGCGCCGGTGGCGCATTGTTCTGGGCGAGGGGCACTCGCCCGAGCATGCCTGTCTGTATTGCGAGGAAGACGGAATTTTGCTGGCCGGTGATCAGGTGCTGCCGCGCATCACCTCGAATGTGATGGTCAGCCCCATCGAGCCCGAGGGCAATCCGCTCAGGCTCTGGATTGATTCGCTGCATCGTTTGCATGAGCTGCCGGCCGAGACCTTGGTGCTTCCATCGCACCAGGGTGTTTTCTACGGTCTGCACGAGCGCCTGGTGCAGGTGCTGGAGCACCATGCCGAGCAGTTTGCACTGCTGACCGGACATCTGGGCGAGGTGGGGCGGGCAACGGCTGCCGAGCTGGTGCCCGTGCTCTTTCCCAGGCTGCGCGGCCCCGTGGATCGCCTGATGGCCCTAGGGGAAACGATAGCCCATTTGAACCTGCTTCACCAGGATGGAACGCTGCTGCGTACCTCGGGTGAAGGCAAGATTGCATATTTCTCGTTGGCCTGAGGTGAGGAAGCCATGACGGAACTGGAAACATTCAAACAAGAAGTGGCGCAGTGGCTGGAGGAGAACTGTCCTGCAAGCATGCGCCGGCCCATCGTTTCAGAGGAGATGGTCTGGGGCAGCTCCAGGCTGCAGTTTCTGAACGAGGATCAGAAGCTGTGGTTCGAGCGCATGCGCGATCGTGGCTGGTTTGCACCGTCATGGCCGCGTGAGTACGGCGGTGGTGGCCTCTCTCCCAGGGAGGCCCGTATCCTGGACACGGAGATGGCTCGTCTTGGCTGCCGCCAGCCCCAGTACAACCTGGGCGTGTGGATGCTGGGGCCGGTCCTGGTGGAGGTGGGGACGCATGAGCAAAAGCTCGAGCATCTGGTGCCCATGATGCGCGGCGAGCAGCGCTGGTGCCAGGGATTTTCGGAACCCAATGCCGGCTCGGATCTGGCCAGCCTCAAAACCTCGGCCAGGCGGGTGACGGACGAGCAGGGCGAGGCCTATATCGTCAACGGGGGCAAGATCTGGACCTCGGACGGAGACAAGGGCGACTGGATGTATGCGCTGGTGCGCACCAGCAGCGAAGGCAAGAAGCAGGACGGCATCAGCTTTTTGCTGATCGACATGAAGAGTCCCGGCGTCACGGTCAAGCCCATAGAGCTGATCAGCGGCAAGTCCAGTTTCTGTCAGGTCTTCTTCGATGATGTGCGGGTGCCTGTGCGACAGCTTGTGGGCAAGGAAGGAGAAGGCTGGTCGTTGGCCAAAAAGCTGCTCCAGCATGAGCGTGCAGCCATGTCCAAGTTCACGGAAGGTGGCGCGCCGTCGCACGATGCACTCAAGACCGCTTTGCCCTACATGGTGGACGAACAGGGGCAGATCAGCGATGGCGTGCTGCGCGAGAAGCTGGCAGGACTGCTGATGGATGCACAGTCTTTTGCCCTGACCCATCGTCGGGTGACCGAGAAGGCTCTGGCGCGTCAGGACGTTGCCGGCCTCTCCAGCATCATGAAGCTGGTGCAGACCGAGCAGGAAGTTGCCAAGTACGAACTGCTGGAGCAGGTGCTGGGCCTGCGCGGCCTGGGCTGGGAGGCAGGCGACTGCCTCACAGCCGATGAGATCGATATAGGTCGGGCATGGCTGCGCTCCAAGAGCTACACGATTGCAGGCGGAAGCTCGGAAGTGCAGCTGAACATCATTGCCAAGCGCGTGCTGGAATTGCCTTGACCCCCTGAGCCGCTGTGCGGCGACAGCCTCGCTGCGGGGCGACGGGACTGCTAGGCCCTTGCCCGATGTCTCTGCGCTGGGCCGTATTGCTCGCGCAGGCTGAGGATAACGAATTGAAACGGAGACAAGAATATGACCATGCTTTTGTCGCAAGAGCAGGAATTGCTCAAGGACAGTGCTGTTGCCTTTCTCGCGCAGGAAGCGCCCGTGGCCCGGCAGCGCCGTCTGCGGGATGACAAGGTGGAGCAGGGCTTTGATACGCAGCTGTGGCAGCAGATGGTGGAGATGGGCTGGCCCGTGGCGGTGCTGCCCGAGTCGCATGACGGGTTGGCTGCGGGCTACCTGGGCATGGGTGCCGTGTTTGAAGCCATCGGCCGAAACCTGTCGGCACAGCCGCTGCTGAGCCAGGCCGTGATCGCGCCTGAGCTGTTGATTCGCGCCGGCTCCGCGGCTCAGCAGACGCAGTGGCTGCCCCTGCTTGCCAGCGGGCATGCCAGGCTGGCACTGGCTCTGGATGAAAAGTCCGGCCAGCACCTTGCAGCCAGATTGGGCACGGTAGCCGAGCAGACCGGCACGGGCTGGCGCCTGAGCGGTGAAAAAGCCTTTGTGATGGATGGCGTGGGCGCCAATGGCTTTGTGGTGCTGGCGGCATCCGGCGAAGGTGCTCCCGGCTTGTGGCTGGTGCCAGCGGATGCACAAGGTGTCAGCATCAAACCCATGAGCATGATGGACAGCCGCAACATGGCCCACGTGCAGTTCGATCAGGTGGGGCTGAGCGCTGATATGGCGTTGGTGGCCCGGCCTGCTGCTCAGGTGCTTGATGAAGTGCTGGACCGAGCCCGGGCCTGCCTGGCCGCCGAGTCTCTGGGCCTGCTGCGTGAGGTGTTTGACCGTACGGTTGGCTATCTGAAAGAGCGCGTTCAGTTTGATGTGCAGATCGGCTCATTCCAGGCATTGCAGCACCGTGCTGCACGTCTGTATGTGGAGCTTGAGCTGCTGGAGAGCTGTGTGCTGGCAGCTCTCGAAGCCATTGATTCCGGTTTGCAAGCCAAGGTGCCCGAGCTGGTCAGCGCGGCCAAGGCCAAGTCATCCGACTTGTGCGAGAAGCTGTGCAACGAGGCGATCCAGTTGCATGGCGGCATCGGAGTGACCGATGAACTGGATATCGGCCTGTTCTTCAAGCGTGCACGCGTTTTGCAGCGCCTGCTGGGCGACGGCAGCTATCACCGCAACCGCTTTGCACAACTGAAAGGTTTCTGAGATGAGCGATGCCTTGGTTTCCATGGGTGAAAAGATCAGGAACATTCGTGCGCAGCTGACTTCGCAGGGCGCACCTTTTGAAGTGCAGCAGGTCACGCTGCCCGATGGACGCAGCGTGGCAGCCTATCGCAATGCCTTTCAGAATCTGGCACAGGTCATTGATGCCGGCCGGGTTCATGGTGCGGCCGAGTTCATGGTCTATGGCGAGGATCGATGGACCTTTGACAGGTTCTTTGCGGCAGCCGACGCATTGGCCAGTCGCTTGCAAAAGCAGCGCGGCATCCAGCCCGGCGACCGGGTGGCGATCGCCATGCGCAACCGTCCCGAATGGGCCGTGGCCTTTGCTGCCACGGCCTTGCTTGGCGCAGTGCCGGTGCCTTTGAACAGCTTTGGCCTGAGCAGCGAGCTGATGGCCAATCTGGAGGACACCCGGCCGGTGATGCTGATCTGTGATGCGGACCGCCATGCTCGCATCAGCCAGGCCATTGCGCAGACGGCCATCAAGACGGTGGTGGTGGATGGCGAGGGGGGCGATATCAGCTGGTCGGAGTTGACCGCAGGCGGTCATGATGGCTTCGTGTCCCCGCAGCTCAGTGCCGATGAGCCTGCGCTGATCCTGTTCACTTCGGGTGCCACCAGCCGGGCCAAAGGCGTGGAATCCACCCACCGCGCCGTGTGCCAGGGCATCTTCAATATCGACTTCATCGGTGCAGTGGCAGCCATGACTTCGCCGGACGCCATTGCCGCCATCATGGCGCGACAGCTGCAGCCGACCACCTTGTCGGCCGTGCCGCTGTTCCACGTCAGCGGCCTGCATGCCCAGTTGCTGATCAGCCTGCGCCATGGCCGCCGTCTGATATTCGTTCACCGCTGGGAGCCCGAGAAGGCCGTAGAGCTGATTCGCAAGGAAAAGGTCACGCAGTTCAATGGTGCGCCCAGCATGGTGCAGCAGCTCATTGGTCTGCCCGGCTTCGAGCTGCCTGAAAGCTCTGGCAACCTCTCCGGTGTGGGCTTTGGCGGAGCGGGCCTGCACCCGCGCCTGATTGATGAGGTGTTGACCAAGTTCAAGGGGCGCATGTCGGGCATTGGATTTGGTCTGACCGAATCCAATGGCGTCTGTGCAGGCAGCTCGGGGCGCATGTTCGAGGCGCATCCGCGCAGCTCGGGGGTGCTGTCGCCCATCATCGAGGTACGAATTGCAGACCTGGATGGCACAGCCTTGCCTATCGGCGAGCCCGGTGAGATCTGGCTGCGTGGCGTGACCCTGATGGAACGCTATTGCGGTGATGCAGAGGCCACCGCCAAGGCCATGCAGGGCGGATGGTTCCACACCGGAGACATAGGCGTTCTGGACGATGAAGGCTTTTTGACCATCGTCGATCGCATCAAGGACGTGATCAACCGCAGCGGTGAAAAGATTGCTGCGGCGGAGGTCGAGGCCTGTCTGCTGCAGCATGAGGCGCTGGAGGAGGCTGCGGTGTTCTCCATGCCGCATGAGGTCACGGGCGAGCAGGTCGTTGCCGTGGTGGTCGGAAAGTCCGGGAGTCAGGTGACTCCCGAGCTGCTTCGCGCGTTCGTGGCCCAGCGTCTGGCGGGCTACAAGGTGCCCAGCCGGATCGTCGTGCGTGCCGAGCCTTTGCCTCGCAATCCCGCCGGCAAGATGCTCAAGGCATCGATTCGCAAGGAGTGTGCTGACCTGCTGACCTGATGTACGGAACTGGGGGGGGCTAGGACTTTCCCGATCACTCTCCGAAAGCCTGCTGCTGCTTCGTGCACCAGCAGGTTTTTTCATTCGGGCAAGCACTTCATGTGACCCATGTGGACTAGGTCGCTAGGGTCTGTCAGTAGTCGACTCAGACGATGGTTGAAGAGGCCTTCTGACGCAGTATGCAACTGCCTGCAAACGGCAAAACCAATGGGGCGATGCGAGGCAATGAAACTCGTTTGTAGCACCCGCCAAAAATAAGTTCTAGAACCTAGGAGACAGAGATGAAGTTTGTGACAGCCAAGACTCCACTCGCAGTGGCAGTGGGTTTGATGGTGGCGACGTCGGTATGGGCGAAGGTGCCGGCGAACGAGGCAGAACAGCTGGGCAAGGAATTGACATGCGTGGGTGCCATCAAGGCCGGCAACAAGGAAGGCACGATCCCTGAGTTCACCGGCAAGTGGGTAGGCGCGCCCGCCGGCGTGGCCCATGTGCAATCCAGCGGCAAGCACCCCGTTGACATCTATGCCGATGAGAAGCCGATTGCGGTGATCACTGCTGAGAACGTTGACAAGTACGGGGACAAGCTCAGCGACGGCCAGAAAGCCATGTTCAAGAAGTACCCCAAGACCATGCAGATTCAGGTCTACAAGGGTCATCGTGACTTCCGCTACACCGATGAAGTCTGTGCGGTTGCCAAGAAAAATGCACTGGAATCCGAGGTAAATCCCGACGGCAACAGCATCAAGGGCAGCATGGGAGCCATCAACTTCCCGATTCCCAAGACCGGTCTGGAAGTGGTCTGGAACAACCTGCTGCCCACACGTGCCTACAACGAGCACATTGTTCGCGATATGGCGAATGTGATGTCCGATGGCTCCATTGCCTGGGGTCGCCAGGAGAACATCAATCTGAGCCTGGACAACCTGCCCTCCAACGTTGGCAAGCCTGTGGAAGGTGTGATGGCCTATAGCCGCACTCGTGTGCTGGCTCCAGAGCGCGAAAAAGGTGGTGTGACCCACACGGTTGAACCTGTGAACTTTGCCAAGGACAAGCGTCTGGCATGGTCTTACGACCCCGGCACACGTCGCGTGCGCCAGGTTCCCGAATACGGCTTTGACCAGCCCATGCCTGGCACCGGTGGCAAGCTGACGATTGACTCGGATCGTCTCCTCAATGGCTCGCCCGAGCGCTACAACTGGAAGCTGGTTGGCAAGAAGGAGATGTACATCCCCGCCAACAACTTCAAGATCCATCAGCCCACGGTGAAGTACGCCGATCTGCTCAAGCAGGGGCACGCCAACCCCGACTTCATGCGCTACGAGCTGCGCAGAGTCTGGGCCGTGGAAGGCACGCTCAAGGAAGGCTTCCGCCATGTCTATGGCAAGCGTGTGCTGTTCGTTGACGAGGATACCGGCCAGGCCGTGGCATCCGATATGTATGACACACGTGGCCAGCTGTGGCAGCACGCGTTCATCAACTATTACTACTCGCCCGATATCAAGGCCTGGCACGCAGGAACGTCCTTCTATCACGACCTCAATTCCGGTGGATACATGGGCTACAACTTGTTCCAGGAACGTCCCAAGGGACCCATTCTGAACAAGGGTGACCTGACCCCTGCCATGTTCACGCCCGAAGCCGCACGCAACGTGGGCAACTAAGTTTTATCAACGAGCGACTCATCATGAAAAACAATATGAAGAAACTCACTCCCATCGCAGTGGCGGCGCTGCTGTCCCTGGGCATGGGTGCTGTGCACGCGGGGGAAACTATCGAGCTTGGCGATGGAGTCAAGTTCGACTGGCGTCTGAACATGAGCTATGGCCTGGGTGTTCGTCTGGAGAATCCCTCTCCAGTGCTGAACACGGACGGCAACAACAATTTCAAGAAAGGTGCACTGACGGCGAACCGTCTGGGCGCCGTCTGGGAGAGCAAGCTGTCAAAAGGCGACAGCGGTTTTGTGCTCAATGCCAGCACTTTCTACGACGACGTCTATCACCAGCGTAACGACAACAAGGGCCCGATCAGCACCGCCGGTCCCGTCAATGAGTTCAACTCTGCTGCCAAGCGCTATGGCGGCGGTTATTCGCGCCTTCTGGATACCTACGCCTACACCAGCTTCAACATGGGGGAGACCCGTGCCACGGTGCGTCTGGGCAAGCAGGTGGTGAACTGGGGCGAGTCCATGTACTTTGCCAATATCGCTTCGGCCCAGGGCCCCAGCGATGCGGCAAAGGCAGCTTCGCCCGGCGCAGAGGTCAAGGAAATCCTTCTGCCGGAAGATCAGATCTCGGCTTCGCTGGAAGTCAGTCCCAAGCTCTCGCTGCTGGGCCACTACCAGTTTGGCTTCCATGAAACATTGCTGCCTGCTCCCGGCATGTACACCAGCACCAGCAATGCCCTGGGCCCTGGCGCCTCCTGCCTGGGTGTCTACAACGGTGCAACCTGCCGGGGTCTGCGCAGAGGCACTGACATTCGTCCCAGCAGCACGGGTCAATGGGGTATCGGTGGCCGCTATCGCGTGACCGACGAGACTGAAGTTGGCTTGTACTACCTGAACTACAACGACCGTAACCCTTCGCTGGTCGTGAACATGAATGGTGCCGTACCTACGGGCTATCAGGTCCGCTATTTCGACGACATCAAGATGCTGGGAACGACGGTCAGCACGACCTTCGGAAAGTTCTCCGCATTTGGTGAAGCCAGCTATCGCAAGGGTACGCCAGTGCTCAACGGCAATGGCGTGGCGGTGCGTGGCGATGTGGTGCAGGGCAACGTCGGCGGTATCTTCAATATCGGCCGCACCGGTATCGCGGACGACATGTCCCTGGCTGCCGAAATTTCCGGCTCTCGCGTGCTCAGTGTGGCCGATGGCAGCTCTACCGATAACCTGAGCTTCAAGACCCGCAACTCCCTGGTGGCCGGTGCGACGCTGACGCTGGGCTATCCCGGCATCTTCGAAGGCTGGGATCTGAGCATTCCCATCAGCTACCAGTCGCAACTGCGCGGCCGTTCTCTGGTCGGCACCTTCGGCGGCGGCCAGAGCGACAGCCGGTTGAGCATTGGCGCGACTTTTGTTCGCAAGAGCAATTTCTCAATCAACGTGGCCTACATCAACTACCTGGGCAATCCTTCTGCCGATTCCCTGCGTGCACGCCCGCTGGCCGACCGCGACCAACTGTCTGTTACCGCCAAGTACTCGTTCTGAACCACACCAACGAGCCAACACCACAAAAGCCCGGCTCTCCGGGCTTTTGTGTTTGAAAGAGGCGCAAGCGAATGCAAATACTGACCGGAAAATGGGTGACACCTTTGGGCGCAGCAGCCCTGAGCCTGATGAGCAGTGCGGCATCAGGGCAGCATCTGTTCGATGCTTTGCCTCCTTTGCCCAAGGTGGTCCCCTTGATGGCTCCCACGGAGCTGCATGGTGATACACAGGGCGATATCCGCTTCAAGTCCAGCAGTCCGTATGACCTCGATGTGCTGCTCAGTCAGCCTGCCAAGGCAGAGGCAAGCATGGGTATGGGAAAGCTGTTCCTGCCCAAGGGGGCCAGCGAAAAGAAGCAGGTGCCGGCCATGGTTGTCCTGCCCGGTGGCGCGGGGGCCATTCCCGGGCGCGAGAGCGAAATGGCCCAGATGCTTGCCGACAACGGAATAGCTGCGCTGTTGGTTGATAACTTCAAGCCGCGTGGCATCAGCGAAGACATGCCTTATGCGCTCAAGATCATGGGGACTTCCGAGTTCGATGCCGTGGCCGATGCCTATGCTGCACTCAAGGCTTTGAACAAGCACCCGGCCATCGATGGCTGGCGTATCGGGGTGATGGGATTTTCCAAAGGCGGCATTGCGGCACGCATGAGCCTGGATGCACGCATTCGTGACAAGCTGGCGCCTTTCATTCAGCCCTTTGCCTTGCATGTGGACTTTTACGGGCCTTGCTATGCGCTGCTTCAGTCCCGCAAAACCACGGGTTCGCCCTTGCTCAGCTTCAGAGCGGGGGAGGATGCATCGAATGATCTGGTGGCCTGTGCGCAGCAGGAAAAAATCCTGCGTGAGGCGGGCTCCGAAGTCAGCACCGTGGTTTATGCCAGAGCAGGCCATGATTGGGAAAGCGACAAGCCACGAGAGATGACGGATCGCCCCTACCTGTCCGGCTGTACGATTGAGTTCAATGACAAGGACTTCCCCGTCCTCAACGGCCAGCCGCTGATTCCCGCCGGGGCTCAGCCCGATCGCCAGACGCGTTACAGGATTCGGGTGCAAAGCGGCAAAGCGCTGGGGGACTGCGTCAAGGTGGGCTATATTGCCGGACGCGATGAAACCGCGCGCAGTCTGGCCGGCAAGCAGTTGCTGCAGTTTCTCAAGGTAAAGTTCGAGCAGTAGACAGGACTCTGCGGGAAAGCAGAAGGCCAGCAAATGCTGGCCTTTTTTCAAGTGTCAAATTGGCCCGAAGTTCTTGTTCATGAAACGCAGGCTTCTGTCAATTGAGGCGTCCGGAAACAAAAAAGCCGTGCAGCATGGCCGCGCGGCTTGATTGATGGAGTGTGGCCGCTCAGGTTCCGGGCTGCAGCACGGAGCGCTCACCGATCTCAAGCAGCACGGTCATGCTGCGCTTCTGGATGCGCCAGCCTTCGGGCAGCCTTACCCATTCGTCTTCATAGAAGCCGATGGCGTCGTAGCGCAGATGACTGCGCTCGCCCAATCCTTGATGTGCGGCTCGCACCTGAATCCTGCTGAGCGGGCGCTGCGGGTCGCCGGCATCGACTTCCAGATTGCCAAGCAGGTGCTGGGTGGGGCCGCAGCCGTCAAGGTGGGTGCTGATCATGCGGCGGACCTTGGCGACTCCTTCGCAGAGGTAGCTGCCTCCGTAGACCGTGGTGCAGTCAGGTGCGAACACCTGCTGCAGCAAGTCCCAGTTGCGTGTGTCGCAGGCCGTGGCGTAGCGGGTCAGGGTCTGGGCCAGAGCATGTTCAAGAAGAACCTGCTCCAGCGTGCTTGCTGCGGTCTGCATCACACTTTGCCGTTCACGGATGACTGGGGTTCGGGTTTGAGCATGCCGCCCGCATGGCTGACGCCGCCTGCGCTGCCTGCCGCATGGGCATGTCTGGGCTGCTGGTGCAGGCGCTTGACGCGTGCCTTGGCTTCCGCCGCGCCCACATTCAGCCAGTAGGCCATGGCAGGCAGCAGGAAGATCGCTCCCAGCATGTTCACCAGGAACATGAAGGCCAGCAAGATACCCATGTCGGCCTGGAACTTCAGTGCCGAGAACGCCCAGGTGCCCACACCGATGGACATGGTCAGTGCTGTGAAGATGGCGGCGTTGCCACGCTGGCGCATGGCTTCATAGAAGGCCTCGCGCAGCGTGATGTCTCGCTCGCGCAGCTCATGCTGCATGCTCTCGAACAGGTAGATGCCGTAGTCCACGCCCACGCCCACACCCAGGGCCACCACGGGCAGCGTGGGGACCTTCAGGCCAACGCCCAGCAGGGCCATCAAGGCATTGCAGAGTATGGAGACGATGGCCAGGGGCACGACAATGCACAGCACGGCACGCCAGCTGCGGAAGGTCAGCCAGCACAGCAGCGTGATGGCGCCGAAGATGGAGCCCAGCATCTGCACTTCGGCATGTTCCACGGCCTCGTTGGTCGCGACCGCCACGCCGGCGTTGCCGCCAGCCAGCAGGAACTTGACGTTGGGTGTCTTGTCCGCAGCGATGAAGTCATGCACTTCATTGACGACATGGGTCAGCGTGGCGCCTTCGTGGTCCTTGAGGAAGACCTGCAGATTGATGACCTTGCAGCCCTCGGTATTCAGGCCCAGATCGGGAGACAGCGCCTTGGCGCCCGAGCGCAATGCGGCTTCGGTGCGCTGCAGAGCTGCCCAGCGGGGGTTGCCCTCGTTGTTGCTGGAGGCCGCGATCTTGGCCAGACCGGAGACGGTGGAGACCGATTGCACGCCGTCAACCCGGCGCATGCGCGATTCAAAGCGCTCCACGGCGTTCATCACCTGCCAGTTGAGGCAGCCTTCGTCGAGGTTGGAGGTTTCGACGAAGACGGACAGCACGTCCATGCCGATGGAATAGCTGCCGATGATGGTGTCGTTGTCACGGTTGTAGCGCGACTCGGCGCGCAACTCGGGAGCGCCCGTGCCAACGTCACCTGTCAGCAGGTTGCGCGACTCGTAGGTGCCCACCGCCAGCAGCATCAGCGATACCAACAGCGTCAGCATGGCGGGCTTGCCTTCGGCCAGCGCAGACAGTTTCCACCAGATGGGGTTGCGACCGTTGGCGGTGGAGGAGGGGGCTTGCAGCGCCTTTTTTTCCAGACGCAGATTGGCCAGCACCGCAGGCAGGAACACCTTGTTGGTGATGATCATCAGCAGCACGCCCATGCAGGCGGTCACGCCCAGCTCGTGCACGATGGGGATGTCGATCAGCATGATGACCATGAAGCCCAGAGCATTGGTCAGCAGCGCCAGGGATCCGGGAACGGCCAGCTTGCGAATCGCGTTCTCGGCGGCCAGCCTGGAGCTTAGGCCGGCGCGCACATCATGCTTCCAGGCTCCCGTCATCTGCACGGCATGAGAGACACCGATGGAGAAGATCAGAAAGGGAACCAGGATCGACATGGGGTCGATGCCGTAGCCGATCAGCGGCAAAATGCCCAGCAGCCAGATCACGGGCAGCAGTGCCACGGCCAGGCCCACCACAGTGAGGTTGGTGGACTTGGTATACATGCGCAGCATGATGGCGGTGATGACGAATGCAATGGCGAAGAAGGTCATCACGGTGGTCAGGCCGTCCATCACATCACCCAGCACCTTGGAAAAACCAATGATGTGGATGGAGATGTCCTTGCCTTCGAACTTGCTGCGGATCTCTTCCAGGCGCTGCGCCACCTTGTGATAGTCGAGTTTTTCTCCGGTCTTTGGGTCGATTTCGAGCAGGTCGGCGCGCACCATGGCGGACTTCAGGTCGTTGCTGACCAGAGAGCCGATCTGGCCGGACTTGGCCACGTTGGAGCGTACCTGGGCCAGGCCTTGTTCGTTGGCCTCGAAGCGCGAAGGAATCAGCACCTCGCCCACATAGCCGTCTTCGGTGATCTCGATGTACTTGACATTCGGGGTGTACAGCGAATACACCTGACCGCGGTTGACGCCGGGGGTGAAGAAGACCTCGTCCGTCACGCCACGCAGTGCTTCGAGGAATTCCTTGTTGTAGATATCGCCTTGCTGGCCCTTCCATTCCACGCTCACCAGAATGCGGTTGGCGCCCGAGAAGGTGGTTGCATGCTTGAGAAATGCCGTCATGTACTCATGACGCATGGGGATCAACTTGTTGAAGCCCGGATCCAGGTGCGTGCGCATGGCCGAGACAGCCAGCAGTGCCGTGGCAATCAGCGTCAGCACGACTATGGACTTGCTCCACGAGATCAGCCAGCGTGCCGTGGATGCAATAAACCGGTCCAGCCGGTTGGTGGGTTCGCTCAGAGTCATTTGGTCGCTCCTGGGTCAGCCTGGGCGGCTGCCTTGGCTTGTTGTGGAGGGGGAAAGGGCTGCAGGCCTGCGTCGCTGGAGATCCAGCCGCTGTCGGCTCCGGTAAGCACTATGTCGGTCAGGGTGGCGCGGCCCTTGGCGCGTTGCAGGCTGAAGCTCTTGCCGCCGTCCTTGCTCAGGCCGAGCATGCTGCCTTGTCCTACCAGGATGATGGTTCCATCCTTTTCCTGGGCGTGGCCAAAGAAGGAGACCGGAGCCTGAATCGCCGACTTGACCCATTGCGCGCCCGGTGCGGCCTGCACAAAGGCGTTGCCGCGCATGCCATAGATCAGCCAGCCGCCGTCGCGTGTAGCCATGGCGTTGTAGAAGGATCCGTTGTAGAACCCGGGCTCGATCTGCCAGCTGGCGCCGGAGTCCTCGGATTTGATGACCAGGCCGCGCTCGCCCACGATCAGCCAGTGCCTGCCATCTTCGGAGCTGGCAATGCGGTTCATGTGCTTGTCCTCCACCTCCGATGGCAGGGGCAACTGGTCCCAGGTCTGACCGTTATCCTTGGAGGTGATGGCACGACCGAAGGCGCCGACGCTGATCCAGTCGCCGGAAGGAAGGCGCGCGATCGACATCAGAGGCTCTCCGTTTTCCTGGGAGAAAGCGACTTCCTCCCAGGTGCTGCCGCCGTCCTTGGTGCGCAGAATCCAGCCTTCGTGGCCAACGGCAAAGCCGGATTTCTTGTCGGGAGCAAAAGCCATGCTGACGATGAGCGCCTGACGCTGCTCCTTGAGCTGCGCCTGCTGCCAGTGGGCACCCTTGTCGTCCGAGTACAGGATTTCACCGAGCGCGCCGGCTGTCAGAAGACGATCGCCCACCTGCGTGATGGTGTTGAAATGGCTGCGCTCGACGCCCATGGTGGTTGGCGCTAGCGCAGGCGGTGTGCGGGGCGCAAAGGCGAGCGCTGAGGCAAAGGCCACCAATGCTGCTGCGCCTATACCGACGGCTGTTTTCACGTTGTCTCCTTGTTGATTCGTACACGCTGTGCATGTATTGCAAACACGGGTGCAGGTTCTTGATTTGGAGCCTCAGCAACATCGTCCGAATGGACGTTTGCCCGGAGAATTAGGGGTATGTACGGGGCCGGTTTTTTAGTCTCTACAGACGATGGATTCGGTCTGCTTCATTTACACAATGAATGCACACTTTCTTGGTAAGGGAGACATATGGGTTTGCAAGGAAAAGCGGCGCTGGTTGGCGTCGCGCAGTACAAGCCGCAGAAGTACGCAACGGCGCCGCGCATGTTCCATCTGGAGCAGGTTGCCGACCTGACGCTGCAGGCTCTGGAGGACGCCGGCATGGAGCTGCCCGAGGTGGACGGCCTGATCACGAGCGCCCCGCACTTTCATGAAGCCAGCTGTTTTGTGCCGGCCATGGCCGGCGAGTACCTGGGCGTGCGCCTGAACTTCGCCGAAGTCGTGGACCTGGGAGGGGCCAGCTCCGTGGCCATGGTCTGGCGCGCGGCGGCCGCGATCGAGCTGGGGCTGTGCAACACCGTGGTCTGCGTGCTGCCGTCGCGCATGGCACCGATCTCGGAGCACGACGACCACATCAAGGAAGTCATGAAGGCCAGCCGCTTCGGCGGCCACAGCACCCGCTTTGGAGCGCCCGAGGCCGAGATGGACCTGCCCTATGGCCATATGGCGCAGAACACCGGCTATGCCATGATCGCCCAGCGCTACGGCGCGATCCATGGCTACGACGCGGCCGCTTTGGCGCGCATCAGCGTGGACCAGCGCTTCAACGCCTGCCACAACCCCGATGCCATGTTCTACGGTCAGCCCATCACCGTCGATGACGTGCTGAACTCGCGCATGGTGGCCGACCCTTTGCATGTGCTGGAAATCGTGCTGCCGGCTGCGGGCGGCGGCGCCATGATCGTCACCCGTGCCGACCGTGCCAAAACCACCAGACACCGCCCCGTCAGCATCGTCGGCTGCGGCGAGCATGTGAGCAGCAAGTCGCCCACCTATATGGCCGACATGCTGCAGACCCCCATTGGTCCGGCCTCTGCCAAGGCTTTCGAGATGGCGGGCATGCGCCCTTGCGACATGCATATGGCGCAGATCTATGACTGCTACACGATCACCGTGATGCTGACGCTGGAAGACGCGGGCTTTTGCGAGAAGGGCAAGGGCATGGACTTTCTGCGCAACAACGATTTCACCTTCAAGGGCAACTTCCCCATGAACACCCATGGCGGCCAGCTGAGCTTCGGCCAGTCCGGCACGGCGGGCGGCATGTCACAGGTGATCGAAGCGGTGCACCAGATTCAGGGACGTGCCGGCGACAGGCAGCTGGGTCGCAACGATCTGGCCTATGTGTCCGGAACCGGTGGCGTGATGAGCGAGCAGGGCGCCTTGATCCTGCGGGGAGCATAAGAACATGGCTTGGAACAAACCTCTGCCCCATCCCACGGAAATTTCTGCGCCGTACTGGGAAGGTCTCAAGGCCCACGAAGTGCGCATCCAGCAATGCGATCGTGGACATTCACTGTTTTTCCCGCGCACCCATTGCCCCACTTGCGGATCGCGCACCCTGAAGTGGAGCAAGGTATCGGGCGAGGGAACGCTCTACAGCTTCACCGTGGCGCGCATTCCCACCATGCCCGAGTTCACAGACGAAATGCCTCAGGCCCTGGCCGTGGTCGAACTCCGTGAAGGCGTGCGCATCAACACCACCATGGTCGGCGTGGATCCGGACGCACTGAAGGTGGGCATGGAGGTGCGCGCCGTGTTTGACGAGCGCCCAGGCGAGGTCACCCTGCTGCGCTTTACCGCGCATGGGGGCAGCCATCCGAGCGTCATCAAGGAGGACGCGGTGGCCGAGGCTGCCGTGGTGGAGCAGGCTGTCGCTGCCAAGCGCAAGATCTCCGTCAAGGACATCGAGGCCATGAAGTCGCTGGTGTCCGAGGAGTACAGCCCCTGGTCCAACGAGTTCACCGTGAGCCAGGAAGTCATCAACGAGTTCGCCAGGCTCTCGGGCGATGACTACTGGATTCACACCGATCCCGTGCAGGCGCGTGAGAAAAGCCCGTTCGGAACCACCATTGCCCATGGCGCCCTGGTGCAGGTGCTGGCCAGCCAGCTCAGGATTCCGCTGGACTACGAGGTGGTGGACTTCAACAACATGGTCAACTATGGCTCGGATCGTCTGCGCTTCCCGAGCCCTGTGCCCTCAGGCTGCAAGATCCGTGCACGGGCTCGCATCAAGGCAGTGGAGCAGGTCAAGAGCGGTGTTCAGACGACGATGGAGCTCAACATCCATGTGGTCGGCCAGGATCGTCCTGCAGTCATCAACGATCTGGTGATTCTCTACATGTGATCGCCGCAGCCCGTCCTGTGAGGGCGGGTGTTTCAGTTTCTTCAAGGGTTGGGGCTTTGCGCAGGCAAAGCCCTTTTTTGCGGCCATTCACAGATGGGCTACTGGCTCTGTAGGAATGCGAAAAATATCAGTCAAATTCGCTTTATACCTATGTCTGTAAAGCGCTGGGAGCTATCAAATTTCTGAAACTCTGCTTGGCAGGAGTCAACGCCATGCGATGGCGCCAACGGGGCGTCGATCTGGGGTTGCCACCTAAGTAAATACCTGCTCATCAAAATGGACGATGTTGCGTTTTCCGTGCTGGCCATACTGCAAACCATAAAGGCCATAGAGCCCGCACAGGAGACAAGCATGAAAACCTCTTTTCGCTGGATGAATGCACTTCGCGCAGTGTCGCTGGCTGCTGCGGCACTGGCGCTATACCTGCCCGCGATGAATCTGCCACAGAGTGCTGCAGTGGCGGCGCAGGCGGACTCTGCGCCCAAACTGCCCGCCGGCATCGTGCTCGCCAGTGCCCAGACCTCCTGGAGCGCGGTTTTTGCATCGGGCTATTGAGTCCCGCCAGACCTAGAAGCCTGCGGCTTTTTGCGACCTAGCCGACTTTGATCTCTGGGCGATTTCTGTACTGTAAAGTACACGTAAATGAGACTGATTCTCGATTATGATGCGCACTCTTTTGCACAGCACACAGGTTGTAGCCAATTGATGCCGTAGTCCCTGCGGACGATACCCGCCAAGCCGAATTACAACTCCGTATAACAAGGCATTTATGGCATTGAGGTATTCGCCGCTGGCAGCGGCATTGGGGCTGGCTTTTTCCGGTGCAGCCTGGGCGCAGCAAGCTTCAGAGGTGGTGCTGGACGAAGTACAGGTTCGCAGCGATCTCCAGTCTGATTCGAGCTACAACCCACCCACGGCAACGAGCGCCACCAAGATCGAGGCCCCGCTGCGTGATATTCCTCAGACCGTGAATGTGGTGCCGCAGAGCCTGCTGCGCGACCAGGCCGCGCAGTCCATGCAGGATGCTCTCAAGGCCGTGCCTGGCGTGGGCTTCTCTCATGGTGACGGTCAGCGCGACCAGGTCACCATTCGCGGCTTCTCGGCGATTGCCGATCAGTTTGTGGACGGCTTGCGCGATGACGCGCTGTACTTCCGCGATCTATCCAATATCGAGCAGATCGAAGTGCTCAAGGGCCCGGCCTCGGTGCTGTACGGGCGTGGTTCGTCGGGCGGCCTGATCAATCGCATCACCAAGAAGCCCGGCGTCAATCTCAGCGAAGTGGGGCTGACGCTGGGGCGCTGGAACCAGCGCCGGGGCGAGTTCGACCTGGCCCGCGCGCCCCAAGACGGTGTGGTGTCTTATCGCCTGACCGGAGCCGTGGAGCGCGCCGACAGCTATCGCGACCAGCAGTTTCTGGACCGCAAGGCATTGGCCGCATCGGTGCTGATCCAACCCAGCACCGACACCAGCGTGCTGCTGCAGGCCGACTACCTGAAGGACAGCCGCCTGACGGATTTCGGCATTCCTGCATATCAGGGCAGGCCCGTCAATGTGTCGCCCAGCATCTATTACGGCGCAGCCAATGCCAGGGATGTCGATGTGAGCAGTGCCGAGGTCGCATCGCTGGGTGCGACTCTGAATCACCGCATCAGCGAGAGCTTGTCGCTGCGCAATGCTTTGCGCTACTACGACTATTCGCTGGATAGAAGCAACACGCTTGTGGGCTCGGTCAATGAGAAGGCGATGACGGCATCGCTCACGCGCGGCAATGTGCAGCGCGACGAAAGCGGCTTTTTCAATCAGACCGAGCTGACCCAGAAACTGGAGCTGGCAGGCATGAAGCACCAGCTGCTGTACGGCCTTGAATTCGGCCGCCAGAGCAAGGATCTGCTGTCCTACAGCCGTGCCAATGTGGCAACGGTCTCGCTCTTGAATCCGGTGCTGCCAATCCTGCCTTCGCGCATCGATGGCAAGCCTGCGGCGGACAATCACAGCGTCTTCAAGGTGGCCAGCTTGTATCTGCAGGATCTGGTCTCCATTACTCCGCAGTGGAAGGCTCTGGCGGGGGTGCGCTATGACCGCTTCCAGCAGGACACACATGAGCGACAGCCGGGAAAGCCGGATCTGAGCCGCACGGACACCGCCTGGAGTCCGCGCGTCGGCCTGGTCTATCAGCCCTCGTCTGCATGGTCTTACTACGCTTCCTGGAGCAAGTCCTTCCAGCCCTCGGGCGAAACCTTTGCGCTGGCGGCAAACAATGCGCAACTGGCACCGGAGAAAACGACCAGCCAGGAAGTCGGCGTCAAATGGGATCGGCCGGACGGCAAGGTTTCGGTCACGGCCTCGCTGTTCAAGCTCGAGCGCACCAATATCAAGAGCGTCGACCCTACAAGCAATACCGTGGTGCCTCTGGGTGTGCAGCGTACCAATGGACTGGAGCTGACCTTTGCGGGCGAGATTGCGCCCAGCTGGCAGGTCTGGGCCGGCTATGCCTTCCTTGATGGCGAGATGACCACATCGCCTGCCGTCGATGCCGGCCAGCCGGTTCAGGGCAAGCGACCCACGCTGACGCCCAGGCAAAGTGCCAACCTTTGGGTGACCAAGGCGCTGGGCCACGGTTTCGGTCTGGGTGGGGGGCTGAACTATGTCGGCGCCCGGTTTGCCAATCCTGGCAATACCGTGACCTTGCCAGGCTACACCACGGTGGACGCCATGGCCTACTACCGCATGGGTGTCTGGGATGTGCAGCTCAAGCTCAACAATCTGCTGGATCGTCGCTATATCGTTGCCGGTCATGGCAGCTCGCCCAACCTCAACCTGCCCGGTGCTCCGCGCTCGGCCCAGGTGGTGGCGCGCTATCGCTTCTAGAAGAGGTGTGCCATATGGCCCGGGTCGGCGGGGCTGGACCAGGGCCGCTGCCAGGGATGACGGCCTGGATGAATAGAGGCCTGACGCTCAGGACGATGCCGCAAAAAAGGGTTCAACGGCCGCCCCAAGCAGCCGCTGAACCCGATACAAAGTGGCAAAGAGAATGTGAAGTCGGGCGATCAGGCGATCAGGCAGTCACGGCCACCTTCTGCGCCAGCTTCTGGCGCTCGCGCACCATGGTCAGGGCCGTGTCCTCGATCATGTCTTCCTGGCCGCCCACCATGCCGCGGCGACCCAGCTCCAGCAGCAGCTCGCGTGCCGGGATGCCGTACTTGGCTTCGGCACGCTTGGCAAACAGCAGGAAGCTGCCGTAGACGCCCGCATAGCCCAGGGTCAGCGCGTCGCGGTCGATGCGGATGGGAAAGTCCATCAACGGCACGACCAGATCTTCGGCCACGTCCTGGATCTTGAACACGTCCACGCCGGTTTCAATGCCCATGCGCGCGCACACGGCGACCAGCACTTCCATGGGCGTGTTGCCTGCCCCCGCACCCAGGCCGGCCGCTGCCGCATCGATGCGGTTGGCGCCGGCTTCGATGGCGGCCAGCGAGTTGGCGATGCCCATGGCCAGGTTGTGGTGGCCGTGAAAGCCCAGCTCGGTCTCGGGCTTGAGAGCCTGGCGAACGGCGGCGAGGCGTTCCTTCACGTCATCGGGCAGCATATAGCCGGCCGAGTCCGTGATGTAGATGCAGTTGGCGCCGTAGCCTTCCATCAGCTTGGCCTGCTTGAGCAGACCTTCGGCGCTGTTCATATGCGCCATCATGAGAAAGCCCACGGTGTCCATGCCCATCTTGCGGGCCATGGCGATGTGCTGCTCGGAGACATCGGCCTCGGTGCAATGGGTGGCCACGCGGATGGTGGAGACGCCCAGCTCATGGGCCATCTTCAGGTGGTCGACGGTGCCGATGCCGGGCAGCAGCAGGGCCGAGACCTTGGCCTGCTTCATCAGCGGGATGACGGTGGACAGGTATTCCTCGTCCGTGTGGGCGGGAAAGCCGTAGTTGACCGAGCTGCCGCCCAGGCCGTCGCCATGGGTCACTTCGATCAGCGGAACGCCAGCGGCGTCCAGACCGCAGGCCACGGACTTCATCTGCGCGAGCGTCATCTGGTGGCGCTTGGGGTGCATGCCGTCACGCAGCGTCATGTCGTGAACGGTGATCTTCTTACCTTTGAGGGACATGTTCTTCTCCTGGATCAGACAGCCACAGCGGCTTCGGCCAACTCGAAACGGCCGGCGAGGATTTCTTCGGCAAACATCTCGGCCGTGCGTGCCGCAGCGGCGGTCATGATGTCCAGATTGCCCGCGTACTTGGGCAGGTAGTCGCCCAGGCCTTCGACCTCCATATAGATGGAGACGCGGTTGCCGTCGATCACGGGGCCGTTGACCAGCTTGTAGCCGGGCACGTATTTCTGCACTTCCTTGATCATGGCGTGTACCGAGGCTTCGATCTCGGCAGGCTTGGGCGTATCTACCGTCAGGCAGTGGATGGTGTCGCGCATGATCAGCGGCGGCTCGGCGGGGTTGATGACGATGATGGCCTTGCCCTTTTGCGCACCGCCAATTTGTTCGACAGCGCCCGAGGTGGTGCGCGTGAACTCGTCGATGTTCTTGCGTGTTCCGGGGCCGACCGAGCGGCTCGAGACCGTGGCCACGATCTCGCCGTAGCTCACGGCCTGCACGCGCGAGACAGCAGCCACCATGGGGATGGTGGCCTGGCCGCCGCAGGTGACCATGTTCACGTTCATGGCCTTTTCGGCCACCTTCTCGGCCAGGTTCACGCTGGGCACGCAATAGGGGCCGATGGCAGCGGGCGTCAGGTCGATCATCAGCACGCCCAGTTCATTGAGCTTGCGGCTGTTTTCGGCGTGGACATAGGCGCTGGTGGCGTCGAAGGCGATCTGGATGCCGTCTTCCTTGACAAAGGGCAGCAGGCCGTCCACGCCCTCTGCCGTGGTCTTGATGCCCATTTCGCGGGCGCGCTTGAGGCCGTCGGATTCGGGGTCGATACCGACCATCCACACTGGCTCCAGAATGGCAGAGCGTTGCAGTTTCATGAGCAGGTCGGTGCCGATATTGCCGGGACCGATCAGTGCGCACTTGATTTTCTTTTGCGTCATGGTGTCTTACTCCGTGAATTGAATGGAACAGTGGCCCATGCCCTCAATGACCATCTCGAAGTGGTCACCGGCAGCGGCGGGCACCAGGGGGGCGAGGGAGCCCGAGAGAATCACCTCGCCGGCCTTGAAGGGAATGCCGAAAGCGCCAAGCGTGTTGGCCAGCCAGGCCACGGCTTCGGCCGGGTGACCTTGCACGGCGCTTCCCAGGCCCGAACCTGCGGGCTGGCCGTTCTTGGTCATCTGCATGGCAGCGGCAGCCAGATCCAGCGAGGCTGGATTGGTGTGCTGCTTGCCGATGACAAAGACGCCGCAGGAGGCGTTGTCAGCCACGGTGTCCTGGATCTTGATCTTCCAGTCGTTGATGCGCGAATCGACAATCTCGAAGCAGGGCGCTACCCATTCGGTAGCGGCCAGTACATCTTCCTTGGTCACACCCGGGCCTTGCAGATCCTTGTTGAGCATGAAGGCAATTTCGCCTTCGGCGCGAGGCTGGATCAGACCGGATGCCTTGAGCGAGACGGCAGCGCCGTCTTCATACTCCATGCTGTCGGTCAGAAAACCGAAGTCAGGCTGATGCACATTCAGCATGTCCTGCACGGGCTTGGAGGTAACGCCGATCTTCTTGCCAATCACGCGCTCGCCCGATGCTTCGCGCAGGCGCAGCATGTGCAGGGAGATGTGATAGGCGTCCTCCACCGTCATCTCGGGGTGGCTGTCGGTCAGCGGTGCCAGTGTCTTGGCGGTTCGCAGCGCGTCATACAGGCGCCGGCCTTGCTGTTCGATGAATTGCTTGTCACTCATATTTGTCGCTCGCTGTGGCTTCAACCGTTCTTCATGAAGTCGATGCAAGTGCGATTGAACATCTCGCGATGCTCGACCTGTACCCAGTGGCCGCACTGGTTGACCAGCACCACGCGGCAGTTCTTGATGCCCTTGGCCAGCTTGTCGGCACCGCCCACGGGGTTGAAGGCGTCCTGCATGCCCCAGAAACCCAGCACATTGCACGTCAGATCGGGCAGCTGCTCTGTCATATTGGGGATATACAGTCGCTGGCGCGAGGCTTCGGTCTGGGTCAGGGCAATGGGCGCGCGCTCGTTGATGATCTCCTCGGTCAGCAGGGCCTGGTCCACCACTTGCATGCTCATCACGGCGCGCATGGCTTCGGGGCCGGTCTTGCCCGACTTGTAGACATTGAACATATTGGCAATGCCGGGCATGGCCATATAGGCTTCAAACTCTTCCACACCACCGGGTGCCATGAGGATCAGGCTCTTGACGTCCTCGGGGTACTTGAGCGCATAGCCCAGCGCCACGGCGCCGCCCAGCGAGTTGCCCAGCAGGGTGATGTTTTTCAGGCCCAGTTGCTCCACCAGACCTTTGACGCCGGCGATGAAGAAATCCATGTCGTACTGCCTGGGCTCCTCGGTCTTGGACGAAAGGCCATAACCGAGCAGGTCGGGAACGATGGAGCGAAAGCCGGCCGCCGCAAACTCGGGGTAGTTGCCCTTGAAGTTGCTGTAGCCGCTGGCGCCGGTGCCTGCGCCATGCAGAAAGATCACGGCTTCACCCGAGCCCTGTTCGTGGTAGTGCACGCGCTGGGGATGGCCGGCCACGTTGCCGATGTCCACATATTTGCCTTCTGGAATGGAAAAAATGTTCATCTCTGTTCTTTATGCTTGGAGTGGATAGACGAAGGCTGTCTCCTGCCTTCGAGCGAGAAATCTTGGACGGCGAGGCTTATCGAGCGCTGGCTTGCCATAGCTTGGGCAGGCCGGGGTCGGTGGCGGCAATCGCCTTTTTGAGCAGATTGCGCAGCGTGGCTGCTTCCATCTCGCCAAGGCACGCTATCAAATCGGTTTCCACGGCTTTGGCTGCGGCCAGCACACGCAAGATGGCTTCGTTGCCCTGGGGTGTGAGCTGCAGCGACTCGGCTCGCTCGCGGCTTTCCTCCACCCAGCCTTTGCTGATCAGCGACTGCAGGGCCACGGCTCCGATGTCGGTGCCGGTGTAGGCCATGTGAGATGCAATTTCGGCAAGCGACTGGGGCTGCTGGATGCTCAGCAGCGAGAGCACATAAAAATCGGCATCGGTCATGCCGTAAGCCGCCATGGGCTTGCGCAAGCCGCTCAGGAATTGAAAGTGCGCGCGGCCCATCAGATAGCCGATCAGGTTTTCCGAATAGGCGGTATTGGTGTCTGCTGCAGGTTCGCTGGCCACGGCGTTGGCCTTGCGCGAAGCCAGGGCGTAACCGCCGGTCACGTAGAGCAGGGGAGGGTGCGGGTTGGCGTCGTAGTCGGTCACCTCGCCCACAAAGATGATGTGGTCGCCGCCGTCGTACTGAAATGCGGTCTTGCACCTGAAGCGCGCGCTGCAGTCCTGCAGCAGCGGGGCATGTGCTTCCTCGGAGTCCAGCGGCAGGCCGGAGAACTTGTCTTCGCCGGCACGGGCAAAGCGGTTCGACAGGGCTTCTTGCTCGTTGGAGAGGATGTGCACATTCCAGCTGTCAGCGTTCTGGAACACAGCCAGGCTGCGGGCGTTCTTGGCCAGGCTCCACAAAACCATGGGAGGCTCCAGCGAAACCGAGTTGAAGCTGTTGGCCGTGATACCTACAGGCTCGCCATTCTCGGCACGGGTTGTGACGATGGTGACCCCAGTGCCGAACATGCCCAGGGCGCGGCGGAAGTCTTTGGGGTCGAAGGTTGCTGCAGTGCTTTGCATGGGGTGAATGTCTCCTTGGTGCAAGAGTGCGGCGAACAGGGCTTTTATGAATCCTTCACATGGACTAGCAGCGCAAAGCAGGGCTTGGTGTTTGTCCTAGGTCCAGTGTTTTTGCCGTGCGGGATCAGGCTTTGAGGAAGTCCGCAAACGCCTGCTGCATCGTTAGTCTGATCGGACGATGAACGGAAAATTGCATGGTGAGAGCATTTCTGTCATAGGCGAAAAAGCCTTGCCCACCACACCACAAGCCGTCCGGTGGAGCGGCAACTGGAGAGCTGAATGAACACAATGACAGATAACTACCTCACCCCTGATGCGCTGGCCGTGATCGAGCGTGCCAAGGCCCTGGCGCCCAAGCTGGCGGCACGTGCGCAGCAGGCGGATCGCGAAGGAAAGATCAGCGACGAAACCGTTCAGGAGATGGCTGAGGCGGGTCTGTTCCGTGTGCTGCAGCCCAAGCGCTGGGGAGGGTATGAAATGGATCCCCGTGTGTTCTACAGCGTGCAGATGGAGCTGGCCAAGGGCTGCATGTCCACGGCCTGGATTTACGGGGTGGTCGGCGTTCACCCCTGGCAGTTGGCGCTTTTCCCCGACCAGGCCCAGCAAGATGTGTGGGGCAAGGACAATGGCGTGCGCATCGCCTCGACCTATATGCCGACTGGCAAGGCCGAGCCCGTGGAAGGCGGCTTCAGGTTCAACGGCCGCTGGAGTTTTTCCACCGGCTCCAAGCATTGCGACTGGCTGTTTCTCGGCGGTCTTCTGCCCAAGCGGGATGGCACGCCTGGCCTGGAACATGTGACTTTTCTCGTGCCCAAGGCGGACTACCGCATTGAGGACAACTGGGATGTGCTGGGCCTGCGCGGCACAGGCAGTCATGACATCGTGGTGGAAAACGCTTTTGTCCCGGCACATCGCATCCAGTACACCAACGACCACAGCGATGTGGGCTGCCCCGGTCGCGCAGAGAACACCAGCTGGCTGTTCCGCATCCCCTTTACCCATGTGTTCCAGCGTGCGGTGTCCACTGCCTGCCTGGGCGCGCTGGAAAGCGCCATCGCGTCGTTCACCGAGCGCGCGACGGCGCACGTTGGAAAGCATGGCAACAGGATGGCCGAGGACGTGAACGCCCAGACGGCCGTGACCGAAGCCACGATTGCGCTGGACCAGCTCAAGATGGTGCTGTTCCGCAATTACGCACGCATTGTGGATGCGGCCAAGACTGGTATTCAGCTGACGCTGGAAGAGCGTCTGCTGCAGAGAGCTCAGGCGTCATACGTTCCCAAGCTGACGGGCTTTCATGCCAATGAGCTGATGCGTGCCTGCGCAGCCAGCGGTACCTTCAAGAACAATCCCATCGAGCGCATCTTCCGCGACATCCATCAGGGACGTACCCACATTGCGAACAATACGGATGCCTATGTGCGCGCCTATGGCTCGCATGTGCTGGGCATTCCCAACCAGGAACCTTTTGTCTGATTGAATTCAGGCAGCAAGCTGCGGCAGCGCTCCCATAACGGAGGCTGCCGCCAGCGTGTATTTACGACAGTCCATCCATAAAACAAAGATTGACGGAGACAAGGCATGGCAGAACAAGAATATGACCTGATCGTCGTGGGTTCGGGGGCAGGTGCCCTGTTGGGCGCCATTCGCGCGCAGGAGCAGGGCCTCAAGACTCTGGTGGTGGAGAAGACCGAGCTGTTCGGTGGCACTTCGGCTCTGTCGGGGGGTGGCATCTGGATTCCGCTCAATTACGACCAGAAGACCGCTGGCATCAAAGACGATCTGGAAACTGCATTTGGCTATATGAAGCGCTGTGTGCGCGGCATGGCGACGGACGACCGCGTGCTGGCCTATGTGGAAACCGCGAGCAAGATGGCCGAGTACCTGCGCCAGATCGGCATCCCTTATCGCGCCATGGCCAAGTATGCGGATTACTACCCCCATATCGAAGGCTCCAGGCCCGGTGGCCGCACCATGGACCCGGTGGACTTCAATGCCGCCAGGCTGGGACTGACGGCACTGGAAACCATGCGCCCCGGCCCTCCCGGCAACCAGTTGTTCGGCCGCATGAGCATCAGTGCCTTCGAGGCGCATTCCATGCTCTCGCGCGAGCTCAAGTCGCGCTTCACCATCCTGGGCATCATGCTCAAGTATTTTCTGGACTACCCCTGGCGCAACAAGACCAGGCGCGATCGTCGCATGACGGGCGGTCAGGCGCTGGTGGCAGGCCTGCTGACTGCTGCCAACAAGGCCGGCGTCGAGATGTGGCGCAACTCTCCGCTCAAGGAGCTGGTGCAGGATGCATCGGGCCGCGTGACGGGTGCCATTGTTGAGAGGAATGGTCAGCGCCAGCAGATCAACGCCAGACGTGGCGTGTTGTTGGGTGCAGGCGGTTTTGAGCGCAATCAGGAGATGCGTGACCAGTATCTGAACAAGCCCACCAAGGCTGAGTGGACGGCAACCCCTGTGGGAGGCAATACCGGTGATGCCCACCGGGCCGGTCAGGCCGTGGGCGCACAGCTGGCGCTGATGGACTGGTCCTGGGGCGTACCCACCATGGATGTTCCCAAGGAACCGGCCTTTCGCGGCATTTTCGTGGAGCGCTCGCTGCCGGGGTGCATGGTGGTCAACGACAAGGGGCAGCGCTTCCTCAACGAGTCCGGCCCGTATCCGGAATTCCAGCAGGCCATGCTGGCCGAAAATGCCAAGGGCAATGGCGGTGTGCCTGCATGGATTGTGTTCGACGCCAGCTTCCGCGCGCAAAACCCCATGGGGCCGCTGATGCCAGGCTCGGCCGTGCCGGACAGCAAGGTGCGCAAGAGCTGGCTGAACAATGTCTACTGGAAGGGCGAGACGCTGGAAGATCTGGCGCGCCAGATCGGCGTGGACGCTGCTGGGCTGCAGGACAGTGCGCGTCGCATGACCGAATACGCCAGAGCTGGCAAGGACCTGGACTTTGACCGGGGCGGCAATGTGTTTGACCGCTACTACGGCGATCCGCGTCTCAAGAATCCCAACCTGGGTCCCATCGAGAAAGGTCCGTTCTACGCCATGCGTCTGTGGCCCGGTGAGATCGGCACCAAGGGGGGGCTGCTGACCGACAGGGAAGGCCGTGTGCTCGACACGCAAGGCAGGACCATCGAGGGGCTGTATTGCGTGGGCAACAACTCCGCCTCCGTCATGGGGCCGGCCTACGCTGGCGCTGGTTCCACCCTGGGGCCGGCCATGACGTTTGCCTTCCGCGCCGTGGCTGACATGGTAGGCAAACCCTTGCCTCTCGAGAACCCGCATCTGCTGGGCAAGACGGTTTGACCAGGAGGCGCAGAGATGTCCAATGTCAAAAAGCATGTCAGCACCATCAATCCTGTGGGTGCAGTCCTGGATGTGGGGTCGGCCGATGAGGTTCAGTGGTCCGATGCCAGCGATGTAGTGGTGGTTGGCTGGGGAGGGGCAGGTGCCAGTGCAGCGATTGAGGCGCGCGAGCAGGGGGCAGAAGTTCTTGTGATCGAGCGCTTCAGCGGTGGCGGCGCCAGTGTGCTGTCGGGCGGTGTGGTCTATGCCGGTGGCGGTACCCGCTACCAGAAGGAAGCCGGCTTCGAGGATTCACCCGAAGCCATGACTGCCTACCTCAAGCATGAGGTCAATGGTGTGGTCAGTGACGAGACTCTGGCTCGCTTCAGCCGCGACAGTGTGACCAACCTGAACTGGCTGGAAAAGCAGGGCGCTACTTTTGCGTCGACCATGCCTGCGTACAAGACCTCCTATCCGGCCGATGGCATGTATCTGTACTACTCGGGCAACGAGGTGGTGCCCGCCTACGGCAACCCGCAACTGCTCAAGAAGCCCCCACCGCGCGGTCATCGCGTGGTGGCCAAGGGGCAGTCGGGAGCGACGTTCTTTGCCGCGCTGCAAAAATCCACATTGGCGCACGGAGCCCGCGCATTGACGCAGGCACGTGTCCAGCGCCTGGTGCGCGAGAAGGACAGTGGCCGTGTATTGGGCGTGGAGGTGATGGTGTTGCCCGAAGGCGATCCACGTACCGAACGCCACAAGAAGCTCGATGAGCTGGTGGCCAAGTGGCGCCTGTATCAGGCGCCGCGTGCCCAGGCGGGTCGTCGTGAAGCTGCGCAGATCGAGAGCGAGATCGGCGAGAAGCGCTACATCCGTGCCCGCAAAGGGGTGGTGCTGTCCACTGGCGGCTATATCTTCAATTCGGAATTGCTGGAGCGGCATGCGCCGGCTTACAAGCCCGGCTGGCTGACCGGTGCTGCGGGCTGCGATGGCTCTGGTCTGCGGCTGGGGCAATCCGTGGGAGGGATCGCCCAGGATCTGAACAATATCTCGGCCTGGCGCTTCATCACGCCACCCTCGGTCTGGCCCAAGGGTCTGGTGGTCAACACCCAAGGCGAGCGCTTTTGCAATGAGCAGGTCTACGGCGCCAAGCTCGGCTACGAGATGATGGAGAAGCAGGGGGGGCAGGCTTGGCTCATCATTGATAGCAAGCTGCGCAGGCAGGCTGCGTGGCAGTGCCTGTTTGGCGGTTTGTGGGCCTTCCAGTCCATGCCCGCGCTGGCGCTGATGTACAAGGTCGCGATCAAGGGCAAATCCGTCGCCGACCTGGCCAAAAAGCTTCGCATGGATGCAGCAGTGCTGCAACTGCAGTTCGATCGTGCCAATGCCGCTGCACGCGGTGAGATCGAAGACCCGTTGGGCAAGTCCCAGGACATGCGCCATGAGTTCAAGGATGGCTCGCTGTTTGCCATCGATATCTCCATCAGCCAGAAGATGTTCCCGCTGGCCGTCCTGAGCCTGGGGGGGCTCAAGGTCAACGAGGACAACGGTGCAGTGATCGACGGCGCCGGCCATGACATTCCCGGGTTGTATGCCGCGGGGCGTACCGCCATTGGTGTGGCTTCCTCGCGTTACGTGAGCGGCTTGTCTCTGGCCGACTGCGTGTTCTCGGGCCGCCGAGCGGGCAAGGCGGCTGCACTGCAAAGGGGCGAGTCCCCTGCTGCCCAGGTAGTGTGCCCGCAGGCAGGCGCTGTGGAGAGCGTCAGTTCCTGACCCCGTGGATTGGGGACGATCTTGTGCCGGGGCGCCAGTGCAAGGTTGCACAAAAAGAGTGAGTGAGTAAGGGGTAAGAAGAAATGAGCAGTGAAGCCACAACAACCGCATCGCGGTATCACCCGCTGCGCGTGCGCGCGGTGATCGACGAGACGCACGATACCAAGTCAATTGTGTTTGAGGTGCCGGAGGCCCTGGCTGAGCAATTCAGCTATCGTCCCGGCCAGTTTCTGACCCTGCGACTGCCTATCGAGGGCCGCTATGTGCCTCGCTGCTACTCCATGTCCAGTGCCCCGGTGCTCGACGATGCCTTGCGGGTGACTGTCAAGCGCGTCGACAAGGGACGAGGTTCCAACTGGGTTTGCGACAGGGTTCAGGTGGGTGATTCCGTTGAGCTGATGCCTCCCTCGGGCCTGTTCTCGCCCCGGAATCTGTCTCAGAACTTTTTGCTGCTGGCCGGTGGCAGCGGAATTACACCGGTGTTCTCCATCTTGCGCACTGTTCTCAAGCAGCATCAGGGCAACGTGGTGCTGTTCTATGCCAACCGCGACGAGCGTTCGGTCATCTTCAAGAAGGACCTGCAGCAGCTGGCGGCCGAGTATCCGGATCGCCTGCAGGTCCTTCACTGGCTGGACTCCGTGCAAGGCGCGCCTTCGCAAAAGCAGCTCGCAGCCTGGGCCTCGCCCTGGGTGGTCGATGCAGGCCAGGCCTTTATCTGCGGGCCGGGTCCCTTCATGGATGCCGCACAGGCCGCGTTGATCGAGGCCGGCATGCCTGTCGAGCAGGTACATGTGGAGCGCTTTGTCTCTTTGCCTGACGAGGAGACTCTGCAGTTGATGCAAGAGGCAACTGTTCCCGTGGAGGCTGCTGTCGACCAAGCCCTGGTGCAGCTGCGTCTGGACGGCCAGGAATACGAATTCAGCTGCAGTGGCACGGAGACCATTCTGGAGGCCGGACTGCGCGCCGGCATCAATGTGCCCTACTCCTGTCAGGCCGGCATGTGCGCATCCTGCATGTGCCAGGTGCAGGACGGCAGCGTACATCTGCGACACAACGAAGTGCTGGATGCCAAGGATCTGTCCAAGAAGTGGACGCTTGCCTGTCAATCCGTGCCCACCAGCGAGAAGCTGCGCGTCAAATTTCCGGAGTAACTTATGTCAAAACCCAACCAGAACGCGATGCCCGAGTCCTCGCTGACCTTGCCCGGCATGCTGGCTGACGTGGTCAGCCGCTTTGCCGGTCGCGCGGCGATTGTCGAAAACGGCAAGTCCATCAGCTATGCCCAGCTGCAGCAGCTGAGCCGCCTGGCCGCACGTGCCTTGATGAGTCTGGGTGTGCAGGCTGGCGACCGTGTGGCTCTGTGGGCACCGAATCTCAGCGAGTGGATCGTTGCCGCCTGCGGTGTGCATGCTGCCGGCGGCGTGCTGGTGCCCCTGAACACCCGCATGAAGGGCGCCG
Source organism: Comamonas sp. GW821-FHT11H03 (assembly GCF_058807955.1). Lineage (NCBI taxonomy): Bacteria > Pseudomonadati > Pseudomonadota > Betaproteobacteria > Burkholderiales > Comamonadaceae > Comamonas > Comamonas sp. GW821-FHT11H03. Next base: position 179,146 of record NZ_JBXARF010000010.1, read on the forward strand.
AGGCTGCCGATATTCTCGAGCGCAGCCGTGCCAGGGTGCTGGTGTGCGTGGGTGACTTCCTGAACAACTACTACCCGGATCTGCTGAGTGGCCTGCGTCCTGTCACACTGCAGCAGGTGGTGGTACTTGGTGACAAGGTGTTGCCCAGTGCAGACCTGAGCTGGGCGCAGTTCATGGCCAGGGCCGAGGACACCAGCGACCAGGCCCAGCAGCAGCGCGAATCCCGGATCAAGCCCGACGATACGGCCGATCTGATGTTTACCTCGGGCACCACGGGACGCCCCAAGGGGGTGATGTGCGCGCACCGCCCGACGATCCTGGCTTTCAAGGCCTGGTCGGATGTGGTGGGTTTGACCGAAGGCAGCCGATACCTGATCGTCAATCCGTTCTTTCACACCTTCGGCTACAAGGCAGGCTGGGTGGCTGCCCTGCTGCAGGGCTCTACCGTCTATCCCGAGCAGGTGTTTGATGCGCAGGCCATCTTGCATCGCATCGAGAGCGACCGTATCAGCTTCCTGCCCGGGCCGCCTACCTTGTTCCTGTCCATGCTGGCGCATCCCGGGCTCAAGAATTTCGATCTGAGTTCGCTGAAGTCCTCCGTGACCGGTGCTTCCACAGTACCTCCCATTCTCATCAGGCGCATGCGCGAGGAACTGGGCATCATGAATGTCACCACGGCCTACGGCCTGACGGAGTGCGGTGGTTGTGCCACGCTCTGCGAGCCCTCCGACAATGTGGAAACCGTGGCCAACACCTGCGGCAAGGCCCTGCCAGGGACCGAGGTGCGCTGTGTGGACGAGCAAGGACAGCCTGTTGCCCCAGGCGAAGCGGGGGAGGTGCTGCTGCGCGGCTATCACATCATGCAGGGCTACTTCGAGGATGAAAAGGCCACGGCGGAAACCATTGATGCCGATGGCTGGTTGCATACCGGCGATGTGGGCGTGCTTGACGAGCGCGGCTATCTGCGTATTACCGACCGCCTCAAGGATATGTTCATCGTGGGCGGCTTCAACTGCTACCCCGCAGAAATCGAGCGCATGCTATCCAACCACCCCGAGGTGGCGCAGGTTGCCGTGGTCGGCGTGGCCGATGAGCGCATGGGCGAGGTAGGCTGCGCCTGCGTGGTGACATGCAACGGGGTGACACTGGATCAGGAGGCCTTCATCGCCTGGTGCCGCGCCAATATGGCCAACTACAAGGTGCCGCGCTTTGTCCTCCAGCTCGAGGGCCTGCCCGTCAATGCCTCCAACAAGGTGCAAAAGCGCGATCTGCTGCAGATCGTCAAGAGTCGCCTCGCACCTGTTTTACAGCCGGCCTGAACTGGACTATCTGAAAAAGCCTTACGGTTTTCGAAAACCGACCCAAAATCATGGCTATAATTCGTGTCTGCTCTGAAAGGCGAACGGCTTTTCAGAAACGCGGGAATAGCTCAGTTGGTAGAGCGATACCTTGCCAAGGTATAGGTCGACGGTTCGAACCCGTTTTCCCGCTCCAGATTTCGAAAAGGGAAGCAAAAGCTTCCCTTTTTTATTGCGTTGGTCGCATGGCTGATGCAATACTTCTCGCTGGCGCACAGCGCCGGTTGTGAAGTGGGCCCCGATGGTGAAATTGGTAGACACTGCAGACTTAAAATCTGCCGCTTTTAACGAAGCGTACCGGTTCGATTCCGGTTCGGGGCACCAGAATTGAAAAGCCTGCTATATCTTGTGTAGCGGGCTTTTTTATTTGTGACTTGAGTAGCCGTTGCTCCCCGCAGTCTTGCTGAAGGTGGGAAAATTCAGCCACTGCGATGCCGTAGGGCCGTGGGCGTCAAGGCTTGCCAAGGTGCTTGGAAAAGTCCTGGCTTCGATGCAATATGGCTTGCAGTTCTGTCATGCTGACGAGGCCTGCACTCCCAGAGAAAAAAAGATGTCTAGTTACAACGCTGCTTTTGAAATTCATGTCCACGGACAGGTTCTGCTCCGTGCTGATGTTACGTATGAGCAGCTGCAAGATGCATTGCGTCCCTTGTGGGCCTATGCTGGTGCGCGCTCATTGACTGACGGCGAGGGAAGTCTCTATGAAGAAGAGCCCGGCATTCAGTTCGACGCCAAGGAGCATCTGCTGCAGATGTGCTGGACCGTGCGTGGTGACGATGACTTCCGCCAGGCCCTGGACGATATGTGCATGGGGCTCAACGAGCTGGCCGAGCAGGGCGCGCCCATCGAGGTGACCTTCTACGACACCGAGTTCGACGAGGAAGAAGCTCCTGCCGAGGCGCAAAGCCGCGATGACTTCCTGATGCTGTTTGTCGGTCCCAATCCCGCAGCCATCATGCAGGTGCAGCGCGATCTGCTGGTGCAGGATGTCATCAACATGATGGAGCGTCACTTTGACGGCGCAGAGCTCGGCGGAGTGGTGCAGGAGATCGACAAGCTGTTCTCGCAGCGCTTCGAAGCCCTGGTCAGCTCGCTGGAGCTGGGCAAGCCACCACGGGGTGGATCGGGGGGCTCGGCCTCCGGTCATGGCGGCAATCGCCGCCCGCGCCATCTGCATTGATTCATCGGTCATTCGCCGTCAAAGCCCTCTGTGCTGCAGTCCCGAGACTGTGGCGGAGGGCTTGTCTTTTGTCATGAAGCCCATTCCTACCCCCAAGTATTCAGGAGCCGTGGTCGAGCAGCTGCGCAAGGGCAGGGCTGCGCGCGCCAGCATGGGTGAAGAAGGGGTGAGTGCATCTGTGCCGCTGGCATTGCCCTATCTCTCGGGCTACGCGCCATCGCTGCAGAATCAGGTGCGCGACTGGCTGCTCGCGGGCAAGGCCGGTGAGTGGCTGCTGCGCAAATATCCGCAGGCCCACGCGGTTCGCACGGACAGGGCGCTATATGACTATGTCGATGCGCTCAAGGCCCAGTATTTGCGCAATGCAGGCCAATTGCACAAGGTGGCCTATGACAGCAGGATTCATGTGGTGCGCAATGCTCTGGGTCTGCATACGCGGCGTGCGATTGTGCACGGCGGCAGGCTCAATGCCCGGCACGAGATTCATGTGGCGGCCATGTTCAAGCAGGCGCCAGATGCCTTTTTGCGCATGATTTGCGTGCATGAGCTGGCGCATATCCGCATCATGGATCACGACAAGGCTTTCTATCAGTTATGCACGCATATGGAGTCTGATTACCACCAGTTGGAGTTCGATGTGCGTTTTTATCTCAGTTATCTGGACCAGGGCGGCCAGCAGCTCTGGATCTGATTGCGCAGATCAGGCGAGGGTGGGCACTGTGCTGGGCGAGCACACGTTGACGGCCTGGCTGCAGTCGACGGGCAGATCCAGCCAACGCTGGGCCGCAGCTTGCATGGCCGTCAGGCGGCCGGTTGTCATGAGCTGAATCTGATCGGCCTGGGCCAGCTGCAGCGATCCATCGGTCTCGGCTCCCAGCAGATTGCGCTGCTCCAGCATGCGTCGGGTCTGGCGTGCCACGGGGGCACCCGTGTCCAGGAACTGAATATCGGGCCCCAGCAGGGCACGCAAATCGTCCTTGACAAACACATAGTGGGTACAGCCCAGCACCAGCGTATCCATCTGCCCTGTCTTAAGGCCGAAACTCCCTAAAGCGCTTGTGTACTTTGCGCACAGCGCTCTGATCTCCGTGGCGCTTGCATCCTCGGGCAATGCCTGCTCCGTGCTTTGCTCGATCGCCCTGGCCAGGCCGTCGCAGGCTTGGAGGTGAAACTCGGCGCGCTGGCCATGCTCCGAGACCAGGCGCGCCACGCGCTGGCTGGAGATGGTGCCCCGGGTGGCCATCACGCCCACATGATGGGTCTGGCTGGAAAAAGAGGCTGGTTTGATGGCCGGTTCCACGCCAATGACGGGCAGTTGCGGAAGGCGCTCGCGCAACAGCTCCACGGCTGCAGCGGTGGCGGTATTGCAGGCAACCACGAGAATCTTGATGTCGTGCCGCTCCAGCAGGTACTTTGCAATGGCCAAGCTGCGCTCCTGCACAAACGCATCGCCGCGTGCATCGCCATAGGGTGCATTGCCGCTGTCGGCCAGATAGACAAATTGCTCGTGCGGCAACTCATGGCGCAGTGCCTGCAGCACACTGAGACCGCCCACACCGCTATCAAAAATACCGATGGGGGAGTGAGGAGTAGGCATGGTGCAAGAGGTAGGTGGAGGCGATGGTGCGGTCGTCAGTATGCGCCGCTTTGCGTGCCGGCGGCGCTTCCAGGGCTATGGTCTATCAGGAATTCGGGCTGTCCTGGGCTGCAGGCAAGCCGCAGACCGGACAGAAATTATCACCATGACCGACTTCATGCCCGGCCGGGCAGTGGCGGGTCTTGAGCATGGAAGGCCGGTTCCAGCTTGAGAAGAAGATGCAAAACGCCATGCCGTAGAAGATCATCCAGTGGCCCGAGAACATACGCAAGCCGTGTTGCTGCTTGGCCATGCCGCCCACAATGCCGAGAAAAAAGTTGGCAAAAGCGTAAATGAAGACCGCATAGGCAGAGTTGCGCATCCAGGCGGGGCAGCCTGCGAGCACCTTCTTCCAGGAAAACTGCAGGCGATCGCCGTTGTTGATGCGCTGAGCAATCAGTGCCGCAGGCACCCAGACGGCAAAAATCCCGATGGTCATGACGCTTGTGAATATCTTCAGGGCATCTTGAGGCAAATGTGTTTCAAGCGTATCGATCTGCCCCGCAAGTGCAGCCAAATGTGTGATTGCACTGAGTACAAAGCCCATTGCGGAAATCAGCATCAGTGGCGGCAGAAGAATTTGCATGGCGGCTTGAAAATACAAAAAAAGGAGCTGAAAGCGATTGTCTACTGGAGATCTCAATAGTCAAACATATGTTTTTTTATTCTGGCACAGCGGTCATTGCTCATCTTTTTGCTGTGAGGTCGCCAGGCGAATGCTGTCCACCAGCCTGCCAAAGTAGCTTTCGCGCATGGACAGCGAGGCGGGCAATGGGGCGGATGGCAGGCTGTCGTAGCCATCTTTATCAATGCAGAACTCGAAAAACAGGTAGTCAACCTCGGTCAGCTTGAGCTGATGGCGGCAGGCGTGGCGGCCCGAGCCCCGTTTTTTTTCGGCAAGAGTCTGCATGCTGGTATTGCTTCCCAGGACCGCCGTATAGGCCATGGGCAGGGTGGCCGCCAGGTTGAGCCAGAGCATGAAAGCCATAAAAGCGGTGCATAGCAAGGCCATCAGCCAGCGCTTGATGGGGCCGTAGCTGAGCCAGGGGCCTGCCGGTTGCCAAAGCCCCAGCCTATGGAGTCGCAGCCAGATGCCATAGGCTGCCGTAAGTGCCAGCGCCAGATACAGCGCGGTCAGCTGCCAATGTGCATCGGGTATGAAGCTGCGCCAGAAAATGGGGGCGAGTGCGCCCATCATCACTGCCATGAAAACGACGATCAGCCATTTCTGCGGATTGGAGGTTTCAGGTTTCCAGAGCCAGTTCATGTTTGTTGTATCGGTTGGGGTGGTGCCGGTAGTTGGGTCTGAGCCAGGTTCAAAGCGTTTTTCGCATGCGCGCGTTTTGCAGGGCAATGCCACGTACGACGGGGATTTGCCGGCGCTGTAGCTCAAAGCCGAAATGTGCGAAGAAGGGCTGGGCATTGAGACTGACATCGGCGCTCAGCTCATGCAGGCCGCTTTGCCGTGCTGCTAGCTCGATATGTGCAAGCAGCAATCGGCCCACGCCCTGGCGCGCGTATTGCGGAGCTACAAAAAAGTGGTCGATATAGCCATTGGCTTGCAGATCGGCATAGGCCATGGCCTGATCATTGTCGCAAACGGCGACAAAGGGCTGGAGCGCCTGAATGCGCTGACGCCACTGTGTCCAGTCCGGTCGCTGCGGTGCCCAGGCGTCCAGTTGCTCCTGGCTGTAGTGGTTCGCAGTCAGCTGATGAACCGCATCGTGAAACACCTGCCATAGCGCGATTTCATCTCCGCGACGATAGCTGCGTACATGCATGGCTTGGCAGATTGATTGAGTTTGGCAAAAATGGTTTGCAGCAGATGCATGACATCGGTGCAGCGCGCAAGGGCGATTGTGGAAGCACTTCTTTATCTGCATGCAACCCGCTGTTTTGATGGATTTTCTGTCATCAACTGAAGGTGAACGGCGGTCTAAAGTCTATGAAATGCTCAGGTTTTTATAGCGGAAAAAATAACGCTAACCTCTAGAATGATCCGCCCATGCCCTTGATATACCTCATCCTCCTACCTTTTGCCGGCAGCCTTTTGGCTGCTTTATTGCCTGCGAATGCGCGCAATACTGAATCAACACTCGCGGGTGTCATCGCGCTGATATGCGCAATTCAGGTAGGGATGCTGTTCCCGGAAATGGCCGATGGAGCGGTGCTCAGGCAGGAGATTTCCTGGCTGCCGGCGCTGGGGCTGAATCTGGTGATCCGCATGGACGGGTTTGCCTGGCTGTTCTCCATGCTGGTTTTCGGCATTGGTGCGCTGGTGGTGCTGTACGCGCGCTACTACATGTCGCCCACTGATCCTGTGCCGCGCTTTTTCTCGTTTTTTCTGGCTTTCATGGGGGCCATGGCGGGAGTGGTTCTCTCGGGAAATATCATCCAGCTGGTGTTTTTCTGGGAACTGACCAGTCTTTTCTCGTTTTTGCTGATTGGCTACTGGTATCACCGCAAGGACGCACGCCGGGGCGCGCGCATGGCGTTGACGGTTACGGGCACGGGCGGGCTGGCCATGCTGGTGGGCATGCTGGTGCTGGGTCACATCGTGGGCAGCTATGACCTCGACAATGTGCTGGCTGCTGGGCAGCAGATTCGCGACAGTCACCTCTATCTGCTGGCATTGGTGCTGATTTTGCTGGGTGCGCTTACCAAAAGTGCTCAATTCCCCTTCCAGTTCTGGCTGCCCAATGCCATGGCTGCGCCTACGCCTGTGTCGGCCTATCTGCACTCGGCAACCATGGTCAAGGCCGGCGTGTTTTTGCTGGCACGGCTGTGGCCGGTGCTGGCAGACACCGATGCCTGGTTCTGGTTGGTCGGTGGAGCCGGTGCCATGACGCTGCTGATCGGCGGCTATTGCGCGATGTTCCAGCATGATCTCAAGGGTTTGCTCGCGTATTCGACGATTTCGCATCTGGGCCTGATTACCTTGCTGCTGGGCCTGAACAGCAAACTGGCCGCTGTGGCCGCAGTTTTCCACATCATGAACCATGCGACCTTCAAGGCTTCGCTGTTCATGGCTGCAGGCATTGTTGACCATGAAAGCGGCACGCGTGACATCCGGCGTCTCTCGGGTCTGCGCTTCATGATGCCGATCACGGCCACGCTGGCCTGTGTGGCCAGTGCTGCCATGGCGGGTGTGCCGCTGCTCAACGGATTCATTTCCAAGGAAATGTTCTTTGCCGAGACCGTCTATCTGGATGCAGCGCCCTGGGTCAAGACTGTGCTGCCGGTGGTTGCGACTGTGGCGGGAATGTTCAGCGTGGCCTATTCGCTGCGCTTTACGTTCGATGTCTTCTTTGGGCCCCAGGCAAACGATCTCCCTCACGAGCCGCACGAGCCGCCGCACTGGATGCGTGTACCGGTGGAATTGCTCGTGCTGGCTTGCCTGATTGTCGGCATCTTCCCGGCCTGGGCGGTGGGCGGTTTTCTGGCTGTCGCTGCCACTCCAGTCGTAGGCGGTGACTTGCCGCAGTACAGCCTGGCCATCTGGCATGGCTGGAATATGCCGCTCATCATGAGCCTGGTGGCACTGGCCGGCGGTATCGTGCTCTACACCATGCTGCGCTGGCAGCGCACGGTCGGGCACTTCGACACCACGCCCGTGCTGGGCCGTGTCAGCGGTCGCAGGATCTTCGAGAATCTGCTGGCCCGCATCACCTGGCTGGGCCGGGCTGGGCGCCGCAATCTGTCCACGCGCCGCCTGCAGTGGCAGATGCTGTGGCTGGTCTGCGTTGCTCTGGTGGCAGCCGCATTGCCGATGTGGCTATGGGGCATGAAGCTGGGCAATCGCGGCACTTTGCCCGTGTCTTCGGCTTTCGTATTGCTCTGGGCAATTGGCTGCCTGTGTGCGCTGGGCACGGCCTGGAAAGCCAAGTACCACCGGATGACCGCATTGATCATGCTCGGCGGCACGGGCCTGTGCACGGTGCTGACCTTCCTCTGGTTCTCGGCTCCCGATCTGGCTCTGACCCAACTGGTGGTCGAAGTCGCCACCACGGTGCTGATCCTGCTGGGGCTGCGCTGGCTGCCCAAACGGGACAAGAATATGCGTACGGCCGATAGCGCCGATGCCAGGGCCAAGGCACGCCGCCTGCGCGATCTGGTGCTGGCGTTGATTGCCGGCGGTGGCATGGCTTGGCTGGCGTTTGCCATGATGAGCCGGCCTTTCTATGAAAGCACCTCCACCTTTTTCCTCGAGAATTCGCTGGGCGGCGGTGGCGGCACGAATGTGGTCAATGTGATGCTGGTGGACTTCCGCGGCTTCGACACCTTTGGCGAAATCGTGGTGCTGGGCATTGTGGCCATCGTCATCTATGCGCTGCTGCGCCGCTTCCGTCCTGCACGCGAGGCCATGGACATTCCGGAGCAGCAGCGTTATGTGCCTGGCGATTTGCAGACCGACCTGCTCAACCCGCGCAATGCCAGCGATACAGCCGTGGGCTACCTGATGGTGCCGGCCGTGCTGGTGCGGCTGCTGCTGCCGTTTGCGACGCTGGTGGCTGCCTATATCTTTGTGCGCGGCCATAACCAGCCTGGCGGCGGGTTTGTGGCGGGGCTGGTGTTCTCGGTCGCCTTGCTGATGCAATACATCATCTCGGGCACGCATTGGGTGGAGGCGCACCTGCCGCTGTATCCACGTCGCTGGATTGCCGCGGGTCTGTTGTTTGCGCTGGGCACGGGCCTGGGCTCGGTGGCCGTTGGCTACCCTTTCCTGACCAGCCACAGCTTTGACTTTTCGCTGCCGTTGGTGGGACATGTGCATTTCGCCAGTGCCACGTTCTTCGATATTGGCGTGTTTGCGTTGGTGGTGGGATCCACCATGCTGATCCTGACAGCGATCGCTCACCAGTCGGTGCGCGGACATCGCTTCCATGCGCGCTTGCTGGAAGAGCAGGAACAAGAGGCCAAGAAGGCCGAGGCCGAGGTGCAGGCTGCCACAGCTGCAGCACTGGCAAGGGGAGGTATTTAATGGAAATCGTTCTGGCCATTGCCATCGGTGTGCTCACCGGCTCCGGCGTCTGGCTGCTGCTGCGCCCGCGTAGCTACCAGGTCATCATGGGGCTGGCGCTGCTGTCCTATGCCGTCAATCTGTTCATCTTCTCCATGGGCCGTCAGGGCCTGTCGATCAACAAGGTGCCGGTGCTGCAAAACGGTGTGCCGACCGATTTGTCGCACTATGCAGACCCCATGCCTCAGGCCCTGGTGCTGACCGCCATCGTCATCGGCTTTGCCATGACGGCGCTGTTCCTGGTCGTGCTGCTGGCATCGCGCGGCGCTTCCGGCAATGACCATGTGGATGGCGCGCACTCGCGAACCGAACAGGAAATGCTATGAGCGGGTGGATTGAGCGTCTGATGCCGCACCTGATGCTGGCCCCCATCATGCTGCCCATGCTGACGGCAGCGCTGATGCTGTTTTTGCGCGAGGAGCGCCAGCGCCTGAAGCTGGGCATGAACATCCTGTCCACCACGATCAGCCTGGTGATCGTGGTCATGCTGCTGGGCTGGACCAACCAGGCGGGCTCTGCCGTCACCATGTCGGTCTATATGCCCGGCAACTGGCCGGCGCCCTTTGGCATCGCGCTGGCGCTGGACAGGCTGACTGCCCTGATGCTGCTGGTCACCTATGTGGTGGCACTGGCCGCGTTGGTGTTTTCCGCTGCGCGCTGGCACAAGGCCGGAGTGCACTTCCACCCCTTGTTCCAGCTGCAGTTGATGGGGCTCAGCGGTGCCTTCATCACGGCAGACCTGTTCAATCTGTTTGTGTTCTTCGAGATCATGCTGGCAGCCTCTTACGGTTTGCTGCTGCATGGCTCCGGCAGCACGCGCATTCAGGCCGGTCTTCACTACATCGCCATCAATCTGGCCGCGTCTTCGCTGTTCCTGATCGGCGTGTCCATGCTCTACGGCATTACCGGAACGCTCAATATGGCCGATCTGGCCCGCGCCATTCCGCAGGTGCAGGACGCCGACCGCGGCCTGCTGCATGCGGCAGCGGGCGTGCTGGGAACGGCCTTTCTGATCAAGGCGGCGCTATGGCCGCTGAACTTCTGGCTGGTGCCGGGCTACAGCGCGGCGACTGCACCGGTGGGAGCCTTGTTTGCGCTCATGACCAAGGTGGGGGTCTATGTCATCTTGCGCCTGTGGACCTTGCTGTTCAGCTCGGAAGCCGGGGCATCGGCCCTGTTCGGCAGCACTTGGCTGATCGTGGGCGGCATGCTGACCATGGCCTTTGGCGCGATAGGGATGCTCGGCTCGCAACGGTTGACCCATCTGGCGGGCTTCGCCGCCATTCTTTCGTCCGGCACCCTGCTGGCCGCAACGGGCTTCGGGCAGAACCTGCTGACGGCCGGGCTGCTGTATTACCTGCCGGGCTCCACGCTGGCCGTGGCGGCCCTGTTCCTGATTGCCGATGTGGTGGACCGCTGGCGCGTGGATGACGATGCGGGCGAGCCCTATGAGGACAATGAAGCGCCGTTCCTCAATGCAGAGCTGTTGCCCACCGAAGGCTTCAATCTCGACGATGAGGAAGAGCTCATGATCGGCCGGGCTTTCCCGGCTGCGGCGGCTTTTCTGGGCCTGAGCTTCATGGCCTGCACCTTGCTGATCTCGGGCCTGCCGCCACTGTCCGGCTTTCTCGGCAAATTCGCCATGCTGACCAGTTTGCTCAATCCGCTGGGCATGGGGACCTCCAGTGGTGTGAAGGCCGGTCCGCTGGGCTGGAGCATGGTGGCCTTGCTCATCATCACCGGTTTGATGGCGTTGGTGGCCCTCACGCGCGCTGGCATCCGACACTTCTGGGCCAATCCGGAGCAGAGCGCGCCATCACTCAAGGTGGCGGAAGGCCTGCCCATCGCTGCGCTGCTGCTGTGCTGTATGGTGCTGACGGTCAAAGCCGATGACGTGATGCGCTATACCCAGCGAGCGGCCAATGCACTGCATTCGCCCGATGTCTATGTGCGTACCGTCTTGGGTCTTACCCCGGTACCTGCGCCCAAGGAAAAGAAGGCTCAGGAGGCCGCGGGTCCCGAGGCGGCGGCACGTGCTGCAGCACTGGAAATGCAGGCACAGCCCGTCCCCGGTATTGGCGATGAAAGCGAAGCTGGGCAGGATGCCGCTACTCAGACCGCGGCATCGGCTCAGAAAGAGGAGGGCCGCCCATGAAGACCGTCATGAAATCCATCTTCCCGGCACCGCTGCTGTCGATAGCGCTGCTGGTGCTATGGCTGCTGCTCAACCGATCGGTCAGTGCCGGCCAGATCTTGCTGGGCCTGATCCTGGGTCTGTTGATTCCCGTGCTGCTGCGCGGCCTGCGCCCCTTGCCGGTGCGAGTCAGCCATCCGCTGAGCATTCTCAAGCTGGCATTCCGTGTGGTCTGCGATACCTCGGTCTCCAACTTCAACGTGGTGCGTTTTCTGTTGTTGCCGCGCATGCGCAAGCATCCGGCGGCCTTTGTCCATATTCCGCTCGAGCTGCGCGATCCCAACGGGCTGGCGGTGCTGGCCATGATTGTCTGCCTGACGCCCGGCACGTCCTGGGCCGAGATTTCGCGTGACCGCTCCATGCTGCTGCTGCATGCGCTGGAGGTGGAGGATGCCAAGAAGCTGGCCGACTTCGTGAAGTCCCGCTACGAAAGCCTGCTGATGGAGATTTTTGAATGAACCCCTGGTTTTATTGGGTGCTGATGGCATCTCTGGTCATGCTGCTGGCGGCCATGGGCTGCTCGGTGCTGCGCCTGCTCAAGGGGCCGCATGCGCAAGACCGCGTGCTGGCGCTGGACTGCATGTACCTCAACGGCATGCTGGCCATGCTGGTCATGGGCATTCTGTATGACAGCACCAACTACTTCGAGGCGGCCTTGCTGGTGGCTCTGTTCGGCTGCGTCGGCTCCACGGCCATGGCCAAGTTCCTGCTGCGCGGCGAGGTGATCGAATGAGTACCGATGTCATTGGCGTGGATCTGCCGCTGTGGGCCCAGATTCTGGTGGCGGCCCTGGTGTTCGCAGGCTCGTTGATTGCGCTCATGGGCTCCGTGGGTTTGCTGCGGCTCAAAAGCTATTTCGAGCGCGTGCACGCGCCCTCCATCATCGCCACCATGGGCTGCTGGCTCATCATGCATGCCACCTGGATTTATTTTTCCGTCAGCGGCCAGGGCTTTGTCATGCACTCGGTGCTGATTGCCATCTTCATTGCCGTGACCGTGCCCATCACCACCATCTTTCTCATGCGCGCGGCGCTGTTTCGCTCGCGCCGTGCGGGAGAGAGCGTGCCGCCCACGCTCAGCAACCTGGTGCGCAACGAACCCCTGGACGAAGAAGAGGCCGCCGAGGCCGTTGAGAAGTCTGTGGCGAATAAAGCCTGAAATCCTGCCGCCCAAGCCTCTCAGGGCCGCAGCCTTGCGCTAGATTGGCAGCCATGCTCAATATTGTTGCCATCTGCATCGGTGCCTGCCTGGGCGCCCTGTCGCGCTGGGGGTTGGGAATATGGCTGAGTGCCGGCTCCAGCATGCCCTGGGGCACTCTTGCCGCCAATCTGATCGGCGGCTATCTGATCGGCGTCTTCATCGCGCTGTTTCAGGCCATGCCCCAGCTGGATCCGGCCTGGAAACTGGCCATCATCACCGGCTTTCTTGGTGCTCTGACCACGTTCTCCAGCTACTCGGCCGAGGTCATCGGCCTGCTGCAGCAGCAGCGCCTGGTCGCAGCCCTGGGCTGGGCCAGCGTACATCTGGTGGGCTCTCTGTTCATGACCTACATGGGTATGCTCAGCTGGAGCATCGGGTTCAGCCGTTAAGCTGGCAGACCATTTGCCACTATTGCGGCAAACTGCTTCAGCGTTTAGAGGCGAAATACTCTCATGGGCTATAGCTTTGTGAGCGTATAGTGCAAGCATCATCTGCACTACAGGTGCATTTGAGCTTGAAGTACTTGACGGATGGGCGGTCAGCGCTACGAAATCTTTAGGGATTGCTGTAGTCCGTGCTGCTCAGCATTCTAAGAACCGAGGGTCCATGCAAATTTCTTCACCCCTGTCCGATACCGATCTGGCCAATGCCTGGGCCGAGCTGCACAACCAGGCCCATAACGGCAAAGAGCTGGAGCCTCAATCCAACCGCCTTGCATTCGCCGATCCGGAGTTCATGTTCCGCCGCGAAACCCGTGGCATCCGCATGCAGCTGGAAATGCTCAAGCCAGATCTGACCCAGATCGAGCGCGGCATCGAGCACACGGTGGTTGTCTACGGCAGCGCACGCTTTGTGGATATGGAGCAGGCGCGTCAGCAGCTTGCACAAGCCAAGGCCAGCGGCGATACCCAGCGCATGGCGCTGGCTGAGCGCGGCATGCGCAATGCCGAGCGCTATGAGGCGGCACGCGCTTTTGCGCGCATCGTGGCGACCGAAGGCATGAAGCAGGCACCCGGCGAGCGCGTCTACATCTGCACAGGCGGTGGTCCCGGCATCATGGAGGCGGCCAACCGCGGCGCGCATGATGCAGGAGCTCCCAATGTGGGGCTGAACATCTATCTGCCGCATGAACAGCATGGCAACCCTTACATCACGCCGGGGCTGAGCTTCAAATTCCACTATTTTGCGCTGCGCAAAATGCATTTCATGATGCGTGCCAAGGCGCTGGTAGCCTTCCCTGGCGGCTTCGGCACCATGGACGAGCTGTTTGAGGTGCTGACGCTGGTGCAGACCCACAAGAGCAAGCCCGTGCCCGTGATTTTGTTCGGCACGGAGTTCTGGAAACGGGTGCTGAACTTCGATGTGCTGGTGGAAGAGGGCACTATTTCCGCCAAGGATCTGAACCTGTTCCGCTACACCGACGATCCGGCCGAGGCCTGGTCCTTCATTCAGCAGTTCTACCAGAGCGGCTGGAATAACGGATAAGCGCTCACGCCTGATCCCATAAAGACCAGAAGCCGCCAGAAGATTTTCCTCTGGCGGTTTTTTGTTGCTCATCAATGGACACCGATAGCTCTTGATGAGCCAGTGCCTGGGCCTTGCTCGGCTTACAGGCCATGCAGCGATTGCTCGGCCAGTTGCTGGGCACGCGCGATCGAAATGCCTTCATGCTGATCGACGACCAGCGCATCGCTTTGCTCATCGCTGCGGTGCAGCACCACGCGAGGGCGTGTACCGTCGGCCTGGATATGCACATCGGCCGGGCGTGACTTTTGCGTGGGGTAGACAGCAATCAGATTGGACAGCCAGCCAAAGAAAATAGGGTCTTCGGGCGGTTTGTCGAAGGAGTCCAGATAGCGCTGAAAACTGGCTTCGCTGGCCGAGACCCAGATGCCCCAGAGAAAGGGCTCGTCCACGCCATGAATCGGAACTTCCAGAATGGCGCGCACATAGTATTGCGTGCCTTTGGGGTGGGCGATGACGCAGAGGTCGTCGCTCAGCTCGGCCCATTCCTCGCGCTCTTGCTCGTTCAGGCGTCTGTAGGGCGCAGGGGCATCGAAAGCAAAGCTTGGCGATCCTTCGTGAATCTCATCGCATTTGCTGCATTGGTAGGCAAAGATGGCGGCCATGGAGAGAGCTTTCAGCGTTTGCGAAAGAGCAGCGTGCGGTTGTTGGCCGGCATGGCCTGATCGAGTTCAAGCTGCAGGCCGTGCTGAGCGGCCAGGGCCTCGATGGCTTCAAAGTCGCGCAGGCCGCTGCGCGCATCACGCTGGCGCAGCCAGGCGTCGAAGGCGCGGTTGCTGTCGCTGGTGAAATGGCCGCCATAGTTGAACGGGCCATAGATGGCAAACACGCCGCGTTCGGGCAAGTGCGAGCCCACCAGCCCGAACATGTGCTGCACCAGCGGCCAGGCCACGATATGACAGGTATTGCTGGTAAAGACGGCATCAAAGCCTGATGGATCCGTAGTGGTGGGCCAGGCATCGGTCGCCAGGTCGAACTCCAGCGGAGCACGCAGATTGGGTGCTCCGTGGGCGGCGTGCCAAGCCTGGATGCCTGCATGACTGTCGAGCAAGTCGCTGGTCTGCCAGATCAGCTGCGGCAGGCGCGGTGCGAAGTGCACACTGTGCTGGCCGGTGCCGGAGCCTATCTCCAGCACATGCCTGCTGTGCTGAAAGGCGGACTTCAGCACCTCGAAAATAGCGGCCTGATTGTTTTCGCAGGCCTGGGAGAAAGGCAGTTGCGGGGCTGTCGATGGAAGGTTTGGGGTCATGAGGGGCTTGGCGGGCAGACAGGGGAAATCGTACAGACATCTTCTCCCGAAATGCCAAGTCCGAGCACTGCGATAGCCTTCACGGCTTGAAGCGCAGCCTGATCTCGGGTCGTACGTTCAGGCTGCCGATTTTCCAGCTGTACGCGCCCAGGCCCAGCGTGGGCGTGGAGCTGGCGTTTTGCGAGAGTACCTCGGCATTGCCGGGCAGGCTGATCTTCAGGCTGCCGTTCATGGTGATGCCCAGTTGCGCGAAGTCTCTCTTTTCCTTGTCCTTGAGCGGCTTGGCGGCAATCGTCATCACGCCATTTCTGTCCGTCTGCACGGTGAACATGTCCAGCAATCTCAGGCCTTCACCGGGCTTTCGCTGGCCGGCAATCTCCAGCGCATAGCGTGCATTGCCTTTGTAGACGGCTTTCCTGACCTCGGGTTCGCGGCTCAGTTGCTGCGCTTGCGCCGCCAGCTCCTGGTGCTCTCTCTCGCTCAGCACGCCTTGTTTTCTGAGCTTCATCACTGCCATGGCATTGACTACCGTGCCGTCAAAGTGGTAGCTGTAGCTGCCATCGGCTTGCACTTCCACGCTGGCGGAGAAGCGCTCGGGTACCAGGCAGGCGGTCAGCAAGGCGACGAGGGCGGTGGTCGCCAACAGCGCAAAGAGCTTGTGCATGAGGACTCCTTTTGAGCCGCATTGCAGTGGCTCAGGGGGCAGAGGTTTGAGTCATCCTAGGGCAAACAGGGCATGTGCCAATAGGGGCTGCCATCAAGGCTGCGCGGAGTCGTGCCGGAAGAATATTCAAAAACAGTAGCCGAAAGCGATTGCTACATAAGGGATAGAGACCTGGGGCTGTAGCGATCTTCACTTGGATTTTGACTCGGCTTTGAGCTGGCTGATGGCTTCCTGAAAGCCCTGCAGATACTTGGTGCGCGTCTGCTCGGCCAGGGCAGGCCATTGCGCGGCTGGCAGGCTCAGAGATTCCATCGTCAGCCTGGCGGCCAGTTGCGGGTCCCGGGAGGCCTGAACCGCCTGCATGCCGTGCAGGTTGATCCAGTGCGGGTCGTAGGCGTGGGGCGTGCGGCGATCCCAGTCCACGACCCTGGCGATCAACTCCTGAGCCTTGTCCAGATCCTGGAACAGGTGGCGATTGATGGGGGCTCCATAACTCTGGTTCATCACATCGACCGCTTGCCTGGCAGTGACGTCAGCACAGCGATTGGCGTCGAAGCGGGCACGCAGCTGGCCGGCGTAGAACCAGAAGGCCGCCTCATCCCTCAGACCTGCCTTGAACAGTGTTTGCGACAGCACATAGAACACGGGCGGTTGAAAGCGCTCGGGCGCGGCGCGTACGCGCTCGAGCACAGATTGCTGCTGCTGAGGCGTACCCTGCGACAGCAAGCGAAGAGCTTCCTGCCCCAGTCTGGTGTCGATCTGCGCATAGACCCCCTGGGGGACCAGTGCCTGAGTCGCAGGGGAAGGCAATGGCTTGGGCGCAGCCGATGGCTGCTGAGTCTGTGCGGAAGCAAAGCCCGATAGCGCCACCAGCGCACCGGTCACCATCTTTGCTGCGACATGGCTCATGCTGAACTCCTTGTGCTTGCGATGCAAATCATTCTGGACGGTGTCAGACAACTACCCAATCTGTCGCATATCTTAAATAGCATGCTTGGTATCTGTGTCTCGTATTTACCAAGAAGCCCTGATTTCAATGAAGACGAGGTGTCGCGTTGCCGTAAAGCCCAAAAGCTTTGCTTGCTGGTGGGGGCGATAGGCCCAATGCAGGTCTGGCCGGCACATCGGCTTTGTCATCGGTGCTGCGCCAATGGCAGAGAACCGATGCAGCCTCGCCGCCGAGCCGACAGACTGTCAATACCGCTAGGCTCAGTCCCGGGCATTGAATGCCCTGTGATAACTCACTTCGCCTTGTGGCAGCGGGCCTTTGAAAGACAGGGCTTGAAAGTACTCGGCAGGCACTCCGGGCAGCACCAGGCCCTGTAACGTCCGGAAACCAAAGCGCCGGTAGTAGTCAGGATCACCAAGCAGCACGCATCCCTGCGCAGACTGCGCTTGCAGAGCGCTGATGGCTGCCTGCATGAGTGCACTGCCAATACCCTGTCGCTGTTTTTGGGGAAGGACGCAGATGGGCCCCAGGCCAAACCAGTGCTGGCTGCCGTCGCTGATGTTGACGGGTGAGATGGCGACATGGCCGACGATTTGCTCGTCAATCTCTGTGACAAGGGACAGGGCAAGAGCCCCGGCTGCGCGCAGCTCACGCACGATGAAATGCTCGGTGTGATCGGTATGCGGTGCGTCTTTGAAGGCCTGGATCGTCACCTGCTCGATTGCCTCAGCATCGGTGGGCAGTTCTGCTCGGATATGCATGGGTTGGACTGGGTCCTAGAAAAATCCCGGGAAAAGGCCCATTCGGCCCATCAGCCTATTGAAACTGCTTTCTTAAAGTTGCGGAACAAAAAAACCGCCCGAAGGCGGTTCTTTATGGCGGGGCCTGCAGGGTGATTACACACCGGCCACTTCAATGCCCTTGAATTCCCCGGTCGCAATCTTTTCCTTCCAGATGGCGGGGCCGGTGATATGGGCGCTGGTGCCGCCGGCATCCACGGCCACCGTGACAGGCATGTCGACCACGTCGAATTCATAGATGGCTTCCATGCCCAGGTCTTCAAAGCCCACCACCTTGGCTTGCTTGATGGCCTTGGAGACCAGGTAGGCGGCGCCGCCCACGGCCATCAGGTAAGCGCTCTTGTGCTTCTTGATGGCCTCGATGGCGACGGGGCCGCGCTCGGACTTGCCGATCATGGAGATCAGGCCGGTCTGGGACAGCATCATGTCGGTGAACTTGTCCATGCGGGTAGCCGTGGTGGGGCCTGCAGGGCCAACCACTTCGTCGCGAACGGGGTCCACGGGGCCGACGTAGTAGATCACGCGGTTGGTGAAGTCCACGGGCAGCTTTTCGCCCTTGGCCAGCATGTCCTGGATGCGCTTGTGGGCGGCATCACGGCCGGTCAGCATCTTGCCGTTGAGCAGCAGTGTGTCACCGGGCTTCCAGCTGGCCACTTCTTCCTTGGTCAGATTGTTCAAATCGACCTTCTTGGACTTGTTGTAGTCGGGGTGCCAGTCGATCTTGGGCCAGGTGTCCAGCGAGGGGGCATCCAGGTGCACGGGGCCGGATCCATCCATCACGAAGTGGGCGTGGCGGGTGGCTGCACAGTTGGGAATCATGGCCACGGGTTTGGAGGCCGCGTGCGTGGGGTACATGTTGATCTTGACGTCCAGCACCGTGGTCAGGCCGCCCAGGCCTTGGGCGCCGATGCCCAGGGCGTTGATCTTCTCGAACAGCTCCAGACGCAGCTTTTCCACGTCGTCGAGCTCAGCACCGCTGGCAGCTTTTTGCTGCAGCTCGTACATGTTGAGGTCTTCCATCAGGCTTTCCTTGGCCAGCAGCACGGCCTTTTCAGCCGTGCCGCCGATGCCGATGCCCAGCATGCCGGGCGGGCACCAGCCTGCGCCCATGGTGGGGACGGTCTTCAGAACCCAGTCCACGATGTTGTCGCTGGGGTTCATCATGATCATCTTGGACTTGTTCTCGGAGCCGCCGCCTTTGGCGGCCACGGTCACGTCCACCTTGTCGCCGGGCACGATCTGCACATTGATCACGGCGGGGGTGTTGTCCTTGGTGTTCTTGCGCTTGAACTGGGGGTCGGCCACGACGGAGGCGCGCAGCGTGTTGTCGGGGTGGTTGTAGCCACGGCGCACGCCTTCGTTGATGGCGTCTTCCAGCCCCATGGTGAAGCCTTCCCACTTGACGTCCATGCCCACTTTCAGGAACACGTTGACGATGCCGGTGTCCTGGCAGATGGGGCGCTGGCCGGTGGCCGCCATCTTGGAATTTGTGAGGATCTGAGCCATCGCATCCTTGGCCGCAGGGCTTTGCTCGCGTTCATAGGCGCGGGCCAGATGCTGGATGAAATCCGGCGTGTGGTAGTAGCTGATGTACTGGAGGGCACCTGCGATCGAATCGATCAGGTCCTGCTGGCGGATGGAGGTGGTCATCGTGAAGCTTCTCGGGGGTTGCAATCTGTACGCGTGGGGCGCGTACGGTAAACCCATCGATTATCGGCCCAGACGGCAAATCTTGCAGCCATAACCCAGCAGTCTTATATATGACTGGTGGTGGCTGTGCGGCGCTCAGCTGGTCAGTGCGCCGAGGATGGAGGCCGAGAAATCGGCCTGGCCGCCTCGGCGATCGTCTCTGGCCCAGGCCAGAAGGCTGTCCGCCGGCATGGGGCGCGCATAGAAGTAGCCCTGAAGCTCATCGCATTGCATGTCGATCAGAATGTCCCGCTGGCCCGCAGTTTCCACACCTTCGGCCACCACGCGCAGGCCCAGGGCATGGGCCAGGCGCACGACGGCGTGGACCACGGCGCGGGCATCTTCCTCGGTTTCCAGGTCGCGGATGAAGCTGCGGTCGATCTTCAACTGCTGGGCGGGAAGCTGACGCAAATAGTTGAGGCTGGAGTAGCCGGTGCCGAAGTCGTCGATCGAGAGAAAGATGCCGATGCTGCGCAATTCCTCGATTGCGCGCTGCGTGGCCTGGGTGTCTTCCATCGCCACGGATTCGGTGATCTCGCACAGCAACTGGCTGGCCTGTACATCGTGGCGCAGCAGCGTCTGGGTGATGCGATCTGCCAGGCCGCTTTCGCGCAACTGGTGCACGGAGAGATTGATCGCCACCCGCATCTGCAGCCCCATATTGCGCCACTGGGCCAGCTGGCGGCAGGCTTCTTCGATCACCCAGTTGCCCAGGCTGTTGATGATGCCGAAGCGCTCGGCCAGGGGGATGAAGATATCGGGCGCAATCATGCCGCGTTCGGGATGAGCCCAGCGCAGCAGTGCCTCTACCCCGATGATGTTGCCGCGCTCGCTGTCGATCTTAGGCTGGTAATGCAGCTCCATCTGACCGCGCTGAATGGCGTAGCGCAGGTCGTTTTGAAGTTCCAGCTGCTCGGATGCATCGCTGCCCATATGCGGCTCGAACACTGCAAAACTGTTGCCGCCGTTGCGTTTGGCTGCGTACATGGCGGCATCGGCGTTGGCGATCAGGTGGTCGCGGTCACCATGGTCGGGAAAGGCCACGATGCCGATGGAACAGGTGATCTGCAGCTCCTTGTTGCCTAGCCGAAAGGGCTGACTAAGCGCCTTGAGAATTCGGTTGGCTACTGCCATGCATGCGGCCACGTCCTGGGTGTCTTCCAGCAGCACCAGGAATTCATCCCCGCCCACGCGGGCCACGGTATCGCTGCTGCGGGCTTCCGCAGTCAGCCGCTCTGCGGCGCTGATGAGGATCTGATCGCCTGCGGCGTGGCCAAAGGAGTCATTGATGGGCTTGAATCCGTCCAGATCCACAAACAAGATTCCCAGCCGCTCCTTGATTCGTGAGCGGTTGGCGCGCTCCAGGCGCAGCAGGGCGTGGATGAGACGATCTTCAAACAGCAGGCGGTTGGGCAGATTGGTCAACGGGTCTGCAAAGGCGCGCTGGCGCAACTCGGTATTGGCCAGTTGCAGCTTGGCATTGGTTTCCTGCAGCGATTGATTGAGCTTGAAGGCAGTGCTTTGCAGGCGGGCATCGAGCAAGGTGCTGAACATCGCCGCAATCAGCAGCATGACCGTGGTGATGATGATGATGGTGGTGAGCTCGGGGCCGCTCAGGGCTTCCGCACTCAGGCAGACCGAGCCACTGGCAAAGCTGGCTGCCGACATCCCGGTGTAGTGCATGCCGCAGATGGCAAAGCCCATGATCAGTGCCGCCAATGTCTGAAATAGCCACAGCCGCTTGCCGGAGAGCGAAAACAGCGCGCGAAACAGAGTCAGCGCCGTGGCCGAGGCCAGTACTGCGACCAGAGCGGAGGTCGCCACCAGCGGCCAGTCCCAGGCAATCGGGATGGACATCTCGATGGCGAGCATGCCCAGGTAGTGCATGGCGCAGATGCCGCCGCCCATGAGCAGCGAGGCGCCCAGAAAATGAGGCCAGCGGTATTCGACCCGGGTTGCCACTCCAAAGGCCAATGCCGATGCCGAGACTGCCGCGACCCAGGAGGCCAGCGTCAGAGCACCGCCGTAGCCCAGTGTGATGGGCAGCTCAAACGCCTGCATGCCGATGAAGTGCATGGCCCAGACCCCCGTGCCCATCACCATGGCGCCGATGGCCCACCAGATGCGTCCGATTCTGCCTGAGGCCATGCGCATGCGACGGACCAGGCCCAGCGTCACAAAAGAGGCAAATACCGCGATGACGATGGAGACACACACCATCATCGTGCTGTAACTTGATGTCATGACGGTGGTGGCGATGGGGGTGGAAAAATCAGTGAACATTGATGTGGCGGGCCCGCAAGGCCGGTCGGATTCTCTGCCCGATATTGATTTAATGTAACTATGTATGTCTGGCCTTGCCGGCGCAGGGGTGTTGGCTCGATTGTGCTTGCCGCCTGTCGGGCTGAGCTAGCATGGACCGGTTGTGGAAGTGGCCTGCCTGGCGGTGGGCCGACTTCCGTTTGCGGCCAACGGCAGCCAGATTTCTTCAGCCAGCTGCGCCGAGTTGTATTGCAAGGAGCGATTCCATGACAGTCACCCGCCAGGAAAAAGATACTTTTGGCCTGATCGATGTACCCGCCAACAAGCTTTGGGGCGCGCAGACGCAGCGCTCGCTGCAGAATTTTGACATCAGCGGCGAGCAGCAACCGCGTGAAATCATTGCTGCGCTGGCGCAGGTCAAAAAGGCCTCCGCCAGCGTCAACCAGGCGCTGGGTCTGCTGGACGAGAGAAAATCCAGAGCCATCAATTCGGCCGCCGATGAGGTGCTCGCGGGCAAGCACCCCGATGAGTTCCCCCTGGTGGTCTGGCAGACCGGCTCCGGCACGCAGACCAATATGAACGTCAACGAGGTGCTGGCCAACCGGGCCAGCGAGCTGATGGGCGGCGAGCGCGGTGAAGCCCGTCTGGTGCACCCGAATGACGATGTGAACAAGAGCCAGTCCAGCAACGATGTCTATCCCACGGCCATGCATGTGGCGGCGGTGACGGCCATTGAGCACAAGCTGCTGCCTGCCATCGCCAAGCTGCGACTCACGCTGCTGGCCAAGAGCGAAGCCTTTGCCGATATCGTCAAGATCGGTCGCACGCATTTGCAGGACGCCACGCCGCTGACGCTGGGTCAGGAAATATCCGGCTGGGTGGCCCAGCTGGCCCATGGCGAAGCCCATGTGCGGGCCGCATTGCCGCATCTGTATGAGCTGGCCCTGGGAGGAACGGCCGTGGGTACTGGGCTGAATGCCCCCAAGGGCTACGCCGAAGGCGTGGCGGCGGAACTGGCCAGACTGACGGGCTCCCCGTTTGTCACCTCGCCCAATAAGTTCGAGTCTCTGGCGAGCTGCGACGGCTTGGTTTATGCGCATGGTGCTCTCAAGACGCTGGCCGCAAGCCTGATGAAAATCGCCAACGACGTGCGCTGGCTGGCATCCGGGCCGCGCAGCGGCCTGGGCGAAATCTCGATCCCGGAGAACGAGCCGGGTTCGTCCATCATGCCGGGCAAGGTCAACCCCACGCAGTCCGAAGCCGTGACCATGCTTTGTGCCCAGGTGTTCGGCAACGATGTGGCCATCAATTTCGGCGGAGCCTCGGGCAATTTCGAGCTCAACGTGTTTCGCCCAATGGTGGCGCACAACTTTTTGCAAAGCGTGCGTCTGCTGGCCGATGGCATGCTCAGTTTCAATGATCACTGTGCCGTGGGCATAGAGCCTAACCGCGCGCGCATCGAAGAGCTGGTGGGCCGTTCGCTGATGTTGGTGACGGCGCTCAACACCCATATCGGCTACGACAAGGCTGCCTATATCGCCAAGAAGGCGCACAAAGAGGGTACGAGCCTGCGCGAAGCCGCCATTGCCAGCGGACATGTGACGGGCGAGCAGTTTGACCAGTGGGTGGTGCCTGCAAATATGGTGGGTAATCTCTGAAGATTGGTGAGCGCTGACTGTTTTTGAAAAAGAGCCCGCAAGTCGGGCTCTTTTCTTTTGCCTTGCCTCTGCCCACAATGGCTGATCTCAATCAAGGGAGTCGGCATGAGCGCACAGCAGCACCTGGAGCAGGTATCTCTTTCCGATCTGCGCCCTACGCAGATGACGGTGGGCGCGGCGGAGGTGGCGCTCAAGCGCGCCGAGTGGGCCAGGCTCAAACCCAAGGCGCGGGGCAAGCTGCTGCTCAGCCACTGGTTTCCGGCGGTCAAAGGCCCCAAGGGGCTGCACTACATCGTCGACCACCACCATCTGGGGCAAGCGTTGTGGCAGGAGCAGGTGACATCGGTCTGGGTTATGCAGCTGGCGGACTTCAGCGCCATGGAGATGGGTATGTTCTGGCGGCTCATGGAGTTTCACCAGTGGGCCCATCCGTACAACGACAAGGGCGAGCGCTGCGAGTTCTCGGCCATTCCCAAGCAGCTTGAGCGACTCAAGGACGACCCCTATCGCAGCCTGGCCGGAGAGGTGCGCAAGGCCGGTGGTTATGCCAAAGAGGCTGCACCCTATACCGAATTTCTCTGGGCCGATTTCTTTCGCCCGCTGTTTCGCAAAAGCGATCTGCGCAGCAGCGGCGGGCAAGGCCTGCCTGAATCGCTGGTGACCGAGGCTGTGGCACTAGCGCGCAACCCCAAGGCGCAGTTTTTGCCCGGCTGGTCAGGTGTGACCAGCAATCTGCACAAGCCTTTATGACTGCGCGCTGGATGCTTGCCGGCGCGGACTGGATTGCGGGCCTGTCTATCGCGGGGCTGCTGCTGCCCGAGGCCGTGGCCTATTCTGGCATTGCCGGTGCGCCGCCCCAGGCCGGGGTGATTGCGCTGTTTGCGGGCTTGCTGGTCTATGGGCTGCTCGGTACCAGCCGCTTTGCGATTGTGTCGTCGACCTCATCCTCAGCGGCTGTGCTGCTGGCTGCCACGGGCTCGGTGCTGCATGTCTCGGCCGATCATCGCGCGCTCATGGGTGTGGCCATGGTGCTGGTTGCTGGTGTGATGTTTGTGCTGGCGAGCCTGCTACGGCTGGGCGGCATCTCGCAATTCATTGCCAAGCCCGTGCTGCGCGGCTTTGCCATTGGTCTGGCGCTGACCATTGTGGTCAAGCAACTGCCATTGGCTGTGGGCGTGCATCCCGCGCACAGCGACTTTCTGCATTTCAGCAGGGACTTGATCGCGCTGCTTCCGCACTGGAACTGGTATGGCCTGACCATGCTGCTTGTGGCCTTGCTGGCGCTGCGGCTTCTGGCGCGGTGGAAGGCCGTGCCCGGTGCTTTGCTGGTGATTGCGGCGGGCATTGCGCTCGATGCACTGGGCTTTTGCAGGAGCTGGGGCATAGCGCCTGTGGGTTCGCTGCAACTGGGTGCTGCGCATCTGGCCCTGCCTGAGCTGGACTGGGCCGACTGGCTGCGCGTGGGGCAGCTGGCTGTGGCGCTGGCCTTGATTCTGTATGCCGAGTCATACAGCTCCATCCGCTCGCTGGCGCTGCGCCATGGCGATGGGGTGAACAGTAACCGCGATCTGCTGGCGCTGGGCGGCGCCAATATGGCCTCGGCCTTGTTTCAGGGCCTGCCTGTGGGTGCGGGGTTTTCGGCCAGCTCGGCCAATGAGGTGGCTGGCGCGCAGACCAAGGCCGCAGGCCTGATTGCCTGCGCCGTGGTGGCCGTGCTGGTGTGGCAGTTGCTGCCCTGGATGGAGCGAATCCCTGAGCCCTTGCTGGCCGCCATCGTCATTCATGCGGTGGCGCATTCGCTCAACTGGCGCACGCTGCAGCCTTATTTCATCTGGCAGCGTGATCGCGCCGTGGCGCTCACAGCTTTTGCTGCCGTGATTGTGCTGGGTGTGCTTGATGGCCTGCTGCTGGCTATGGTGGTCAGCATTGTGATGCTGCTCAAGCGCATGGCCCAGTCCCATGTCAGCGAGCTGGGGCGGCTGGTGGGCAGCCATGATTTTGTGGACCGCCAGCGCCACCCAGAAGCGCAACCTGTGCCGGGTCTGCTGATTTTGCGGCCCGAGGAAGGCCTGTTCTTTGGCAATGCCGAGGCCGTGATGAGCGATATCCGCGCGCGCGCGGCGCAAGCTGCAGGTGTGCATGCCGTGGTGCTGAGTCTGGAAGAAAGCCCTGATCTGGACAGCACCGGCATTGAGGCACTGGGCGAGCTGGCGCGTCAGCTGCAGCAAGCCGGGGTGCTGCTGCGGCTGGCCCGCGTCAAGGACAGTCTGCGCGAGCTGCTGCAGCGCGTGCAGATGCCGGGGCTCAACCCCGACTGCTATTCAGCCTGGAGTGTGGACGATGCCGTGCAGGCCTTGACCGCCGATTTTCACCAGGTGCCCGGCGGTGCCACGCAGCCTGCGTCTTCGATATAGACATGCTTGCCTTGCTCCAGCTCGTCGGCCAGTAGCTCCAGCCAGGCCGAGAAGCTGGGTGCAAACACGCCCTTGGGGCCTGCCTCGTGATCAAACTCGATGATCTGGCCCGCATGGCCACCAGCCGCTGGCGCAAGGTCCAGCATGGCACCATCGCCGCAGTTGTCGGTCAGAGGAATACGCAGTGCATCCCAGTACACGGGGCGCAGGGGGCCTTGCAGATAGTCAGGGTGGTAGTCCGGGCCAAGCCCCCACCTTTCGCTCTTTTGCATGTCCGCATACATCTGCCAGACCTCCAGCATGCGCTGTGTGGACAGCAGCTCGCCAAAGTACAGCAGATAGGCCTCATTGGCCGCGCCGTTGTGCAGGGCCAGTGACTCACGCACATCGTCCGGCAGGCGCTGACCCAGGGCGGCTTCCAGCTCGGCCATTTCTGCCTCGCTGGCGCCATCGGCCAAGACCAGAGTGTCTTTGGGTGTGTTCTGGGCATACCAGGCGCCGATGCGCTGCCAGCTTTGGGCGATGGATGACATGGTGCTCCTAGAATCTGTTTGCTACTGAATATATAGCTGTTTACGATTTTCCATCAGGCGCTAGAGGCCGGTTTCATCTTGAGCGCGCTGCGAAAGCCCAGCTGACCCACGATGCAGGCAATCAGCAGCACTGTAAAAGCCGATAGCGCCGGGCTGCCGCCCAGGCTGGCTCCAAGCGTGCACAGGCCTCCCACGGCCATCTGGGAGAAGCCGTAGACTCCGGCGGCCGACCCCGTCAAATCGCTGTGTACGCCCAGAGCCTTGGAGAGTGCGGCGGGGCTGGTCATGCCTGAGCCCAAGGTAAACAGCAGCATCAATGTCACTACAGCGGGTACGTTGATCAGCTGCAGCAGTGTCAGGACTACCAGTGCTGCCGCGCAGCCCAGGCTCAGCATATTACCGCCCAGTATCAGCCGCTCCAGGGGCCAGCGTTTGATGAGCTGGCGTGCCAGCGCATTGCCTGCTGCCATGCCGGCCATCAGCACCCCCAGGTAGATGCCAAGCTGCGCCTTGCTGGTGTGCAACTGCTCGATGAAGATGAACGGCGCTGCAGCAATAAAGGCGTACATGGATGTGGTGGCGCTACCGCCGCCTATGGCGAAGCCCAGAAACTGGGGTGAACCCAGCAAGGTTCGATAGTCATTGCGCACGGTGCGCCAGTTCAGCTTGCCGGTGGGGTGACCGGTCTCAGGAAGCAGGCGCCAGACTCCGATGGCCGTTAACGCCCCCATGAGCGCCAGCACCGCAAAAATGATGCGCCAGCCGAACAGTGCATCCAGACCTGAGCCTATGGAGGGGGCGATGCCCGGGCCAATCATCATCATGAGATTGAGCAAGGCCAGGCTGCCTACGGCGGTTTCGGGTGTCGCAGTGTCGCGGGCAATGGCGCGGCCCAGTGCCAGGCCGGCGCAGCCGCCCAGAGCCTGAATCAGGCGCGCGCCAATCAGCATATTTGCGCTGGGGGCCAGAAAGGCCGCAAGGCTGGCGACGGTGTAGAGACACAAGCCGACAAGCAACAGGGGCCGGCGGCCCAGTGCATCCGACATGGGGCCGTAGATCAGCTGGCCCAGTGCCAGGCCGAGGATGTAGACGGTAATGGTTTGCTGCATCTGTCCGCTGCTGGCGCCGAAGTGGCGAGCTGCATCGGGCAGAGCCGGGATGAACATATGCATGGCCATGGTGCCAGCAATGGTGACCATGACCAGCAGCCAGAGCGGCGCTTTGCGGACAGGGGTGACAGGACTATGCATACAAGTGAAATCCGAAACTAGCGGTGTGGGTTCTGTTGCGTGTGGCGCTAGTTCAGCTCTCGGGCTGGGAGCCCGCGCTGGCGCTCGCTTCCAGAGCAGCCATCTTTTCCAGCATGGTTTCCAGTGCATCCAGTGTGGCATCCAGCAAATCGGGGGGAAGCTCCTGCATGACTTCGCTGCGGACATCCGCCACGATTGTCTTGACGGTCTCGACCTGAAGTAGCCCGGCCGCCGTGAGCTGTATGCGCTTGACGCGCCGATCTGCATCATCGATGCGTTCCACCCAGCCTTGGGCCTGAAGGCCGTCAATCAGGCGCACGATGGAAGAGCTGTCCAGCGCCAGCGCCAGAGCAAGGTCCTTTTGCCGCATGGCACCCGCACTGCGCTCCAGGTGGACCAGGGGCAGCCACAGCGCCTGCGTCAGACCCAAGGGTGCCAGGACCTTGTCCAGCGTGCGGCGCCATTGCTTGTTGACCTGCGCCATGACGAACATGAGCTGACGCTGACGGCTGGGCAGTGAGGCGGGGCTGGACATTCCGAATGCATTTAAATGGTTGGTATTCAAATTATTGCGCAAACACTATTTATCTTGTTAACAGGGTTTTAGGAAAGGATGTGGTGGCCTGACTGTCGTCAGACATGGCACCTTGTCGAATGTGCAGTGCATCGTCCAGATGGAGTGCGGATTTGCCTGTGATGTGAACAGCTCCTGCTTGCTCAACAATTTCCTGATTGCTGATGGAAGAGATGCGGCAAAACGACAACTCACCACAGGAGACAGACTCTATGCAAAGCCCTGCGTGCATTCGATCCCTGCACAGGCCAAACCGGCGTTTGGTGACCCTGGCCGTTGCAGGATTGCTGGGCTGGCTGTCCATACTGGCGCTGGCTGCGCAGCAGGTGGATGACGCTCATATTGAAGCCAATGCCAGGACTGGCAAGGAGTGGCCAAGTCATGGGCTGAACTATCAGGAAAATCGCTTCAGCCCGCTCAAGCAGATCCACAGTGGCAATGTGGACCAGTTGGACCTGGCCTGGTCGTACAAGCTCGATTCGTCGCGTGGCGTGGAAGCTACACCCGTCGTGGTGAATGGCGTGATGTATGTCTCCGCTCCCTGGAGCGTGGTGCATGCGGTGGATGCGCGCACGGGCAAGGCGCTGTGGACCTACGACCCACAGGTGCCCCGCGAGATGGCCTACAAGGGCTGCTGCGATGTGGTCAACCGCGGGGTGGCAGTCTACAAGGGCAAAGTGTTTGTGGGTGCCTTCGACGGGCGGCTGATTGCGCTTGACGCTGTCACGGGCCGTCGGGTCTGGTCCACGGACACCATAGACAACAAGAATTTCTCATACACCATCACGGGTGCTCCGCGCGTGTTCAAGGGCAAGGTCTACATCGGCAATGGCGGCGCCGAATATGGTGCTCGCGGTTATGTGACGGCCTATGACGCCGAGACCGGCAAGCACGTTTGGCGCTTTTATACCGTGCCAGGCGATCCAGCCCAGGCTTATGAGAGCAAGGCTCTGGAGGAGGCGGCCAAAACTTGGGATCCGGCAGGCAGGTATTGGGAGAGCGGTGGTGGCGGAACGGTCTGGAACTCGCTGGTGTTCGATCCTGAACTTAATCAGATGTATATCGGCGTGGGCAATGGCTCACCCTGGGCGCACCGCAAGCGCAGTCCTGCCGGGGGAGACAACCTCTATCTGGGCTCAATCGTGGCGCTGGATCCGGACACGGGTGCCTACCAATGGCATTACCAGGAAACACCGGGCGACAACTGGGACTTCACTTCCTCCCAAGATATCGTGCAGGCAGACATCAGGCTTGACGGCAAGCTGCGCAAGGTGCTGTTGCATGCGCCCAAGAATGGCTACTTTTTTGTGATTGATCGCCAGAACGGCCAATTCATCTCCGCGAGAAACTTTGTACCCGTGAACTGGGCCAAGGGCTATGACGCCAGGGGCCGCCCCATCATGGAGGAAGCCGTGCGCGTCGCGGGCAAGGCCGAGATCATTCCCGGCCCGCTGGGAGCGCACAACTGGCATTCCATGGCCTATAGCCCCCAGACGGGGCTGGCCTATATTCCGGCCCAGCATATTCCCACGGCGATGGCCGACGATCCGGACTGGACCGGCTTCAATAGCAATACGCCGGGCCAGTTTATGAGCAATAACGGCTGGAACACAGGACGCGTGATGCTGGAGCCCCGCAGCCTGCCCTTTGGCAGATTGATTGCCTGGGACCCGGTACGGCAAAAAGAGGTCTGGCATCAAAAGCATGTCTCGCCCTGGAATGGCGGCACGCTGGTGACGGCCGGTGATCTGGTCTTTCAGGGAACGGCCGATGCACGGCTGGTGGCCTATCACGCCAGAAGCGGCAAAAAGCTCTGGGATGCCCCCATGGGCAGCGGCGTGATTGCGGCGCCGGTGAGCTATGAACTGGACGGCAGGCAATATGTCTCGATTGCCGTGGGCTGGGGTGGTGCTTTTGGCCTGGGTGACCGCGTGGCCGACTTCAGGAGCCCCGGCACGGTCTATAGCTTTGCGCTGGGAGGCAAGGCCCCCATGCCGGAACGTGTGGCCTACCAAATGAATGCCCTGATCGGTGGACTCAAGTACGACCCGCAACTGGTGCCGGCGGGTGCCGCACTCTACAACAGCAACTGCATTGCCTGTCACGGCTACCCGGGCGTCAGCAAGGGCGGAGCCCTGCCTAGCCTGACCTATCTGCCTGCGGCCATGATTGACAATTTGGGCAGCTTCATCATCAACGGCCCGGCCATCTCACGCGGCATGCCCGATTTTGCGGGCAAGCTCAGCGATCAGGATGTGCAAAAGCTGCGCGCCTTCATTCTCGCAATGGCAGATGCTGTAAGGCCGGGCCTGCAGGCAGAAAAAGGCCGGTAGGCGCACTTGTCGGAAGACCCATTGTGTAAAAAGGCGACCTCTGGGGTCGCCTTTGGCATGCAAGGATTGACGGCTTACAGCCCCAGCGACTTGAGCAGGTCGTCGGTATCGCTGGGTGCTGCAGCAGTATTTATAGCAGCAGACGCTTGACCAGATTGGGCTTCACGAGTCTGAGCCATGACCAGATCGGGGTCGGGCTTTTCCTGGGCTTCGAAGTCCTTGATCTTGATGAATTCCATGTGATCCACCGCCATCTCCAGATAGAAGATGTTGTTGTTGCCCGTGTAGAAGGTCACGCGGCGGGCTTCGGGGGCATCGAGGTTGGCATCCACGCTCAGATTGACTTGCTTGTTCAGGCGGATCATCTTGGGCTGGCTTTGCGCGATATAGGTCTGCAGCTCGCGCTGCACCTTGCTGGTGAAGTCGCCAACGACCTGATTCATCAGCTCGCCCATGACGTTGCTCACGTCATCCGAGGTGTAGGAGCTGGCCAGATCGCTCTCGGCCATGCCCATGGACAGCAGATAGCTGCGGTAGAGCTCCATGGCCGCATCGGCCGAGAAGTTGATGATGATGAGCGCAGAAAAGCCGCCATCGATCAGCACAAAGCAGCCGATATCGGGTTTGAGACTGGTCTTTGTGATGCGTTGCACCATGCCCGAGTACTGGATCGGGCACTGGGTGGCCGCCTGCAGCACGCGCGAGACAGAGTTGCACAGGGCAATCAGCACATCTTCGGTGCCGTGGACGATGGGGGCGTTGGGTTGGCTCATGGCTGCATTGGTTCAAGAGATGGCTGATTATGTATGCAACACTTTGTTGCATAGAGATATCTGCAGCAATTGCAGGCTGCCGCTGTCTGTTAACGTGCCTGCTTTTGAAAAATCAGAGGTATTCATGCAGAACAAGCTGTTGCGCCTGGCGGCCAGTGTCATTGTGGTGACGGGTTTGACCGCCTGTTCGAGCTTGTCCGGCATGACGGACAAGGTTTCCCAGACATGGGACAAGACCTGGACCGGTCTGACGGGCAAGAAGCAGGTTCAGACCCAGGCGGCGGTCAAGCAGACCGGCCTTGCACCCGCAGGCATCAAGGTCAGTGAGGAAAGCGGGCGCTGGCAGGGCCTGTACAGCCTGGACGGCGAGACGGCCCGGTTTCAGGAATGCGAAAGCGGCCAGATCATCGGCGTGCTGCCCGAGGGCGACAGCGTGCTGCTGGAGCAGGCCTATCTGAACACGCGCAGCAGTGCCACCATCGCCATGCTGGCCGAGGTGCAGGGCAGGGTGGTGGAGCGCCCCGTGGCCGATCCGGTGCTGGCCCGGCAGGGGCGCAAGATGCTGGCGCTGCGGGTGGAGCGCTTTGTCGCCCTGTCCAGCCAGGCAGCCTGCCGCAATGCCAAGGCCAACTGGTAGGCAGCGGCCCGCTGTTCAAAGCACTTTTGATCGCTTCCAGCGCTTTGCCATCAAGCGCTGGAGTTGTTTTTGATACTTATTTGGCAGCGGCGCGCGCCTGCTCCAGCCAGCCGTCAAAAGTGTGCTGATGGGCCTTGATCCAGCCGTCCACATGGCGGCCGACATCGGCCTCGCTGCTCTCGCCCTGGCGCATGCGCATGTTCTGGGCGTTGATGTCCTCTATGGGCAGCTGCATCACGGCAAACAGCTTGGCAGCGGCCGGATTTTTCTCGGCCCAGGCCTTGTTGGCCAGGATGTATTGCTGATTGAGCCTGAAGCCGTAGTTCTTGCCATTGGGCAGCTGGGTCTGGTCTTCGCCCTGGGCACCGGGGACATTGGGTACCTCCAGCCAACTGACCTCCTTGCCCGGGCGCAGCACGGTGTTTACCCAGAACGGGGTCCAGACGTAGTAGAGAATGGGCTTGCCGCTTTTGTAGCGGGTGATGGTGTCGGCAATCAAGGCCTGGTAGTTGCCTTGCCTGTGGGTGACGCTGGACTCCAGATCCAGTCCCTTGAGATGCTTGTTGATGGCCAGCTCGCAGCCCCAGCCTGGGTTGCAGCCCGTCAGATCGGCCTTGCCGTCGCCATCGGTGTCGAACAGCGCTGCCAGCTTGGGGTCCTTTAGCTGCGTGATGCTGGTGATTTTGTACTTCTCGGCCGTGGCCTTGTCGATCAGATAGCCTTGCACCGCATTGCGCGAGTAAGTGCCGGCGCGATAGAAAGCCTTGTCTGCGCCATTATTCTCATAGAAGGCGCGGTGCAGCGGCATCCAGTGAGTGGCGGTAAAGGTGGCGTCGCCCTGGGCCACGGCCACATGCTGGGTGCCGTTTTCCAGACTCTTGACGGGCTGTACCCGGTAGCCCAGCTTCTCCAGAGCGCGCGCAACCAGCAGGGTCTGGAACATTTCCTCATCCACCGTGCCCTTGAGCGGTTGCACCGAGACGCCTTTGCCGGGCAGGTCGCGAGAGTTCGTTTGCGCTTGTGCGGCAGCGGCGCCAAAGCTCAGCAAGGCGATGGCAGCCAGACAGCGGTATTGGTGCTGCAGGGGTGGGAGAGGGGAATGTGCGGGCTTGTTGCTGTGCATGAATACTCCTTGGGTGCTGGGTGCCTACCCCGAAATCGGCATGGAAAAAGCGAGAGGGTTGATGAAGGAAACGGCGCCCGAAGCCGGTTCGGCGCGCCGTTGGCGAATCAGGATTTCAGGGCTGCGGCCTTGGCCTGGGCAATCCAGGCGTCAAAAGTCTTCTGGTGGGCCTTGATCCAAGCATCCACATGGCGCTGGATATCTGCGGGCTTGCTTTCCCCTTCGCGCAGCAGCTGGTTCTGACGGCTGATGTCGTTGATGGGAATCTGCATGATCTCGAACAGCTTGCCGGCAGCCGGGTTCTGTTCGACCCAGAGCTTGTTGGCCACGATGTACTCGTTGTTGAGCGGAAAGCCGTAGTTGCGGCCATTGGGCAGCTTGGTTTCGGTGCCGGCCTGCACGCCGGGCATGGAGGAGCGCGACACCTGCAGCCACACCACTTCCTGGCCGGGACGCAGCACGTTGCTGAGCCAGTAGGGCGTCCAAGCGTAGTACAGCACAGGCTTGCCGGCCTTGAAGCGCGCCAGCGTGTCGGCAATCAGGGCCGGATAGTTGCCCTGGGTGTAGCTGACGGTGTTTTCCAGACCGAAAGTCTTGATCTGGTGAGCCACCACAGCCTCGCCACCCCAGCCGGCGTTGGGGCCGATCAGATTGGCCTTGCCGTCGCCGTCGATATCGAACAGGGCCGCCAGTGCGGGATCTTTGAGCTGGTCGAGATGGGTGATTTGGTGTCTATCGGCCGTCTTCTTGTCGATCATGTAGCCCTGCGCGGCACCGGCTGCATACACGCCCTTGCGCGAGAGCTTGGCGTCGCCGCCGGCCTGCTGATAGAACTCGGCGTGGTGCGGGCTCCAGTGGTTGGCCATGAAGCTGGCATCGCCATTGGCCACGGCCAAGTGGATCAGCGGGTAGTCCAGCTCTTGCCAGGGCTTGACCGTGTAGCCCAGTTGCTGCAGCGCCTTCATCACCAGCAGCGTCTGGAAGTTCTCCTCGGCCAGAGCGCTCTTGACAGGCTGCACGGTGATACCCTTGCCCGGAAGCGCATCGCCAGGCACATTCTGCCCGGCCGCCCAGCTCGATGTGTGGCCCAGACCCAGCGCCGCAGCGCCGGCAGTAGCCAGCATCAACTGGCGTCTGGTGTGTTGGCTTGGGGGCGGTGTCTGCAAAGACTTGCTCATTGTTCTTGTCTCTCCTTGGTTTGGGTGGGCTTGCAGCCCGATGGAAAATGACACTCCGCGCTCCCCACCGCGTGTGGTTCGCAGCCCCTCCAGGAGAGGCGTTTTTATCTTGGGGCGGCCTGGCGATAAAAAAACGGCGGCCGCGCAAGCGGTCGCCGTGATTCAGGGATTGTGATCAGGACTTCTTGGCAGCCGCCAGCGCCTGGCTGATCCAGCCGTCGAAAGTCTTCTGATGGGCCTTGATCCAGCCGTCGGTGTGACGCTCGATGTCGGAGGCCTTGTTCTGGCCCTGGCTCATCATGTAGTTCTGGGCGTTGATGTCGCCCACGGGCAGCTTGATGATTTCAAACAGCTTGGCTGCCGCAGGGTTCTGCTCGGCCCAGGCCTTGTTGGCCACGATTTGCTGGTTGTTGGCAATGAAGCCGTAGTTCTTGCCGTTGGCCAGCTTGGTGTCAGTGCCGGACTGCTCGCCGGGCAGCGCGGAGAACGGAACCTCCAGCCACACCACATCCTTGCCGGGCTTGAGCACATTGCTCACCCAATAGGGCGTCCAGGTGTAGTAGAGAATCGGCTTGCCCGCCTTGTAGCGGGTGATGGTGTCTGCCATCAGCGCCGAATAGGTGCCCTGCTTGTGGGTGACCGTGTCGCGAAGCTTGTAGGCGCCGAGCTGGTGCTCGATCATGGCCTCGCAGCCCCAGCCGGGCGTACAGCCCGTCAGGTCGGCCTTGCCGTCACCGTCGGTGTCGAAGAGCTTGGCGATCTCGGGGTTCTTGAGCTGGCCCAGATTCGTGATTTTGTGGGCATCGGCCGTCTTCTTGTCGATCAGATAGCCCTGAGCGGCATTGGCCGAGAACACGCCCTTGCGGTAGAGCTTGGCGTCGCCGCCTGCATTCTTGTAGTAGTCCGCGTGCAGCGGGTTCCAGTGATTGGCCATGAAGGTGGCGTCGCCGTTGGCCAGGGCAATATGGGCCGTGGGATATTCCACTTCCTTCATGGGCTGGACCTCGTAGCCCAGCTTTTCCAGGGCCTTCATGACGAGCTGGGTCTGGAAGCTTTCCTCGGCAATCGAGCTCTTGAGCGGCTGTACCTTTACGCCCTTGCCCGGCAGTTCGTCGGCGGCAAAGGCGCCGGTGCTGACCATGGACAAGGCCATGGAGGCTGCGGCCGTGCTGGCAAGCAGCCAGTGGCCCAGCCCATGGCGGATGCTGGCAGTGTGGTTGACTGTATTCATGCGTTCTCCTTGTTCTTGATTCAGATCGTCGCGGGCTTGGCGGCCTCGCTGCCGGGCTTGGGGGCCGGCGCAAAGCGTTTGCTGTGCAGGCGCATGACCAGACCGGCCGGGCCCGTGGCCCACCAGCGGGCACTGCCGCGCTTGGGCTCGCCCATGGCTTGGGTGATGCGGTCCAGCACGATGGCCAGCAGCACGATGCCCAGGCCGCCGACGGTGGCCAGACCCATGTCCAGACGGCCGATGCCGCGCAGGACCATCTGGCCCAGACCGCCGACGGCGATCATGGAAGCGATCACCACCATGGACAGAGACAGCATCAGCGCCTGGTTGATGCCCGCCATGATGGAAGGCATGGACAGCGGCAGCTGCACCTTCCACAGCAACTGGGCAGGCGATGCACCGTAGGCACGGCTGGCCTCTATCAGGTCGGGGCGTACCTGGCGGATGCCCAGATTGGTCAGTCGGATCAGTGGCGGCAGCGCAAACACAATCGTCACGATCACTCCGGGCACGTTGCCGATACCGAACAGCATGACCACAGGCACCAGATAGACGAAGGCCGGCGTGGTCTGCATGGCGTCCAGCAGCGGGCGCGTCCAGCGCTGGGCTCGGTCGCTGCTGGCCAGCAAGATGCCGACGGGCAGGCCGATCACGATGCAAAAGAACAGCGAGGTCAGAACCAGGGCCAGCGTGACCATGGCTTCGGACCAGATGCCCAGCAGGGCCACAATCAGCAGCGATACTGCCGAGCCAATGGCCAGCTTGCGGCCAGCAAACTGCCAGGCCAGAAGGGCGATCAGCAGCACCAGCGCGGGCATGGGAATGGTCTGCAGTACATCGGTCACGCCGTTGAGCGTGGCGTCGATGGGGGTGCGCACGGCCTGGAAGAAGGGGCGGAAATGATCGACCACCCAGGTCAGGCCGTTGTTGATCGAGTCCTGCACGGGCAGGCCTTCGGTGGTGATCTGGTGCCAGAGCTGGCCTATGCCGCCGTCATGCTCGGGCACATCGGTGGGCGAGGGGGCGCTGAGCCAGTCGGTACTGCTGGCCTGGCTAGCAGCATCTCCGCCGCTCCAGGCATCAGTACTTGAGCCGGCTCCCGCGTCGGCATAGGAGGCAGCCCAGGGATCGGCATCTGCCGCCGAGCTAGTGACATTGGCGCTGGCCGGCTCGGTGGCGGGCGCAGAGGCTGCGGCCCACGGGTCGTCAAAAGCCGCGCTGGTGGTTTCTGTGTTGGTATTGTTCAGTGCGTTATCGTTCAAATCGGCTCCCTTCTTTTAATGCGCTGCGTGCTGGGCAGCTTGCGTATTGGGCTTGGGCTGGAAGTGCTGATCCAGCTTGATGGGCGGAATTTCCTTCTGGGGTGGTGGCACCGGTGGGGTGGCGCGATCCAGGAACTTGAGCATCGTGGTGCGGCTGATAACGCCCAGGTATTTGCCTTCTTCATCCACTACAGGCAGCGGGTAAGCCGGAGTGGCCACGGTGCCGAACAGCTCGGCCACCGGCGTGCTGCTGGCGATAGGCTGCACATCGGAGATGAAGGCGTGCTTGAGGCCCAGCATTCCTTCGTGGCCGTGCAGCGCATCGCGCAGCGACTGCGACGAGACCACGCCCAGAAAGCGTTTGCGTGCATTGAGCACATAGGCGTAATCGCGGTCGGAGTCCTCCAGCAGGCGAAGCGCGGCGCGGCAGCCGCGGTCGCTGTGCTCTGAAATCACGGTCAGCGCCTGGCGGGCGATGTCGGAGGCCTTGAACACGGCTGCGGCATCCACGCCCTGAATGAAGGTGCGCACATAGTCGTTGGCCGGGTTGCGCAGAATCTCGTCGGGCGTGCCGACCTGCTGCACCATGCCGTCCTTCATGATGGCGATGCGGTCGCCAATGCGCATGGCTTCGTCCAGATCGTGAGAGATGAAGACGATGGTGCGGCGCTTGATTTCCTGCAGGCGCAGAAGCTCGGACTGCATTTCGGTGCGGATGATGGGGTCCAGTGCCGAGAAGGCTTCGTCCATCAGCAGGATGGATGGGTCGGACGCCAGCGCACGGGCCAAGCCTACGCGCTGCTGCATGCCGCCGGAGAGCTCGTCGGGGTAGCTGGCGCCCCAGGCACCCAGGCCCACCTGCTCCAGGGCGTCCTGCGCCTGTTGCTGGCGCGTGGCGCGGTCCACGCCGGCGAGCTCCAGACCAAAAGCGGTGTTGTCCAGCACCGTGAGGTGGGGCATGAGAGCAAAGGACTGGAACACCATGGAGATGTCCTTGCGGCGCAGTGCACGCAGTTGCTTGTCATTGAGCGCATTGATGTCCTGGCCGTCGACCAGGATGCGGCCGCTGGTGGGCTCAATCAGGCGATTGAGCATGCGCACCAGGGTGGACTTGCCCGAGCCCGAAAGGCCCATGACGACAAAGATTTCACCGGCTTCAATGGTGAAGTCGGCATCGAACACGCCGATGGATTGCCCGGTCTGGGCGAGGATCTCCTGCTTGCTCCGGCCCTGTTTCACAAGGTTGAGAGCGGTTTTCGGATCGTTGCCGAAGACCTTGAAGACATGATCGATAGCGATTTGCTTGGCCACTGTGGCGTTCTCCTTTTTGATGGGATGGAACACAGTCCAGCGCCCACGACCGGTAATGCCGGTGGGCGCTGGCGCACAAGCCAAAATAAAAGCCCTGATGCCGCAGCCCAGCCCGGTCTGGTGAACGGGACTGTGCAATGCAGATGGCGCAGCGATGGCGCCGAGTTTTCAGCCCGGATGGCACAGCCAGGTGTGCGCAAGAGCTGGCAAATTGGAAGAAGCAGCTGGCTGGCAGAGCAGGTACCGACTGGCACGCATCTGCACGGCTTCTTGTCAGGCCAACCCCGGCACATCGGCCGGGGAGAGCCCCCTACATCAGGGCCGTGTTTCGGCCCGGTTGACGGGGCTGCGCCAAAGAGCGGCAAGCGCTCTTAAATTGACACAACGATCCGCCGGGAAGTGAGTCAACCGCATCTCAACAATGCGGTGACGACCTGCGCGGCAGGTTGTAAATGACTTTTTAATATATCGAATTGGGTTTTATGCGTCAAATGGAGCTGTAAGCTTTGCCGCCCACATCCGCCGGAAATGGTGCGGCTGAAACATTCGCATACGTAAAAATAACGGGCACAAGTTCTTGATAGATAAGGACTTATGCCGAATTGACAGATTGTTTTTGACGGTTGTCAGCTTTTGACGAGCTTTGCGCTTGCTCAAGGCATGAAAAAAGCCCCTTCATGGACAACCATGCGGGGCTTTTTTGGGGGAGGAGTGCAGCTTCAGTGGTGAGCGCTTTGGGTGAGCTTGTCCGTCAGTGCGATGGCCAGGGCGCTGAGCAGGAAGACCACATGGATGATGGTTTGCCACATCAGCACCTGGACTTCATAGCTGCCGGCATTGATGAAGCTCTTGAGCAGGTGGATGGAGCTGATGCCGATGATGGACAGCGCCAGCTTGACCTTGAGCACCGAGGCATTCACATGACTCAGCCACTCGGGCTGGTCGGGATGGGACTCCAGGCCCATGCGGCTGACAAAGGTTTCGTAGCCCCCCACGATGACCATGATCAGCAGATTGGAGATCATGACCACATCGATCAGGGCCAGTACCACCAGCATGATGATGGTTTCGTTCAGATGAGTGATCTGGACATCGCTTTTGTAGCCAATATTGGTGATCAGGGCATGCAGGGCTTCCTGATTGCCGAAGACTGCCTCCACCAGATGCCAGAGCTCCAGCAGAAAGTGCCAGACATAGACACCCTGGGCGGCAATCAGACCTAAGTACAGCGGCAATTGCAGCCAGCGGCTGGCAAAGATCAGCGAGGGCAAGGGGCGCAATGCGCCAGAGGGCTGGTAGCCGCCATGCGGCGTGTGTTGGGTGGAGTTGCCTGCTTCGTCGGAAGGGATGCGGCTCATGATGTGTATGCGGGGCGGACTGGGTGCGATGGGTGGGCAACGGGATGCCGCCACCTTGTAAGACTGGTTTTGCTGGGGCCGCATCCCGGACTGTCTGCGCCTTCGAGAGCAGGCCGTAACGTGGGCCCCGGCTTCAGCAGCAGCAGGTGCGCGATTCTAAGGGTTTGTTCCGGGGTGTTTTGAGAAAAGTGCAGGCAAATCAACACCAAGCAGGCGCTTTCTGCTGCAAAAATGGGAGCGAATGACGGGCTTGATGGCGTGCAAAAGCCGCTTCTCAATTTCAGTCAGTGGGGTGTAAGACCGAGCCTTGACAGTACACCCACAATTATTTCATTGCTTATGCATCAGGAGACAAAACGATGAGCGCTTCGACATCAACCATCGAATCCGTGCTGGTGGAAAACCGTGTGTTCCCGCCCCCAGCGGATTTCGCCGCCAAGGCCCGCATCTCGGGCATGGCACAGTACCAGGCCTTGTGCGATGAAGCCGAACGCGACTATGAAGGCTATTGGGCACGTCTGGCCCGCGAGAACGTGAAGTGGACCAAGCCCTTCACCCAGGTGCTGGACCAGAGCAACCCGCCGTTCTATAAATGGTTTGCCGACGGCGAGCTCAACGCCAGCGCCAACTGCCTGGACAAGCACATGGGCACGCCCGTGGAGAACAAGACGGCGATCATCTTTGAAGCCGACGGCGGCGAGGTCACCAAGGTCACTTACAAAGAGTTGCTTGCCCGCGTCAGCCAGTTCGCCAATGCGCTGAAGTCGCGTGGCGTGCAAAAGGGCGATCGCGTGCTGATCTACATGCCCATGACCATCGAGGGCGTGGTGGCCATGCAGGCCTGCGCACGCATCGGCGCCACGCATTCCGTGGTGTTCGGCGGTTTCTCGGCGAAGGCCGTGCAGGAGCGCATCGTGGACGTGGGCGCCAGCCTGGTCGTCACTTCCAACTACCAGATGCGTGGCGGCAAGGAGCTGCCGCTCAAGGCGATCGTCGACGACGCGCTTGCGCTGGGCGGCTGCGAAGCCGTCAAGAGCGTGCTGGTCTACGAGCGCACGGCCACCGCCTGCAATATGGTCGCGGGTCGCGACATCAGCTTCACCGATGCACTGGCCGGTCAGTCCACCGAGTGCGAGGCCGTGCCTGTGAATGCCGAGCACCCGCTCTTCATCCTCTACACCAGCGGCTCCACCGGCAAGCCCAAGGGCGTGCAGCATGCCACCGGCGGCTATGTGCTGTGGGCCAAGCAGACTTTCGAGTGGACCTTCGATGTCAGGGACAGCGATGTCTTCTGGTGCACGGCCGATATCGGCTGGATCACCGGACACAGCTATGTGGCCTATGGCCCGCTGGCGGCCGGTGCCACGCAGATCGTCTTCGAAGGCGTGCCGACCTTCCCCAATGCCGGCCGCTTCTGGCAGATGATAGAGCGCCACCAGTGCAGCATCTTCTACACGGCGCCCACGGCCATCCGCTCGCTGATCAAGGCGGCGGACTCCGATCCCAGCGTCCACCCGAAGAACTGGAATCTGTCCAGCCTGCGTCTGCTGGGCTCGGTGGGCGAGCCCATCAACCCCGAAGCCTGGATGTGGTATCACAAGCATGTGGGCGGCGAGCGCTGCCCCATCGTGGACACCTTCTGGCAGACCGAGAACGGCGGTCACATGATCACGCCGCTGCCCGGTGCCACGCCTCTGGTGCCCGGCTCCTGCACCCTGCCTCTGCCCGGCATCACGGCAGCCATCGTCGACGAGGCCGGCAATGAGATTCCCAATGGCGCTGGCGGCATCCTGGTGGTGAAAAAGCCATGGCCTTCGATGATTCGCACCATCTGGGGTGACCCCGAGCGCTTCAAGAAGAGCTACTTCCCCGACGAGCTCAAGGGCTACTACCTGGCCGGCGACGGCGCCGTGCGCAGCGAAGATCGCGGCTACTTCCGCATCACGGGCCGTATCGACGATGTGCTCAATGTCTCCGGCCACCGCATGGGCACCATGGAAATCGAGTCGGCCCTGGTGGCCAAGACCGATCTGGTGGCCGAGGCAGCCGTGGTAGGCCGTCCCGACGACCTGACCGGCGAAGCCATCTGCGCCTTTGTGGTGCTCAAGCGCGGCAAGCCCACGGGCGAAGAAGCCAGGCAGATCGCGGCCGAGCTGCGCAACTGGGTGGCCAAGGAGATCGGCCCGATTGCCAAGCCCAAGGACATTCGCTTCGGCGACAACCTGCCCAAGACCCGCAGCGGCAAGATCATGCGCCGCCTGCTTCGCTCGCTGGCCAAGGGCGAGGCGATTACCCAGGACACCAGCACCTTGGAGAATCCCGCAATCCTCGAGCAATTGTCGGAGACCAATTGAGCCGGCGAATACCGCTGATCTGAACGCATGATGATGACAAGGCCGCTGGAAACAGCGGCCTTGTCATTTCTGGCGCTTGCTGACGCAAGCCGGTGCGATCTTGGGTTAAAACAAGGTATTTCGGAGCACAAGGAAAAGAGTATGAACTTTCGCACCATCTGCATTGCCATCATCGTGACCCTGATTGCGGTGTTGGCTGCCTTCAATTGGACGGCGCTGTCCACGCCTGCCGCAGTTTCGTTGGGCGTGACCGAAATTCAGGCGCCGCTGGGCGTGCTCATGCTGGCGCTGACGATTTTGCTGAGCGTGTTTTTCATCGCCTATGTGCTGTGGATGCAGGGCTCGGTGCTGCTGGAGGCACGTCGCCACGCCAAGGAGATGCAGGCCCAGCGCGATCTGGCCGACAAGGCCGAGGCTTCGC
Source organism: Comamonas sp. GW821-FHT11H03 (assembly GCF_058807955.1). NCBI lineage: Bacteria > Pseudomonadati > Pseudomonadota > Betaproteobacteria > Burkholderiales > Comamonadaceae > Comamonas > Comamonas sp. GW821-FHT11H03. The sequence goes on from NZ_JBXARF010000010.1 coordinate 221,281, forward strand.
GCTTCACCGAGCTGCGCAGCGTGCTCGAAGCACTGCATGCCAGGGACAAGGAAGAGGTGATGGCACGGCTCGATGTGCTGGAGGCACATCTGGTGCAGCGCGCCCAGGAGTCGGACAACAGCACGGCCGCCTATGTGGGGCAGCTGGAGCAGCAAGTGCATCAGATCAATCGCTGAAAATGCAATATTGATAGCTTCAATCGCTTTATCTACCAGCGTTTAAGGCGTATTTTGCATAAAAAAAGCCGCTGCAGTGCAGCGGCTTTTTCGTGGGGCGGGCCGAATTACTTCTTGTCGTTGCCCAACTGCGGCAGAGCGTTGGCGCTGCTCACGCTCAGCAGGCCGGCTTGCGAGTAGATGGCCAGCTTGGCGCGGGTGTCGATCAGGTCCAGGTTGCGCATGGTCAGCTGGCCGATGCGGTCGATGGGGCTGAAAGGCGCGTCCTCGACCTTTTCCATGGACAGGCGCTCGGGAGCGTAGGTCAGGTTGGGCGACTCGGTATTCAGGATGGAGTAGTCGTTGCCGCGGCGCAGCTCCAGTGTCACGGTGCCGGTTACGGCACGGGCCACCCAGCGCTGCGAGGCTTCACGCAGCATGATGGCCTGGGGGTCGAACCAACGGCCCTGGTACAGCAGACGGCCCAGGCGCAGGCCGTTGATGCGGTACTGCTCGATGGTGTCCTCGTTGTGGATGCCGGTCACCAGGCGCTCGTAGGCAATGTGCAGCAGGGCCATGCCGGGGGCTTCGTAGATGCCGCGGCTCTTGGCTTCGATGATGCGGTTTTCGATCTGGTCGCTCATGCCCAGGCCGTGGCGGCCGCCGATGCGGTTCAGCTCCAGGAAGACTTCCACGGCATCGGTGTATTCCTTGCCGTTGATGGCCACGGGGCGGCCTTCTTCGAAGGTGATGGAGACTTCTTCCGCCTTGACTTCGACTTCGGGCTTCCAGAATGCCACGCCCATGATGGGGTTCACGATGCGGATGCCGGAGTTGAGGAACTCCAGATCCTTGGCTTCGTGGGTGGCGCCCAGCATGTTGGAGTCGGTCGAGTAGGCCTTCTCGGCCGACATCTTGTAGCCGAAGCCTTCCTTGGTCATGAAGGCCGACATTTCGGCACGGCCGCCCAGCTCGTCGATGAAGTTGCTGTCCAGCCAGGGCTTGTAGATCTTCAGCGCCGGGTTGGTGAGCAGGCCGTAGCGGTAGAAGCGTTCGATGTCGTTGCCCTTGAAGGTCGAGCCGTCGCCCCAGATGTTGACGTCGTCTTCTTTCATGGCCGCCACCAGCATGGTGCCGGTCACGGCGCGGCCCAGGGGCGTGGTGTTGAAGTAGGTGATGCCGCCGGTGGAAATGTGGAAAGCGCCGGACTGGATGGCTGCAATGCCTTCGTTGGCCAGCTGGGGACGGCAGTCGATCAGACGGGCCTTTTCTGCGCCATATTCCATCGCCTTGCGGGGGATTTCGTCGTAATCGGCTTCGTCGGGCTGGCCCAGGTTGGCCGTGTAGGCGTAGGGCAGGGCACCCTTGTTCTTCATCCAGCGCAGAGCGGCAGAGGTGTCCAGGCCGCCGGAGAAGGCGATGCCGACCTTCTGGCCGACGGGAACATGTTGCAGAATGGTTTCCATGAGATATCTCTTAAAAATGATAGCTGCAAGCGCTTAATGGGTAAGCGATTGGGGCTGAAAATGCTTGAAGTTCTCGGGCCTGGCCTGGAGCCGGGCCAGGTGCGGATCAGGCGTAATGGCAGATGTAGTGGTAAGCCTCGGTCACGCGAATGTCGAACTTGGAGTTCGCGGGGATCTGAAAGCTCTCGCCAGTCGAGGACTTCTTCCACTCGTCGCTGCCGTCGAGCTTGTATTCGCAGGAGCCGCCCACGCATTCCATGATTTCTGCAGCTGCGGTGCCAAAGGTCAGCGTTGCAGGAAGCACCACGCCCACCGACTTCTTGGTGCCGTCGGCCAGGGTGAAGCTGTGGCTGACGCACTTGCCGTCAAAGTAAACATTGGCCTTGGTGGTGAGGCTGACGCCTGCGATGGTTTCGGTGGTCATGGAAGAAGTACGCTGTGCGTGGTCGAAGATCAAAAGCATTGATTTTAGGCCACGGGATTTGCACCTGCGCGAATGCCTGGCAAAGGCAGGAAAAACAAGAGCCCCGTAAAGGGGCTCCTGGGCGGCCTGCAAGGCCGGATCGACTCGGGTCAGCGGCGCCAGCCGTGGGCGCCATGACCGCCGCGCCAGCCCGGACGGTAGTAATGGCTGGGGCGGGTGGCGTAGTAGGCACCTGCACCAATGGCGGCGCCTATCAGCAGCGGTGCCACATAGTCAGACGCCGAATAGGTCGAGCCTACCGAGTAGGTGGGCGCCACGGGCTGAGGGGCGTAATAGCCGCTGTCGTAGTTCTGTGGGTAGCTGGTGCTGTAGGCGCCCTGAGGAGGCGTCTGGGTGCTGTAGTAGCCGTCGTTGCTGTAGACCGGGTCGTTGGCCACGGGTTGCACATTCAGCGCAATCCATTGGCCGGGCGGGCTGGCGGTCTGCGTGGTGTAGCTGCGACCGTTGTACTCATAGGTCACGTTGTAGCCCACGGTACGGTTCTGATAGAAGGTCTGCGTGCTGCACTGGCGCATGTTCTGGTACTGCACCGGGCCGGAGGCTTCGGCCTGATTGCCCAGCATGGCACCGCCGACCACGCCGGCGGCCGTGGCCGCTGCACGGCCGCCGCCACCGCCGATGGCATTGCCGATCAGGCCACCGGCAATGGCTCCGACCACGGCACCCGCACCGGTGGGGCGAGGGGCGACCGCTACAGGCTGGTCGCTGCAGACCTGCTGCGGTACGGCGACCTGCTGGGTGATGGGGGTCGAGGACAGCACGCGGCCTCGCTCCTGGGCATAGGCCCCAGTGGCGGCCACGGCGGTCAAAGTCAAAACTGCCAGAGTTTTCATCAACATCTCTCCTGTCTCTGAAGCTTTAACGCATCAGATCACCAAAAAGTTTAGGGGATCTGCGTAAATTCAAGCTCTCGGCACCGTAAAACTAGGTAAAGCCATGTGTAAATGTGAGCGGTTGCTTATGTATTTTGCACCGTATCCCATTCATCAGCCTTGAAACCGACGGTAATTTTCCCGTCGGCCCATTCCACCACGGGGCGCTTGATGGTGCTGGCGTGCTCCTGCATTACGGCAGCGGCACTGGCTGCGTCAACGGCAGCGGCTTTGGTCGCATCATCGAGCTTGCGCCAGGTCGTACCCTGGCGGTTGAGCAGCTTTTCCCAGCCCACGGCCTGCATCCACTGAGGCAAGCGCTCGACGGGAACGCCTTGCTTCTTGAAGTCATGGAACTGGTAAGTAATACCTTGCTCACTGAGCCAGCTGCGTGCTTTCTTGACGGTGTCGCAGTTGGGGATGCCGTAGACGGTGGTGATCTTGCTCATGGTGTTCGGTATCGGTGAAACGGTTGGAGTCAGATGTAACGCATTTGCCAAGTGCCGGCAGCCATAGGGCCTCTGACAGTGGGCGACAATAGCGCCCAGTATGCACACCATATTTCCCACCTTGGATGCCTGGCTGGCTTATTGCGAGCGCCTGCATCCCCAGAACATCGCCCTGGGTCTGGATCGCGTGCGTGAAGTCGCACAGCGCATGGGCCTGCAATTCGACTGCCCCGTGATCACGGTGGCCGGCACCAATGGCAAGGGTTCGACCTGTGCCATGCTGGAGGCCGTGGCCCTGCAGTCCGGCTATCGCCCCGGTGTCTATACCTCGCCGCATCTGGTGCATTTTGAAGAGCGCTGCCGCGTGGGTGGCGAGATCGTCAAGGCCGAGGAGCTGATCCCGCATTTTGAAGCGGTGGAGCAGGCCAGGGTGAAGGACGGTAAAGAGGTTGCACTCACTTACTTTGAGTTCACCACGCTGGCCATATTGCGCCTGATGAGCCTGTCCAGGCTGGATGTGGCGATTCTGGAAGTGGGCCTGGGAGGCCGGCTTGATGCCACCAACATCATCGATGCCGACTGCGCCATCATCACCAGTATCGATCTCGATCACATGGAGCTGCTGGGCCCTGACCGGGAGAGCATAGGCCGCGAAAAAGCCGGCATCATGCGTGCCGGCCGCCCCGTCATCGTCAGCGACCCGGTGCCGCCGCAAAGCGTGATCGATCATGCGCTCGAAATCGGTGCCGACCTCTGGCGCTTCGGCAAGGACTTCCACTACGACGGCGACAAGCAGCAATGGGGCTGGGCCGGCCGTGGCCGCCGCTATGCGGGACTGGCCTATCCGGCACTGCGCGGCGCCAATCAGCTGATGAATGCTTCCGGCGTGCTGGCCGCCTATGAAGCCATTCGCGGCAAGCTGCCGGTGACGGCACAGGCCGTGCGCACGGGCTTGTCCATGGTGGAGCTGCCCGGCCGCTTCCAGATCGTTCCCGGTCAGCCTACGCTGGTGCTGGATGTGGCTCACAACCCGCACTCGGTGGCGGCGCTCACGGCGAACCTCGATGCCATGGGTTACTTCCCGACCACGCATGCTGTATTCGGTGCCATGGCAGACAAGGACTGGGAGCCCATGCTCACCAAGGTGGGGCCGCTGGTTGATCGCTGGTATTTCACCGATCTGCCCACGCCGCGTGCGGATTCTGCAGAAAACCTCAAGGCCAAGCTGCAGCAGTTGCAGGCTCAGGGCGTGATCCGCAAAGATGTGAGCATGCAGACCTTTGCCAATCCCCAGCAGGCCCTGGATGCCGCAGTCGCGGCCTCGGAGGCGGCTGATAGAATCGTGGTCTTTGGATCGTTCTTCACTGTGGGCGGAGTGTTGCAAAACGGCACGCCTCGTCTGAACGCCAAACACCTGGCTCACTGAGTCAGCGGCCTGCCGCTCCGGCTTTTGACCGGTGGCGGGCCTCAACAAGTCCTCACTCATGGCATTTTTCAATTTCCGTTGGCCTGGCAAAAAAGACGAAGCCGAGTCCGTGGCTGGAGCCAAGCGCCCCAGTCGCCTGGCCCAGGGCGAAAGCGTGGAAGCCATGCGCCGCCGCGCACGTCATCGCCTCATCGGGGCGGCCGTGCTGGTGCTGATCGGTGTGGTGGGCTTCCCGCTGCTGTTCGACACGCAGCCACGTCCCATTCCGGTCAATATCCCGATTGAAATTCCCGATCAGGCCAATTCGGCACCTGAGGTCGTACCTAGCACCCAGGTGGCGAGCCAGACGGCTGCACCCTCAGGGCGTGTCGCTGCCAATGCGTCTCTGGATGACGGTGAGGAAGTGCTTGCACCTTCGGCCAGGACTGCCGCTCCTGTGACTGCTGCTATTGCGCCGGCTGCTCCTGTGGTGGGGGCTGCGGTCACTGCGGCTGCCGTCGGCACAGCCGCTGCGGTGGCATCTCAGGCCAAGCCCGAGCCCAAACCAGATGTCAAACCTCAGCCCAAGCCTGAGGTGAAGCCCGAGCGAAAGCCGGAGCCCAAGCCCGAAAAGCCCAAGGCCGAGGTCAAGCCAGAGGTCAAACCTGAGGCCAAGAAGCCGGAAGCAAAACCCGAGCCCAAGCACAAGCCTGAAGCACCCAAGGTGGACGAGGCCGCCCGTGCCCGTGCCCTGCTCGAGGGGCGCAGCACCTCGGAGCCTGCCGCGCCCAAGGAGGCTGCCGCCTCCAACGAGCGCTTTATCGTACAGATCGGTGCCTTTGCCGAAGTCGGCAAGGCCAACGAAATCAAGGGCAAGCTGGGTGCCGGAGCCTTTACCCAGACCGTGGACACCAAGGACGGCAAGCGCACACGTGTTCGCATGGGGCCTTTCAAGAGCCGCGAGGAAGCCGAGAAGGCTGCCGCCAGAGCCAAAGCGTTGGGCTTGCCTGCATCGGTGTTCAAGGCTTGAGAGCGGTTTTCAGGCATCGGTTTGATTGATGAGCACGCTTGACTGGATTTTTGTGGTCGTTGTGCTGGGCTCCTTGTTGCTGGGGGCCTGGCGCGGTCTGGTCTATGAAGTCCTTTCCTTGCTGGGCTGGCTGGTGGCCTTTATGGTCGCGCGAACCTGGGCACAAGAGGTGGCGGTATGGCTGCCGCTGGATGGTTGGGACATGCAGCTGCGTTATGCGGCGGGCTTTGTGCTGCTGCTGGTGGGGTCCATGTTTGCCTGGGGAGTGATCTCCTGGCTGTCCAAGCAGCTGATTGAGGCCGTGGGTCTGAGGCCTGTGGATCGCACCCTGGGCGCCTTGTTCGGTGTCTTGCGCGGCGGCCTGCTGCTGCTGGTGCTGGCTCTGGTGATCCAGTACACGCCGCTGCACAAGGCTTTGTGGTGGCAGGACTCGGTGCTGGCGCCCTGGTTGACCGAGGCGCTGGGCTGGGTGCTGCCTGCTCTGCCAGAGGAGTGGGGGCAGTATCTGCCCAAGGCTTCCTCTTGAAGCGAAGTTTTTTGCCGCAATTTACCTAAGGGTTGAAAGTGGCTAAGGCGCTTGCTGTAAAACGCAGTGGGTGCCGACGAGAGTTTGGTGTTGGCGTGATCCGCCATGCCGGATATCAAAGCGCAGGCTAGCCAATGGGTGGCGAAGCAGGCGAGTGTGGCGAAGGGCGACTTTCGCGAACAGATGGAACGCAACTATGTGTGGAATCGTTGGTGTGGTGAGCACCGCACCCGTGAATCAGCTGATTTATGACGCTTTGCTGCTGCTGCAGCACCGTGGGCAGGATGCAGCCGGCATCGTGACCCAGCAGGAACGCAAGTTCTTCATGCACAAGGCCAAGGGCATGGTGAAGGACGTGTTCCGCACCCGCAATATGCGTGCTCTGCCTGGTGATGTGGGTCTGGGTCAGGTGCGTTATCCCACGGCCGGAAATGCCTCCAGCGAGGAAGAGGCTCAGCCCTTCTACGTGAATGCGCCCTTCGGTATCGTCATGGTGCACAACGGCAATCTCACCAATGCCAAGCAACTGCGCCGCGAACTGGCGGATACCGATCATCGCCACACCAACACCGAAAGCGACTCCGAGGTCCTGCTCAACGTGCTGGCGCACGAGATCGGCCGCGCCTCCAGCGGCGCGCCACTTCAGAGCGAGGAAATCTTCAAGGCCGTGCGTGCGGTGCACAAGCGCATCAAGGGCTCTTACGCCGTGATCGCGCTGATCGCCGGCTACGGCTTGCTGGCCTTCCGCGATCCCTTCGGCATTCGTCCGCTGTGCATGGGTCGGGGCAATGATGGCACCATCATGCTGGCCAGCGAGTCCGTGGCGCTGGAGGGTACGACCCATCAGTTCGAGCGCGACATCGCTCCCGGCGAAGCGATCTTTGTGCACAACGACGGCCGCATCGAGAGCCAGCAATGCGCTGAAAAGACCCAGCTCAATCCCTGCGTGTTCGAGTATGTGTATCTGGCACGTCCCGACTCCACCATGGACGGCATCTCGGTCTATCAGGCTCGCCTGAACATGGGTGAGACGCTGGCCAAGCGCGTGATCTCCATGGTGCCTCCCAATGAAATCGATGCGGTGATTCCCATCCCCGAGTCGAGCCGCCCCAGTGCCATGCAACTGGCACAGTTGCTGGGCAAGCCCTATCGCGAAGGTTTTGTGAAGAACCGCTATGTGGGCCGTACCTTCATCATGCCGGGCCAGGGTGCGCGCAAGAAGTCGGTGCGCCAGAAGCTCAACGCCATCAGCAGCGAGTTCAAGGGGCGCAATGTGCTGCTGGTCGATGACTCCATCGTGCGTGGCACTACCTCCAAGGAAATCGTGCAGATGGCGCGCGATGCCGGTGCCAACAAGGTGTATTTGGCGTCCGCTGCGCCCCCTGTGCGTCACCCCAATGTGTACGGCATCGACATGCCCACGCGCTCCGAGCTGGTGGCTCACGGCCGTACGGTCGAGGAAATTCGCCAGGTCATCGGCTGCGACGCGCTGATCTATCAGGATGTGGAAGCCATGAAACAGGCCGTGGGCAAGATCAATGCCCAGGTGAGCGGCTTCGAGGCCTCCTGTTTCGACGGCATCTATATCACCGGTGACATTTCCGATGAAGAGGTGACAGCGCTCAACGAGGGACGCAACCGCGGCAGCGAAGAGGAGAGCGAAGACACTTCGCGCCTGTCTCTGCCGAATGCTCAGGAAAGCTGAGCGCTGGCGTTCAATCGCAGCGAATGACTGAGTGTGAAAGGGTTGCTGAGGCAACCCTTTTCATTCAGGAGGACAATGGCAGAGCTGTGCGGTCGGTATGCTCTTTAAAAGTGAGCTAGTGACGTATGTACATCAAGCGTTTGAGGTTGATTTGACTCAAATTCCATGATGTGCGAGCAAGGCATATTCAAAGACCGGTACACCGAGTGCCGCCGGTCAAGCCGGTAGAGCAGCATGCGTGCGGGCCTGATTGGCGGTCTGCAGCGGACTCATGACCGGTACCAACCATCTGGATTTGACGATTGTGACCAACAAGACATTACCCGAAGGTTTGCATCCTGAAACTCTGGCCGTGCGCGAAGCGGTCGAGCGCAGCCAGTGGGGCGAGCATTGCGAAGCCCTGTACATGACCAGCAGCTTTGTGCAGCCCGATGCGGCGACCGCAGCGCGCCGCTTTGCCAATGAAGAGCCAGGTTTCACCTATAGCCGCACCGGCAACCCCACGGTCACCAGCTTTGAAAAGCGTCTGGCGGCCATGGAGGGGACGGAATGTGCGGTTGCGACCTCCACCGGCATGTCTGCCATCTTGCTGGTCGCGCTGACGGCGCTCAAGACAGGCGATCATGTGATCTGCTCGCAGTCCATGTTCGGCTCCACCATCAAGCTGTTGGGAACCGAGATGGCACGCTTCGGCGTGGAAACCACGTTTGTCTCGCAGACCGATATCGAAGCCTGGAAGGCGGCCATCAAGCCCAACACGCGCATGCTGTTTGCCGAGACGCCCACCAACCCGCTGACCGATCTCTGCGACATCGCCGCACTGGCCGAGCTGGCACACGCCAACAACGCGCTGCTGGCCGTGGACAACAGCTTCGCCACTCCCGTGCTGCAGCAGCCCGTGAAGTTTGGCGCCGACCTCGTCGTGCATTCGGGCACCAAGTTCCTTGACGGCCAGGGCCGCGTCATGGCCGGTGCGGTTTGCGGCACCATTGCCCTGGTGGACAAGGTCATGGGCACTTTCTTGCGCAGCGGCGGTCTGAATATCGCGCCCTACAACGCCTGGACGGTGATGAAGGGCCTGGAAACCCTGGCTTTGCGCGTCAAGGCACAAAGCGCTGCGGCGCTGGAGTTTGCCGCCTGGCTGGAAGCCCATCCCAAGGTGGCGCGTGTCTACTACCCGGGCCTCAAGAGCCATCCTCAGCACGAGCTGGCCATGCGCCAGCAAAACGGCATGGGCGGTGCCGTGCTGGCGTTCGACGTGGTGGGTGAGGGTGCGGAGCAACTGCGTGCCAATGCCTTCCATGTAGTGGACAGCACGCGTCTGTGCTCGATTACGGCCAACCTCGGTGATGTGAAGACCACCATCACCCATCCGGCCAGCACCTCGCATGGTCGTCTGACCGAAGACCAGCGTCAGGCTGCTGGCGTGGGTCAGGGTCTGATTCGTATTTCCGTGGGTCTTGAGCATCTGGAAGACCTCAAGGTCGATCTGGCTCGTGGACTGGATACGCTGTGAAACACCCCCTGAGTCGCTTCGCGCCTTCCCCCTCAACGGGGACGAGGCCTGCGCTGCGAGGCGGCTCTTGCTTGGCATCTCTGACCGAGACTGCGTGCGCATCAAGCGCCGCAGCCTTGACGCAGGGAATGCCGCACAAGGATTTCTGATATGACAACCAACAAAATTCGCACCCGCTTTGCCCCTTCGCCCACGGGCTTCATTCATCTGGGCAATATTCGTTCGGCCCTCTACCCCTGGGCTTTTGCGCGCGCCAATGGCGGTGACTTCGTGCTGCGCATTGAAGACACCGATCTGGAGCGATCCACCCAGGCTTCCGTGGACGTGATCCTGGAAGGCATGGAATGGCTGCAACTGGACCACGACGAAGGTCCGTTCTACCAGATGCAGCGCATGGACCGCTACAAGCAGGTGCTGGCCACGCTGCAGGAAAAGGGCTATGTCTACCCCTGCTATATGAGCATGGAGGAGTTGGACGCGCTGCGTGAAAAGCAGATGGCAGCCAAGGAAAAGCCCCGCTACGACGGCACATGGCGCCCCGAAGAAGGCAAGGTGTTGCCAGCGATTCCTGAGGGCGTGAAGCCCGTGCTGCGCTTCAAGACTCCTCAGTCCGGCGTGGTGGCCTGGGAAGACAAGTGCAAGGGCCGTATCGAGTTCCAGAACTCCGAGCTGGACGATCTGGTGATTGCACGCCCTGACGGAACGCCCACGTACAACTTCTGCGTTTGCGTGGATGACATGGACATGAACATCACCCATGTCATCCGTGGCGACGACCATGTGAACAACACGCCGCGCCAGATCCACATTTTTGAAGCGCTGGGGGCCACCGTGCCGACCTTTGCCCATCTGCCCACCGTGCTCAACGAGCAAGGCGAGAAGATGAGCAAGCGCAACGGTGCCAAGGCCGTGACCCAGTACCGTGATGAAGGCTATCTGCCCGATGCCATGGTGAACTATCTGGCCCGCCTGGGCTGGAGCCACGGCGACGACGAAATCTTCAGTCGTGCCCAGTTCCTGGAGTGGTTCAACCTGGATCACCTGGGTCGCAGCGCCGGTCAGTTTGACGAAGCCAAGCTGCGCTGGGTCAATGCCCAGCATCTGAAGGCCATGGACGACGCCGAGCTGGCCCAGTTGGTCAAGCCCTTTGTCGTCAAGGCGGGTGTGGCCGAGAGCCTGATCGACGCCGATGACCGTCTGGTGCGCATTGCTGCCTTGTTCAAGGATCGTTGCGAGACCTTGGTGGATCTGGCCAACTGGGCCAAGGTCTTCTATGTGGACAGCGTGGAGCGCAATGCTGAAGACTATGCCAAGCATGTGACCGAGGCGGCCACCCCCGTGCTCGATGCATTCGCTGCCGTGGTGGAAAACGTGGAATGGACCAAGGAAGCCATTGCGACTGCGATCAAGGAGTTGCTCAAGGCGCAGGGTGTGAAGATGCCTGTGCTGGCCATGCCCGTACGTGTTCTGACGGTGGGCACGGCCCATACGCCCTCGGTCGATGCGGTACTGGAATTGCTTGGACGTGAAAAAGTTATCGCGCGTTTGAAAAATCGCTAAAAACCTGTCTATAATTCGAGTCTCTGCAAAACGCGACTGATTAAAAGGTTGTCTTGCAGAGAAAGTTTTTGGGGGTATAGCTCAGCTGGGAGAGCGCTTGCATGGCATGCAAGAGGTCATCGGTTCGATCCCGTTTACCTCCACCAA